>CAKPCK010000005.1 GCA_934141555.1 uncultured Clostridia bacterium | reverse complement strand
GACTAAGTCGAGAAGAAATAAAACAAGAATACGGAATGAGAGAAGGAGAAATAGCACTAGTAGAAAGATATGAAAGCGCAATAGAAGAATATAATTATGGCGACTTAAATATTCAGGCGGATAATATAATAAAAATAGAAAAATGGTGTAAAGAGCAATTTGAAGGAAAGCCAGAATATAGTAGAAGGACTCCAAGGTCAAGTATAAAAGGAATAAAGACAGCAAAAGAAGAAAGAGAGTTAGGATTAGGACAAGCTTTAATCAAATTTAAACAAAGTACTATCTGGAAAAATTATCAAGAAGGAAAAGAGAAAGGACTAAGTCGAGAAGAAATAAAACAAGAATACGGAATGAGAGAAGGAGAAATAGCACTAGTAGAAAGATATGAAAGAATAATAGAAGAATATGGTGTCAAAAAGAAAATCACAGGTCAATCAATAGGACAAGCCTCATACACAGCAACAGTACAAGAATGTGATGAAGCGCAGAAGGATTTAAATAAATTAATTCATAAACAACAAGAAATAACACAGAAAGACTAAATCAAATGAATAAAACAAAAAATCACTTAATAAAATTTATTAAGTGATTTTTTCGAATTCACTATACAAAACAAAAAAATAGTTATATAATGTATGCGATAATGGGATTAATGGCAATTGACAAAATCCCTTATATTAGAGCCTATAAAAAAGAGTAGGCAAAAGGAGACAAATATGGAATTAAAAAAAATATTAGTAGGATTAGAAGGACTAAAAGCAAAAGGAAACCTTGACTTAGACATAACAGGACTAGAAAGTAACTCAAAAAACATAAAAGAAGGATATATGTTTATAGCAATAAAAGGCTATAGTGTAGACGGTCATGACTATATAAACAATGCAATAGAAGCTGGAGCAAAAGTAGTAATGGTTCAAGAAGGCTGTGATTTGAAAAAAATTAAATTACCAGCAGATGTAACAATAATTATGGCAAGAGACACAAGAGAAGCATTAGCAATATGTAGTTGCAATTTCTACGGAAATCCATCAAGAAAATTCAAATTAATAGGAGTAACAGGAACAAAAGGAAAAACAACAACAACATATATGATTAAAGAAATATTAGAAAAATCAGAACATAAAGTTGGATTAATAGGAACAATAGCAACATATATAAACGGAAAAATGATATCAGAAAGTGCAAGAACAACACCAGAAAGTATAGAATTACAAAAAACATTTGCACAAATGGTAGAAGCAGGTGTTGAATATGTAGTAATGGAAGTATCATCACAAAGCTTAAAACTACATAGAGTAGATGGATGCAATTTTGATATAGTAGTATTTACAAACTTCTCAGAAGATCATATCAGTGAAAAAGAACACCCAGATATGAAAGACTATTTTGAATCAAAATTAAAGCTATTCAAAATGTGTGACAATGGAATAATAAATGTTGATGATTTACAAGTATCAAAAATACCAAGATTATTACCAGAAAATAAAATAATGACATATGGAATAGACAATTATTGTGAAGTATTAGCAAAAGATATAACAATAACAAATTCCTATGTGGATTTCAGAGTAAAAGTATCTGACAGAAATGAAAGAGTAAAAGTAGATATTCCAGGAAGATTTAGTGTATATAATGCACTTGCAGCAATATGTGTAGCAAAAAAATTAGGAATAGCATCAGACAAAGTAATAGAAGCATTAGCAGAAATAAAAGTACCAGGAAGATCTGAAATGGTACCAAACAAAAAAGAAATACCAATAATGATAGATTATGCACATTCACCAGAAAGCTTACAAAATATATTATCAGCAGTAAAAAGCTATACAAGAGGAAGAGTAATATCAGTATTTGGATGTGGAGGAGACAGAGATAAAGGAAAAAGACCATTAATGGGAGAAATATCAGGAAAAATAGCAGATTTTACATTTATAACAACAGATAATCCTCGTACAGAAGAACCTGAAGAAATAGTAAAAGAAATTGAAGAAGGAATGAAAAAAACAAACGGAAAATATAAAGTAGTAGTAGACAGAAAAGAGGCAATAAAAGAAGCAATAGAAATGGCAAACAAATTAGATATAATAGTACTTGCAGGAAAAGGTCATGAACCATATCAAGAAATAAATGGAACAAAATATCCATTTGACGAAAGAATAATAGTAAAAGAAATTATAGGATAAATAAAACAGAAGAAAGGTTGATAAAAGTGGATTTTCAAACAAAAATGCTATTAGGAACATTTGCAGTAACAGTACTGCTTGGATTAATAATAGTACCAATATTAAGAAAACTAAAAGTAGGTCAAATAGAAAGAACAGATGGACCACAATCACATTTAAAAAAACAAGGAACACCAACAATGGGTGGAATTATTATCATGTTAGGGATAATAATTGCAACATGTTGTGCATATGTATATTATAAAGGAAAAGATGCATCACTTGCAAAAAATTTAATTCCAATACTTTGTTTAACAACAGGATTCGGAATAATAGGATTTATAGATGATTATAAAAAATTAGTATTAAAAAATACAGAAGGTTTAAAACCAAAATTAAAAATGTTAGGATTATTAATAATATCAATTGCATTTGTATCATATTTAGTATGGGGATTAAAGATAGGAACAGAAACATATATACCATTTGCCAATAAATATGTAATAATGCCAATATGGTTATATATACCATTTGCAATTTTAGTAACACTTGCAACAACAAATGCAATAAACTTAACAGACGGAATAGATGGATTATCATCAAGTGTTAGCACAATAATAATTACATGTTTAACAATTATAGCAACAATGTTTGGAACAAAAGAAATAATAGTATTTGGAGCAATTGTAATAGGAGCAACATTAGGATTTTTAATGTTTAATATATATCCAGCAAAAGCATTTATGGGAGATACAGGTTCACTATTTCTAGGGGGAGTTGTATCTGGAATAGCATTATACTTAAAAATGCCTCTATTATTATTAATTATTGCTATTATACCAGTACTTGAAACATTATCAGTAATAATTCAAGTTGCAGTATTTAAGAAAACTGGAAAAAGAGTATTCAAAATGGCACCACTTCATCACCATTTTGAACTATCAGGTTGGAGAGAAAATCAAGTTGTAATGTTATTTAGTGTAATAACATTAATAGCTTGTGTAATAGGACTAAAGATTATATAAAATATATTAAACATAAGAAAGGAAAAATGCTATAATGGCAAGAAAAGAAAAAAACAAAAAAGAAGTAAAAGGCTTTTCAAGTTTTTTAAATAATCAAATAGATTTCACATTATTAATAACAATTTTGCTATTGCTTTCTATAGGTTTAATAATGGTACTTTCAGCAAGTGCACCATCATCATTACAAAAGTATGGAAATAGTTATAAGTTTTTTGAAAAACAATTAATATTTGCAGTTGCTGGAGTTATAGCCATGTGGTTTATTTCAAAAATAGATTATAGAATATATCAGAGATTTTATTGGATTGCATATGGAGTGTCAATTCTCTTGTTAGTTGCAGTATTGGCATTTGGTAGTGAAAGTCATGGTGCAAAAAGATGGATAGAAATAACGAAAAGCCTTTCATTTCAGCCATCTGAAATAGTAAAAATTTTAATGATAATATTCTATGCTGGAATTTTGGTGAAAAATAGAGAGACATTAGGAAAATATTTTAAAGGATTTGTACTTCATGTAGCACTTTTAGCTCCAATAATATTATTGTTACTATTAGAACCACATGTTAGTACATCAATGGTAATAATAATTACATGTTGTATTATGATGATAATGGCAGGATGTAAATTTTGGCAATTTGCAGCAACAGGATTTGTTGGAATATGTGCTGGTGGAGGAATTGCTACAGTATTATATCTGGCAAGTGAATGGTTTAGAAATAAATTTCAATACATAGTAACTAGAGTTATAACATTTACAGATCCTTGGAAAGATCCAACTGGAGATGGATGGCAAATTATTAACAGTTTATATGCAATAGGTTCAGGAGGATTATTTGGAGCAGGATTAGGAGAAAGCAAGCAAAAATATTTATATTTATCAGAACCACATAATGACTTTATTTTTGCAGTGTTAGCAGAAGAACTTGGATTTGTAGGATGTTTAGTTGTATTTTTATTATTTGCAATATTTATTTGGAGAGGTGTATTAATTGCAATGAAAGCACCAGATATGTTTGGAAGCTTAGTTGCAATAGGAATAACATCATTAGTTGGAGTGCAAGTAATAATAAATATAGCAGTAGTTACATCATCAATGCCAGTAACAGGAATGCAATTACCATTCTTTAGTTATGGAGGAACAGCTTTATTTTTATTGCTTTGTGAAATGGGAGTTTTACTGAGCATTTCGAGAGCTAGTTCAAAACAATAGTGAATAACCAACTTAGAAAAGAGGAAATTAAAATGAGAGTTATTGTTGCAGCAGCTGGAACAGGTGGACATATAAATCCAGGTTTAGCGATAGCAAATAAAATAAAAGAAGAAGAAAAAGATTCAGAAATAATTTTTATTGGAACAACAAGAGGACTAGAAAATGATTTAGTTCCACGAGCTGGATATGAATTAAAAACAATTGAAGCATATGGATTAAGTAAAAAAATTTCAATAGATAATATGAAAAAAATGTGTGCAACATTAAAAGCAACATCAAAAGCAAGAAAAATTATAAAAGAATTTAAACCAGACGTAGTAATAGGAGCAGGAGGATATATTTGTGGACCAGTGGTATGGGCTGCTAAAAAAGAAAAAATACCAGTAGCATTACATGAAAGTAATGCTTTTCCTGGAAAGGCAGTAAAATTTCTTGCAAAAAAAGCAGATGTAGTATTAATATCATTTGAAGAAGCAAGAGAAAGAATACATAGTGCTAAAAAAATTGTTTTTACAGGAACACCAGTAAAAATTCAAAAAAGAGAATTTTCAAGTGAGCAAAAAAGCAAGATACTAAATGAATTAGGATTGTCTGAAAAATTACCAATTGTTTTAATATTTGGAGGAAGTCAAGGGGCACAAAAAATAAATGAAGCAGTTGTTGGAATTTTAAAAGAAAAATTAAATCAAAAATATCAAATAGTTTGGGCAACAGGACCAAAACAATTTGATATTGTAAAAGAAGAATTAAAAAAATCTTCAATAGACATAGAAAAAGTACAAAATGCAAAAATACTTCCATATATTTATAATATGGAAGAAATAATGAATATATCAGATATAATAGTAGCAAGAAGTGGTGCAATGACAATAACAGAAATATCAAATTTAGGAAAGCCATCAATATTAATACCACTTCCAAATGTAAGCCAAGATCATCAACTAAGAAATGCAGAAGTATTACAAAAAATAGGTGCAGCACAAATTATACTAAATAATGAATTAGAAAAAGATATATTAAATAAAGAAATAATAGAAATAGCATCAAACAAAGCAAAAATGAAAGAAATGGGAGAAAAAGCATCTACTAAATCAGTAAAAAATGTACAAGAAAAAATATATGCAGAGATTAAAAAAATAGTAAAAGGTGGAAAATAGAATTGGAAGACTATAAATTTATAATATTAATGATTATTGTAGACATAATAATACTAATTATAAGTGAAATCTTAATGAAAAAGTATTTAAAAAGAAAAATGTTATTTCCAAAGACAAGACTAATAAAAGGTTCAGGAGTTACAAATGATGATTTAGATATAAATAATAGTGTATTTTTACACATGACAGATGGAATTATAGCATTTGACAGAAATGGTGTCGTTATTTTAATAAACCCAGCAGCAAAGCAAATGATGAATATATCTCCACAAGATACTACATTTGAAGATATTTTTGGAAGATTACATATAAATCTAGAAAAAATAATATATCTTGAAAACTGGACAAATACAGAAGAAAGAATAAGTATTGATGACAGATTCTTAAATGTATATTTTGCACCATTTAAAAAAGATAATGATAAAACTGTTGGAGTTATAGCAGTATTACAAGATATAACAGAACATGTAAAACTAGATAATATGAGAAAAGAATTTATTGCAGATGTATCACATGAGTTAAAAACACCAATAACATCAATCATGGGATATGCAGATACATTATTAGAAGAAGAATATGATAAAGAAACGCAAAGTAAATTCTTAAATGTTATAGCATCAGAAGCTAGAAGAATGGCAAAACTAGTAACAGATTTATTAACATTATCCAAAAATGATAATAATAGAAATGTTGTAAAAAAAGAACAATTTGATTTAGGCGAACTTGTTAAAAAATGTCAGGACAAGCTTGCAATAGAAATAAAAAGGAAAAATCATAATGTAAATTGTTTTGTAACAGCAGATGTACCACTTGTTTATGCAGATAAAGACGATATTGAAAGAGTTGTTTTAAATATAATGACAAATAGTATAAAATATACTAAAGAAGGTGGAGAAATCAAAATATATGTTGGATTTGTTTACAATGATGCATATATAAAAATTTTTGATAATGGAATTGGAATTCCAGAAGAAGATCTAAGCAGGATTTTTGAAAGATTTTATCGTGTTGATAAAGCTCGTAGTAGAGAAATGGGTGGAACAGGATTAGGTCTTTCAATAGCTAAAGATTTATTAGATAGAAATGGTGGCAGTATTGACATAAAAAGTGAAGTTGGAAAAGGTACTGAAGTTGTAATAAAAGTTCCAACAAAGGAAAAATAGTTTTTTGACAAAATATTAAATATGTGATATTATATTTTATGTTGATTAGCTGATGAGAATTAAATAAATGTTTAATTCTTATAATACAATTCATAATAATAAAATTGGAGGAAAACAAAATGAAAGACTTAGAAGCTCTGTATGAAACAATGAGAAAGAATATGAAGCGGGTTAGAGAAGAAGCAGGAGTTTCAAAAATGGAATTGGCAAAAGAAATAGGTATGGATAGAACATCTTATAGTAAATTTGAAAGTGGACAGAGAGGAATAAGTTTATATAATTTTTATGCATTTTCACAATTTTTTAATGTTTCTATGGATGAATTGTTAAAAGATTAATTTTTAAAAGAGGATATTATTATCAAAATAGTATCCTCTTTTTGTAACATATAAATAAATAAATCATATTATATATCATAACTTCAGAAAGGAATGTGATATATATGAGTTCAGTATATGAAGAATATATGAGAAATGTTTTAGGATATGAGCCGATAAGATATAGAGATACATATGATGTAGAATATAATGATTACATGAATTATTCTAATTTCAATATGCCACAACAATTTGAAAACAGTTTAGAAACATCAAGACTAGAAAGTTGTTATCCAGATATATATAATTTAGTATATCCTATGGTAAAAAAAGCATGTTCACAGAATAATAGAGCATTAAGCAGTGATCTAGTAGATGAACTTACAAATGAAATATATAATGCAATAGAAGATGATAGTTTAAATGAAAATAGAACAAGTGAAAACAAAAATAGAAGTATTGATATAAAAACAAACTCAAAGCCTATAGAAAACAAAACTAGTCTAAGTAGACAAGAAAGTGTACAAAAAGAAGATAGGCGAATAAGAAATCAAGGATTACAAGATTTAATAAAAATATTACTAATAAGAGAATTAATAAATAATTCGGGATTTAGACCAAGACCGCCTGCACCACCAAGACCACCAGTTCCACCACCTCCACCAAGACCGGGAAGACCACCTCGTCCTCCAATGGGACCAGGACCTGGCAGACCACCATTTAATAGAAGTATGTATGAACAAGATTATGATATATATGAATATTAATTAGTCAGGAAAACTAGCAAGGATGCTAGCTTTTCTTGTTTTATTATAAAAAAAGTGTTATAATATAGATATATTGATGTAATATAGAATCAAGGAAAAATAAGAGTGGTTGCTCTTACTTGATTCTATGCCAAGGAGGATGGCAATGAAGAAATTAACAATGGCGATTGTGACTATTATTATGGTCATGATCATGGTACTTTCTGCAAATGCAGAAGGAACGGAATTTGTTGGATGCAAAATTCGGACAACTCACGCAACACCTGCAAATAATGGTATTAATACCATTGTGGTAGCAGAGGACAATATTTTCACAATCCTGAGTGAAGAAAATGGCCAGTTTGCGATTGAGGTAAATGGAGAAAACTATTGGATTAATTCGAGTGAAGTTTTTATCAATGTAAAGGATTATATTCCCAGCATTGAAGTGAATTTGGTAATGGCTGACAAGGCTATTTTCCAAATGGCTGGTGAAGAGATCCCAGGACTTTGGGGCGAAAAGTTTTATAACAGACCTGGCTCTGAAAATGGAACTGAAGCATGGCTTACAGTTGCAGCTGCCAAGAAATTGGCAAAAGCACAAGAAATTTTCTTAAAGGATGGTAAGTGCATTGTGGTCTATGATGCATATAGACCATATTCGGTTACAAAGGAATTTCAGAGTGCTTATAGAGCATATCTGAATACTAAATCTTCTTCTTTTAAAAAGAAGTGGTTTGGTACTTTGGGCGAAAGCTGGTTTTTAGCCCAGAAAGCAAGTTCGCATAATTATGGTATTGCAGTTGATATCACTTTGCGTGATTTGAAAACTGGCAATATCATGGATATGCCTGCGGCAATGCATAACCTTGATTATCGCTCGGCTGAGTATAATTGGGTTAATGTTGATGCACCTGCTTGTGAAAATGCAAGATATCTTGCAAGAGTAATGAAACAGGTTGGTATGAAGAGCTTGAAGTCTGAATGGTGGCATTTTCAGGATGGTGCCACACCTGACAGAAACAAAGTTACTCCTGTAGATATTCCCAACTGATTCCAAGCGAGAGGCTGATGAAAATCAGTCTCTTTTTATATTATAAAAAATTAAAAATAAGAATAAATTAAAATTTTTTTGACTACAATATATAAAAGCATGTACAACATGCAAAAATAAAGTGAAAGGAATGTGAAAAAAATGAAAGTTAAAGAATGTATGTGTGGAGATGTATGTTGTGTAAAACCTGAAACAAAACTAACAGAAGTAGCAAAATTAATGGAAAAAAACAGAATAGGTTGTGTTCCTGTATGTGATAGTTCAAATTATTTAGTAGGATTAATAACAGATAGAGACATTATATTAAGAAATGTAGCATGTGGTAAACAAGCACAAGATACAACAGCAAGTGAAATAATGACATGTAATGTTTGCACATGTAATCAAGATGATGATGTGAAAAATGCAGAAGAAAAAATGGCTGAAAATCAAATAAGAAGAATACCTGTTGTAGATAATAATAAAGTTGTTGGAATTTTAACATTAGGAGATTTAGCAAAATATAGTCAAGAAACAGGAAAAGAAAACTTTAGCAACACATTTGAAGAAATTTGCGATTGTGGACATAAAAATAATCGTTAATAAATGCAAAGCAGTTCTATTAAGAACTGCTGTACATAGAAAAGAGGTAAAATGTCAGAAGATTTAAACTATATTTGTACAGTAATAAGAAAAATAATAAATATAGTTTTAATAATATTAGGAATATATTTAGGAATAAAGTTAGCAATGTTTTATATGCCATTTTTAATAGCATTTGTAATTTCACTTGTTATAGAGCCATCTATAAGATTTTTTATGAATAAAACTAAATTAAGCAGGAAGACAAGTTCTATAATAATATTTATAATAGTATTTGCAATAATAATAGGGGCAGTTACCTGGGGAATAATTTCACTAATATCAGAATCAACTAATTTATTACAAATGCTTAACTTATATATAAACAAAGCATATACACAAGTTCAAGAAAGTATAAGTAAATTAAGTATAGAAAAATTAAGTGTATCCAAAGATATTATAAATATGTTTCAAAATACATCACAAGAAATATTAGTAAAATTATCAAATTGGATGACACAATTTTTAACAAATTTAATAGAAATAATAACATCAATTCCAGCAATAGCAATATATGTAGTAATAACAATAATGTCATTATATTTTATGTGTACAGATAAAATATATATGTTAGATTTATTAGAACATCATATGCCGCCAAAATGGGTACGAAAATTAGGAAAACATATAAGAGAAATAACTTTAAGTTTAGGCGGATATTTAAAAGCAGAAGCAACATTAATATTAATATCATTTATTATATCTGTGATTGGACTATATTTGTTTAAAATAATAGGAATGGATATAAAGTATCCATTATTAATAGCATTAGCAATTGGATTTGTTGATGCACTACCAATATTAGGTTCGGGAACAGTAATGGTGCCATGGGCAATAATATCAGCATTAAATGGAGACTTAAAGTTAGGAATATCAATAATAGTTTTGTGGATTATAATGTCAATTGTAAGACAATTTTTAGAACCTAAAATAGTAAGTGGAAAAATTGGAATACATCCAATATTTACTCTAATTGCAATGTATACAGGCTTCAAATTAATAGGTGTAATGGGAATGTTAGTAGGCCCAATTGTTCTAATAATATTAAAAAGTATATTTGCAAAAGAAATTGATGAAGGATTTTATAATAGATTTTTCTAAAAATGTTCTTTTTTTATAATAAGCTCATAAACTTAAATAAATAAATTTAAGTGGAGGGCTTTTATGTATATATATAATATAAAAATAAATGGAGGAAAAGCACTGAAGATTATCATTGTATTATTATCATTATTTATGCTTATTGTATTTTTATTTAGTATATATAAAATATTTTTTTCAAGTGGAAAATTTTTTGTAAAAGATAAAATAGAACAGAATGAAATAAAAGAAATTAATGCAGATGAATATACAAATATATTACAAGCAGTACATGATGATTTAGATTCATATATTGGTTTAAAAATAAAGTTTACAGGATATGTTTATAGAGTATTAGACTTTAATGAAAATCAATTTGTATTAGGAAGAGACATGTTAATAAATACTGAAAACAATCAATCAGTAGTTGTTGGATTTTTATGTGAAAACAAAGAAATAAAAAACTTTGAAAATGATGAATGGATTGAAATTGTTGGAGAGATTACAAAGGGAAAATATCATAATTCAGAAATTCCTGTAATAAAAGTAACAGAAGTAAAAAAAGTTGATATGCCAGAAAATATATTTGTATTGCCACCTAATAAAACATATATTCCAACAAGTGGAATATTATAGTAAACATAAATTATAAAAATGTCGAAAAATGGTTGATTTATGCGAAAAGATAATGTATAATATTAGCAGCAAACCCCTTAAAAATTCCGAAATAATTATTAAAGGAGTGAAATTACTTTATGAGTTCTTTTTCAAAAGGCGGGTTTTACTATACAATAACAGCACTTCATCCTGAAGTAACTGGATCTTGCCTTTTTGTAAAAGTGCATTATCCTGACGGAAAAGTTACGCATTTTGTAATTGATTGTGGGATGTTCCAAGAAGCGGAATATACACAATTAAACAATCAGCAGTTACCATTCTGCAGTTCTAAAATTAGTTTTGCATTGATTACTCATAATCATGCAGATCATAATGGACGACTGCCTGTATTGGTAAAGGAGGGCTTTAAAGGAAAGATTTATTGTACGAACTTTACTAAGCAGGTAATGCGTTATTCCCTTATGGATGATTACAAAATCATGATGAGCAACGCTAGAAATAAAAAGTTGAAAATCATGTATAGTGAATCAGACATTGATGAAGTAATGGCAAGAACAGAAGGTTGTGAATATGAGGAAACCATCTACCTTGATGAAAGAATCAAAGCAACTTTCTTAGACAATGGACATCTGCCTGGTGCTGCAATGATTTTGGTACAAATCAGTTATTATGGAGAGGAAACGTTGAATCTCCTGTTTACAGGAGATTATAAAGCGAAATCTCTATGGCGTGAAATTAAAGATGTGCCTGAGTGGGTAAAAGCACTTCCTAAAGATATAGTTATAGAGTCTACCTATGGCTATATGGAAAGTTCTGAAGTAGAATATCATTATGAAGAAGATATTTCTCAAATTATTGCAAGAGGGAAAAGTATTCTTCAAATGACATTTGCTCAGGAAAGAGCCCAAACATTCTTGTATGAAATTAAAAAGATGCAAGATTGTGGAAGAATTCCACGGTACATTCCCATTTATGTTGATGGTGCACTTGCACAATTTTTCACGAAGTCTATGCAAGAGTACACAGACATTGACTTTATGCCGAAAAATGTTACATTTGTTGACAAATATAATCGGCCTGAAGTTGCGATGGGACATGAACAGAAAATCATTTTGACTACATCTGGAATGGCAGACCACGGTACCGCCAGGATCTATGTACCACAGTTGATTTCAAGAGATGATTTTGTCTTTTATTTTCCTGGATATGTTTCACCATCTAGTCTTGGTTATAAAATCCAACATTCTGATGATGGAATGATCAAAATAGGAAAAGATGTGTATGAAATCTGGGTTGAAACATATACAACTACAGAATTTTCCTCTCATGCTAAGAGTGATGAATTAATTGCTCTTTTGAGAAATCTGGGAATTGTCAATACGATTATGATTAATCATGGTCAAATTGAATCTCAGTACATGTTAAAAGACAAGATTGTCGCAGAAAAAATCGGAAAGAGAGTTGAAGTACTCAGCGGACATACGATTACTATTAGCAAGTGGGGAATTCTTAAACTGATGGGAGCAAAACTTTACAAAGTTAAAGCTCCTAAAAAAGAAAACTTACACGAGAAAAAGTGTGGGTTGAGAAATCTTCATAGCAAAAAAAGAAGGGCAGTGTATAGTGTAAAGAGACACTAAGTAAAAAGAACTTAGACAGGAGTAGGGCACCTAGTAGGTGCTCTACTTCTATTTTTATAGAAAAATATATTGATTTATGTAAAATACTGTAAAAATACTTGATTTTATTTTAATATTATGATATAATGTTACGTAGTAATTTTTAAGAGAGGAGATTCTAAGAAATTAGAATAAAAATATGAAAGATATAATAAGAAATATAAAACAATTATTTATGCAATTATTTGGATTTGAAGAGATAGAAGAGAATAAAGAATGGAATGAATATTTAGTTTCATTAGAACAAAGTGGATATTTTAAAGGTGCAGAAATGAATGCTTTTAAAGAATCAGCCCAAAATATGGCTGAATTTGAAAGAAATCTTGAAACAGGAGAAAGTATAAAAAATCCAAAAAAAGGTAATTTGAGTGTAAAAGGTGCAACAGTATTAGAAGAAGTAAGAGTAGTACCAAATACAAAAGGATTTGAAAGAGAATAAAATTAATAAAAACTATTGCAAAGTTGAAAAAAAGTGATATAATACTTCCAAATTAATAATAAAAAACAATAACAAGGACAAGACAAATAATAAAATATCTTAGTAGAGAATCAAACAATTGGTGAAAGTTTGAAAGTAAAAATTATTTGTTATCACCTAAGTTAAGTTGTAAAGCTGAATAAGTTTGAGTAAGCTTTGCCGTATATCTGCGTTAAAGAAAAATAAGAGAATATAAATTAATTATATTAAAATAGGTGGTACCGCGGAAAATTCGTCCTAATATACAGAAATGTATATTAGGACTTTTTGATTTTTAATTAAAATGCGGAAAATAAACCTTGTTATAAAAAAAGGAGGAAATTATGCAAGAACTAAAAATTAATGGAATTTATAAACACTTTAAAGGAGATTACTACTTAGTTGAAGGAATTGCAAAAGATTCTGAAACACAAGAAGAAATGGTCATTTATAGAAGGTTATATGAAGATGGAGGATTATGGGTACGTCCAAAGGATATGTTCTTATCAGAAGTAGATCATAAAAAATATCCAGACATAAAACAAAAGTATAGATTTGAATTACAAAATATTAAAAGTGTAAAAAATAAATAAAGGAGGAAAAATTATGTACAAAAAAGTAGAACTAAAAAATGGATTTGTAGGAATGGAAAATGAAGTAGCAGAAATGTGGAAACAAAAGAACATAATAAAAAAGAACTTTGAAATGAACAAAGGTCAAAGATATTTCACATTTTATGATGGACCTCCAACAGCTAATGGAAAGCCACATGTTGGACACATCGAAACAAGAGTAATGAAAGATATTATACCAAGATACAAAGTAATGAAAGGATATCATGTAGACAGAAAAGCTGGATGGGATACACATGGATTACCAGTAGAACTTGAAATAGAGAAAAAACTTGGAATATCAGGAAAAGAACAAATAGAAGAATATGGAGTAGAAAAATTCGTAAAACAATGTAAAGAAAGTGTATTTACTTATGTACACATGTGGGAACAAATGACAAATAAAGTTGGATTCTGGGTAGATATGGAACATCCTTATGTAACATACCATAATGATTATATAGAATCAGTATGGTGGGCATTAAAAGAAATGTGGAAAAAAGGATTATTATATGAAGGACATAAAGTAATGCCATATTGTCCAAGATGTGGAACAGCACTTTCATCACATGAAGTTGCACAAGGATATAAAGATGTAAAAGACTTAACATGTATTGCAAAATTCAAAGTAGTTGGAGAAGATAAATATATATTAGCATGGACAACAACACCATGGACATTACCATCAAACTTAGCACTATGTGTAAACAAAGCATATACATATGTTGAAGTAAAAGCAAATATTGGAACAGATGATGAACCAATATATGAAAATTATATATTAGCAAAAGATTTACTTGCAAATGTATTAAAAGAAACACCTTATGAAATAGTTAAAGAATTCAAAGGAACAGAATTATTAGGAACAAAATATGAACAATTAATGCCATTTGCAAAAGTAGATGGAAAAGCATTTGAAGTAATACATGGAGATTATGTAACAATAGAAGATGGTACAGGAATTGTACATATAGCACCAGCTTATGGTGAAGATGATAGCTTAGTTGCAAAACAAAATGGAATAGCATTTGTAAATCTAGTAGATAAATCAGGAAAATTTGTCCCAGAAGTTGAACCATGGGCAGGAAGATTTGTAAGAGATTGTAATGAAGATATTTGTAAATGGCTTGCAGAACATGGAAAACTATTTGCGAAAGAAAAACATTTACATTCATATCCACATTGTTGGAGATGTGACACACCACTTTTATATTATCCAAAAGAAAGTTGGTTTGTTGCAATGACAAAATTAAGAGACGAATTAGTTGCAAACAATAATAAAATAAATTGGTATCCAGATACAATTAGAACAGGAAGATTTGGAAAATTCCTTGAAAATGTAATAGATTGGGGAATTTCAAGAGACAGATATTGGGGAACACCATTACCAGTATGGAAATGTGAATGTGGTCATGAAGAATGTATAGGTTCAATAGCTGAATTAAAAGAAAAAGCAATAGATTGTCCAGATGAAATAGAATTACATAAACCATATATAGATAATGTACATTTAAAATGCCCAGAATGTGGAAAAACAATGACAAGATTTAAAGAAGTAATAGATTGTTGGTTTGATTCTGGATCAATGCCATTTGCACAATTACATTATCCATTTGAAAATAAAGAGGAATTTGAAAAACACTTCCCTGCACAATTTATTTCAGAAGCAATTGACCAAACAAGAGGATGGTTCTATACATTACTTGCAGTATCAACATGTTTATTTGATAAAACACCTTATGAAAACTGTGTAGTATTAGGACATGTTTTAGATGAAAAAGGACAAAAAATGTCAAAATCTAAAGGAAACGGTGTAGATCCAATGTTATTGTTAGACCAAGTAGGAGCAGATGCAACAAGATGGCATTTCTATACATGTTCAGCACCATGGTTACCAACAAGATTAGGATTAAACAATGTACAAGAAACACAAAGAGGATTTTTAAGTACATTATGGAATGTATATTCATTCTATGTTTTATATGCAGAAATAGACCAATTCAATCCAAATAAATATGCTGATTTCAAATCAGAAAATATAATGGATAAATGGATATTATCAAAATTAAATACTTTAATAAAAGAAGTTGCAGAAAAATTAGACAAATATGATATAACAAGTGCAGCTCTACAAATAGAAGACTTTACAGATGAACTTTCAAACTGGTATGTTCGTACAAACAGAGAGAGATTCTGGGGAGAAGAATTAACAGATGATAAGATAGGAGCATATACAACATTATATAAAGTATTAGTAAATTTAATAAAAATATCAGCACCATTTGTACCATTTATGACAGATGAAATTTATCAAAACTTAGTTGTAGGATTAGATGAAAAAGCACCTGAAAGTGTTCATTTATGCTTATGGCCAGAAGTTGATGAAAAAGCTATAGATAAAAAACTTGAAAATGAAATGGATTTAGCTTATTCATTAGTAAAATTAGGAAGAAGTGCAAGAAATTCAGCAAATATTAAGAATAGACAACCACTTTCAAAAATGTTAATATCTGTAGATACTTTACCTGAATACTATGGAAATATAGTAAAAGAAGAATTAAATGTAAAAGAAGTAGATTTAGGTGCAAACATGAATGAATATGTTCATTTTGAAATAAAACCAAATTTACCAGTATTAGGAAAAGAATATGGAAAATTAATACCAAAAATAAGAGAAGCAATTTCAAAATTAAATCAAATGGATTTAGCAAACAAAGTAAAAAATGGTGGAGTAGAATATATAGATATTAATGGAACACAAATAGAATTAACTTCTGAAAATTTACTTGTTACAATGCAAGGAAAAGAAGGATTTGCATTTGCTGGTGAAGGAGAAATTGGTGTAGTATTAGATACAACTATAACTCCTGAACTAAAAGAAGAAGGATATGTAAGAGAAATTTTATCAA
This sequence comes from uncultured Clostridia bacterium, assembly GCA_934141555.1. GTDB lineage: Bacteria > Bacillota > Clostridia > TANB77 > CAG-508 > CAG-269. The sequence goes on along the minus strand of CAKPCK010000005.1, from coordinate 84,787 downwards.
AAGTTCAAAACATGAGAAAAGATAAAGGATTTGAAGTATTAGATAAAATAAACTTATATGTATCTGAAAATGAAATGCTAGAAGAACTTGTAAAGAAATTTGAATCTGAAATCAAGAAAGAAACTTTAACAGAAAATATTATATTTAATAAAGAGAGAGAAACATGCACAGAAGTAAGCATAAATGGAGAAAAACTAATGCTTGATGTTGAAGTTGTAAAATAGATATAAAAAACTCATATGAAAATATGAGTTTTTTATATTGACAAAATTTTAAAAAAAGTATATATAAATAGTATAAAATAATAGGAGGTGAAAATATGAAAAAATCATTAACAATTGGAGCAATATTAGTTGTTGCAATATTATTAGTTGCAGTAGGATATGCAGCTGTAACATCTACACAATTAAATATTACAGGTACTGCAAAAGCAAATGTAAATACTGACAATTTTGTTATTAAATTTACAGGAGTTGATAATGTATCAGATGCAGATAAAGTAACAGCATCTGTTGCATCAGATTTAGCTGCTAAAATGGATGTAAAAGGATTAACAGCTAAAAATGATTCCGTAAGTGCAACATTTACAATACAAAATTTAAGTGAAGACTTAAGTGCAGAATTATCAATAAAAAGTAAAACTATAACAAATACAGAATATTTTGCTATAGCAACAGAATTTACAAATGATAAATCTACATTAAAACATGGAGAAAGTACAACTGTAAAAGTTACAGTTACATTAGTAAAAACTCCAATAGATCCTGAAGAAAATATAGAAGGAAATATAGTTGTTGGTGTAGAAGCAAGACCAGTTCAACCAGAATAATATTATAAAAGGAGGAAATATGAAGAGTGAGAAAATAAGATTAATTGTATTACAAATATCATTGTTAATATTTCTTCTTTTTACAATTATATATAATAATGTGATTTCAAAAAAAATCTTAGCGATAGTATTATTAGTATTTATGGTTATTTTTGCCAAAGTTGTGAAAAATGACAAATTAAAATCTACTAATAGTAGACAAGTATTACTCCTATTAACTGCATTTGGAGTGAGTTATATAGCAATAATTTATATTATGGGAATATTTACAGGTTTTTATGTTTCAACAGTTAAATTTAGTTTGTGGTCAATTAAAAATTATATAATACCATATATAGTAATAATAATATCGACAGAAATAATAAGGAAAAGAGTTTTATTAAAAGAAAATAAAATCTCTAATATATTAATTTTAATAATAACAATAATAATAGATGTAATTACAAAATCAAACATTAGCGGATTGGAAAAAATCAATGATTATTTTATATTATTAAGTTTTGTAATATTTTCTTCAATTGCAAACAATTTGTTGTTTAATTATATAATAGTAAAATATAGAAATGAAAAGGCTACTATTATATATAGAATAATAACAACATTATATGTATATATTATACCTATTATTCCAGATATATATATATTCTTTGAATCAGTAATTCAAATAATAGTTCCATATATAATTTATAATATATTAGAAAGAATATATAATAGAAAGGTAGAAATTATAACAGTAAGTAAAAAAAGAAAAAGTTTAATTTTAAGTATAATTACTTTAATTATTGTTGTTTTTATTGTTATGCTAATTTCTTGTAAGTTTACATATGGTGCTTTAGTAATCGGCTCAGGAAGTATGACTGGAACAATAAATAAAGGAGATATCATTATATATAAAAAATATGATAAAAATCAAGAAATTACAAAAGGTGAAATTATTGTATTTAAAAAAGATGATATAAAAGTAGTACATAGAGTAATAGATATAAAAAAGATGGGAGCAGATGTTAGATATTACACCAAAGGAGACGCAAATACTAGTGAAGATGAGGGATATAGAGAAAAAGACCAAATAATAGGACAAGTTAAATTTAAAATTAAATATATTGGATATTTAACATTATTTGTAAATGATATGATAAATATAAATAATTAAAAGGAGTTTTTATATGAGTAGAGAAGATAGAAAAACTATTAAAGAACATCAAAGAAAAAGACGAAATAAAAAAATAAGATTATTATTATTAAGTATTTTATTTATAACTTTAGGAATTGTTATGATATATATATATACTAATATATCAAAAGATTATTATAATAAATATATAGAAAAAGCAAATTTAGATTATAAAGTAAAATTGAAAGAAAATGAATTTTATAATGAAGAATATCTAGATAAGAAGAATACATTAATTGCTAGTCTTATTGAAAATATAGAAGCTAATTTTAATTATGAATTAGAATTAGAAGAAAACACAGAATACACATATAGTTACAAGATTGTAGCTAAAACAAATGTTAAAGAAGGTTCAAGAGAAAATTCCATTTATGAAACAACAGAAGAATTAGTAAATAAAGAAGTACAACAAAATAATGATAAAAATTTAAAAATATCAGAAAATATAGTAATTAATTATGATAATTATAATGAAAAAATAAATAAATTTATAAATTTATATAATTTAAATAATACAACAAATACACTTGAATTAACAATGTATGTTTATGTTACAAATAATTATGACAATACAGCTATAAACAAAAATAGTAAAGTAATGACAATGAGTATACCATTAACTACAAAAACAGTTGATATAAGCATAGGAACAGATATAATAAAAGATGAAGGAAAATATCTTGTAAAAACTAGTGAATATGCAAATGATAAAATAGTTGGATATATGATATATACTGGAATTATATCAGTAGTATTTGGAATTTTCATATTTATTAAATTTATTAAATATTTATTTAATACTAGAACTGCGGAAACAATGTATGATCAAGAATTAAAAAGAATATTATTTAATTATAAGAGTTATATACAAAAAATAAATAATAACGTAAATTTTGATGAATATAAAGTAATACAAATAAATACATTTGATGAAATATTAGGCTTAAGAGATACAATGCAAGTACCTATTTTAATGTATGAAAATGAATTAGAAAAAAGAACAGAATTTATGATAATGAATGATGGAATATTGTATATATATATTTTAGGTGCAAAAGAAATTAGAGAAGTATTAAGAGCAAAAAGTGCTGAACAAAAGAGAAAAAAAGAAGAGAAAAGAAAGTAATATTATTATAAGACAAAATAGAGGGCTTAAAAATGAATGATAAAATAATAATAAAAGGTGCAAAAGAGCACAACTTAAAAAATATAAATCTAGAAATTCCAAGAGATAAATTAGTAGTAATAACAGGACTATCTGGTTCAGGAAAATCATCATTAGCATTTGACACATTATATGCAGAAGGACAAAGAAGATATGTTGAAAGTTTGTCATCATATGCAAGACAATTTTTAGGATTAATGGAAAAGCCAGATGTAGAATCAATAGAAGGACTATCTCCAGCAATATCAATAGATCAAAAAACAACATCAAAAAATCCACGTTCAACAGTTGGAACAGTAACAGAAATATATGATTATATTCGTTTACTATATGCAAGAGTTGGAACACCATATTGTCCAAATTGTGGCAAAAAGATTGAAAAACAATCAATAGACCAAATTGTAGATAATGTTATGAAAATAAAAGAAGGAACAAGAATTCAAATATTAGCACCTGTAGTAAGAGGAAGAAAAGGTGAATATACAAAATTATTTGAAGATTTGCAAAAAGATGGATTTGCAAGAGTTAGAGTTGATGGAGAAATATATGACTTATCTGATGAAATAAAATTAGACAAGAATAAAAAACATGAAATAGAAGTTGTTGTAGATAGATTAGTAATAAAAGAAGATATAGTAGGTAGACTTACAGAATCAATAGAAACAGCATTAAAACAGGCAGAAAATTTAGTACTTATTGATATAGTAGGAGAAAAGTCAGTTTTATATAGTTGTAATTATGCATGTCCAGATTGCGGATTCAGTTTTCCTGAATTAACTCCAAGAATGTTTTCATTTAATAACCCTTATGGAGCATGTCCAAAATGTTCTGGAATTGGGTATTTAATGAAAATGGACGAAGATTTAATAATTCCAGACAAAACAAAAACATTGTATGATGGTGTAAAAGCATTTGGAGCTAGTACAATGAAAAAAGGCGATACAATGGCAAAAATGTATTTTGAGAGTGTTGGAAAATATTATGGAATAGATATTAGAAACAAAAAAATAAAAGATTTGCCAAAAGACTTTATAAATAAGATATTATATGGAACTGGAAATGATGAAATAGATTTTGAATATACATCATCATTAGGAACAAGAAAATTCAAAGCACCATTTGAAGGAGTAATACCAACATTAGAAAGACGTCATAATGAAACAAAATCACAAGGAATGAGAGATTTTTATGAAATGTACATGAGTGAACTTCCATGTGATGAATGTAATGGAGCAAGATTAAAAAAAGAAATTCTATCAATAAAAATTGGTGGAATAAATATAAATGAAATGACAGATTTATCTGTTAAAAGTTTACAAGAATTTTTAAGAAACCTTGAATTAACAGATTCACAAAAGATGATTGCAGAAATGATATTAAAAGAAATAGATGCAAGACTACAATTCTTAATAGATGTAGGACTTGAATATCTTACATTATCAAGAAGTGCAGGAACACTATCAGGAGGAGAAGCACAACGTATAAGACTTGCAACACAAATTGGATCAGGTCTTACAGGAGTATTATATATACTTGATGAACCAAGTATAGGATTACATCAAAGAGATAATGATAAACTAATAGCAACATTAAAAAAATTACGTGATTTAGGAAATTCTTTATTAGTTGTAGAACATGATGAAGATACAATGTATGCAGCAGATCAAATAATTGATATTGGACCAGGTGCTGGTGTTCATGGTGGTCAAGTTATGGCACAAGGAACAGCAGAAGAAATAAAAAATGTTCCAACATCAATAACAGGAGCTTATCTAAGTGGAAGAAAGAAGATTGAAGTTCCAAAAAAGAGAAGACCTGGAAATAAGAAAAATATTGAAATAGTAAATGCAACAGAAAACAATTTAAAAAATATAAGTGTAAAATTCCCACTTGGTAAATTCATTTGTATTACAGGTGTATCTGGTTCAGGAAAAAGTACTTTAATAAATGAAGTATTATATAAAAATATTGCTCAACAATTAAATGGAGCAACAGAAAAGCCAGGAAAATGTAAAGCAATAAAAGGTTTAGAAAATATAGATAAAATTATAAATATAGATCAATCACCAATTGGGCGTACACCACGTTCAAATCCTGCAACATATACAGGGGCATTTGATTTGATAAGAGATATTTTTGCAAGTACAAATGAGGCAAAAATGAGAGGATATGAAAAAGGTAGATTTAGTTTCAATGTACCAGGAGGAAGATGTGAAAGCTGTTCTGGTGATGGTGTTCACAGAATTGAAATGCATTTTTTACCAGATGTATTTGTACCTTGTGAAGTATGTAAAGGAAAAAGATATAATAGAGAAACTCTTGAAGTTAAATATAAAGGAAAGAGTATAGCAGATGTTCTTGATATGACAGTTGAAGAAGCATTAGAATATTTTGCAAATATTCCAAGAATAAAAAATAAAATACAAACATTATATGATGTTGGATTAGGTTATATAAAATTAGGACAACCATCAACAACATTATCAGGAGGAGAAGCACAACGTGTTAAATTAGCAACAGAACTTTCTAAAAAGGCTACAGGAAAAACATTATATATATTAGATGAGCCAACAACAGGATTACATATAGCAGATGTACATAGATTAGTTGATATATTACAAAGACTTGTAGATACTGGAAATACTATAATTGTAATAGAACATAATTTAGATTTAATAAAAACAGCTGATTATATTATAGATTTAGGACCAGAAGGTGGAGATGCAGGTGGAGAAATAATTGCAGTTGGTACTCCAGAACAAATCTGTAAGAATGAAAGAAGTTATACAGGTAAATTTTTAAAGAAATATTTAGAAAGATAATAAAAAATGTATGCAAATTGTGCCAAAAAAACAAAAAACGACAAAAAAATAGTAAAAATACTTGACAATTATGTAAATATGTATTATACTGGACTAGTAAATATCGCTAAAAGCGATTGTGGAGATAATAAGGTTTTCTATTAGGCTACTTTCATCATGACTTTTCCTCCTTTCTAATTTAATATAGAAATAGGAAACCTTTATACATAAAGGGCAAAAATCTTTGGCCCATGCCGCCCTCCATGTAGAAGCCCCCACCTTCCCGTAGGTGGGGGCTTCACTTTGACTTTAAGAAGAAAAAATGATATAATAAAAATAGGTTCGAAAGAATCTGTTTTAGTGTGCTATTATAGAATGGAGGACAACTATGAAGAAACTTGTTAGTATGATGCTGGTGATTATTGCACTGGCAACACTTTCTATTACGGCATTTGCTACTAATGTCGATGATGTCGAGTTTGAGGTTCTGACCTCTGAAGAAATTGCTTCTATTGAAGAAGCAGAAGATCCTGATGATCTCCTTGAGGTCTGTCCGAAATGTGGCAAAGTCCATGATGGATGTTGTGACCAGGAATTTGTTCGACCGCATGTAAAGTTTAAGAATGAGGAGTATATCACATTTTGTGAGATGAAGGACAATGCGTTGTATTTCATCACTCCTGATAGCAAACTGATGTTGATGAACTTGAAGACGAAAGAACTCATTTTCATCAAAGACCAAGTTGCTGGCCTCACTCGTTACGGTATGAATGGGCGATACATTGGATATGTTACGCTCAAAGATGAATTCTTTTCTGTCCCTTATGAGATTGGAAAAGATGGCAAGCTTAGCACTGAGTTCCAGGTGGAATTTGGTGAATAAAAGCTGAAGTTCGAAAATAAATAAGAATAGCACACGGCGGCTCTCCTATTGTTGGGGAGCTGTTTTTGTTTATTACATAATTCACAAATAATTCATAAATATAAGATATAATAAAATGCATAAAAATGGAAAGACAGTTAAAAACTTTAACTTGAAAAAAAAGTAGTAATATGATATATTAGCAGAAGAATTGAATAAAAGTATAGAGGGAAAAAATATGAATAAAATAGTACATATAGGAATGGATGTAGGTTCAACAACAGTAAAAATAGTAGTTATGGACGAAAATTTAAAAGAAATATATACATCATACGAAAGACATTATTCAGATACAAAAAATACAGTATGTAAAGTATTAGAAGAATTAGTAGAAAAATATAAAGATAAAGAATTTACAATAGCATTAACAGGTTCAGGAGCAATGAGTACAGCTAAATTTTTAGATGTACCATTTATTCAAGAAGTTGTTGCATGTAAAAGAGCTGTAGAAAGATATATTCCACAAACAAATGTAGTAATTGAACTTGGAGGAGAAGACGCAAAAATCATTTATTTTGGAAGATCTGTAGAGCAACGTATGAATGGAACATGTGCAGGTGGAACAGGAGCATTTTTAGACCAAATGGCATCATTATTAAATACAGACACTGCAGGATTAAATGAGCTTGCAAAAGGATATCAAACAATATATCCAATTGCATCAAGATGTGGAGTATTTGCCAAAACAGATGTGCAACCATTATTAAATGAAGGTGCTGCTAAAGAAGATATTGCAGTATCTATTTTACAAGCAGTGGTAAATCAAACAATATCAGGATTAGCTTGTGGAAGACCAATTAGAGGAAATGTAGCATTTTTAGGTGGTCCATTAACATATTTACCAGAATTAAGAAAAAGATTTGTTGAAACATTACATTTAACACCAGAGCAAACAATAGTGCCAGAAGAAGCACATTTATTAGTTGCCAAGGGAGCATGTTTAGAAGCAAAAGATGAAAGTCCAATAAGTGTAGAAAAATTAAAAAGTAAAATACAAGTATTAAAACATTCACATGATACAACAACAGTACCATTAAAACCATTATTTTCAACAAACGTAGAATATGATGAATTTAAAGCTAGACATGAAAAAGATAAAGTAGCAAAAAAGCCACTTTCAGAACATAAAGGAGACTGTTTTGTTGGAATAGATGCAGGTTCAACAACATCAAAATTAGTAGTTATAGATAGAGAAGGAACATTACTATATTCAGCATATCAAGGAAATGGTGGAAAACCACTTGATAGTATTATAGAAATGTTGAAAAAATTATATTCTGTTATGCCAAAAGAAGCAGTTATTCGTTATAGTGGTGTAACTGGATATGGAGAAAAATTAATACAAACAGCATTAAATGTAGATTTAAATGAAATTGAAACAATAGCGCATTATACAGCAGCAAAAAAATTCGAACCTAAAGTAACAAGTATTGTTGATATTGGTGGACAAGACATGAAATATATCAAATTAAAGAACAATACAATAGACAATATAATGTTAAATGAAGCTTGTTCATCTGGATGTGGTTCATTTATTGAAACATTTGCAAAAAGTTTGAACTTAAATATAGAAGAATTTGTAAAAGAAGCATTAGAAGCACAAAATCCAGTAGATTTAGGTTCTAGATGTACAGTATTTATGAATTCAAAAATAAAACAAGCACAAAAAGAAGGATATTCAGTTGGAGACATATCAGCAGGTTTATCATATTCAGTAATAAAAAATGCAATACAAAAAGTAATGAAAATAAGAGATGTAAAAAAATTAGGAAGTCATATTGTTGTACAAGGTGGAACTTTCTATAATGAAGCAGTATTAAGAGCATTTGAATTAATTGTTGGAAGAAATGTAATAAGACCAGATATAGCAGGACTTATGGGAGCTTATGGTATGGCATTACTTGCATGTGAACAATATGAAGCAAATATGGATATGGAATATCATTCAACACTTGCAACAATAGAAGAAATTGACAAATTAGATATAAAAGTAACACATACAAGATGTAATGGATGTGAAAATCATTGTCAATTAACAATAAATAGATTTAGTAATGGAAAAAGACATATATCTGGAAATAGATGTGAAAAAGGTGAAGGAATAGTAAATTCACACAAAGATTTACCAGACTTAGTAAAATATAAATATGATAGAATATTTGGATATACACCATTAGAAGAAAAAGATGCACCAAGAGGAACAATAGGAATTCCAAGAGTTTTAAATATGTATGAAGACTATCCATTCTGGTTTACATTATTCACAAATTTAGGATTTAGAGTAATAATATCAGAAAAAAGTACAAGAAAGATATATGAAAAAGGTATTGAATCAATGCCTTCTGAATCTGTATGTTATCCAGCTAAATTATCACATGGACATGTTATAAGCCTAATCCAAAAAGGAATTAAAACAATATTTTATCCATGTATACCATATTCAAGAAAAGAATATGTGGATAGCAATAATAGATATAATTGTCCAATTGTAATATCTTATTCAGAAGTATTAAAAAATAATATTGAAGAATTAAAAAGTAAAGATATTAAATTCATAAATCCATTTTTACCATTTGAATCAAAAGCGCTATTAAAAAGAATGATGGAATTACCTGAATTTAAAGAATATAATTTTAACAAAAAAGAATTAAAAAATGCAATAGAAAAAGCTCAACAAGAATATCAAAAATGTAGACAAGATATACATGAAAAAGGAAAAGAAACAATTGAATATATTGAAAAAAATAATTTAAAAGGAATTGTATTAGCAGGAAGACCATATCATGTAGATCCAGAAATAAATCATGGAATAGATACATTAATAACAAGTTTGGGAATGTGTGTATTAACAGAAGATAGTGTTGCAGATAAAGCATTACCAGAAAGACCACTTCGTGTTGTTGACCAATGGATGTTCCATTCAAGATTATATGCAGCAGCAGATTTTGTTGGTAGACATGATAATTTAGAACTTGTTCAAATAAATTCATTTGGTTGTGGAGTTGATGCTGTTACAACAGATGAAGTTGAAGAGATTTTAACAAGTTTTGGAAAAATGTATACATTAATAAAAATTGATGAAGTAAATAATTTAGGTGCTGTAAGAATTCGTTTACGTTCATTACTTGCAAGTATTAATAAAAGATTAAATAATAAAAAAGAAGAAAAAGAAACAGGTGAATATTTCTTAAAGAAAAATCCATTTACAGAAGAAATGAAAAAAGAATATGTAATCTTAATTCCACAAATGGCACCAATTCATTTTGATTTTATTGAACCAGTTTTACAAAGCGAAGGATATAAAGCAAAACTTTTAAGAGAATGTACACAAAATACAATTGAAACAGGTTTGAAATATGTGAATAATGATGCTTGTTATCCATCAATTATAACAACAGGACAAATGATAGAAGCATTAGAATCTGGAGAATATGATGTAAATAAAACAGCATTAATAATGTCACAAACAGGTGGAGGATGTAGAGCAACAAATTATATAGGATTTATTCGTAAAGCTCTAAAAGATGCAGGCTTTGGACAAGTTCCAGTAATTTCATTTAATGTTGTTGGAATGGAGAAAAACCCTGGATTTAAGCTAACATTACCATTAGTTGAAAAACTATTAAAATCAATGGTTTATGCAGATTTATTACAAAAAATGTTATATAAAAATAGAGCTTATGAAAAAAATAAAGGTGAAACAGATAAATTATTTGCAGAATGGATGGAAAAGGCAAAAAAACTTGCAATAAATAGTAATTCAAAAGAATTTTCAAAGAGTATATATGAGATGGTTGATGATTTTGAAAAAATTGAATGGAAGCAAGGAAAAGAAAAGCCAAGAGTAGGAATAGTAGGAGAAATTTTAATTAAATATCATCCATTTGGAAATAATTATGTAGCAAACTTATTAGAAAAAGAAGGTGCAGAGGTTGTTTTACCAGACTTTATGGGATTTGTTAAATATGTTGCAGCAAATGGAGTAATATCACATCAGTTATTAAAAAATAATGGCTTGAAATCAATGTTATTTGATGTTGCAATAAAATTGATAAATTCATTTGAAAAAGATGTAAAAAAAGCATTGGAAAAATCTAAAAAAGGATATTTACCAACTTGTGATATTTGGCATTTAGCAGATAATGTAAAATCAGTTTTATCAACAGGAAATCAGACAGGTGAAGGTTGGTTCTTGACAGCTGAAATGCTTGAATATATGGAAAATGGTATTCAAAATATAGTTTGTGTTCAACCATTTGCATGTTTACCAAACCATGTTGTTGGTAAAGGTGTAATAAAAACTATTAGAGATATGTTCCCAGATGCAAATATTGTACCAGTTGATTATGATCCAGGTGCAAGTGAAGCAAATCAAACGAATAGAATTAAACTTCTTATGACAGTTGCTAAAGATAATTTAAAAATTAAGCAAAAAGAAAAAAAGATGGTTGAAAAAGAAGATAAAGATAAAGTTAGTATATAAAACAACAGCCCCCCGCAGATTTTATTCTGCGGGGGGCTGTTGGCTAGAGGTTAGAATACATTACTTAATGTCGTCTTCCTCATCTTCTGGGGAAACAGGAATTGCAATCAAATCTTTTGCACAATATCTGTATTCCCAGCCAAACTCGTGTAAGAATTGATGGAACTGATCTTTAGGAAAGAGTTTGTTCTCGTACAAACGACAGAATAGAACATATTCATTCCAAGTGCTTAAAGAAACGAAAATAGTTTGGTTCGGATAGATATCAACAGCAGAATCATTCTGCGAATCCAGAAAATTGCTAATAAGCTTTTTGGCTTCATTCAGCAAAGATTCCTGAATATTGTTGACCCAAATGTTAGACTTTTTCATTACTGTCCTCCTTGTTGCATAACGCAACACTATAATAATATACCAAAAACCATTAAGGTTCTATACATATTATAGAACATTTTACATAAAATGTCAAAAACTATTTGTAGTTTTGATTGTTTTTCGAAATTTCTTATCAGTAATTTTTTCGAAAATTGGTATAAATAAAATTATAACTAAAGGGCGCTTATCCTTTTCAGGAAAGCGCCCTTAGTGCTATGGGTTAATTAATTTCGATGATCCTAAACTTGTCAACCAAACAGTTGAGCTTCCAATGGTGCTCCCTCAACCAAGTATTGAATTCTTCTTTGGGAAAAAGAGGATCCTTGATAATGCTGAGAAAGTGAAGCTTGTTCAGAGGGAGAGACGATTCATCAACTTCAAACTGATCTTCGAAGAGGTACAGAACGACTGTAGAGTCATCGAAGAGGTTCATGTTCTTGTTGGAACTTTTAGAGTCTGATTCATACATAGAACTGACTTGGTCGAAGATGATTTTTTTTGCATCTTCGAGCAACAGTTCCTTAGAACGTCTGTTGGTAGTGCGAAACATCTGCGGGGTGGGTAACAGGTCAAAGTTTGTAGTGTTTTCCATGATTCAAGCCCTCCATAGCTTGTAGATAACTGAATAAATCAGCCATCAAATAATAAACATAGCCACTTTCATGGCATCGGTACTTTTATTATACATCATTTTACATAAAATGTCAAATTATGTAAGACGAAATTTGTTGACAAAATCTAGGGATGAATATATATTAAATATGCCTTTCGCCCAAAGGTAGAAGGGAGGTGTTATTATTTTGCACGATTTAATGGACTTGCTAAAACTTATATTGATTTACTACATAGTAAAGCTTTTGAGTAAATAGCAAAAAGAAAAGACTAAGAATTGGAGGTTCTTAGTCTTTTTTGTGTTATTATTGCACGATTTGTTTTGCAATTGCTATTATTATATTAGCATAATTATAAAAAAATGTCAATGGTAAGAAAATTGTTTTAAAATACCAAATTGTACTGACCTCCCAGTATAATCAAAAAGTCTTAAAAAAATGGTATAAATATATAAGGTTTACAAACGAAACCAAAACAAAATTAATAAAATAAGGAAAAAGAATGGAAAGATTATATAAATATACAGAAATAACAGATTTAAAAGATATGTTAAAAAAATCAGGAGAAAAATATGGTAAAAAAATAGCATATAAAATAAGACAAGAAAATGGATATAAAGAAATTACACATAGTGAAGTAAGGAAAATGGTTGATGGACTTGGAACAAAATTAATAGATATGGGATTAAAAGATAAAAGAATAGCTGTAATAGGTGAGAATAGATATGAATGGGAAATAGCATATTTATCAATAGTTTGTGGAACAGGAATAGTAGTACCATTAGACAAATCATTACCAGACAATGAATTAGAAAGTTTAATTGAAAGATCAAAAGCAGAAGCAATAATATGTTCACAAAAATATGTTGAAATATTAAAAAAGACAAAATTAAAATATATCATTTCAATGGATTTAGAAAATGATAATGATGGAATCATATCACAAAAAAGACTTATATCAGAAGGAATACAACTAGTAAAATCTGGAGATACAAGTTTTACAAATGCAAAAATTGATAATGAAAAAATGAGTATAATGTTATTTACATCTGGAACAACATCAATATCAAAAGCAGTAGCACTTTCACATAAAAATATATGTTCAAATTTAATGGATATATCATCAATATTAGATGTAAATTCATCAGATGTGTTTTTATCATTTTTACCATTACATCATGTATTTGAATGTACAGTTGGATTTTTATTTTCACTATATGTTGGAGCTGAAACAGTATTTTGTGATGGAATTAGACATATTCCTGAAAACTTAGCAGAATATAAAGTTTCTGTAATGGCATCTGTTCCAGCAATATATGAAAGATTATTCAAAATAATAAAAAAGCACTTAGAAAAACAAGGAAAAGTTGAACAAATACTTAAAGATGAAGAAAAATATAAAGATTCAAGTATGGAAAAGAAAAAAGAAGTATTTAAAGAAATACATGATTTACTTGGTGGAAATATAAAACTATTTATAAGTGGTGCTGCAAGTCTAGAGCCAAGTATTGAAGACAAATTTAGAAGGCTTGGATTTAATATGGTTCAAGGATATGGATTAACAGAAACATCACCAGTTGTTGCAATAGGAAATAAAAAATATCATAAAACAGGATCTATTGGAAAATGTGTTCCAAGTGATGAAGTAAAATTATTAGATATAAATAAAGATGGAATTGGAGAATTAGCAGTAAAAGGACCTAATATAATGCTTGAATATTATGAAAATAAAGAAGCAACAGAAAAAGTATTAAAAGATGGCTGGTTTCAAACTGGTGATTTAGCGAGAATTGATGAAGATGGTTACATATTTATTTGTGGAAGAAAGAAAAGTGTAATTGTATTAAAAAATGGCAAAAATATTTTTCCAGAAGAGATGGAAACATTAATTAATAAAGAAGATGGTGTAGAAGAAGCATTTATTTTTGGAAAGCCAATTTCAAAAGATCCAAATGACATAAAGATTTTTGCAAAAATTGTTTATAACAAAGAAAGTTTTGAAGGAAAAACAGAAGCTGAGATAAATGAATATTTTAATGAAAAAATAAAATCAATAAATAAAACAATGCCACATTATAAAGCAATTAGAGGAATTATTATTTCGGATAAACCATTAATAAAAACTACAACAAATAAAATTAAAAGAGAAAAAAATCTAGAACAAATAATGAAGGAGTTATAATGACAACACAAATTTTAGGTAATGTATTTGAACATTATGAAGAAATTGACTCTACACAAACAGAAATACATAGAAGAATAGAAAAATGTAAAATACAAAATGGAACCATTATAATGGCAGATAGACAAACAAATGGAAAAGGAACACATGGTAGAGTTTGGCATACAGGTAATGAAAATAATATTGCATTTTCATTTTATATTGAAACAGAATGTGATCCACAAAAGCTTGAAGGTATAACAATAGAAATTGCACAGATATTAATACAAATTTTTGAAGAAAAATATGGAATAAATCTTCAAATAAAAGCACCAAATGATATTTATTATAATGGAAAAAAAGTTGGTGGAATATTAACAGAATCTAAAATTGTTGGACAGAAAACAAAATATATAGTTGTAGGAATAGGCATAAATACTAATAGTAAGAATTTTAGTGATGATATAAGAAATATTGCAACATCAATTAAAAAAGAATTTAACATAGATGTTGATAATTTATTTATTGAAAATGAATTTTGCAAAATATTTGAAAAAAGATTAATGAAAAGGATAGAAGAATAATATGAAAATAGGATTTTTGTTCCCAGGTCAAGGTTCACAATATGTTGGAATGGGAAAAGATTTATATGAGAAATATGAGGAAGTTAGAAATATATATGATAGAGTAGAAAGTTTGACAGGAGTAAATGTGAAAAAGATATCATTTGAAGGTCCTGAAGAAGAATTAAATCAAACTAAAAATACTCAACTTTGTATTTTAACAATGAGTTTAGCAATATTAGAAATACTTAATAAAAATGGAGTTAAAGCAGAAATATCAGCAGGTTTAAGTCTTGGTGAATATTCTGCACTGATATATAGCGGAATATTAAATTTTGAAGATGGAGTAAAACTAGTTCAAAAACGTGGAGAATATATGCAAAATTTAGTTCCAGATGGTGAATGGCTAATGTCAGCTATACTTGGAATGGGAGAAAATGAAGTTGAAGAAGTATGTTCAAAAGTTCAAAATGGATTTGCAGTACCAGTAAATTTTAATTGCCCAGGTCAAATTGTAATTTCAGGGGATAAAGATGGAATAAAAGAAGCAGAAATTATAGCTAAACAATATGGTGCTAGAAGAGTTATTGAATTAAAAACATCAGGTCCTTTTCATACTATAAAATTACAAAAGGCATCAGATGAATTAAAAAAAGAGTTAGATAAAATTAATTTTAATAATGGAGATTCAAAAGTTATTAAAAATATAGATGCTGAAGTTTATACAGAAAATGATGATATGAAAGATATTTTAGCAAAACATATAATAAGTCCCGTGAGATTTTCAAAGAGTTTGGAAAATATGATTAAACTTGGTGTTGATACTTTTATTGAAATAGGGCCAGGTAAGACATTGTCTGGATTTGCTAAAAAGATTAAAACAGATAAAGAGATTAGGATTTTTAATGTGACAGATGTGAAAACATTGGAAAGCGTTGAAAAATAATTACAATTTTTGCTGTGTTAAATTTCATTTAAAACGCGGTTACATACAACTCGTATGCGCCCTTGCTTTTTAAATGAAATTTGCCTTGCTAAAATTTAATTCTTTTCCAACTATATAAGAGAAAGGTGGAAGAAAATGGAGAAATATGCATTAATAACAGGTGCAACAAGAGGAATAGGCAAACAAATAGCAATAACATTAGCAAAACAAGGCTATAATATTGCATTAAATTATAGAAAAGAAAATGAAGAACTAGAAAATACTAAAAAAGAAATTGAAGAAATTGGAGTTCAAGTTCTAGCAGTAAAAGGTGATGTTGCAAATTTTGAAGAATGTGAAAACTTTGTAAAACAAGTAATAGAAAGATTTGGACAAATAGATGTATTAGTAAATAATGCAGGAATTACAAAAGATATGTTACTTATGAGAATGAAAAAAGAGGATTTTGAACAAGTAATAGATACTAATTTAGTTGGAACATTTAATGTTACAAAAAATGTAGTGCCATATATGATGAAAGCTCGTTCTGGAAGAATAATTAATATTTCATCTGTTGTTGGAATTTCAGGTAATGCAGGTCAAACAAATTATTCTGCATCAAAAGCAGGAATTATTGGATTTACAAAAAGTTTGGCTAAAGAAATTGCTTCAAGAAATATTTTAGTAAATGCTGTTGCGCCTGGTTTTATTGAAACAAATATGACTGATGTTTTAAAAGATGATGTTAAACAGGAAATTGCCAAAAATATTCCTTTGAAAAGAATGGGAACAGCTCAAGATGTTGCTAATGTTGTTAAGTTTTTAGCTTCTGATGATAGTTCTTATATTACTGGGCAAGTTATTAATGTTGATGGTGGTATGCTTATGTAATTTGAATAAGTAAAAAAATAGGAGAGAAAGATATGGAAAGAAGAGTAGTAATTACAGGACTTGGAGCAATAACTCCAATAGGAAAAGATGTAAATGAATCATGGAATAGTATATTAAATAAAAAATGTGGAATTGATAATATTTCTTTATTTGATAATTCTACATTTAAAACAAAAGTAGATGCAGAAGTTAAAAATTATGAATCACAAGAATATTTTGATTTGAAACAATCAAAAAGATTAGACAGAAGTTCACAATTTGCAATTATAGCTTCAAGAGAGGCTTTTAAAGATAGTGGAATTACAAAAGAAAATACAGATTTTGAAAGAGTAGGAGTATTTGTAAGTTCAGGAATTGCAGGGCTAAGTACAATCCAAGAACAATGTACAATAAATTGTACAAAAGGACATAATAGAATTTCACCAATGTTTATTCCAATGTCAATTGCAAATATGCCAGCAGGAAATGTTGCAATTGAATTAGGTGCAAAAGGGGAATCAATTTCAATACTTTCAGCTTGTGCATCATCAACACATGCAATAGGAGAAGCATATAAAACAATAAAATATGGTTCAGAAGATGTAATAGTAGCAGGTGGTTCAGAAGCATCAATATGTGAAATTGGAATTGCAGGATTTGAAAATATGAAAGCATTATCAAGTGCAACAGATATAACAAGAGCAAGTATTCCATTTGATAAAGAAAGAAGTGGATTTGTAATGGGAGAAGGTGCAGGTGTTTTAGTTTTAGAAGAACTAGAACATGCACAAAAAAGAGGTGCAAAAATATATGCTGAAATAATTGGATATGGTGCAACATCAGATGCTTATCATATAACATCACCAGCTCCTGATGGAGAAGGTGCAGCAAGAGCTATGACAAGAGCAATAGAAGATGCAAAAATAAAACCAGAAGATATAAATTATATAAATGCACATGGAACTTCAACACATTTAAATGATTCTTGCGAAACAATTGCAATAAAAAAAGCATTAGGAGAATATAGCTCAAAAGTAATGATAAGTTCAACAAAAGGAAATACAGGTCATTTATTAGGAGCTGCAGGTGGAGTAGAAGCAATTTTCTGTACAAAAGCAATTGAACAAGGAAAAGTTCCACCAACTATTAATTATAAAGAAAAAGATGAAGAATGTGATTTAGATATAGTTCCAAATGAAGTAAGAAATGAAAAAATAAATATTGCAATGTCAAACTCTTTAGGATTTGGAGGACATAATGCAAGTATTATTTTAAAAAAATATGAGTAATATTGCTGACAGAAAGGAATAAAAAAATGAATTATGAAGATATAAAAAAATTAATTGATGACATGGGGAATTCTAAATTAACAGAGATTTCAATAGATTTTCCAGATGGAACTAAAATTGGAATGAAAAAAGAAGTAAAAGTAGTTGAAAAAATACAAGAAAAAAACATACAACATATTGAGAAAAAAGAAGTAAATGAAATTGTAGAAACAGAAACACAAGGAGATAATTGTAAAATTGTAAAATCACCAATGGTTGGAACATTTTATTTAAAACCAGATCCTAATTCAAATCCTTATGTAGAGATTGGAAAAAAAGTAAAAAAAGGTGATATTTTATGTATTATAGAAGCAATGAAATTGATGAATGAAATAGAATGTGAATTTGATGGTGAAATTGCAGAAATACTTGTTAAAGATGGAGAGATGGTCGAATATGGAAAGCCATTATTTAAGATAAAATAAAAGGAAGGAAAATAAAGATGTTAAATAAAGAGCAAATAAAAGAAATAATACCACAAAGAGAACCATTTTTAATGATAGATGAGGTAGAAGAATATATACCAGGAGAAAGTGCAGTAGCATATAAATATGTAAATGCAGAAGAATGGTATTTTAAAGGACATTTTCCTGGAAATCCAATAATGCCAGGTGTATTAATAACAGAAAGTCTAGCACAAGCAGGAGCAATTGCAATATTAAGTATGGATGAAAATAAAGGAAAAAATGCTTTATTTGGTGGAATAGACAAAATGAAATTCAAAAAAATGGTTGTTCCAGGAGATAAGTTAAAATTAGAAGTAAAAATTATAAAAAGAAAAGGTCCAATTGGAATTGGAGAAGCAATAGCCACAGTTGATGGTAAAATTGTAGCAAAAGGTGAATTAACATTTGCAGTAGTTGATAACAAATAAAAAAATGTTAATATGTGTGAACTTGAAACAATAGAGAAAAGGATGGGAATATAAATGAACAAGATATTAATTGCAAATAGAGGAGAAATAGCAGTCAGAATAATAAGAGCATGTAAAGAAATGAATATAAAAACAGTAGCAGTATATTCAGAAATAGATAAAGATGCAATGCATACAAAACTTGCAGATGAAGCAATTTGTATAGGCCCAGCAAGCTCAAATAAAAGTTATTTGAATTTCAAAAACATAATAGAGGCAGCACATATTACAGGGGCAGATGGAATACATCCAGGTTTTGGATTTTTATCAGAAAACAGTCAATTTGCAAAAATATGTGAAGAATCAAATATAAAATTCATAGGACCTAAATATCAAGTAATAGAATTATTAGGAAATAAATCAAATGCCAAAAAATTAATGGAATCTGCAGGTGTTCCAGTAATACCAGGTTCAAAAGGAAGTGTTACAGGACTTACAGATGCAATAAAAACAGCTGAAAAAATAGGTTATCCTGTTATGTTAAAAGCAGCAGCTGGTGGTGGAGGAAAAGGAATACGTATTGCAAATAATTCTGAAGAACTAGAAAAAAATTATAATATAGTAAAACAAGAAGCAAAAATATCTTTTAATGATGATGAAATATATATGGAAAAATTCATAAAAAATCCTCGTCATGTAGAAATCCAAATATTGGCAGATGAACATGGAAATGTAATACATTTAGGAGAAAGAGATTGTTCAATTCAAAGAAGAAATCAAAAAGTATTAGAAGAAACACCATCAACAGCAATAGATGATAAATTAAGAAATAAAATGGGGGAAGCGGCAGTAAAAGCAGCTAAAGTTGCAGGATATACAAGCTGTGGAACAATAGAATTTTTAGTAGATAGTGATAAAAACTTTTATTTTATGGAAATGAATACTAGAATTCAAGTAGAACATCCAATAACAGAAGAAAGAACAGGTATAGACATAGTAAAAGAACAAATAAAAATAGCAGCAGGTGAAACATTAAAATTAAAACAAAAAGATGTTGAATTTAGAGGATATAGTATGGAATGTAGAATAAATGCAGAAAATCCTAGTAAGAATTTTATGCCATGTCCAGGAACAATTACAGGATTAAACTTACCAGGAGGTAATGGTGTAAGGATAGATACAGCAATATATGAAGGATATACAATTCCACCAACTTATGATTCAATGATAGCAAAAATAATAACACATGGAGATAGTAGAAATGAAGCAATTAGTAAAATGAAAAGAGCTTTAGAAGAAACTGTGATTGAAGGTGTTGATACAAATATAGACTTTTTATTTAAAATAATTAAAAATCCAAACTTTATTAGAGGAAATTTTGATACTTCTTTTATTGAAAAAGAGATTTTAAAGAAATAATTTTATTGAAAGAGGTTAAATATGATAGTAGACAAAATAAAAAAAAGAGAACCTACTGCCAAAAGAAAAGAAAACAAAGTTGATATACCTGTTGGAAAATGGGTAAAATGTGATAAATGTAAAGAAATAATTTATAAAGAAACAATCAGAGAAAATATGAATATTTGTCCTAATTGTGGTGGATATTTTAGAATGCATATAAATAGAAGGCTTGAAAGTATAATTGATGAAGGAACATATCAAAAATTTGACTTGAATATAGATACAACAAATCCATTAAATTTAGAAGATTACACTAAAAAGATAAAAGCTTTAAGAGAAAAAACAGGATTGCAGGAAGCAGTAAGTGCAGGACAAGGAAAAATAAATGGCGAAGATGTTGTAATATGTGTAATGGATAGTGGATTTTTGATGGGAAGTATGGGAGTAGTTGTTGGTGAAAAGATTACATATTCAATAGAAAAAGCAATAGAATTAAAACTTCCAATAATAATATTTTGCGTTTCTGGTGGTGCAAGAATGCAAGAAGGAATAATGTCATTAATGCAAATGGCAAAAACAACATCAGCTATATCTAAATTAAATGAAGCAGGATTATTATATATATCTGTTTTAACAGATCCAACTTATGGAGGTGTAACAGCATCTTTTGCAAGTATAGCAGATATAATTTTAGCAGAACCAGGTGCAATGATAGGATTTGCTGGTCAAAGAGTTATTGAACAAACTATTGGAGAGAAATTGCCAGAAGGATTTCAAACAGCAGAATTTTTATTAGAACATGGATTTATAGATAAAATTGTTGAAAGAAAAGATTTGAAAAATATATTATCAAAACTGATACAATTAAATAAGTAGATAGACATTAGAAAGGAATGAAATAAATATGGATGCTTATGAAAAAGTAGAAATTGCAAGAAATCCTAAAAGAAAGACATCATTAGATTATATAGAAAAAATATTTGATGAATTTATTGAATTACATGGAGATAGACAATTTAAAGATGATAAGGCAATAGTTTGTGGACTTGCAAGAATTGGTAATCAAAATTTTACAATTATAGCAGAACAAAAAGGAAGAACAACAAAAGAAAATATTGAAAGGAATTTTGGAATGCCAAATCCAGAAAGTTATAGAAAAGGAATAAGATTTATGAAACAAGCAGAAAAATTTCATAGACCTGTAATTACTTTTATAGATACAAAAGGGGCATATCCAGGAATTGGAGCAGAAGAAAGAGGACAAGGTGAAGCAATTGCAAGTTCAATGTTAGAAATGGCAAGTTTAACAGTTCCTACGATTAGTATTGTTATAGGAGAAGGATCAAGTGGAGGTGCATTAGCACTTGGACTTGGAAATAAAGTATTAATGCTTGAAAATGCTATATATTCAATTCTTTCACCAGAAGGATATGCAAGTATATTATGGAAAGATTCTTCAAGAACGAAGGAAGCTGCAGAAAAAATGAAATTAACAGCTAAAGATTTAAAAGAAATGAATGTAATTGATGAAATAATAAAAGAACCAGAAATTGAAGAAAATAAAGCTTGTGAAGTTGTTAGTCAAATACTGAAAAATGAAATTTTGAAAGCAATAAAAAAATATGCTAAAATGAAACCAGAAGATATAAAAGAAGAAAGATATCAAAAGTTTAGAAATATGGGAGAATTTCAAATATTATAAAAAGGAGGAAAAGAAATGTTATTAGAAGGTAAAAAAATATTAATAATGGGAATAAGAAACAAATGGAGTATAGCATTTGGAATTGCAAAATCAGCTTATGAAAATGGAGCACAATTATTATTTACATATATGGGAGAAGAAAATAAAGAAAAAATAGAAGAACTTGTATCAGAATTTAAAGGAAGTAAAGCATATGTATTAAATGGTGCTTCAGAAGATGAAAAAGTAAGAGAGACATTTACAAAAATAAAAGAAGAAAATGGAAAAATAGATGGAATAGTACATGCAATAGCACATGCAAATACAGAAGATTTACACAATGATTTTATATATACAAGTAAAGAAGGATTTGCACATGCTTGTGATGTTAGTGCATATTCATTTGTATTAATTGCAAGAATGGCAAAAGAATTAGATATGCTAAATGAAAATGCAAGTTTAGTTACATTAACATATCATGGATCAACAAAGGTATTAGAAGGATATAATGTAATGGGAATTGCTAAAGCAGCATTAGAATCTAGTGTTAGATATTTAGCAGAAAACTTAGGAAAAGAAAATATAAGAGTTAATGCAGTTTCTGCAGGACCAATAAAAACATTATCAGCAAAGGGAATAAAAGATTTTAGTTCAATATTAAATGTAGTAGAACAAAAAGCTCCTTTACATAGAAATGTTACAACTGTACAAGTTGGGAATATAGCAACATTTTTATTAAGTTCTATGTCAGAAGCGGTTACAGGTCAAGTTATTTATGCAGATAATGGATATAATATAATGGGAGTATAGTTTTTATACTCCCATTATATTATTTATGATAAAGTGATTTTCTAATTCTTAAGTATATCACTTAAATATTAAATAACTAAAAAAGTCTTTAATTTAAAAAAGATTCAGACTTTTTCACTAAATAAAAAATAATGAAATTTGTTCTATTGTGTTTTAAAATAAAATGTTTTATAATTAATGCATAAGTGTTGCAATATAAGAAAAAATAGATATTGGATAATAATGATATATTATAAATAGAAGGAGAGGAATACAAATGAAGAAATCAAAAGAAGAAAAAGGAATAACATTAATAGCATTGGCAGTAACAATAATAGTAATGTTGATATTAGCAGGAATAACAATTACTACATTAATAAGTGAAGGTGGAATAATAAATCAAGCCAAAAAAACAAGAGAGAGCTCAGAAATAGGAAAAGAAAAAGAGCAAATAAAATTAGCATTCCAAGCACAAAATATTGAAAGATTTCAATATGGAATCGAAATAACAGAGGAAAACTTTAAAGCAGCCTTAGAAAATGTAGTAGGAGTAGATAAAAATGAAGTTCTTGATGCAGGTGATGAATTTGAAGTTAAATTTTTAGAAAGTGAAAGATATTATATAGTAAACAAGGAAGATGGAACAGTTGAACTTGAGATAGTAGAGAATGATGAATATGCAGGAGACATAACAAAAGACATAGAAGGAAATATATTAGATGGAAGTGAAGAACATCCATATGAAATAAACTGTATAGAAGATTTAGTTGCATTTTCTATAATGACAGGAGATGGAAATAGTAGTTTAAATTTAAATCGTAATTGGTTTGAAAATAAGTATATTGTATTAACAAGGACATTAAATTTTAAATCAGATACATCATATACAGATCCAACAACAACAATATATGGTGATATAAATACAGATGGAATAGTTGAAGATATAAAAACAGAGTTAACAAAACAAGGAGAAGAATGTAGTGGATTTCCTGGAATAGGTAAGAGATCATTTCAAGGAAAGTTTGATGGTAGAAATAATTATATAAAGAATTTATATCAAAATGAAAAAAATCAAAAGAATATAGGATTATTTATAACTATATCTAATGCAGAAATTAGAAATTTGAATATAACAGGAAGTATAACAGGAAAATGGCATACTGCGGGAATTGTAGGTGGAGATTATAAGATTAATTCCAAAATAGAGAATTGCAATAATTATGCTAAAATAACGGGATATAATATGGTAGGAGGAATAGTAACGATTGCAGATTCTATAATATCTAATTGTAATAATTATGGTGAAATTAGCATAACAGGAAGAGGATGGCAGTATGGAGGTGCAGGAGGTATTGCTGGTTGTGCAAAAAATGAAGCAATAATTGAAAAATGTATCAATAATGGAGAAATAGAATATTATAATAATAATATATACGATAACAATTATGCAGGGATTGTTGGTGTAATGCAAAAAGCAACTATAAATAACTGTGCTAATAAAATAAAATGCAAAAATGGTATAGTGGGTTGGATAAGAGAAGAAGTTAATAATAAAATTATAAATTGTTACAATTTAGGTGAATGTACTAATGGGATTGCTGGAATTTTTTCTGGTGCTGCTTGGGATAGTACGTTAAAACTTGATATACAGAATTGTTATAATTTGGGAAAATGTGAAAACAGTGGTATTTTAGGAGAACAAGGAACAACATGTGCATCAATAACATTAAATATACAAAATTGTTATAATGCAGGAGAAAGTCCTAAAGCTATAATTGGAAGAATTTCAAAAAGTAATTCTACAGCAACTGTAACAAATATATCAAACATATATTATGATAAAAATAAATCTGAATCTGTTGGAGCTATATCTGAAGGAATAACAGAATTAGATGAGGAAAGTACGAGGAATAACGAAGAATTTGTAAATTTATTGAACAACAATATTGGAGAAAATAGTGAATTAAAAAGATGGATAATTGGAAGTGATGGATATCCAACGTTTGAATAAAAATGATAAAAAGAAGGGACTTTATAAAAGTCCCTTTAAATATGATTTTGTTAATATTATAATATAAATGAAAAGGAGAAACAAAATAAATGCAAATAATAATTAACATTTTATTAAAAAAGAACATAAATATTGATTAAAAAATGCATTTATGATAATATCTATAAAAGAAGGAAGAAGAAAAAATGAAGAAAAAAAGTAAAATATTTAGAAATGCATTAATATTTATAATTCTAATAGCCTTAACATTTTATATATTATTAAAAGATCAAAATCCAATGGAAATACTGAAGATAATATCTTCAGCAAAAGTTGAATTTGTTTTAGTTGGTATATTATGTATGTTTATTTATATTATATTAGAAGCTATGAATATAAGAAGAACATTAAAAAATTTAAAAGAAAAAACAACATTTATACAAGATATAAAATATGCATTAATAGGATTTTTCTTTAGTGCAGTAACACCAGCTGCAAGTGGTGGGCAACCAATGCAAATATATTATATGTATAAAGATGGAATAGCAGTGTCAAATTCAACACTTGCATTATTATTAAATTTAACTAGTATGCAGATTTGCACTATAGGCATTGCACTAGTAAGTTTAATTTTTAATCATCAATATATGAATAAATTATTAATAATATTTTTTATAGTTGGAATTGCATTAAATTCAAGTGCATTAATTTTATTATTAATAGGAGTGTTTTCAAAAAGATTATCAAAATGGTTAATTGATTTTGCTATAAAAGTTTTAAAATTATTTAGAGTAAAAAATATAGAAAGTAAAAAAGAAAAATTTGAAGCGGAACTTACTAAATATCAAGAAGGGGCCAAATATGTAAAGCATAATAGATTATTAATGTTAAAAATTTTAGGAACAACATTAATACAATTTTTAACATATTATAGTGTAACATATTGGACATACAGAGCACTAGGATTTTCACAATATAATATTTTAAGATTAACATCATTACAAGCAGTATTATATGCAACAGTATCTGGTATACCATCACCTGGGGCAGTTGGAGTAACAGAAGGAGCATTTACAGAAATATTTAGAAATATTTATTCAGAAAATATAATGAGTAGTGCAGTATTATTAAATAGAGGGATTAACTTCTATTTACTTGTATTAGTAAGTGGAATTATTACAATAATTAGTCATATGAATAGTGAGAAAATAGAAAATCAAGAAGAAAAATAAAAAAATGTTGAAAACAATTGACAAAACTGGATGTATATGTTAAAATATTTAACTGTAATCCGCTTAGTCAAGGTAAGCAAATGTTATGAAATAAATAACTACCTTTTTTAAGGATTAGCGAGTATACAAATAAGGGAGGTGCATTTTAAATGTACGCAGTAATTGAAAGTTGTGGAAAACAATACAAAGTAGCAGAAGGAGATGTAGTATTCTTCGAAAAATTAGATACAGCAGAAGGAAAAAAAGTTACTTTTGATAAAGTAATATTAGTATCTGATGACGGAAAAGTACAAGTTGGAAATCCTTATGTTAAAGGTGTAAAGGTTGAAGGAAAAGTTGTAGCACACGGAAAAGCTAAAAAAATCATAGTTTTCAAAATGAAAGCTAAGAAAAATGAAAGAACAAAACAAGGACATAGACAACCATACACTAAAGTTGAAATTACAGGAATAAAAACAGCTGCAAAGAAAACAGCAGCAAAAGCTGAAAAAACAGAAAAAGTTGAAGCTTAGTTATAAATAGTGATTTTAATAATAGTAATATAATGAAGAAATTCATATAAGGCAATCTGGAAGAGAAATCAGATTAGATTAAAAGCTGAAAGGAGTGAAAATCATGGCACATAAAAAAGGTCAAGGTAGTATCAAGAACGGTAGAGATAGTGAATCTAAGAGACTTGGTGTCAAGAGAGCTGATGGTCAATTTGTTTTAGCAGGAAATATCCTAATAAGACAAAGAGGAACAAAAGTACATCCAGGAGTTAATGTTGGAAAAGGTAGTGATGATACACTATTTGCATTAGTTGATGGAACAGTAAAATTTGAAAGAAAAGGTAAAGACAAAAAACAAGTTAGTGTTTACCCTGTTGAAGAAACAACAGTAAATGAATAATTTTTACAAAAAGAAGCATGAAAATTAAATTTCA
The DNA here is from genome assembly GCA_934141555.1 of uncultured Clostridia bacterium. Lineage (GTDB taxonomy): Bacteria > Bacillota > Clostridia > TANB77 > CAG-508 > CAG-269. Next base: position 57,709 of record CAKPCK010000005.1, on the reverse strand, counting down.
TGTTTCTTTTTTGTTGATAAATAATATTTAATATGATATAGTTGTTCAAGAAAAACATCAAACAGAAGAGAGGAAATGCCGATGGATAAATTAGTATTAATAGACGGAAATAGCATAATGAATAGAGCATTTTATGGAATAATGGGAAGTAAAATGCTAACAACCAAAGACGGAAAATACACAAATGCAGTATATGGATTTTTAGCAATATTGTTTAATATAATAGATGATATAAAACCAGAATATATAGCTGTTGCATTTGACTTAAAAGGAAAATTAAAAAGAAAAGAACTATTTGAAGGATATAAAGCAAATAGACATGGAATGCCAGATGAACTAGCAGAACAAATGCCAGTAATAAAAGATGTTTTAAGAGCAATGAATATAGATATTATTGAAAAAGAAGGATATGAAGGTGATGATATTTTAGGTACACTTGCAAAATATGGAGAAAAGCAAGGACTAGAAGTTACAATACTTTCAGGAGATAGAGATACATTTCAATTAGCAAGTGATAATATAACAATAAGAATTCCAAGAACAAAAGCAGGAAAAACAGAAACAGAAAATTATAATAGAGCAAAAGTTCTCGAAGAATATGGATTAGAACCTGTGCAATTAATAGAAGTAAAAGCATTGCAAGGAGATACGTCTGACAATATTCCAGGAGTTCCAGGAATAGGACCAAAAACAGCAGTAGCATTAATTCAAAAATATCATTCTGTAAAAGAATTATATGAAAAAATAGAAAAAGGTGAAGATGATTTAAAAGGAAAACAAAAAGAAAATATTGTTGCAAATAAAGATATGGCAGAACTTTCAAGAACACTTGGAGAAATAGATACAAATGTACCATTAGAAGATACATTAGAAAATTTAAAAGTAGAAGAATGGGATAAAGCAAAAGTATTAGAAATTTTTGAAGAACTACGTTTTCAAAGATATATTGACAGATTTGGACTAAGAACTGCTGGAATAGTTGAACAACCAGAAAAAGAAAATGTAAAAATAGAAGTTAAAGATATAACAGAAATACCAAATTTGGATGGAAAATTATATTATTATTTGGATTTGCAAGACAATTCAAATGAAGAAGATATTATAAAAAAAGATATAATAGGAATTGCAATATATAATGAAAAAAATATATATTATATGTCAAAAGCACAAGATTTTGAAGAAAAGTTAAAAAAAGTTTTTGAAGATGAAAAAATAGAAAAATATGGATATAATTTAGCACAAGACTATATTTTATTAAAACAAATTGGAATAACAATGAAAAATATAGTATATGATGCAAAAATTGCAGCATATATATTAGATCCAACAAGCAAGTATGAAATAGATATAATTGTTAGAGATTACTTAGAAATCAATAATGATGAATTATTAGAAACACAAGGAATACAAGAAAGCAATAAACAAACATCATTATTTGAAAATATGAGTGATGAAAACACAGATAATACTTCAAAAATAAAAGCTGGAATATATGCAAAAGAAATATTTGAATTATCAGAAGTTACAATAAATAAACTAAAAGAAACAGATTGTTTAGAATTATTTAAAAATATAGATATGCCAACAGTAGAAGTATTAGCTGAAATGCAATGGAATGGTATGTATTTAGATGTAGACGAATTAAACAAATATGGTGACCAATTAAAGGAAAGATTAGAAATATTAACAAAAGAAATATATGAATTATGTGGTGAAGAGTTTAATATAAATTCAACAAAACAACTTGGAGAAATATTATTTGAAAAATTAAAATTACCAGTAGTAAAAAAGACAAAGAGTGGATATTCAACAGATGTAGATGTACTAGAAAAATTAGTAGAAGAACACCCTGTAATAGAAAAAATATTAGAATATAGGCAATTAATGAAACTAAATTCAACATATGTAGAAGGAATGAAACCATATATAAATCCAAAAACAAAAAGAATACATTCATTTTTCCATCAAACAATAACAGCAACAGGAAGAATAAGTTCAACAGAACCAAATCTTCAAAACATTCCAACAAGATTTGAATTAGGAAAACAATTAAGGAAAGTATTCAAACCAGCAGAAAATTATATTTATATAGATGCAGATTATTCACAAATTGAATTAAGAGTATTAGCACATATTTCAAATGATGAACATATGGTACAAGCATTTATAAATGGAGAAGATATACATAGGCAAGCAGCATCAAAAGTATTTAATACTCCAATAGATAAAGTAACAAAAGAACAAAGAAGTAATGCAAAAGCAGTAAATTTTGGAATTGTTTATGGAATAAGTGATTTTGGATTAGGAGAGCAGTTACATATATCAAGAAAAAAAGCAAAACAATATATAGACCAATATTTGGAAATGTATTCAGGAATAAAGAAATTTATGGAAGATATTGTAGAAAGTGCAAAAGAAAAAGGATATGTTGAAACAGAATTTAAAAGAAGAAGATATATACCAGAACTAAAATCAAACAATTATATGGTAAGACAATTTGGACAAAGAGTAGCAATGAATACACCGATTCAAGGAACTGCAGCAGATATAATGAAAATAGCAATGATTAATGTTATGAAAGAACTAAAATCAAGAAATATGAAATCAAAAATAGTACTTCAAGTACATGATGAAATGATGATAGAAACAGCATTAGAAGAAGTAGATGAAGTAAAAGACATTTTAAAAGAAAAAATGGAAAATGCAATAAAATTAAGAGTTCCACTTATTGCAGAAGTTTCAGAAGCTACAAATTGGTATGACTGTAAATAATAAAAAGGTGGCAGATGTCACCTTTTTGTGCTGAAATACTTGAAAAAAATGCAAAAAAATAGTAAAATAGACTACGTAAGGAAAAGAGGAAAATATGTATTTAATTGTAGGATTAGGAAATCCAGAAGAAGAATATAGTAAAACAAGACATAATATGGGATTTAATACAGTAAATAAAATTTCACAACAATATAATATTGATGTAAAACAAAAAAAATTTCAAGCATTATATGGAAGTGGAATAATAGAAAATGAAAAAGTTTTGTTATTAAAGCCACAAACATATATGAATTTAAGTGGAAATAGCGTTAAAGAAGTAGTAGATTTTTATAAAATAGAAAAAGAAAAAATATTAGTAATATATGACGATATGGATATAGAGCCAGGTAAAATAAAAATAAGAAAAAAAGGAAGTGCTGGCGGACATAATGGAATGAAAAGTATTATTCAAATGATTGGAACAGAAGAATTTCCAAGAATAAGAGTAGGAATAGGTAGACCAATACATAAAGGTGATGAAATAAATTATGTAATAGGAGCAATACCAGAAGAAGAACAAAAAAAGCTAGATGAAGGAACAGAGAAAGCACAAAATGCAATAGTAGAAATATTAAAAAATGGTGTTGATTCAGCAATGAATAAATATAATTAATTACGGTGATGATGAGGAGAAAACAAAATGATAGAAATAATTATCAGTAAAAAAGAAGAAGTAAAAACAATAGCTGTTGTTGAAAATGGAAAACTGATAGAAATATATGAAGAAAATAAAGAAAATAAACATGAAAGAAATGAAGGAAATATATATACTGGAATAATAAAAGACATAATTCCAGGAATGCAAGCAGCATTTATTGATATAGGGACAGAGAAAAATAGTTTCATACATGTTAGGGATATAGTTCCACAAGTTGATGAAAAAATTGAAGAAAAGATTGAGCCAAAAATAAAAGAGATTATAAAGCCAAAACAAAAACTACTTGTACAAGTTCAAAAAGATAGTAATGATAAAAAAGGTGCAAGAACATCAACACATATAAAATTAACAGGAAAATATATAATATTATTGCCACAAACAACAATTGTAACAATATCACAAAAAATAACAGAACCAAAAGAAAAAGAAAGACTAATAAAATTAGTTAAAGATAATCTTCCCGAAGGAATGGGAGCAATAGTAAGAACAATAGCTGAAAAAAAAGAAGACAATCTTATAATAAATGATATAAAACAATTGGCTGAAAGTTGGAATGAAATATATAAAAACTTTCAAAAATGTGAAGGAAAGCCAAAATTATTATATAGAAGTCCTAATATAGTAGAAAAAATTATATTAGATTTGCCAAATGAAAAAATTGATTCTATTATTTCAAATGACAAAGAAGATATAGAAAACTTGAAAAAAATAGTAAGTCCAAATATCAAATTAGTGGTAGAAGAAAATATAGATTTATTAGAAAAATATGAATTAGAAGGACAAATTGAAAAAACAAAACAACGCAAAGTATGGTTAAATTGTGGTGGATTTATAACAATTGACCCAACAGAAGCATTAGTAGCAATAGATGTAAATTCAGGAAAATATACAGGAAAAACATCATTAGAAGAAACAGTATATAAAGTAAATTATGAAGCAACAATAGAAATTGCTAAACAATTAAGATTGAGAGATATTGGTGGAATAATAATAATAGATTATATAGATATGAAAAATTCTGAGCATAAAGAAAAGATAGAAAAATTGTTAAAAGAAACATTAAAACAAGACAGAGCAAAAACACAAGTAGAAGGATTTACAAAATTAAATTTAATGGAATTAACAAGAAAACATATTTGTGCACATAATAGTTAAAATAGGAAGGATGTAAAAAGTGAAAGTAGGATTTGTATCACTTGGATGTAGTAAAAATTTAATAGATACTGAAATAGCAATAGGGCATTTTAAAGATAATAATTATGAAATAGAAAATGATCCAAACAAAGCAGATATAATAGTTATAAATACATGTGGATTTATAGCATCAGCAAAAGAAGAAGCAATAAATACAATATTAGAAATGGCAGAATATAAAAAGAAAAAATGTAAATATTTAATTGCTATGGGATGTTTAGTACAAAGATATTATGATGAATTAGTAAAAGCATTACCAGAAGTAGATTTATTTATAAAAATAGATGAATATGGTAAAATGTGGCAAAAAATTCAAGACTTAGTAGAAAATAACAAAGTAGAAAAAAGTACAACAAAAACAGTAACAAAAGTATCTGAAATTGAACAATTACCGATGCCTAAATTTGACGAATTTTATGATAGGGTTATAACAACAGGTAAAAATTATGCTTATTTAAAAATTGGTGAAGGCTGTAGCAATATGTGTACATATTGTGCAATTCCATATATTAGAGGAAAATTTATAAGTAGAAAAATGGAAGAAATATTAGATGAGGCAAAAATGCTTGCATCTAAGGGAATAAAAGAAGTAATTGTTATAGCTCAAGACACAACAAAATATGGTGTTGATATATATGGAACTCAAAAACTTGCAGAACTTCTACAAAAAATATCTGAAATTGATGGAATAAAATGGATTAGATTTTTATATTCATATCCAGAGGGCATTACAGATGAGCTTATAGAAGTAGTTAAGAATAATGAAAAAATTTGTAAATATTTTGATATTCCAATACAACATATTTCAAATGCAGTACTTAAAAGAATGAATAGAAAAACAAATAAAGAACAAATAGAAAATTTGATATCAAAAATAAGAAAAGAAATACCAAATGTTGTATTAAGAACAAGTCTAATAGTAGGATTTCCTGGGGAAACAGAAGGTGATTTTAAAGAATTAGAACAATTTGTTGAAAAAACAAAATTTGATAAATTAGGAACTTTTATGTATTCAAAAGAAGAAGGAACACCTGCAGCCAAACTTCCAGATCAAATACATGGTAATACTAAAAAATCAAGATATAATAAAATAATGGCAATACAGCAAAAAGTATCAAATGAAAATTTGAAAAATAAAATAGGACAAGTTGTTGAAGTATTAATAGAAGATATTTCATTTGATGGAAAATACTTGATTGGAAGAACATCACAAGACGTTCCAGAAGAAGATGGAATTATATATGTTGAAAACAATAATTTTGAAAATAAGGTAAATACTTTTGTAAATGTAAAAATCATAGAAGTACGAGATTATGATTTAATAGGAAAAATTATTTAGGAGGAAAATAAATGGAAAAGGATGAGAAAGATTTAAATTTTGAAAAAAAATTAAATGATATATCTGAAAGTATTAGACAATCAGATTCTGAACATGAAAAAAAATTGCTTCAAACTAGATATTATGAAAAGTTAGTATTAAAAACTTCAGAGGGAAAAGAAATAACTTTTAATAATGTATTTATTACTGTAGAGAGAAATAAAGAAGGTGATATGGAATACCATTTTAGATGGGCAAAAGAAAATGAACAAGGTGAAATGACAATAGATGAAAAAATGATGGCAAAGCAAAATGGTGATGTATATTTAGCAGATAATGTAAGAGATGATCAATTATTAAAAGAATATTTGGAAAATTCAAAAATAGATATGAAATCAATATTAGCTGAAAATGATAAACAAAAAGGAAGATTACTTGCAGTTGCAGATGAAGAAAATGAAAGAGAAGAAGAAAGAGATAAAGAAAAAGAAGCAGAAGAGCAACCAAAAAATGAGGAACAAGAAGAAAAGAAAGCTGAAGAGGATTTGAAAAAAGATGATGAAGAAATAGAGATTAGCAAATTTAGAAGAATTAAAGATAATCATTTGCAAGAGAGAATGCCAAAAGTTTTTAATAATAGTTCTGATTATGCAATAGCTTATTCTGCAACACTTGGGAGTTTTGTTGTATTAGAAGCAAAAGAAGAAATTAATGAAAAAGGGGAATTAAGCAAAACTTGGAAGGTAAATGAAAATGTTCAAACTGCTGGAACTAATTATCGTTCAATAATAAGTGCTGATGCAAGAGGCGAAAAATTAGAGAGAAAAGTTCCATATGCATTATTAAGGACAAATGATTCTAAAAAAGAAATTGCAATAACATTAGAAGCACAAAATTATGGTGAATTAGATATAGAAACTGTTGATGTAATGCCATGTCAAGAAAGATTTGCAAGACCAGTAAGAGTACAAGGGGAAGGAATTGAAGGACAAGAGACGCTAGAAAGAAGAAAAGCTTATGAAAGAGCAGGAACATCAGATGGTGTAAATGCAGCTGAACATGATGCTACTCATGCGGCTAAAAACATAGAGCCTAGTCAAATAACTGAAAAAACACCAATCACAATTCCAGGAGTAACTTATAAAGATGGTGAAGAATTTACCTATGGAGATTTAGCAAAAATAAAGGGAAAGACAGTGCAAGACTTAGTTAGAGAACAAGGTCAATGTGATGAAAAATTTATTGCAGAAGCAAAAGCAATATATGAACAAAGATCAGATGAGGAAAAAAGTAATGATGACGATGCTATGATTCTTGGACCAAGTAGCAGAGATTATAGGGGATAGGTAAAATAAGAAAGGAATGAAACTTTATATGTTAATAGAAACACTAATATTTTCAATTATAGCATTTGTTTTATTTATATATATCTTCTATAGGCTAATTAAAGAAAATGATACAAAATATGTTCCAATTCTTGCAATAGAAGCAATTCGGAATAGCAATAAAATTTATAATGGTATATAATGATACACAAAAGATGAACATTTTTATGGAATTAATAGTATATTTTCTATCAATAGTAATACCAATTGGAATTATGCTTATAAAAAAACTTAACGGAAATATTTCAGAAATGTTATATATAAATTTAGTAAGAATATTTTTGATATTTGGTAATACAAAAAAAGCAAAAAAAATGTTAATAGAAATAGTAACAAAAAATCCAGAAAATTATAATGGACATAAACTACTTGCAATGCTATATGAAAAAGAAGGTGGACAACGCAAAGCAGTTGATGAATATGCTCAAGTAATAAGTATTAATCCACAAGAATATGAATCATATTTTAAAGTTGCAACATTATTAACAGATTTGGATAAAAAAGATGAAGCAATAGATACATTAACAAATTTATTAAATAAAAAACCAGATTATCCAGAAGCAACAATTGCGTTAGGAGATTTATTAATAGAAAAAGAAAAATATAAAGAAGCAGCTAATTACTATGTAGAAGCATTAAAATATAATCCAACTAGTTTTGATTTAAACTACAATTTAGGAATTGTGTACACAATGTTAAATGATTTTGCAAGTGCAAAATTATATTATGAAAAAGCAGCAGAATTAAATACAATAATATGTAATACAAAATATAGTTTAGCAGAAATAGCAATAATGTATAAAGAATTAGAAGAAGCAGAAAAATATTTATTACAAATTGTTGATGATGAGGAACTTGGAGCAGATGCGTATTTAGAATTAGCAAAAATATATATATTAAAAAATGATAAAGAAAAAGCAATACAATATGCAAATGTTGCAATACAAGATTCTCCAAGAAGAATTGTTGATAAAATAAGAAAAGATACAACCTTTGCAATAATAATAGCAAAATTATCAATCCCATTTAATTTAGACTTTGAAGAAGAAAAAGAACAGAAATTAACTAAAAAAGAATTAATGGCAAAACAACATTTAGAAGAAATGGTAGAAATAACCAAAAAAATCGGATTTGCAGATTTAAAAATTGATAAAAGAAATAAAAAAATAAAGGCAGAAAAAAATCAAGAAATCGAAAAAGAAAATGATCAAAGTTTTTAACTATAAAATTAATTCATAAAAAACTCCAAATTAAATATACTATAATAGAACAAATAAGAAAAATTGAAAAATTTTCTTTAATTTATTCTCGCCCGATTTGAGTTTTTGACTAAAAGGAGAAAATCTCAAAGGGCCAGCAATTGTAACTTTTTATATAATAGAAAAGTATTGCTTTCCTATTATATAAAATTTAATTTGGAGGAATTATGAAAAATAAATTAGCAATAATTGGTGGAGATTTAAGAATTGCAAAATTAGCAATAATGCTTGCAAATGACGGGAACGAAGTATATGTTTATGGCTTAGAAAAATCTGAAGAGATAAAAAATCAAAAAAATATTATTCAATGTGATACAATAAGAAAAGCAATAGATAATGTAGAAATAGTAATTGGACCAATACCATTTTCAAGCAATGGAAATACAATAAATATGCCATTTAGTGATAAGAAAATTACAATTAGAGAAATGATGCATAATATAAACGCAAAAGTCCTTATAGCAGGAGCAATTTCACCAGAAGTATATGAAATGGCAAATGATGAATATATTGAAATTGTTGATATAATGAAAAGGGAAGAACTTGCAGTATTAAATACAATAGCAACAGCAGAAGGAACAATTCAAGTAGCAATAGAAAATACAAATAGAATTTTACATGGAAGTGAAGTTTTAATATTAGGATTTGGAAGGATTGGAAAAGTCTTAGCAAGAAAACTTGCTGGATTATCAGTAAAGGTAACATGTGCAGCGAGAAAAGATGAAGATTTAGCATGGATAGAAGCATATGGACATAAATCAATAAATATTAATAATTTAGGTGAAAATTTAAAACCTTTTGATATAATAATAAATACAGTTCCACATATTGTTTTAACAGAACAAAAATTAGAATATGTAAGAAAAGATGCATTATTAATAGATTTAGCATCAAATCCAGGAGGAATTGATAAAAAAGCAATCAAAGATAGAAATTTAAAATTTGTTTGGGCATTATCATTACCAGGAAAAGTAGCTCCAACAACATCTGCAGAATTTATAAAAAATACAATATATAATATATTAAGAGAAATATACAAAGTATAAAAAAGAAGCAAAAGAAAGGAGAGTGTTAATCTTTAGTTATAGATTAACATTATAAAAAATATGGAAATATATCAAGCAATAGTTTTAGGGATAGTTCAAGGATTAACAGAACTATTACCAGTATCAAGTTCAGCACATTTAAAATTAATACCATGGATGTTTAATTGGAACATTCCAGAAAGTTTTGATGTAGCATTACATTTAGGAACATTATTAGCAATAACATTATTTTTCTTTAAAGATTGGTTAGGTCTAATAAAAGGTGGATATGATCAAGTTGTAAAAAAGAAAAAATCAACAGAAGGTAAAATCTTCTGGTACATAGTAGCAGTAACAATTCCAACAGGAATTTTAAGTTTAGTATTAGACAAATTCTCAGGATATATTTGTGACAAATTTAACATAGAATCAATAATGATAGCAATTGCATTAATAGTATTAGGAATTGTACTTTATATTGTAGATAAAAAAGCACCATCAGAAACAAAATATGAAGATATGACATTTAAACAATCATTTTTAATAGGATTATCACAAGCAATAGCAGCAGCATTCCCTGGAACATCAAGATCTGGTATAACAATGACAGTTGCAAGAGCTTTAAAAGTAGATAGAGAAAGTGCAGCTAAATATTCATTTTTACTATCAACACCAATAGTATTAGCAGCAGTACTTGTAAGTATAAAAGATTTTGAATTTACACTTGCATTTTTCATGGGAGTGCTATTCAGTTTCTTGGTAGGAATACTTGTAATAAAATTTTTACTAAATTACTTGAAAAAAGGAAGTTTCAAAGGATTTGCTATATATAGAGTAATACTTGGAATAATAGTAATTGCAATGACAATAATGAGATAAAATTTAATAAAAGAGGCACGAAAGTGCTTCTTTTTTCATACTATAAAATATAGGAGGAATCAAATATGTTTTGTAGAAGATGTTATAGAGGTAGAGGATTTTATAGAAACAATCAAATAAATGAAATAAATTTCACAAAATTAAAAGATATGGCAGCTAAAGGAGCTGTTTTAATAGATGTAAGAAGTCCACAAGAATATAATGAGGGACATCTACCAGGAGCAATAAATATACCTGAATATGAAATAAGAAGAGTAAAAAATGAAATGCCAAAATTAAATCAACAAATTGTCGTATATTGTCAATATGGTGGAAGAAGTAGAGATGCATATAATATGTTAAAAAAAATGGGATATACTAATGTTTATTCATTAAAAGGTGGGCTAGAAATGATTTAAAATATATTAAAAAATATCAAAAAAAGGTTGATATTTTAAAAAAAATAAAGTAAAATCTATAAAGAATGTTCATAGCAACAAATTATTATAAATAAAGTGAAAGGAATGCTAAAAATGAAAAAAGTAAAAATATTAACAATTGCATTAGCAATACTATTAGTAACATTAATTGCGTTTGGAGGAATATATACTCAAAAACAAAATAGAATGGAAAATAAAGTTAAAGATTATGAACTTGGAAGAGAATTAAATAGCCAAAGAGTTGTTGAATTAAAAATAAAAGAAGATTCAAAAGACAATTCATCAGATGAAACAACAGATACTGATAATTCACAAGAAACATCAACAGAAGTAGAATTAACAGAAAAAGATTATGAAAATGCAAAAAAAGTAATGGAAAAAAGATTAAAAGCATTAGGGGCACAAGATTATACAATTTCATTAAATAAAGAAAATGGAACAATTAGAGTAGAGCTTCCAGAAAATGATAATGTTGATATGTATATATACTATTTATATACAAGTCAAAAAATCACAATAAAAGATACAGAATCAAAAGATATCATTTTAAGTGATGACATGGTAAAAGGTTCTAAATATTCATATGCAAATGATAGCAAAGGAGCATATCAAGTATATGAAGAAATTGAACTAACAAAAGATGGACAAGCTAAATTAAACGAATTATTAAATGATTATGCATTATTAGCAACAGATGTAACAGAAATAGAAAATGCAAAAACAGAATCAACTACAGAGTCAACTACTGAATCAACAAGTGAAAAAACTACTGAATCAACAAGTACAGAAAATACTGAAAGTACAGCAAGCGAAAATACAGAAATAACAAAGAAAACAGCAAAATTATATGTAAATGATACAACATATGATGTTTCAAAAATAGAAAAAGGAAAAATTACAGTAAAAATTGGATCATCATCATCAAACACAACATCAGTAAATAATAATATATCAAAAGCAGCAGAGATAGCAATGTTAGAAAATGCCGGAAAATTACCAGCTGATTATGAAGTTGACACAAATAGATATGAATATTCAAGCATAACACAAAAAGAAATAATTTATTTTGCAATAGTAATGTTAGCAATATTAGTAATAACATTATTAGTATATTGTGTAATATATAAAAAATCAGGAATATTAGCAAGTATATCATTTGTTGGATTTGTATCACTATTCTCATTATTAATAAGATACACAAATGTTGCAATTTCAATAGAAGGAATAAGTGCAATAATAATTGTTATGATAATTAATTTGATAATAAATAAAGAAATATTATCAAAAACAAAGAGAATGAATTTAGTAAATGAAGCTGTAAAAGCAACATATAAAAATGTATACTTAAAACTAATACCAGTTGGAATATTAACAATAGTATTCTGTTTGGCAAAATGGGAAAGCTTAAGCAGTTTTGGAATGATAATGTTTTGGGGATTAATATTAACAGCAATTTATAATGTAATAGTAACAAGAACATTATTAAACTTAAAAGAAAACAAATAATCTTAGAAAGGAGAAAGTACTAACTTGTTAAAGTTAGTACTTGCTAGAAAAAATGAAAAAGAAAAATGTAATTATATTAGCAATAGCAATGATAATAATAATTGCTGGAATTATAGTAACATCTACAATTGGATTTAATAAGCAATTAAGATATCAAGATAGTCAAAAAATTGATATATATGTAGCAAGTGAAGTAGATGTAAATAAAATAAAAAGTATAGCTAATGAAGTGCTTGGAAAACAAAATATGGTTCAAACAATAGAAATATATCAAGATATGGTAACAATAAGAGCCAAATCTATATCAGATGAGCAAAAGGATTCAATAGTAAATAAAGTTAAAGAAAACTATGAATTTGAACAAACTGCTGAAAAAACAGAAGTAAAAGATATACCAGCTACACGAATAAGAGATATGTTTAAAAAATATATTTTACCATTTATATTATCATTTATTATAATATTAGTTTATATGGTTGTAAGATATCGTGAAAAAGGTATTTTAAATGTTTTATTACAAACAATAGCTATTCCGGCTTTTTGTGAAATATTATTAATTAGTTTAATAGCAATTACTAGAATACCAGTGGGAGTATATACACCAACATTAGTATTGGCAGTATATTTAGCATCTATAACATATACTGTTATTAGAGTAGAAAAACAAGCTGATAAAAACTAATAAGGATATCTTTCAAATAAATATTTTATAATATCATTTGAATTTGATGGTGAAACTTTGATGAAAATATTTTTATCAAGGGTAATCCACATAATTAAACTAAAAGAATTAATATTGTCGATAAATGCGGCAATAATTTCAGAAATTTCAATAGGATTAGAAAAGTCTTTTTGCCAAATATTAGATTTTTCTAGTTCTATTTTTGTATTTGAAAATTTATTTAAAAATTCTTCAATATCTCCATCTTTTTTTGATAATAAAATTACTCTTGCATTCATAATAAAATCCTTTCAATAAATATTATTGGATAAAAAAATAAAAATATTCATTAGAATAAAATTATAATAAAAGAGCATAATAAAAATGTTCTATTATTTATCAGGAGGTTATTATGGAAAAAAATCAAAGAATAAATTGTACTGTTCAAAGTTGTGCATATCAAGATGAAAATTCAAAATGTTGTACATTACATGCAATCAATGTAGTTCCTACACCAAATAATAATTCAATGAAATCTGATGAATCAAAATGTGGAAGTTATGAATGTAGCAATAATTAGTTGTAAAATAGGATATTTTGCGTAAAAAAATCACCTATTAGGTGATTTTTTCTATATATTATAAAGTTATTAGCTATTATCTCTTATTTTTTGTCTCATAGCTTTTTGCATTCTTCTTTCAGCATCTTTTTTGGCAATATCTTGACGTTTATCATAAAGCTTTTTACCTTTTCCAACACCTAATTCAAGTTTTACTAAACTACCTTTAAAATATAGAGAAATAGGTACTAAAGAATAACCATCAACTTTTACTTTTGAATATAATTTTAATAATTCTCTTTTATTTAATAATAATTTTCTATCACGTAGAGGATCTTTATTATAAATATTTCCATGTTCATATGGGCTTATGTGCATAGAATATATATAACATTCTCCATCTTTAAAACCAGCATAACTATCTTTTAAATTAACTTTCCCAGCTCTTATAGATTTTATTTCTGTTCCAGATAAAACAATTCCAGCTTCATATTTATCTTCAATATTAAAATTGTGATATGCAACTGGATTTTTTGCAATTAATTTTGTCTCCATAAATATAATTCCTTTCGAAAATATTGTACTCTAAAAAGTGGAAAAAAGCAAGAACTAGACATTTAATTTTTGATTAGAAGTATCAGAATCTTCATATTTTTTTAATCAATTTGGTCTAATGAGTTTTGAATGCAACTTACAATAACATTGTTAAAAATTATAACAAATGTATTGTGCTTTTGTATGAGATATGTTATTATTTTTTTAGTATGATACGAAAGAAGTGATGAAATTGAATAATAAAAAGCAAAAACAAGGGCCTATAGTAATAGAGTTAAATTTAAGTTTAACAGTAGGGATTGTAGGAACAATAATAGCAATAATAGTAGCAATAACGACAGTAAAAGTAATAACAACAATGCTTCAAGCAAATGAAAATAAAAATGCAGTAAATGAGAGTGAAATAAATCAATATGCTATATATGTAACAAGTACAACAAAAGATGATAATGGAAATATAGTAGAAGATAAAGATAGCAATGGAAATGTAATAAAAGTGCCAGTACCCAAAGGATATACAGCATCAAAAATAGATGGAGAAACATCAGCAAATAAAGGATTTGTAATATATGAAGGTGATGTTGATTGGAGTACAATATTAGTAAATAGTCAAAATACAAAATCAATTGGGACACAGTCTACTAATAGTACAAAGAGCATAATAACACAGTCAACAACAGGAAATACCCAAAGTAAAAATACACAAGAGACAACAATGAGTACAGAAAGTACAAATACAATTGAAATACAGTCTACTAATAGCACAAAAAGTACGAATACGGAATCTACAACAGAAAATACAAAAAGTCCAAATACACAAAAAACAACAGTGAACACAGAAAATAATAAAACACAATCTACTAATACATCTAGTACAGAAAGTATAGATAAATTAAAAGTAGAAAAATCTAGTAATACAACAAATACACATATAAGTGAAAGCACAAGTAGTACAAAGAATGAAAAGGAAAATAAAATAACAGAAACAACCAAAAGAGAAGAAAGTAATAATGTAACAGAAGCAACACAGCAAAATGTAACATCTTCAACAACAAGTAGTACTAAAAGTACAAAAAAAGAAGAAATAATTGAAGAAAATAAAGAGACAAAATCAACAAAAGAAAATGAAGAAACGGTAAGCATAATAGAGATTGAAGCAGACACAACAGCTGATGATACAAGTACAACAGATTCAACAGAATTAACTTTAGAAGAACAACAGACAAAAAATATATTTGATTTACAAAAGGAAAGAAATCAATATGTATGGGTACCAGTAAATGATCCATCAAGAATATATGGAGTAGATAGTAATGGAAAAGTATGGGGAAAATTATATTATATTCATTCATATTCAAAAAGGTCAAATAGAAATTGGACAGAAATAAATGGAATAATGAGTATAACGGATATAAATAGTGATAGAGAACCAGATGTAGTAGGTAGAACAGGATCATATCAACATGACACAGATGGATATTCACTTATGCATAGTAGTGGATTAGGAGAAAATAGATATGAGATGTTAGCCCAAGAATTAGAACAAAATTATTTAGAAATAATAGAAAGCATAAAAAAATATGGAGGATTTTATATAGGAAGATATGAATTAGGATATGAAAATAATACAACGTCAGTGGTAAAAAAGATGAATACTAGCAATGACAATATGAATTGGTATACAAGTTATAAAAGATGTTTAGCATTAAAAGGAAATAATAATAATATAAAAACAATGATGATAACAGGAAGTTTATGGGATGAAACAGTAGAGTGGCTAGTAAGTTCAGGAGCAACCAATTCAGAAGGAACAACATTAACATACGAATTAGTTGGATATGATTCAACGACATTTGGAAATTATTATAAGTCAACATTTAATTACATAGCCAAAGATGCAGAAATGCCAACAACAACAGAAACAAAGGAAATTGGCACATCTCCATTAATTCCAACAGGAAGTACCGAATATACAAAAACAAATAATATTTATGACATGGCAGGAAATGTGATGGAATGGACTACAGAGGCCAATTCTACTTACGGCAGGCTCTTATATGGAGGCAATAACGAGAGGAGTGACTACGCAAGTTCTATGATAAATAGTGTCTACAGCACCGGTAGCTATGGTAGTCGTTCAGTACTTTATATTAAGTAGGATATTATGAATCACTGTATCCTGATACTGCAACATTGAACAGTATCAGTACCAGATACACCCTCATAAAATATATAGATAAAAGATCTAAAATAGTTGATATTTTAGGTCTTTTATGATAATATCAAAATATCTAATAATGTTACAAAATAGAAAAAGAAAGGTAACAAACAAATGAAAATAGGAATAGATATAGGCGGAAGCCATGTAGGAATAGGACTAGTAGACCAATTCGGGAACATACAACAGAAAAAAGAAAAATATATAGTAGAAAAAGTCGAAAATGAAAGTCAAATAAGCAGAAAAAACTTAAAAGAAGAAATAACACAATTCATAATACAAACAGTAAAAGAATATCAAAAAATGGACTTTGTAGAAAATGTAGGAATAGCAGTACCAGGAACAGTAAATCAAACGACAATTATAAAAGCAGTAAACTTAGGGATAGAAAATTATGAAATAACACCAATAATAGAAAAAGAGACAAGAACAAAAGTAAAATTAAAAAATGATGCAAAATGTTCAGCATTAGCAGAACAAAAATATGGAAATTTTAGTGAATGTGAAAATGGACTATTTCTATGTATTGGAACAGGAGTAGGTGGAGCTGTAATATATAATGGAAAAGTATTAGAAGCTAATGATGTACCAGGATTTGAATTTAGTCATATGATAATACAAAAAAATGGATTACAATGTAATTGTGGAAAAAGAGGTTGTTTTGAAGTATATGCAAGCTTAAAAAGATTTAAAGAAAAAATTGCGTATGAATTTAATTTAACAACTCTTAGAAATGAAGAAATAATAAAAATTATATTAAATAATAAAGATGATGTAAGATTAAAATATTTCTTAAATGAATATATAGAAAACTTAGCAATAGGAATATCAAATCTGATTAATATATTTGAACCAGAAAAAATATTAATAGGCGGAGGATTTGCAGATTATAAGGAAATATTACTAGAACCATTAAAAAAACAACTTTTAACAGGAAACTTGCTATTTAACAAAAGAAATGATATAATAATTCAGCTTGCAAAATTCGAAAACGATGCAGGAATTATAGGAGCAACTCTAATATAAAAAGGAATGAAATAAAATGAAAAAAAGAGTATCATTTATCACATTAGGATGTAAAGTAAATCAATATGAAACAAATGCTATGATGCAAAAATTTCAAGAGAATGGATATGAAATTGTAGAAATAGATGATGTATCAGATATATGTGTTGTAAACACATGTACAGTTACAAATATGTCTGATAGGAAATCAAGACAAGCATTAAGAAAAGTAAAAGATAAGAATAAAGATGCTATAATAGTAGCAACAGGTTGTTATGCTCAAAGCTCAAAAGAAGAACTAGAAAAAATGCCAGAAATTGATGTTGTACTTGGAAATGAAGAAAAAAGAGATATAGTTAAATATGTAGAAAAATATTTTGAACAAAAACAAAAATTAATATCAGTTCAAGACATATCAACACAAAAAGAATTTGAAGATATGGGACAAATATCATATACAGAAAAAATAAGAGCAGTAATAAAAGTACAAGATGGATGTAATCAATTTTGTTCATATTGCATAATTCCATATGCAAGAGGAAGAGTACGTAGCAGGAAAATAGATAGTATAATAAAAGAAATAGAACAAATTGCGCAAAAAGGAATAAAAGAGGTTGTAATAACAGGAATACATCTTGCATCATATGGAAAAGACTTTGAGGAAAATATAGGATTAATAGATTTACTAGAAGAAATAAATAAAGTAGATGGAATAGTCAGAATAAGATTAGGCTCATTAGAACCAAAAATAATAACAGAAGAATTTATGCAAAGACTAATAAAACTTGAAAAAATATGTCATCACTTTCATTTATCATTACAAAGTGGTTGTAATAATACATTAAAAAGAATGAATAGAAAATATACAACAGAAGAGTTTGAAGAAATCGTACAAAGACTAAGAAGATATTATGATGATGTGATATTAACAACAGATATAATAGTTGGATTTCCAGGTGAAACTAATGAAGACTTTGAAATAACATATAATTATTTGAAAAAAATTAATTTTTATAAAATGCATGTATTTCCATATTCACCAAGAAAAGGAACAGTTGCAGCCAAAATGCCAGATCAAATTCAAGGTGACGTAAAAGAAAAAAGAAGCAAGAGATTGATAGAATTATCAAATGAAAATCAAAAACAATATAATCAAAATTTAATCGGAAAAGATGTAGATATATTATTTGAAGAAAAAAATAAGGAAGGTTATTATAAAGGACATACTCAAAATTACATATTAGTTGAATATAAAACAAATGAAGAACTAGAAAATAAAATAGAAAAAGTAAATATAAAAAAAGCAGAAACAGAATATGTTATTGGATAAAAATGTTACAAATGTAATATTATTGTAATACAAACTTAATATAAATAAACTTGAAAAAAAGCTAGATATAGTATATAAATATAATATGAATAAAAACACAAAGGAGGAATTAGCATGGCAAATATTGAAGGGATTTCAGGAGTTTTTGGTGGAGTAAAAACAGATGAACCAATACAAAAATGTGAGAATAGCGGAATTGGAATTGAAAATGCAATAAATATAAATGGGGAAAATACAGTTAATGCAAGTGTTGGAACAAACTTACCAACAAAAAATACTTTTTGGAATAAAGTAAAATCAGTATTATTCTATGAAGTAAAAATTGAATTAACACCATATGAACAAAAAGTAGAAAATGAAATTAATGAATTTTTACATCAAGAAGTTACTTGGAAAAAAGTAAAAGATTTCTTGTTTCAAGAAGTAACTTTTGGAAAAAAGAAAAATATTTAAGAAAAAATTATGCAAATAGCTTGGGTGGAAACTAAAAAGTAGAAACCTTGGCTTTTTTTTATAGAAATCTTGACATTTTATGTAAATGATGTTAAAATAAAAAAGTACGAAACAACCTTTTAGGAATGCATTAAATTCTTTAACAGTTAAATTCCAAAAAGAATTTATGCAAATGGAGGAAAAATCAATGAATAGAAACAGCAAAATGAACGACGCCATCAATTTTTCTAACGACACTTATGGTCGTGGAATGTACACTAATATTTCTGGGACTATGCCTGGATGTGGAGTAGAGAACCATAGTTCTGGGATTGAGTCTGGTTATGCACTGGAAAAATACGCAGCAATGCAGAAACAGAAAGAAGAAAGCGAGGCCAATGAAAGAAGAGCAAAGATGAAGAGTGCTCTTGGAACCATTTTTTGGATCATCTGGGCAGCAGTATTATCTGCATTTGTAGTCTGGGTAATGCAGCCTATGGATTTGGCTTCAAATATTGTGCTGGGAGGTGCAATGTTCTTTTTGCTTGCTGTCAGGATTATGATAATTAGGGATTGTCATCACTATTGATTGAGCTCCAAAAAGAGGGTAGGCTTTTGGCCTATCCTCTTAAATTTTTTATAATAAGTAATAAAATAAACAAAAAAGGGAAAAAATAGCAAGAAAGACTTGCTATTTTTTTGATTTTAGAGTAAAATATAGTCGTCAAAAATAGGCATATAGCCTAAAAGAGAGGAAAAATAGTAATAAGAGCTAATTAAACCTCAAGAAAGGAAAGAAAAAATATGAATATAATTATGTTAGGAGCACAAGGAACAGGAAAAGGAACTGTTGCAGGGTTAATCAGTGAACAAACAGGATTACCACAAATATCAACAGGAGATATATTCAGAAAAAATATAAGTGAGAAAACACCACTTGGAGTAGAAGCAGACAAATATATATCAAAAGGAAATTTAGTGCCAGATGATATAACAGTACCAATGGTTGAAGACAGATTAACATGGGAAGATGCAAAAAATGGTGTAATATTAGATGGATTCCCAAGAACAATAGAACAAGCTGAAAAATTAGATAAAATTTTAGCAAAAAAAGGTGAAAAAATAGATTTAGTAATAAATTTAGTAACACCAAAAGAAGAAATAATTGACAGAATGTTAACAAGAAGAGTTTGTACAAACCAAGATTGTAAAGCAACATATAATATAAAATTACATCCACCAATAAAAGAAGGAATTTGTGATAAATGTGGTTCACCATTAAAACAAAGAGCAGATGACTCAGATCCAGAAGCAATAAAAAGAAGATTAGAAATTTATGAAGAAAAAACAAGCCCATTAGTAGAATACTATAAAGAAAAAGGTGTATTAAGAACAGAAACAGTAAGTATATCAATAAATAGAATGGGAAAAGATGTTGCAAATGATGTCGTAAGAGACATAAAAAAATAGTTTAAATAGCTTGCTTATCTTTAAGCAAGCTACATATTAATATTAGTATTGTGCCTAAAGATAAAGACGCAAGTTTGTTAATACGCATCTAGTTTTGAAAAAATTATTTTTTCAAAACTACAAATTATATATTTTGAAGGGAAGAATAAAAATGGTAACAATAAAATCAAAAAAAGAAATAGAATTAATGAGAGAAGCTGGAAGAGTAACAGCTTTAACACATAAAGCAATAGAAGAAGCAATAAAACCAGGAATGACAACAGCAGATTTAGACAGAATTGCTGAAGAAACAATGAAAAAAAATGGAGCAATATCAGCAGAAAAAGGATATGACCCAGGAATAAGAGGAATCCCACCATATCCAGCATCAACATGTATTTCAGTAAATGATGTAGTAATACATGGAATTCCATCAAAGAAAACAGTAATAAAAGATGGAGATATAGTAAGTGTAGATTTAGTAGCATTGAAAAACGGATATAATGGTGATGCAGCAAGAACATTTATGGTAGGAAATGTATCACCAGAAGCCAAAAGACTAGTAGAAGTAACAAAACAAGCATTTTTTGAAGGAATAAAATATGCTAGAAAAGGAAATAGAATTGGAGATATTTCACATGCAATTGGAGAATATGTAAAATCACAAGGATATTCTGTAGTAAGAGAATTTGAAGGACATGGAATAGGAAAAGAAATGCATGAAGAACCAGAAATACCAAATTACGGAAAAGCAGGAAGAGGAATAAGACTTGAACCTGGTATGACATTGGCAATAGAACCAATGGTAATTGCAGGAAAACCAGATATTTGGGAACTAGAAGATGGATGGACAATTGTAACACAAGATGGAAGTTTAGCAGCACATTATGAAAATACAATTTTAATTACAGAAAATGATCCAGAAATATTGACAATCATTTAAAAGTGTTATATAATAAATGAGTTAAAACCCAATTTCTACGAAAAATTGGCAAAAAAGTAAGAAAAATCTAAATACAATAACATGTTTTTAGAATTTTATTGCTCTTTAAGAAGGAGGAAAAAAACTTGGCAAAGGAAGATGTTATAGAAGTAGAAGGGGTAGTTGTTGAAACACTACCAAATACAACTTTTAAAGTAGAACTTGAAAATGGACACCAAATATTAGGCCATATTTCAGGAAAACTAAGAATGAACTATATAAAAATATTACCAGGTGACAAAGTAAAAGTTGAACTATCACCATATGACTTAACAAGAGGAAGAATTACTTGGAGAGCAAAATAAAATTCAAAAAACATATTGGAATTTATGAAGAATATTATAAAATAAATTTGAAACGTAAATTAACCCAATTATATAAAAATCAAGTTTGAAGACACAACTTAATTCACAAGGCGAAGGTCATTCCTTAGCCCAAGTGGAATGCGGCAAGCTAAGGAATGTCTGAAGACAATTTAAGGAGGTGCAAAGAAATGAAGGTTAGACCATCAGTAAAGAAAATGTGTGACAAGTGCAAAGTAATAAAAAGAAAAGGTGTAATTAGAGTTATTTGTGAAAACCCTAAACACAAACAAAGACAAGGTTAATTCCTTAAGTTTATAACACAAATAAGGTAGCGGCTGTTTAACATATAGATGTTAACATATCAAATTTGTGTTTATATATATGTCCAATATTAATTTTTAAAGATCTATTAATTAGATGCATTTCACCTTTAAAAAAAATAAGGACAAACAAATAAAAAATTTGGAGGTGCAAAGAAACATGGCTCGTATAGCAGGAGTAGACTTACCTAAAGAAAAAAGAGTAGAAATAGGACTTACATATATTTATGGTATAGGAGTAGCTAGCTCAAACAAAATATTAGCAAAAGCTGGAGTAAACCCAGACACAAGAGTTAAAGATTTAACTGATGAAGAAGTTAATAGCATAAGAAAAGTTATTGACGAATCATACAAAGTTGAAGGTGATTTAAGAAGAGAAGTAGCTCTTAATATAAAAAGATTAACTGAAATTGGATGCTACAGAGGATTAAGACATAGAAGAAGTCTTCCAGTAAGAGGACAAAGAACTAAAACTAATGCTCGTACAAGAAAAGGTCCAAGAAAATTAGTAAGTAGATCAAAGAAAGATGTAAAATAAGACTTTTAAAACAGTGTAAAACTGTTATATAAGGAGGGAAATAAGAACAATGGCTAACAAAAATGTTGCAAAAAAACCAGTAGCTAGAAGAAATAGAAAAAACATCGATAAAGGTGCTGCACATATTCATTCTAGTTTCAATAATACAATAGTAACAATAACAGATACAAACGGAAATACAATTTCATGGGGAAGTGCTGGAGGACAAGGTTTCAAAGGTTCAAGAAAAAGCACACCATTCGCAGCTGGAGAAGTTGCTGAAAAAGCAGCTAAAGAAGCTATGGAACATGGATTAAAAACAGTTGAAGTATATGTTAAAGGTCCAGGAGCAGGTAGAGAATCAGCAATAAGATCTTTACAAGCAGCAGGATTAGAAATCAGTAGCATCAAAGATGTTACACCAATCCCACATAACGGATGTAGACCACCAAAAAGAAGAAGAGTATAGTTCTCTATATTTAGGTGGATTATAAAAAGAAATTTTAAATTAAGAATATAAATAAAATATAATGAAAGAGGTGTAAAAGATGGCACGTTATACAGACGAACAATGTCGTATTTGCCGTAGAGAAGGACAAAAATTGTTCTTAAAAGGTTCAAGATGTTATTCTGATAAATGCAGTATTTCTAGAAGAAATTATGCTCCAGGACAACACGGACAAAAAAGAGCAAAACTTTCTGAATACGGAACTCAATTAAGAGAAAAACAAAAAACAAAATCATACTATGGAGTTGGAGAAAAACAATTTAGAGGATATTTCGAAATGGCATCTAATAAAAAAGGAGTAACAGGTGAAAACTTATTACAAATATTAGAAAGCAGATTAGATAATGTAGTTTACAGATTAGGATTTGGAGTTTCAAGAACACAAGCTAGACAATTAGTAAACCACGGACAATTCGAAGTAAATGGAAAGAAAGTTGATATTCCATCATACTTAGTAAAAGCTGGAGATGTAATAACAGTTAGAGAAATAAAGAAAGATAATGCAACTATAAAAGCAAATGTAGAAGCAAATGCAGCAAGACCAGTTCCAGCATGGTTAGAATTAAATAATGAAACTTTAAGTGGTAAAGTAGTAAGATTAGCATCTAGAGAAGATGTTGATATTCCAGTTGAAGAACATTTAATAGTAGAGCTTTACTCTAAATAGTTTTTAAAATATTAGGAGGTAGAAATGATAGAATTTGAAAAGCCAAATATTGAATGTCTAGAGGTTGATAATGCAAATAATTATGCAAAATTTGTATGCGAACCATTAGAAAGAGGATATGGTGTAACAATAGGAAATTCATTAAGAAGAATATTACTTTCTTCATTAACAGGTTGTGCATTAACAAGTGTTAAAATAGAAGGTGTATTACATGAATTTTCAAGCATACCAAATGTTGTAGAAGATGTTCCAGAAATTATAGTTAACTTGAAAAATGTTAGACTAAAATTTGCTGAAAACGAAGAAAAAGTTATGAGAATTAACTTTAAAGGAGAGGGAGAAGTAACTGCAGGTGATATCATTACAGATGGAACTGTAGAAATATTAAATCCAGACTTACATATAGCAACTGTTGCTGAGGGTGGACAATTGATTATGGAATTAACAGCAGATATGGGAAGAGGATATTCCCCTTCTGAAAAGAACAAAAAACCAAACCAAGACATATCTGTGCTTCCAATAGATTCAATTTATACACCAGTAAAAAAAGTAAATTATCAAGTAAAAAACACTAGAGTAGGCCAAATGGTTGATTATGATAAATTAATTATAGAAGTATGGACAGACGGAAGCTTAAAAGCTCATGAAGCATTAAGTTTAGCTGCCAAAGTTATGACAGGACATCTAGAATTATTTATAGATTTATCAGAAGCAACAAAAAATACGCAAGTTATGATTGAAAAAGAAGAATCTAAGAAAGAGAAAGTATTAGAAACTTCAATCGAAGAATTAGAATTATCTGTACGTTCATTCAATTGCTTAAAGAGAGCAGGAATATCTACAGTAGAAGATTTAACAAATAGATCTGAAAATGATATGATGAAAGTTAGAAATTTAGGAAAGAAATCTTTAGATGAAGTAATTGCAAAATTACATTCATTAGGACTAAATTTCAGACAAGAAGATGAATAAAATTTAATAAAGAGGTGAAAGAAGTGGCTACAAATAGAAAATTAGGTAGAACAACTGATATAAGAAATGCTATGTTAAAAACTTTAACAACAGATTTAATCTTAAAAGGTAAAGTTGAAACAACAGAAGCTAGAGCAAAAGAAGTAAAAGCTATAGCAGATAGCATAATAGCATTAGCAATAAAAGAAAAAGATAACTTTGAAACAGTAGATGCTAAAGTAGTAAAAGCTAAATTAGATTCTAAAGGTAACAAAGTTACAGAATTAGTAAAAAGCAAAAATGGTAATGAATATCTAAAAGTTGTTAAAGAAGAAACAACTGAAAAGAGACAAAAAGATATGCCATCAAGATTAAATGCTAGAAGAAAAATAATGACAAAATTAAACAAAGTTGAAGGCGAAGATGTAATGACAAAATTATTCAATGAAATCGCTCCAAAATATGAAGGTAGAGTTGGTGGATATACAAGAATAGTTAAAGCTGGTCCTCGTAGAGGAGATGCTGCTGAAGTAGCTATATTACAATTAGTTTAATTATAAAATTGAATATATATTATCAAGAGTGGAGTAGAGAACGGCTCGTTAATCCCACAGCAACCTGCAATATGTAAGGTGCTAATACCGGCAAAGCAAAAGCTTTGAGTGATGATTTTTAGAAAAAAAGACTCATAGCAAGCGCTAAGAGTTCTTTTTTGTTATGTTAGAAATGTTCTATTTTTATACAGAGCAAATATAAGAATTTATTATATCTCAAAGTGGAATAATAATAATGAAAGGAAATAAGTAAAATGAGTAAAAAGTGGTATTTTACATCAGAAAGTGTAACAGAAGGACATCCAGATAAATTATGTGATTATATATCAGATACAATATTAGATGAAGCATTAAAACAAGATAAATATTCAAGAGTTGCAATAGAAACATTTGCGTCTGCAAATCAAATAACAATAGCAGGGCAATTAACAACAAATGCAACATTAGATATAGAAAAAATAGTAAGAGATAGAATAAAAGAAATAGGATATGATAGGGCAGACTTAGACATAGATTATAGAACATGCAAGATAGATATAAATATAACAAAGCAAAGTTCAGATATAGCACAAGGTGTAGATGTTGGTGGCGCTGGAGACCAAGGAATAATGTTTGGATATGCATCAGATGAAACAGAAGAATATATGCCTTTTGCAATCTCAATGGCACATAAATTAGCTAGAAGACTTACAGAAGTACGTAAAAATGGAATAATACCATATCTTAGACCAGATGGAAAAACACAAGTAACAGTTGAATATGAAGATGGAATTGTAAAGAGAATAGATACAATACTTATATCAAATCAACATGAAGAATCTGCAGATATGGATACATTAAAAAAGGACATTATGGAAAAAGTAATAAAAGCAGTTATTCCAGAAAAATATTTAGATGAAAATACAAAATATTTTATAAATCCAACAGGAAGATTTGTTATAGGTGGACCTTTAGGAGATACAGGTTTAACAGGAAGAAAAATAATTGTAGACACATATGGTGGATATGCACGTCATGGTGGAGGAGCTTTCTCAGGAAAAGATGCAACAAAAGTTGATAGAAGTGCAGCATATATGATGAGACATATTGCAAAAAATATAGTTGCAAATGGATTTGCCAAAAAATGTGAATTACAAGTAGCTTATGCAATAGGTGTTGAACAACCAATGTCAATATTTGTTGATACTTTTGGAACAAATACAATACCAGAAGAACAAATAGAAGAAATAATCAAAAAGAATTTTGACTTAACTCCAAAGGGAATTATTGAATATCTTGGTTTACGTGAACCAATTTATACAAAGACAACTAATTATGGGCATTTTGGAAAGCCAGAATTACCTTGGGAAAAAATTATAAAATTACAATAATAAATATAAAATTGTTGAAAAAGAATTTTTTCAACAATTTTTTTATTTGTTATTATTCATTATTGCAATTTTGAAATTCATATAGTAAAATATATTCAAAAAAGAAAAGGCATAGAAATGGTAGATTTAGATAAAGAGATAAAATATGTAAAAGGAGTAGGTCCTAATAGAGAAATACTATTAAATAAACTAAAAATATATACATTAAAAGACTTGATAACATATTATCCAAGAGACTATGAAGATAGAAGCAAACCAAAAAATATATATGAATGTGAAGATGGAGAAGAAGTTTTAATAGAAGCAATGCCAACAGGAAAAATTTCAGAATATAGAAAAGGAAAAATGGTAATAAGTCGACTAATAGTAAAAGATCAAACAGGAACATGTTATATAACATGGTTTAATCAAGGATATTTAAAAAGTGTATTTGTACCAGGAAGATTATATAGATTTTTTGGAAAAGTAGCCAAAAAAGGAAATAGAATTGAAATGAATTCACCTGTTTATGATGAAATAGATCAAAGTAAAAACACAGGAAAAATAATACCAATTTATCCATTAACATATGAACTAAAGCAAAATACATTAAGAAAAATAATGGAAAATGGATTAATAGAAGTGCTTGGAAAATTAGATGAAACATTGCCAGAATATGTATTAAAAGAAAACGATTTATTAGATATAAATACATGTATAGAAAGAATACATTTTCCACATGAATTTTCAGACTTTAATAAGGCAAGAGAAAGATTAGTATTTGAAGAACTTTTAACAACACAATTAGCATTATTAAAATTAAAAAACAATTATGAAAAAGATAGAAATGGAATAAGATTTGATAAAAATGTAAAGATGTCTGATGTCATAAATCAATTACCATTTAATTTAACAAAAGCACAATTAAGAGTATTAGAAGAAATTGATAATGATATGGAAAGTTCGCATTCAATGAATAGATTGTTGCAAGGAGATGTTGGTTCAGGAAAAACAATTGTAGCAATGATAGCAGCATATAAAGCAGTAAAATCTGGATATCAAGCTGCAATAATGGCACCAACTGCAATACTTGCAAGTCAACATTTAGAAAGCTTTGAATCAATATTAAATCAATTTGGAATAAGATGTGAATTATTAATATCAAGCATAACAAAAAAGAAAAAAATGGAACTTTTAGAAAGATTACAAAATGGAGAAATTGACATATTGATTGGAACACATGCAATGCTAGAAGAAAATGTAATATTTAAAAATTTAGGATTAGTTGTAACAGATGAACAACACAGATTTGGAGTAAAACAACGTGCAACAATTTCAAATAAAGGACAAAATCCAGACATAATAGCAATGTCTGCAACACCAATTCCAAGAACATTAGCATTAATATTGTATGGAGATTTAGATATATCAATAATAGACGAACTTCCACCAAATAGAAAGAAAATAGAAACATTTGCAGTTACAAAAGAAATGACAGAAAGAGTAAATACATTTGTAAAAAAGCAAATAGATGAAGGAAGACAAGCATATATTGTTTGTCCATTAGTTGAAGAAAACGAAGAATTAGGTTTAAAATCTGTTATTGAATTAGAAGAAAAATATAAAAACGAAACATTTAGCAATTACAAGGTAGCTTATTTACATGGAAAAATGAAAGCAAAAGAAAAAGATGAAATAATGGAAAAATTTAAAAATGGAGAAATACAAATATTAATATCAACAACAGTAATTGAAGTAGGAGTAAATGTACCTAATGCAAGTATTATGGTAGTTGAAAATGCAGAGAGATTTGGACTTGCACAATTACACCAATTAAGAGGAAGAGTTGGAAGAGGAGAATATCAATCATATTGTATTTTAAAATTTGAAGGGAATGGAAAAACAACAAAAGAAAGAATGAAAGTAATGTGTCAAACAAATGATGGATTTATAATATCAGAAAAAGATTTGGAATTAAGAGGTTCAGGAGACTTTTTTGGAACAGAACAACATGGTATACCTGAATTTAAAATAGCAAATTTATTTGAAGATATGGGAACTTTGAAAAAGGTTCAAAAAATAGCAATGGAAATTATGGCAGATGATCCATTACTTGAAAAAGAAAAAAATATAAAACTAAATGAATTAGTAAAAGAGAAATTTAGTTCAAGAATAGAAATTTAAAAGGATGTTGATAAAAATGTGGCAAATAATAGGAAGATTAATAGGAGCTTTAATAGCTTTAGCAGGAGTAATAATGGTATATGATGCTCGTTTGATTACTAAAAAATATTTTAGTTTTGGTGATAAAAATGAAGCAACAACAGGGCTAAAAATGCTTGGAACGATTGTATGTGTTGTGGGCGGAGTTTTAGTTATGTTTATAAAATAAATATAAAAAAATGTAACAGAATAAAGTAAATTATAATTATTGCAAAAATAAATTCAAGATTTTTAGACAAAATACTTGACAATGTAATTAGTGTTGTGCTAAAATAACATTTGTCAAGTAAATATGCGGATGTGGCGGAACTGGCAGACGCGCTGGTCTTAGGAACCAGTGTCAACGACGTGGGGGTTCAAGTCCCTTCATCCGCACCAAACAAAATAATATACTAAAAGCCATACAAACATTGAAATATCAATGATGTATGGCTTTTCTATTTTTAAAATTAATGCAATAGTAATGCAATAGAGGTAGACTGGATTATAAAAAAATATTTAATTGAAAAAATAATTTATAAATATTTGCAATTTATGTAAATTTGTTGTATAATGTACATATAGCAGACTTATTTTCTTAGTCAGCTAGTCATATTTCAAAAAATAAAGGAGAGATTAGTTATGGCAACACAGGTTATATTTGAAGATGTTTTTCCTTACGATGGTTCTCTTTGGTGTCGGTTTGATAACGGCGAAGTTTTTAAGGTAAAGTCGCTCAATGAAGGCGTTATGGTTATCGCCCCTGTTTGCGGTTCTACACTTGATTCTTTTGCCAAGAATGTTGCTGGTTGCTTCGAGGAAGGTTCCAATTTTAATGGATTGAAAGCCATTGAATTTGAATTTAATGGAGTGAATGTTTCAGTAACTACCAAAAATGCAGATCCAAATAAGATTATCCAGTTTTGGAATGAAAAGGAGGAAGAAAAACGCATCAAGTACGAGGTAGAGCAGGAGAAGTATAAGAAAACTCCTGAGTATCGTGCCAAAAGGGCAAAAGAATTGAAAGCTGAGTATCACCGCCAGAAAATTGAGAAACTTGTTAAGCAGTCTATGCAAACAGAAGAACTTCAGTTCAAAGATGAAGAGGCACATAAAATTTGGGACAATTTTGTTGAGGTTAACTCTAAAGACGACTACAGTGCTGCTGTGGTTCGTTATGCAGAATACTGGGCAAAGTTTATGCAGTACCTTATGACTAAACACAAAGGCGTTAAGGTTGCAAAAATTGCTGAGAATGCGTCCCATGCTGCTGACATCGATGGAGTAACTGGATTCATGTATGGTTGTGCAGTGAATGTTTTATCTCAGGTCTGGAAATATGGTGAAGAGCTTCGTAAGTGGCACAATAAGGAATATGACTATGAAGGAGATGGCGTTGTCAACCCTGCTGTGCTGACTGTGAATGTAGGTTAATATCCTACACAAAAAAGAAAAATATTTCTTTTCCTCGAAAGAGGTTCTTTTTTTTGTTTTATTAAAAGTTTGAGATTTTATTTGATTAATAAATTGATTGAAATATATTTCTTACTTGATTTATAAATTATTATAACCAAAAAACTATTTTTGAATATATTATAATAATTCAAAAATAGGAGGAAGAAATGGAAGATAATATAATAATTGAAGATATAGAATTTAAAGAAGAGCTATATCAGAAAACGATAGAAGAAAATGAATTTTCAGAATCAAATATTCATGGAATAGGAGATGAGGAAAATGCAGATAACTAAAATGTTAGTACCTAAAGAAAGATATGAGATAAAATGTCCATATGAAATGAATCCAGAATTTATTATAGTTCATAATACAGCAAATGATGCATCTGCAATGGCAGAAATATCATATATGATAGGAAATAATAATAAAGTATCATTTCATTGTGCAGTTGATAATACGAGAATAGTTCAAGGAATCCCATTTAATCGTAATAGCTGGAATTCAGGAGATGGAAAAAATGGAGATGGAAATAGAAAAGGAATTTCTATAGAAATATGTTATTCAAAATCAGGTGGAGAAGATTTTGAAGATGCTGAAAAACTTGCAGCAGAGTATATTGCATATTTGTTAAAACAATATAATTGGAAAATTGATAGAGTAAAGAAACACCAAGATTTTTCAGATAAAAATTGTCCACATAGAACATTAGAAGAAGGTTGGCAGAATTTTATAAATTTAGTTGTTTTCTACTTGGAAGATAAGCCAATAAATAATGATGAAATAAAAAATGGAAGTGATGAAGAAGTGAGAACATATCAAAATGGAAGTACAAGTGAAATTGTATATGCTGATACAAATTGTACCAAAAGAATTGGGAGTTTAGATCCAAGAGAAAGATGTGATTGTTTTGGTATTTTTAATGACAGAGCTATGGTTAGATATCAAGTAAATGGAACAAATAATTTTAAAATAGGTTTTTGTAAATGGCTTGATGGAGTAAAGTAGAAGAGTTATTATGATGAAGAATTGTTAAAAACTTGACAAGATTATGTAAATATAGTAAAATATAAGTATCTTAAGTTGCTTGTACAGAGAGCTTTGGAGATTTGATGAAAATTTCTGGAGGGCTGTACAAAACCTCCAGAACAAATGCATGGAGGTGCAATATGTCCGCAAAATTCGTAAGGTATAACGGTGGAACCATGTCCTATTATGGTTGCACTGAACCCAAGGATTTGGTCGTTGGTCAGATCTATGAGGTAACTTGGTCTAATGTCCGCGCTTGGCAGACTGACTATAACCTCAAGGGTGTTAAAGGTCAGTTTAATAGCGTCTGGTTTGACGAGGTGCCGATGCACAAAGCAATTGCTT
Source organism: uncultured Clostridia bacterium (assembly GCA_934141555.1). Lineage (GTDB taxonomy): Bacteria > Bacillota > Clostridia > TANB77 > CAG-508 > CAG-269. The sequence continues at coordinate 25,862 of CAKPCK010000005.1, read as the reverse complement.
CTGTTCAGCCTACCGTTGGGCATTCGATGGCCTGCATCAAGGTGGAGCAGAAAAACGGAGACATCGCGATGACCAACTGGATTACGACGAAAGTCGAGAGGGTTGATAATATCAATCCTGGAATCTACCGGGCCATTACGCACAATAGCATCTATGATGTCATGGTGCCGTAAAAGCGAACATACAAAAAAAACGAATTATCGTCCCCCTCAGCTTGAGGGGTTTCTTTTTTTCAAAAAAAGAAAATAAATATTCAAAAAAGTTAATTGATATGATATAATCACATAGAAAACAAAAGAAATAAAAAGTTGACTATAAATTGAAAATTCAGAAAATCAACTTATTGAAAGGAACTAAAATATGGGGAAAAAAAGAAATAAAAGCAAAAATAAAATATTAGAAATTATAAGTTTGTTAATAGCAATAGTAATTGTTCTAACAGGAAAAAATATTAATGATAAAGATTATACACAAGCAAATACAGAAATAACAGAAAATTCATCAACAATAACATATAGTTTAAAAGACATTCCAGAATATACAGGCACACCATATGCAGTATTAAATAATAATAAACCAGAATTTACAGAAAAAGATTATACAACCAAAAGCTTTGAAAATTATTCAGAATTAGATAGTTTAGGAAGATGTGGAGTTGCTTATGCAAATATATGTAAAGAAATAATGCCATTAGAGCGGAGATGAAAGAGGGAGTATAAGTAGTGTAACTCCAACAGGATGGAAACAGAAGAAATATAATGGAACATATTTATATAATAGATGTCATTTAATTGGATATCAATTATCAGATGAAGATGCAAATAAACAAAATTTGATAACTGGAACAAGATATTTTAATGTTGAGGGTATGTTACCATTTGAAAATCAAGTTGCTGAATATATAAAAAAGCAAAAATCAAGTGAAAATAAACATGTTTTATATAGAATAACACCTATATATGAAGGAGAAAATCTATTAGCAAGTGGAGTGCAAATGGAAGCATTTTCAGTTGAAGATAAAGGTGAAGGAATATGTTTTAATGTATATGTTTATAATGTACAACCAGGTGTAAAAATTAATTACGCAACAGGAGAAAGTTCATTAGAGCAGTAATTTCTAGTATTTGCTAAGTGAAGGAGAGTGAAAAGATTGAATTTAGATATATTCGAGAATTTAATAGACAAAATCAAATCAAATGAATTTATTCAAAATTTTACAAAAGAATTAGAAAATACAATAGAAAATAGTATGCAAAAATCAATATTAGACAAATTTGTTGATGAAAACAAAATTATTTCAGAATATAAAGATAAAATGCTTATAGTGAGAAATGAGATATTACAAGAACAAGCAAATGAAACTAGTGAAAAAGGTAAAATGTATTATATATATGACAAAAAAGGTTCAGATTATTTAGCAACAATATGTGAAAAGGGAAAAAGTCATGATGTAATAAGAATTCCTGAAAAAGATGTAAAATCTAATGCCAAAATTGATAGTGTATTAAGGAAAATAAATGATAAATTTGAACTAGATGAAGAAACAACAAATATTATAAAAATTAAGCAAGAAGAAAAGTTTAATGAAATATTAGAAGAACAAAATAAAATAATGGAAAGTCGAAGAATGGAAGGACATATATATGAATATGTAGAAGGCTCAAAAGACAGTGTATGGTTAATAGATAATAATTTAAACAATGGAGATGTATTTGAAGAAAGACAGCAAGAAGTATTTAAAGATGCACAAGAAGGAGATATATTTGAATATATAAATGGAGAATATAAAATAAAAAAGTGAAAGGAATATACTAAAAATGAGTATACAAAAAAACCAGGAATATGTTGTTGATATTATAGATAATGGTTTCGAAGGAGAAGGAATTGCAAAAATAGATAATTTTACAATATTTATTCCAGGAACAATAAAAGGAGAAAAAGTAAAAATAATTATAGTTAAAGTGTTATCATCACATGGATTTGGAAAAGTGATAGAAATAATTGAAAAGTCCCCTGTCCGTCAAGAGGCAGATTGCAATACATATAAAAGATGTGGGGGATGTAATTTAAGACATGTAAAATATGAAGAAACTTTAAAAATGAAGCAAAATGCGGTACAAAGTCTTGTAAATAAAACATTAAAAAATAAAATTAAAGTTCAAGAAACAGTAGGAATGGAAAATCCATTACATTATAGAAATAAAGCACAATATCCGATAGGAATAAATAAACAAGGTGAACCTGTAATCGGAGTTTTTGCAAATAGAACGCATGAAGTTATTCCAATAGATAATTGTTTAATTCAAAATAAAAAATCAGAAGAAATTGCTAAATTTATAGTTGAATTTATAAAAGGAAAAAATATTAGCATATATGATGAAAAAACAGGAAAAGGTTTGATTAGACATATTGTAACAAAAGTTGGAATAAAAACAGGAGAAATAATGTGTGTAATTGTTATAAATGGACATAAAATTCCAAATGAAAGTGAATTAGTTGAAAATTTAAAAACAAGATATCCTGAAATAAAGGCAATTGTAAAAAATATTAATATAAAAAATACAAATGTAATATTAGGACAAGAAAATATAAATTTATATGGAAATGGATATATAGAAGATATTTTAGGGGAATATAAATTTAAAATATCACCATTGTCATTTTATCAAGTAAATCCTGTACAAGCCGAAAAATTATATAATTTAGGTGTTAGTATGGCTGAAATTACGAAAAATGATGTTGTATTTGATTTATATTGTGGAATTGGAACGATTTCTTTATTTATGTCTAAATTTGCAAAAAAAGTATATGGAATTGAGATTGTTGAAGAAGCGGTAAAAATGGCTAAAGAGAATGCTGAAAATAATAATGTATCAAATACAGAATTCTTTGCAGGTGATGTTGAAATAATACTTGATGATTTGATTAATAATAAAGGAATTAAGGCAGATGTTGTTATGTTTGATCCACCTCGCAAAGGATTAGACAAAAAAAGTATTGAGAATATTTTGAAGATTAAGCCTAAAAGGATAGTTTATATTAGTTGTAATCCAGCTACTTTAATAAGGGATTTAGCTGATTTTGAGAATGAGTATGATATTAAAACGATAATTCCTGTCGATATGTTCCCATTTACAAGCCATGTGGAGTGTGTAGCAGTGTTAAAACTAAAACAAGACATGTAATTATTAGAAGAGGTAAAATATGAATATTAATATTAAAAAAGTAAAACTTATTGTAACTGTACCAGTTGAAAATGTTGAACAAGTCAGAAATGCTATATGTAATGAAGGTGCAGGAGTTATAGGAAACTATACATATTGTACTATGAGTACAAATTGTATTGGAACTTTTATACCAAATGGTAAAGCTAACCCTTATATTGGTGAAAAGAATAAATTAGAGTTTGTAGAAGAAGAAAAATTAGAAGCAGTATGTGATATAGATATAGTTAAAAAAGTATTAAAAAAATTAAGAGAAGTTCACCCTTATGAAGAACCAGCAATAGATATAATTCCACTAATTAATGAAGAAGATTTAGTATAAGTAATTAAGATATTGCAATACAAGAAGAAAATATAGATTTTAGAAAAAAATATTATAATGAGATTTTATATCACGAAAAAATAAAAAAATTCGTGATATAAAATATGTGTTATTTTGTTTGTAAAATATCATAAAAATTTTTAAAAACATATCCTTTACCTTTTAAATATTTAATAGAATCCTTTAAAACAAGAGAAGAATTACTAACATCTTTAGTATCATGCATTAAAATAACAAGAATATCTTTATTTTTAGAAGATTTTATTAAATTATTTAATAACTGTGAAGAAGAATATTTTTTTACAGAATCATTATTTAAACAATTCCAATCAATATAATTATACTCAATATCTTGAAGAAGCCTTACAGCTTCTTTCTTTTTTGATTTATTTGAAGGAGACATAAAACCATTTGGAAATCTAAAAAGATGTGAACAGTAATCAGGAACTCCAATTGCATTTCCAATAGCTAGATCTGTCTTTTTAACTTCATTCAGAAAACTATCAGAGCTTTTATATAATAGATTATTATTATGAGAATAACCATGATTAGCAATGTAGTGACCTTCATCATAAGCTCTTTTTGTTATTTCAGGATTAGCATCAACACATTTTCCAATTACGAAAAAAGATGCTTTTATATTTTCTTCTTTTAGAATATCTAGAACTTTTGGAGTTACAGAAATATTAGGGCCATCATCAAAAGTTAAAAAAGCAATTTTTTCATTAGGATATAATTCAATAAGTTTTTTATACAAATTATTTGAAATGTTTTGAGTATCAGAAATAGTATTTGATGTTTTGAAAATAGAAAAAAATATATAAAAAACTAATAGTATAAAAATAGAAAATATTAGCCATAAAATCATTTTTTTATTGATAAAGTATACTTTCATAAAATCACCTAATTAATAATATGTAAAAAAAATAGATTTATTAAAAATATTGTTAAATTTATGAAATTATGATAAGATATTTATATTATAGGAGAGAAAAGATGCAAATACCTGATTTTTTAATAGAAAAAATAAATAATCAATATAGTGAGGAAATATGTAAAAAAATTGAGAAAGGGCTTATTTCTCAAAAGCCAGTTACTTTTAGAATAAATACATTAAAAACAAACAAAAATAAAATTATAAAAGAATTAATTGAAAATAATATAGAATATGAAGAAGTTAAATGGAATAATGATGCAATAATTATAAAAAATGTAGTAGAAGAAGATATAAGGAAATTAGAAATATATGAAAATGGAGAAATTTATTTGCAAAGTTTATCATCAATGATTCCACCGATAATTCTTGAACCAAAGGAAAAAGAAAATATATTAGATATGGCTGCTGCACCAGGAGGAAAAACAACTCAAATATCTGCAATTTCAAATGGAAAATCTTATATAACAGCATGTGAAAAAAATAAAATTAGATGTGATAGATTAAAGTATAATCTTCAAAAACAAGGTGTTGGAAATGTTAATGTAATGCAAGAAGACGCAAGAAAATTAAGTGATTTTTTCTCATTTGATAAAATCTTATTGGATGCACCTTGTAGTGGAAGTGGTACTGAAAGTGTATTTAATCCCAAATTTACAGAAGAATTAATACAAAGATCTGCTAGAACTCAAGAAGAATTATTAACAAAAGCTTTAAAAATATTAAAAAAAGATGGTGAAATGGTATATTCTACTTGTTCAATTTTAAAAGAAGAAAATGAAAAAGTTCTAAATAAAGTTTTAAAAAAATTTAATGCAAAAATTGTTCCTATAGAAAAAATAGAAGGAATTGAATATTTACCAGTTGAAATTGAAGGAACATTATGTATTTCACCAACAGAATTATATGAAGGATTTTTTGTTGCTAAAATAAAAAAATAGAAAGAGGAGATTGAAAAACAATCTCCTCTTAATCTTATTCAGAAAAATCAATAATACTAGAATCAATTAAAATATAATTTGCACGATGAATGTAAAGAGCCTTACCATCGATATTCAATTTGGTAGTTTTGGGAAGATCATCGGGAATCTCCCAATAAACACTATTACCACCATATACAGCAATAGGAATTCCCAACTGAGAACAAACAATAACAATTTTTGGAGTACCAATCAGATTTTGCAACTTATTGATTTTTCTATCAAGTAAGTTAATAGAACCACCACTAGTAGAAATTTCAGTTGACTGAAGAGCAAAATCTTCAAGTTTGGTAATACCATTTTCAGCAAAAATAATAGTATTACCTGTTTGAGCAATTTGAGAGCCATCAACAGTCAATGTTACAACACTAGATAATTCATAGTTTGTTGTAGTAGATCCATCAGAATCAATAGAATCTGTCGAAACATAATTTGCCTCTAAACCAACCTTATTTCCATGAATTGTTAATAAATCTGTACCATAATTGTCATAGAAATCAATAGTAAAATTATTTCCTACGAGCTCACCTTTGATATTTTTCAGTTTGTTTTTCAAAAATGCGCAACTAGAAAAAGTTGATAATACCAAGACTAAGGCTAAGCAAATAGAAAGTTTCCGAATAATTTTTTTCATAAAATATACCTCCATAATGATGATGGAATTAATAATACGAACTTTGAAAAGTATAACATAAATTAACATAAAAATCAATATGGTATAAAACTCAAAAAAATTAGCAAAAACACTTGACAAGTGCTAAAAAATGTTATAATATAATATACGAAATTAGCAAACAATATAAAAGAGTGCTAAGAAATGCAATTTCCTAAAAAGAAAAGAGGAGGAAAGAAATTGCTAGAAGAAAGAAAAAAAAGAGTATTACAAGCAATTGTAGAAGAATACATAAAAACAGCTGAACCAGTAAGTTCAGGAGCAATAATGAACTTAGAAGGTCTAGAATATAGTAGTGCCACAATAAGAAATGAAATGGCAGAACTAGAAAAAATGGGATATATAGAAAAAACTCATACATCATCAGGAAGAGTACCATCAGCCAAAGGATATAGATATTATGTTGATGAATTATTAGAAGATAATAAAATCACAGTTGATGAAATAGATTATATAAGTAAAAAACTTGAAACAAAAGTAAACGAATTAGAAGAAATAACGCAAATAGCATCAAGTACTATATCAGAAATAACACATTATACAACAGTAACAATTGGACCAAATACAGATGAACAAAAAATAGAAAATATAAAATTTGTACTATTAAGTCCAAGAATGATGATGGCAGTAATATTAACAGATAATGGATTAGTAAAAGAAACAATAATAAAATTTGATGAAGATATTTCAGAAAAACAAGTAGGAACACTAAGTTATATGTTTAATAACAAATTAAAAGGTGAGCCAATATCAAAAATAGATAGACCACTAGAAAAATACTTAGTAGATGAAATGAAATATAGTGTAAACTTAATAAAACCAATTATTGAACAAATGAAAAAAGTAGTAGAAGAAGAAAAAGTTCACTTAGAGGGAGCAAAACAACTATTTGAATTACCAGAATTTAATAGTTTGGAAGTTGCCAAAAACTTTGTAAACATATTAGACGAAAAAGATCTCATGGCAGATATGTTAAATACAGGAATAACAAAGGATATAAATGTATATATAGGAGAAGAAAACGAAAAAGACGAACTAAAAGATTTCAGTATTGTAACATTTAAGCATAGAATAGGAAATAAAGATTTGGGAACAATTGGTATAATAGGACCAAAAAGAATGGACTATGCAAAAGTAATATCTGTTATGAAATATATTAGTAAAAAATTAAATGACAACAATAATTCAAATGAATAAAAGAAAGAAGGTTGAAGTATGAAAGACGAAGAAAAAGTAGAGAAAAAAGATACAATCCAAAATGAAACAGAAAATAAAAAAGAACAAAAAGAAGAAAAAAAAGATTGTATAATAGATCCAAAACAACATGAACTAGACGAATTAAACGATAGATATAAAAGAGTACTTGCAGAATTTGAAAACTACAAAAAAAGAAGTAGTAAAGAAAGAGAAACATTATATAATTCAATATTAGGAGATGTTGTTGAAGTATTTTTACCAGTAGTAGACAACTTAGAAAATGCATTAAAAGCAGAAACAAAAGATTCTGAATATAAAAAAGGAATAGAATTAGTATTAAAACAATTTAAAGATATACTAAAATCAAAAGGTGTTGAAGAAATAGCAAGTGTTGGTGAAACATTTGATCCAAGCCAACATGAAGCTGTAAGTAGTATTCAAGACCCAGAAAAAGGTGTACAAGAAATTGTACAAGAATACAGAAAAGGTTACAAAATAGGCTCAAAAGTTATAAGACACTCAATGGTAGTTGTAGCAAATTAAAAAGTTATTAATTTTAAAAATATAAATTGGGGGCTTATGCCCAAAGGAAGGAAGTAATTATTATGGGAAAAATTATAGGAATAGATTTAGGAACAACAAATTCATGTGTAGCTGTAATGGAAGGAGGAGAACCAGTAGTAATACCAAATGCAGAAGGAAGTAGAACAACACCATCTGTAGTTGCATTTTCAAAAAGTGGTGAAAGATTAGTAGGACAAATTGCAAAACGTCAAGCTGTTACAAACCCAGAAAATACAGTTATATCAATAAAAAGAAAAATGGGAACAAATGAAAAAGTTGATATAGATGGAGAAAAATTCTCTCCACAAGAAATATCAGCAATGATATTACAAAAATTAAAAGCAGATGCTGAAAACTATTTAGGACAAAAAATAACACAAGCTGTTATAACAGTTCCAGCATATTTCAGTGATAGTCAAAGACAAGCAACAAAAGATGCAGGAAAAATTGCAGGACTTGAAGTTTTAAGAATTATAAACGAACCAACAGCTGCAGCACTTGCATATGGAATGGATAAAGAACAAGATCAAAAAATAATGATATATGACTTAGGTGGAGGAACATTCGATGTATCAATACTAGATATTGGTGATGGTGTATTTGAAGTATTATCAACAAACGGAAATACACATTTAGGTGGAGATGACTTCGACCAAAAAATTATAGATTACCTAGTAGCAGAATTCAAGAAAGATCAAGGAATTGATTTATCAACAGATAAAGCTGCAATGCAAAGATTAAAAGAAGCTGCTGAAAAAGCTAAAATTGAATTATCAGGTGTACAACAAACACAAATAAACTTACCATTCATAACAGCAGATGCTACAGGACCAAAACATTTAGATGTAACATTAACAAGAGCTAAATTTGAAGAATTAATTCATGATTTAGTAGAAGCAACAGCTGGACCAGTTAACCAAGCATTAAAAGATGCAGGATTAACAGCAAATGATATTCATAAAGTATTATTAGTTGGTGGTTCTACAAGAGTTCCAGCAGTTCAAGAAGTTGTTAAGAGAATAACAGGTAAAGAACCAGATAAAGGAATAAACCCAGATGAATGTGTTGCTATTGGTGCATCAATTCAAGGTGGTGTATTATCAGGAGATGTTAAAGACTTAGTATTATTAGATGTAACACCATTATCATTAGGTATTGAAACATATGGTGGAGTATTTACAAAATTAATTGAAAGAAATACAACAATACCAACTAAAAAATCACAAGTATTCTCAACAGCAGCAGATGGTCAAACATCAGTAGAAATTCACGTATTACAAGGTGAAAGAGAAATGGCTGCATATAATAAAACATTAGGAAGATTCCAATTAACAGGAATTCCAGCAGCTCCAAGAGGTGTACCACAAATTGAAGTAACATTTGATATAGATGCAAATGGTATAGTACATGTATCTGCAAAAGATATGGCAACAGGAAATGAACAAAATGTTTCAATAACAGCATCAACAAACTTAACAGATGAAGATATAGATAAAGCTGTTAAAGATGCAGAAGCACATGCTGAAGAAGATAAGAAGAAAAAAGAAGAAATTGAAGTTAAAAACAATGCTGAGAGCTTAATATACAACAGTGAAAAAACATTAACAGATTTAGGTGATAAAGTAAGTGGAGAAGAAAAAGCAAAAATCGAAACAGAAATTGAAAATACTAAAAAAGCTCTTGAAACAAACAATACAGAAACAATAAAAGAAGCTACAGAAAAACTTACAAAAGTATTCTATGAAATGTCAGAACAATTATATAAAAACGGAAATCCAAATGCAGGAGCAGATGCAAATGCAACAGGTGCAAGTGAAGCAAATACAAATAGTGCAGGAAATGATGGAAATGTATATGATGCTGATTATAAAGTTGAAGATGACAACAAATAATTAATAACTAAAGTGAAATAATAAATAGGCGAGTGAGTAACTCGCCTAATTTATGAAAAGGAGTCCAATAATATGGGATTTAATATAAAAAGTAATTTTAAAGAAAGCGAAGGGAGGTAAAAAATATGGCAAGTAAAAGAGATTATTATGAAGTATTAGGAGTAGAAAAAACAGCAACAGATGATGAATTAAAAAAAGCATATAGAAGACTTGCAAAAAAATATCACCCAGATGCTAATCCTGATAATAAGCAAGAAGCAGAAGAAAAATTTAAAGAAGTAAATGAAGCATATGAAACATTATCAGATCCACAAAAAAGAAAAATGTATGACCAATTTGGACCAGAAGGACCACAAGGTGGATTCGGAGGCTTTGGTGGTGCAAACGGATTTGGAGGATTTGGAAATGGAGGATATTATTCATATACTTCTTCAAATGGATTTGATGGATTTTCAGACTTTGGAGATCTAGGAGACATATTTTCATCATTCTTTGGAGGAGGAACAAGAACAAGTTCATCAAGAGCTCAAACTAAAGGGCCACGTAAAGGTGCAGATTTAAATTTAAATATGGATATTACATTTGAAGAAGCATTTTTAGGAGTCGAAAAGGAAATACTTGTTACAAGACCGGAAACTTGTTCAATGTGTAATGGAACTGGTGCGAAGCCAGGAACAACTGTGTCAAAATGTTCTGTATGTAATGGAACTGGAACTGTAAGACAAGTTCAAAATACAATTCTTGGCCAAATGCAAACAACAAGAACATGTACAAACTGTCATGGAACAGGTGAGGTAATAAAAGAACCTTGCGATAATTGTAAAGGTAAAGGAACAGTTAGAAAACAAGCTAAAATAAGAGTAAAAATTCCAGCAGGTATAGATGATAATCAAACAGTAGTATTAAGAGGAGAAGGCGAACCAGGAGAAAAAGGTGGACCAAAAGGAGATTTATACATAACAGTAAGAGTAAAGAAAAGTAATATATTTACGAGAAAAGGAAATACTGTAATGTGTGAAATTCCAATAACAATTACTCAAGCTACACTTGGAGCTAAATTAAAGATTCCAATGGTAGATGGAAGTACTGAAGAATTTGAAATACCTGAAGGAACTCAAACAGGAACACAATTTACAATTAGAGAAAGAGGATTCAAATCAATAAATTCATCAGCTAGAGGAAGTTTTGTATTTACTGTTGTAGTTCAAACACCAAAAAGGTTAAGCAAAGAACAAAGAACATTGTTAGAACAATTAGCTACAACTATGAATGAACAACCACCAGTAAGAAAAAGAGGAATATTTGGATAAAATATAAGTGCCACATAGAGTTAATCTATGTGGTATTTTTGTGTGAAAAAAATATTGACTGAATTGACAATGAGTTATAAAATATAAATTATAGATATATTATTGAAAATATAGAAAACGGAGGAAAATATGGTAGATAATAGAGAATATGGATTAGTATTAGCAGGTGGAGGAACAAAAGGAGCATATCAAGTAGGAGTTTGGAAAGCATTAAAAGAACTAAATATAAATGTAAAAGGAATAGTAGGTGCATCAATAGGTTCATTAAATGGAGCGTTATTTTTACAAGATGATTTTAAAATGGTAGAAGATATGTATGAAAATATAAAATTAGGAAATATAATGAATGTTGATGGAATGAATGAAAGTAAAAACATATTTAGCTTATCAAATATATTTAACCTTGCAACAGATTATACAAAACAAAAAGGAATTGATAATACACCATTAAGAAATATGATAAGAAAATATATAGATATGGATAAAATATATAATTCAGACATAGATTTTGGATTAGTAACATTTTCTGTAAAAAATAGGCAACCATTACAAGTATTCAAAAATGAGATTCCAAAAGAAGAAATGGAAAATTATTTATTAGCAAGTTCATGTTTTCCAATATTTAAACCACAAATAATTAATAATGAAGAATACTTTGATGGTGGATTATATGATAATATACCAGCAAACATGTTAATTGAAAAAGGATATAAAAATATAATAATAGCAGACATTGCAGGAGTTGGATTTAGCAAAAGAACAATTAATAAAGATGTTTATATTAAAGTAATAAAGCCATCAGAAGATTTAGGTGGAACATTTGAATTCAATCATGAAAGAATAATAAATAACATAAAATTAGGGTATTTAGACACAATGAAAGCATTTAATCAAATGCAAGGACATATGTATTATTTTAGAAGTGAAGAATTTGCAAAAATGCTAGAAGTATTTAACCTTGAAACAATTTATGGATTAGAATATTCTGCACAGATATATAAAATGAATAAATATAGAGAATATACATTTGAAGAATTTATTGAAGAATTAAATAAAAGAAATCAAAATGCTGAAAAACTATATAAGAAAATGAAAAATGAAAATTTATTACAAAAAGGCAGAAAAATAAAATCATTTTTTGATAATGGACTTGGGATATGTTTTGTAAAAGATTTATATATGGATAGACCAGCAGCTAAAATGTCTAATTACTTTTTAGACTTTGTAAAAGATTATAAGCTTGCAGCACAATCTTTAATTGAATTGTCAAATTACATGAAATAATTTTAATATTTATTACATAAAAAATAAGAGCTTTTGGTTCTAGTATGAACAAAGAGCTCTTCCGTGATTTTTAGTCTGTATTTATTAAGTTATTTAATTTTTCAGTTAAACTTTTAGAACATTGTACAAGTGGCAAACGAGGTGCACCAAAATTAAATCCTAACAAATTTAAAGCTTCTTTAACAGGAATAGGATTTGTTTCATCAAATAATGCATTAATAATAGGCAAAGCTTTAATCTGATAATTTTTAGCATCATTAATATTTCCACTAAAAAAGGAGTTTGTAATATTAAGAGCAAGAGATGGATTTATATTTGATAAAACAGAAATTACACCTTGGCCTCCTAATGATAAAATAGGTAAAATTTGATCATCATTTCCAGAATAAATAGGCAAATTATCTCCACATAAAGCAGAGATTTGAGCAACTTTACTAATATTTCCACTAGCTTCTTTTATACCAACAATATTTTCTATTTTAGATAATTCTAAACAAGTTTCAGGTGAGATACTCATTCCTGTACGACTAGGAACATTATATAAAATGATAGGTAAATCTATAGAATTTGCAATAGATTTATAATGCTCAATAAGACCATTTTGAGTAGTTTTATTATAATAAGGTGTAACTATAAGTAATCCATCTGCACCAAGTTTTTCAGCTAATTTTGACATTTCAATAGCAATAGACGTATTATTTGAACCAGTTCCAACAATTATAGGAACTCTTTTATTACAAATAGAAATAGCACATTTTATCAAATCTATTTTTTCGTCTTTGGTCATAGTAGAGGCCTCGCCAGTAGTTCCACATACAACCAAAGCATTTATACCAGATTTTATTTGTAAATCTATAAAATTCTCAAATTCTTTTAAATTTATACCAGTATCTGTAAATGGAGTTGCAAGAGCAGTAGCAACACCTGTAAATAATTTTTTCTTCATATTAATTTTAATCCTTCCTTGTCTTTTAAAAATCTTTCAAAAATTTGAACAGCATTACTTGCAGCACCTTTTCTTAAATTATCAGCAACAACCCATAAGTTTAGAGCGTTAGGGATACTATAATCTTTTCTAATTCTACCAACTAAAACATCATCATGACCATTCGCAATAGAATTTATAGGATATAAATCATTACTATTGTCATCCAAAACTAAAATTCCAGGGGAATTCTTTAAAAGTGATATAACATCAGAAATTTCAAAGTTTTTTTCAAACTCAACATTTATGCTTTCACCATGACAATTTGAAACAGGTACACGTACACAAGTAGAAGTAATAGGAAGATGTGGATGGCCGAGAATTTTTCGAGTTTCATTAATCATTTTCATTTCCTCTTTTGTATAACCATTTAAAAGAAAAACGTCTATTTTAGGCAAACAATTATCAAAAATAGGGTGTGAAAATTTTAAAAGATGGCTTTCTGTTTTATTTCTTCCATTTTCCAAATCCTCTAATCCAAGTTTTCCAGCACCTGATACAGCTTGGTATGTAGAATAGACAATTCTTTTTATTTTATATTTATCATCTAATGGTTTTAATGTGATAACAGCTTGAATTGTTGAACAATTAGGATTCGCTATAATATTTTTATGATTTATAATATCTTGAAAATTAACTTCTGGAACAATAAGAGGAACATCATCATCCATTCTAAAAGCACTACTATTATCTATAACAATACAACCATTTGACGCAGCTATTGGTGCAAAATGTTTAGAAGTTTCAGCACCAGCCGAAAAGATTGCAAAATCAAAGTGTTCATCAAAAGAAGAATCTTTTAATTCATGAACAATATAATCATCATTCATAAATTTTAATTTTGTTCCAGCAGATTTATTAGAAGAGAAAAGTGTATATTCTATATTAGGATATTTCTTTTCTTCAAGCACTTTTAATACAGTTCTACCAACTAATCCAGTTGCACCTACAATTGCTAATTTATATGTTTTCATAATTTTTTATCCTTTCTTAAGTTATAAGAAAATATATTCTTTATCATAAAAAATATGCAATACAAAAGGGATTAGTCATATTAAAAAGTTTTGTATTTTTGATTGAAAAATACTAGTAGTATGATATAATAGGCATATAAAAGACAAAAAAGGTTGAAGAATAATTACAATTTTAAAGTTCAATCAGATTTATGCATTAGAAAAGGAATGAAATTAAATATGGAAGAAGATTTTAACATAAGACCAGAATTGGAAAGTCCAATAGAAGAAAAAATAGAAAATTCTTTAAGACCCCAAACTCTAGATGAATATATAGGACAAACTAAAGTGAAAGAAAATATGAAAATATATATAGAAGCGGCTAAAAAAAGAGGAGAACCATTAGATCATTGTTTATTTTATGGACCACCAGGACTTGGTAAAACAACAATAGCAAATATAATAGCAAATGAAATGAAATCAAATATAAAAATAACATCAGGTCCTGCAATAGAAAGACCAGGAGATTTAGCTGCAATTTTAACAAATTTATCTGAAAATGATGTATTATTTATAGATGAGATACACAGATTAAGTAAAAATGTAGAAGAAATACTTTATCCTGCATTAGAAGATTTCACATTAGATATAGTAATTGGAAAAGGGCCAAGTGCCAAATCAATAAGAATAGATTTACCTAAATTTACATTAATAGGAGCAACAACCAAAGCAGGATCATTGACAACACCATTAAGAGATAGATTTGGAATAATACATAAATTAGAATTATATACACCAGAGGATTTAAGTACAATTGTAACACGTTCTGCAAAAATATTAGGAATTGATATAGATGATAATGCATCATATGAAATTGCAAGAAGATCAAGAGGAACACCTAGAATTGCAAATAGATTACTAAAAAGAGTAAGAGATTATGCTGCAGTATTAGGAGATGGAAATATAACATTAAAAATAGCAAAACATGCATTAAATCAACTTGAAATAGATGAAATAGGTTTAGATGAAACAGATAGAAAAATGTTAGAATTAATGATAAATCAATATCAAGGGCGACCTGTTGGAGTAGAAACAATAGCAACATCATTAGGAGAAGAAGTAGATACAATTGAAGATGTATATGAGCCATATTTAATTCAAATAGGATATATTTCTAGAACTCCTAGAGGAAGAATTGTAATGCCACCAGCATATGAACATTTAGGATATACATTTTTAGGATAAAATTACTATTAATAAAGAAAAGTTATCATTTTGATAACTTTTCTTATGAAATTAAAAAAATATTTTTTACGAAAGTATTGGCAAAACTAGAGTTTAAAAAAATATCAAAAAAAATAGAAAAAATTTTAAAAAAAGTGTTGACAAATTTTAGATTTGATACTATAATAATAAATGTCTTAAGGAGAGAGACAGAACAACATGCAGGTGTAGTTCAATGGTAGAACCTCAGCCTTCCAAGCTGATGACGTGGGTTCGATTCCCACTACCTGCTCCAGAAATTGAAACAAACGATAACTCGTTTGTTTTTATTTTATCTTAGTGAGTATAATATTCACTAACCTTACTCATTTAAATAAAATGAGTTATATATCCAGAAGGAGGTGAAAATAATGAATAAATACGAGAGTGTTGTCATTATTAATCCAAACGTTGATGAAGCAGGTTTAAAAGCTTTAGAAGACAAATTTACAGGATTAATAAATGCAAATGGTAAAGTTGCTGAAGTTGAAAACATGGGTAAAAAGAAATTAGCATATGATATCAAGAAAAACAAAGAAGCATATTATATGGTATTTAAATTCGAAGCTAACCCAACACTTATAGCAGAACTTGAAAGAGTTTACAGAATAACAGATGAAGTATTAAAATTCATCACAACAAGAAATATTGACTAATTATCAATATTATAGACAGCTATAAATAATAAATTGAAGGGCCTAATTAAAGTTGAAAGGTATAAAAAGGTATAAAATATGAATAAAGTAATTTTAATGGGTAGATTAACAAGAGACCCAGAAGTAAGATACACACAAACAAATAATACAGTTGTTGCATCATTCTCACTTGCAGTAAACAGAAGATTTGTTAGACAAGGTGAAGAAAGACAAGCAGATTTTATAAACATAGTTGCTTGGAGTAAATTAGGAGAATTTTGTAGCAAATACTTTAAAAAAGGTCAACAAGTAGGAATTATAGGAAGAATTCAAACAAGAACATGGGATGATGACCAAGGTCAAAAACACTATGTTACAGAAGTTGTTGCCGAAGAAGCTTATTTTGCAGATAGTAGAAGAGATGGAGAAGGAGCAAGTTCTTCATTCGAAAATACATTTGGAAATTCAATGCCAGGTGGAACAGATTTTGAAGTATCTTCAAGTGATGACCTACCATTTTAGGAAGTAGGAGGAAATAGAAATGGCAGACAAGAATAAAAAAAGAAATAATAACAGAAATAAAGATTATGATGATGATTTCAACCCAAAATTCAAAAAAATGAAGAAAAAGGTTTGCCCATTATGTGGTGACAAGAATTTTGTATTAGATTTCAAAAATTCTGATCAATTAAAGAAATTTGTTAATGATAAGGGAAAAATCTTACCAAGAAGAACAACAGGTGCTTGTGCTAAACATCAAAGAGATATAACACTTGCTGTTAAAAGAGCTAGACATATTGCTATATTACCATATGCAGCTAAAGATTAATAGATAAAAAATTCATGAAGAAATTCATGAATTTTTTTGTGTGTTAGAATCAAGTATATATTGAAAAATAAGCTATTTTGTGATAAGATTTAGCCATAATATAAGAGAAAATTACATCAAATTAAGGAGACGAAAAATATGTCAGAATTTGTGCATTTACATATACATAGTGAATTTAGCTTATTAGATGGAGCAAATAGAATAAAAGACCTACCGGTAAGAGCAAAAGAATTGGGAATGAAAGCAATGGCAATAACAGACCATGGAGTAATGTATGGCGCTATTGACTTTTATAAAGCATGTAAAAAAGAAGGAATAAAACCAATAATAGGTTGTGAAGTATATGTTGCACCACGTTCAAGATTTGACAAAGAACCAATAGATAAACAATATTATCATTTAATATTATTAGCAAAAAATAATCAAGGATATAAAAACTTAAGCAAATTAGTATCAATAGGGTTTACAGAAGGATATTATTATAAACCAAGAATAGATTTGGAAGTATTAGAAAAATATCATGAAGGATTAATATGTTTAAGTGCATGTTTAGCAGGTGCAGTAAATCAAGCACTATTAAATGGTCAAACAGAAAAAGCAGAAGAAATAGCATTATGGCATAAAAGAGTATTTGGAGAAGATTATTATATAGAAATACAAAATAATGGAATAAGAGAACAAGTATTAGCAAATCAAAAACTTGTACAATTGGCAAGAAAATTAGACATACCATTAGTAGCAACAAATGATGCACATTATTTAAAAAGAGAAGATTCATATAGTCATGAAATTTTATTATGTATTCAAACAGGAAAAAGAATGAGTGATGAAGACAGAATGAAATTTGATACAGATGAATTATATGTAAAATCACCAGAAGAAATGAGTGAATATTTTTCAGCATTTCAAGATGCAATAGAAAATACAGTAAAAATTGCAGATAAATGTAATGTAGAATTTGAATTTGGACATACAATATTACCTAATTATGATGTACCACCAGAATATCCAACGCATTATGATTTCTTAAAAAAATTATGTGATGATGGAATAAAAGAAAGATATGGAGAAAATCCATCAGAAGAAATTATAAAAAGAGCAGAATATGAAATTGGTGTAATCAAGAAAATGGGATATGTTGATTATTACTTAATAGTATGGGATTTTATACATTATGCAAAAAGTCAAGGAATACCAGTAGGACCAGGAAGAGGATCGGGAGCAGGTTCAATACTTGCTTATGCAATTGGAATAACAGATATAGATCCAATGAAATATGGATTACTATTTGAAAGATTTTTAAATCCTGAAAGAGTAAGTATGCCAGATTTTGATGTTGACTTTTGCTATGAACATAGACAAGATGTAATAGATTATGTATCAAGAAAATATGGACATGATCATGTATCACAGATAATAACATTTGGAACAATGGCAGCAAAAATGGTAATAAGAGATGTTGCAAGAGTATTAGATTATCCATATTCAGAAGCAGATAAATTAGCAAAAATGATACCAAATGAGATACATATAACAATTCCAAAAGCACTAGAGCAAAATAGAGAATTAAAAGAATTATATGATACAGACCCAGAAGTACATAAATTATTAGAAATTGCAATGTCATTAGAAGGAATGCCAAGACAAGCATCAACACATGCTTGTGGTGTTGTAATAACAAAAGATCCAGTAGACACATATGTTCCATTATATGTCAGAGATGGACAAATTTCTACACAATATATAATGACAACTCTAGAAGAATTAGGTCTTCTAAAAATGGACTTTTTAGGCTTAAGAACATTAACAGTTATACAAGACACAATAAATCTTGTAAAACAAAATAGAGGAATAGATGTAGAATTTGATAAAGACATGTCAGATCCTAAAGTATATAAATTATGGCAAGAAGGAAATACATCAGGAATATTCCAGTTTGAATCACAAGGTATGACAAACTTCATGAAAGAATTAAAACCAGACTGTTTAGAAGATTTAATAGCAGGAGTTTCATTATATAGACCTGGACCAATGGATCAAATTCCAAGATATATAAGAGGAAAGCAGAATCCAGGACATAATGAATATACACATCCAAGTCTAGAACCAATATTAAATGTAACATATGGATGTATGGTATATCAAGAACAAGTAATGCAAATAGTAAGAGATTTAGCAGGATATTCATTAGGAAGAGCAGATTTAGTCCGTAGAGCTATGGGAAAAAAGAAACTTGATGTAATGGCAAAAGAAAGAAAAATATTTATAAATGGCCAATTAGATGAAAATGGAAACATAATTGTACCAGGCTGTGTAAGAAACGGGATTGATGCAGAATCTGCAAATAAAATATTTGATGAAATGTCTGAATTTGCCAAATATGCATTTAACAAATCACATGCAGCATGTTATGCAGTAGTGGCATATAGAACAGCATATTTAAAATCATATTATCCAGCAGAGTTTATGGCATCAATGTTGAACAGTTTTTTAGGAAATTTAGATAAAGTTCCAGAATATATAGATGAATGTAAAAGAATAGGCATAAAAATATTAAAACCAGATATAAATAGTAGTAGCTCAAAATTTACAGTAGAATTTGATGAAAGTCAAGACAAGAATAATCAAATAGGACAAATTCGTTTTGGATTAGGTAGTATAAAAAATGTAGGATTACAACCAATAGATAATATAATAAAAGATAGAAATGAACATGGAAAATTTGAAGGATTTACAGACTTTTGTGAAAGAGTTGAAGGAGAAGCAGTAAACAAAAAATGTGTGGAAAGCTTAATAAAAGCAGGAACATTTGATGAATTTCCAGAAACAAGAGCAACATTATTAGCTTCATTTGAAGCCATAATGGATTTAGCACAAAGTTATAATAAAAAAGGAATGAATGGCCAAGTATCAATGTTTGATTTAGGTGGAGAACAAGAAGAAAACAATCTAAAAGAAATAAAATATCAGTTTTCAGAGCAAGAAGAAATGACTGAAAACGAAAAATTATCAATGGAAAAAGAAATGCTTGGAATTTATATATCAGGACATCCACTAGAAAAGATAAAAGAACAAATAAAACAATTAACAAATATATCATCAAAAGAATTAAAAGAAATTGATGAACAAAACTCTTCAGAAGAAAATGAAGAAAATAAGGTGCAAGAAATACTAAAATATGAAGATGGACAAGAAGTAAGAATTGCAGGAATTATAACATCAGTAAAAAAGAAATATACAAAAAATAATAAAATAATGGCATTTGTTACAATTGAAGATTTAAATGGTTCTGCAGAAATAATAATATTTGAACCAACATTTTTGAAATATCAAGATAAATTATTAGAAGAAAATATTATTATGATAAAAGGAAGATTAAGTATTAGAGAAGATGATAATACCAAAATAGTAGCACAAGAAATTAGAAATTTTGGCGAAAACTTTAGTGAAAATTCAAATAAATATGAGAATAAAAAGCCAGATGCACCAAATGCAGGAATTCAAAAGCCAAAACACTTAGTAATAAATATTACAAATATGAAAGAAACGGAAAAAGCAAAATTAAGAGGTGCTATAAGATTTTTTAATGGAGAAAGAAATAATATACCAGTAGCAGTTAAAACAGGAGAAGAAATAAAGCCTTGTGGTGCAATATATTTAACAGAAGAAATCCTAAAAGAATTTGAAGAGATTGCTGGAAAGCAGAATGTTAGTATTGACTTATATTGAAAAATTCTATAAAATAAAGAGTGTCAAAAATATACAAAAACTAAAAAATTAATTGTTTTTTTAGTCAGATGAAAGGAATGTGATATACATGGAAGAAAACGAAAAGAAAAAAATAATAGTAAAAGCAAAAGCAAATACAACAATTTCAGAAATAGCAAAAAAACAAATAGAAACAAGTGAATATCCAATAATCGGAGCAATCTTTAATAATGAATATAAAAATTTAGATGATGAATTACAAGAAGATGGAACATTAGAACTAATTAGTATAAATTCAAAAGAAGGAATGAAAATATATAGAAGAACACTTACATATATAATGGGAATGGCATTTTGGAAGTTATATCCAGAAGCACGTGTTGTTGTAAATTATCAATTAACAAATGCAATGTTTTGTAATTTGGAAAATATGGAAGTAACAGATGAAATGTTACAAAATGTTCAAGAAGAAATGAAGAAAATAATTGAAAAAGATTTAAAAATAAGAAAAAGAATAATGACAAGAGAAGAAGCTGGAAAATTCTATGAAAAAAATAATACTGGAAAAGGTAGACTTCAATATGATTTAGTAACAAATGATAAAATTATTATGTCATATTGTGAAGATTATTTTAATCACTTTTATGAAATAATAGCAACACATACAGGTGTAACCAAAATATTTGAATTAAAAAAATATTATGATGGATTTTTATTAAGATATCCAAGCTCACACGATGTTAATGTATTACCAGAATATAAAGATACAAAAAAATTATCTTGGGCATTACATGAATATGAAACAATATACAAAGTTTTAAATGTAGGGACAGTATATAGATTAAATAAAAGTGTAAAAGAAGGTTCGATAAAAGAATTAATATTATTATCAGAAGCATTACATGAAAAGAAAATAGCACAAATTGCAGATAAAATAGCACAAAAAAAAGGCGTTAAAATGATATTAATAGCAGGACCATCATCATCAGGAAAGACAACATTTGCTCAAAGATTAGGATTACAATTAAGAATAAATGGCATAAAGCCTGTAACAATATCAGTAGATAATTATTTTGTTGAAAGAGATCAAACACCAAGAAATGAAAAAGGTGAATATGATTTCGAAAATATAAATGCAATAGATATTGATTTATTTAATGATCAACTATTAAAATTATTAAATGGTGAAGAAGTAGAATTACCAGAATTTGATTTTAAAGTTGGAACAAAAAGATATAATGGAAATAAAGTTAAAATGGCAGAAGATGAAGTATTAGTTATAGAAGGAATTCATTGTTTAAATGATAAATTAACAGAAAAAATACCACAAGAACAGAAATATAAAATTTATATAAGTGCATTAACAGTATTAAATATGGATTCATTTAATAGAATTTCTACAACAGATACAAGATTAGTAAGAAGAATTGTAAGAGATAATCAATTTAGAGGCTATACAGCTCAAAATACAATTGCTACATGGGATAATGTAAATAAAGGTGAAGAAAAAAATATATTCCCATTCCAAGAAGAAGCTGACAGTATATTTAATACATCATTAATATATGAATTAGGTGTATTAAGAAATGAAGCAATTCCATTATTAGAAAAAATAACAAAAGACGAAAAAGAATATGCAGAAGCACAAAGATTAATTGAAATATTAAGATATTTTGAGCCAATTTCAAAAGATATAGTTCCATCACATTCATTGTTAAAAGAATTCTTGGGTGGTGGAGATTTTAAAGGATAAAATATAATAATTATTATTTTACATTAGGAATTTTTTACAAAATTATTAAAATAATCATATAAAGAGGAAGTAAAATGCAATCAAGTAAATTTACCAAAATAGATGAAGAATTTGTATGTGAAAATTGTGGTAGAGTGGTTCCGAAATTAGGATATACATGTAGGAACCACTGTCCATATTGTCTGTATTCAAAGCATTTGGATATAAATCCAGGAGATAGAGCAGAAACATGTCATGGAATTTTAGAACCAATTGGATTAGAAATAAGTCCTAAAAAAGGATATGTTATAATATTTAAATGTAAAAAATGTGGTGCTATTAGAAAAAATAAAGCAGCTGAAGATGATAATATGGATAAAATAATAGAATTAAGTAGTAAACACTAGGTACTTGAAAGTACAGAAAATTACTAACTTTAAGGTAAAAAAATAAATATAACTAAATGTGTAAAACAAAAAAATCAGATTTTTTGTTGGAAACACTTGTATTTTTTGAAAATATGTGTTAAACTTAATCGTAGTCGATTTTAAAAAAGAAAAAATTAGGAGGTGCTATTTATTATGGCAAAATGTGAAATTTGTGAAAAGACAGCTATTCATGGAAATAAATTAAGCATAACTCGTTCTCATATAAGTAAAAGAGCTCCACGTACATGGAAGCCAAACTTAAGAACAGTTAAAGCTGAAGTTGATGGAGAAATAAAAAGAATTCATGTATGTGCAAAATGTTTAAAAAACGGAAAAGTTAAAAGAGCACAATAAAATAAAACGCTTTGAAGGGCGTTTTTTTATTATGTAAGAAAAGATGGAAAAATAATTAAATATTAGTAAAATTTTATTATAGTCAAAAATTAATGTTGAATGAAAATGAAAGGACATATAAAAATGAAATTAAATATTGTTATGGTAGAACCAGAAATACCACAAAATACTGGAAATATAGCAAGAACATGTGCAATAACAGGCGCAAAACTACATTTGGTATATCCATTAGGATTTAGTATAGATGATAAATATTTAAAAAGAGCAGGTTTAGATTATTGGGACAAATTAGAGATAGAAAAACATGATAGTTTAGAAAAATTTTTGGAAAAATATAAACCAGAAGAACACAATATGTTTATGGCAACAACTAAAGCAGAGCATTGCTATACAGATATAGATTATAGTAAATTTAAAGATGAAGAAATATTTGTTTTGTTTGGAAAAGAAACAAAAGGATTACCAGAAGATTTATTACAAAAATATATTGATAAAACAATAAGAATTCCAATGAGACCAGTATTAAGATCATTGAATTTGTCTAATTCAGTATGTATTATAGCATATGAAATATTAAGACAAAATAATTTTGAAGGTTTACAAGGTGTTAGTACATATTTTGAGGAATAAAATACTTGGATAATAAATTAAAAATTAAAATAATTGTTGAAGTAATTATGCAGTTTTAGAATTTTGTTAAAGTTTTGTTTTGAATTAATAATATTAAAAATATGAATAGAATTATCATAATCCGAGACGAAATACATAATTCTATATCCAGAATGTCGAGATTTTTTATAAATAATTTCTCTAAAATGAGAATCCGACATTTCTGGAATTAATTTACCTAGATATGAAAACTTATTTAAGTTAGTTATTTGAGCTCTAATATTTTTATCTACTTCTAGAGCATTTTTAGAAGAATATTGCATATTGTAATAAAAAATATTATCAAGACATGATTTAGCCAAAGTTTCTACTATAATTTTCATATAATGCCTCTCTTTCTTTTTCGAGTTCTTCTAATGTAATTCCATTTCCACTATTAATATCAGAAACTCCTTTGGCAATTCCAATAAAAACATATAAATCATATAAACATCCATAAAAAGTTCCATCATCTGTTGGAGCATTTTTTAAAAGTTCACTAATTTTTCCAATAGAAATATTTTCTTTTTTTGATTTTTCCATAAAATCACAACCTTTCTTAAAAATTAAAGCCAATTAATGATTGAATACATTCTTTATCATTTACAGATAAGTCATCAGTGCCATATGTATCAACATATAATTTCGTTACATCTTGTAAAATTTCTTTTGTATTTTTGGTTAAAACTTCTTTGTCTAAGTCATAAGGCAAAGAGTCAAGAATTTTTATAAATTTTTCTCTAATTGGTGACATAAGAATCTCCTTTCCAAATTTACAGCGAGTATATCATATTATTACACTAATTGCTATAATTTATTGAAAATATTCCAATAATTATATGACATGTTTTGACAAAAAATGCGAAATAGCAAAAAAATCCAAAAAACATATTGACAATTACCACATATTGCTATATAATAATAAAGCATAAATTTTAGCGTTGATGTCGAATGTGGCTACACAAAGATGTAGGGAACTTCGACGGAGTATGTCTTAGCTAGACTAAGGCGGTAAGTTTCAAAATATTATAAACGAACTAAAGATAATTACTATAAATTAATATAGTAATTATAATCATGTTTGTTAGTAGTACAGATTAAGCACTTATCATCCCTAAAACATATATGCATGTGAGGGATTTTATAATGGGAAAATTCAAAACACCAGGGTGCGTTATAACTTGCCAGCGCGTAATTTAAAAATATATTTTATTTAAGGAGGGAAAATTACAATGGCAAAAACAAATGTAGCAAGTGAAAAAATCAGAATAAGATTAAAAGCTTATGACCATGTAGTTTTAGAACAGTCTGCTGAAAAAATAGTAGATACTGCTAAGAAAACAGGAGCAAAAGTATCAGGTCCTATTCCACTACCAACAGAGAAAGAAATCGTAACAATTTTACGTTCACCACACAAACACAAAGATTCAAGAGAACAATTTGAAATGAGAACACATAAAAGAGTTATAGACATTCTTTACCCAACACAAAAAACAATGGATAGTTTAATGAAACTAGAACTACCAGCAGGTGTTGATATCGAAATCAAAAACTAGTTTCAAAAATAAATCAAACCAAGCTGGTATAAATATCAGCCAATAGTAGGAGGAAATTTAAATGAAAAAAGCATTAATAGGAAAAAAAGTTGGAATGACACAAATATTTGATGAAAATGGAACAGTTATTCCAGTAACAGTAATTGAAGCAGGTCCATGTGTAGTTGCTCAAGTAAAAACTATCGAAAACGATGGATATGAAGCAGTACAATTAGGATTTGGAGAAATTAAAGAAAACAAATTAAACAAACCAGTTAAAGGACATTTTGCAAAAGCAAATGTTACAGCAAAAAAACATTTAAGAGAATTCAGACTAGATTCAATAGAAGGAATCAAAGTTGGAGACGAATTAAAAGCAGATGTATTTGCAGCTGGAGATAAAATAGATGTT
>CAKPCK010000004.1 GCA_934141555.1 uncultured Clostridia bacterium | reverse complement strand
AACTTCACAAATATAATGGAAAATATAAATGAAACAACAAGTGTAACAGGAACAAAGACATGGATAGATGGTGGAAAGCCACATGACAATGCAGAAGAAATAATATTAGTTCTAACAAGAAAGAGTGTAAAAACAGGAAGTGTTGAAGAAAAAGTGGAAGTAGAACCAACATGGAATGAAAATACTTATATATTTAATAATCTACCAAAATATGATTCAGAAGGATATATGTATAACTATGAAGTATCAGAAACACCAATTCCAGGATATGATACAACAAAATCTGGAAATAATTTTATAAATACAATGTCAGAAATAAATGATACAATTGATATAAGTGGAACAAAGATATGGGAAGATAATGGAGATGCTTATGGAACAAGACCAACATCAATAACAGTAAATTTACTACAAAACGGAACAAAAGTTGCAAGTAAGGAAGTAACAGCAGCAGACAATTGGGCTTATGAATTTAAAGATTTACCAAAATATGATGCAAATGGAAAAGAATATACATATACAATAACAGAAAATCCAGTTACAAATTATGATACATCAGTAAATGGTTATAACATAACAAATACATTAAAATTATCATTAACTAAAAAAGCAACAGACAAAAATGGAAATACTATAACAGAATTAGTATATGATTCAAAATCAGAAGCAAGTAGAAAATTCAATTATGTATTAACAGTAACAGGTCAAGGACAACAAAAAGTAACAGATGAACTACCAAGTGGAATAGTAATAGAAGATAATTGGAGTGCTGCTAATGTAACAGTAACAACAAATACAACAACAGGAAGACAAACAATTACATGGAATGTAGACTTAACAGAAAAAGAAACAGACGAATTAATAATTCCAGTAATGGCTACAGAAAAAGTATTTGAAGGAAAAGAAACAGAATCTGAAACAGTAAGATCAGTATTAAACTTAAACTTCCATAATGCTGGAACAACATATATCGGAAAAAAAGATTATAATAGTACAAAGGTAAACATATTCTTAAGATCATTAGGAAATGCCAACCCTGATAATGATGATGGATATATATATGCAGGTCAAGCTGATATTAATACAGACCATATGAGTGAAATAACATCAACTTCAGCAAAATTTGTATCAGGATATGATGATAGTAAAGTAAATTCAATTTTAAGTAGTAAAAATACTACTAATATTGAAAAAATGTTAACAGATTTTTCTAGAGACAATGAAAGTGCTGATGGATTAGGAAAATATATATCAGGAGGATTACCAATAGCTGCAACAATAAGACAAAATATAAAGAATCTATATAGTGATAAAATAGAATTAACAGATACTCAGGTAGTACTATGGTATAAAATACCTTACTCTGCAGATGAGAAAATATCAAGAAACTATGTAGTAACAGATAAAGAAAATGGTAATAAAGAATTAGTAAATAAGACTTTAAGTTTACCACAATGTGGATATCATATAGATGGTTTAATTGTTGATATAAAAGATTTAGGTGGATATATTCCAGAAGGAACAAAAGTATCTGTAAAAAATGTTGCAAACCTTGGAAAAATATCATCTGATGCAACTATAGATGTTATATATCAAACATCAGAAACAAAATCAGCAACAATTAATAAGGAATCTGTAAAAGTTATATCAAAAACAGGAACAGAACACCAAATAACGAGTGAGAATAGAGAAAACTATAAATTATTAAATGGTGATAAAATTGAATATGAAATAACAGTTGAAAATACAGGTGATGTAGATTTAGCTAATGTAACAGTTACAGATACAAAAAATGTAACAGTAAAATCAATAGAAAAAGTTGATGCAAAAGGAACAAGAACAGAAGAAAGTAATTTATTAACTTCTTCTACTTCTGCAAACTTATTAGGAAAAACAACATTAAAAAGTGGAGAAAAATATATTATAACAGTAATATATAGTGTTTCAGAAAATGATTATTCTTTAAAGAATGGAACAACAATAGAAAATACAGCAACATTAGCGGGAAAATTTAAAAATGAAGATTTTGAAAAAGAAGATGATGATATATTAAATATAAACCAATCAGCAGAGATCGATAAATCTAAAAAAGCAGTAATAAAGGATAGTAAAGGAAATGTAAAACAAACAGCAATATCAGGAGATGTTATAGAATATGAAATTACAGTTACAAATTCAGGAAATATTGAAGGAAATACAGTAATTAAAGATTCAGACTTAAAACAAAATATTAGTGGTAATAAAGTACAATTAGTAGTTGATGGAAATGTTGAAGATTTAGATGCTAAAGTTATAACTGTAAGATATAGTAATAAAACAAAAATGATAAGTGTAAATGATTTAGCTAAAGGATATTCAGTAAATGTAAAAGCTGGAGAAACAATAACAATAACATATTCTACAAAAATCAGTGAAGTATTACCAGGAGATAAAATAGAAAATTCAATTGGTAATGGAGAAGACGAAAAAGTATCAACAGAAATAAAAGCAATTGTTACAACCAATAAAAATATAATAACACCACAAAACACAGTAATAGTAATAGATACATCATTAAGTATGGCTCAAGCTGTAAATGATGATGATGCTGTTCGAAGTACAAATAATGATCCTATGGCAAAATCTTATGATAAAACAAGATGGTATGCATTAACACAAGCATTAGACAGTTTCTTAAAAACATATTTGCCAACAGGTACACAAAATAAAGTAACAATAGTTGCATATAATAATAGTGCAGAAGTAATTTTAGCTCAAACATCTAGTTATACTAATGCAGTAGCTTCATATTCAAATATCTTAACAAAAAAACAATTTGATTATGCAAGAGAACACGAGGTAAAACGTGGAGTTCAAAGTGATGTTGATAATTTGAAAAATACTTATTATATAAAAGGTAATAACGAATCAAAATTAGGTTCTGGAACAAATATTGAAGATGGTTTAATAAAAGCCAAGGAATTATTAAGAAAAAATTATTCTGGAGCTAATGTAATATTAATGACAGATGGAGAAGCTAATAGATACATGGAAGGAAATACTGTAAAAAATGGAGCTACAACTAAATGTATTGAAGAAGCTAATAGTCAGGCAACTATATTGAAAAAAAATAATGCCAAAATATATACAGTATCATTATCTTTGTCAAGCAATTCAGATTATTATAAAGAAGAATTAGCAAACTTATCAAGTGGAACTGGATATAGTTTTGATACAACATCAACAACAGCTTTAGAACAAGCATTTAAAAAGATGTCAACAGAATTAGTAAGTGCAAAATTGGAAAATGTATCAACAGTTGAAGGAAAATTAGATTTATCAGAATTGGGAATTGTTGTAACAGCAAATACTCAAGTAGAAATAATTGTAAATGGTACAACTTATAATAAAGATTGGAATGATATAAAAGAAAGTTATGATACTGAAAATAAAACTTTAGATATCAGAAAAATTGCAGAGATATTAGGAATTACATCAATAAAAACAAATATGCAAATTACGATAAATATAAAATAAAGTCAAAAAATTGAAGTAGATAAAATCTACTTCAATTTTTTATATAAATAAATTCATAACAGTTAAAACAATAGAAGAGAAAAAAGCCTTCATGGAAAATTTAAAGCCATGTTTTATAATTGATACAGAAGTAGTTAATCGATTTTCTCCAATTATTGTTAAAGCAACACAAGGCTCTTCAATTTCTCTATATACTATAGGTGAAGTTTGTTCAATATTGTTTGATATAGATTCTTCAGATATACAATTAGAATCATCAGTAGTAATTATAATATCTGTTTTTATTTCATTAGTATCCAGATTTTTTTCTTCCATTGAAACCTCCATAAAATATACTACTTCTAGTATATCAATGAAAAAATAAAAAAACAATAAAGATACAAAAATGTAATATAAATGTAATATAAAAATATTATTGTAAACATTATAAAAACACTTGATAAATCTTAAAAAAAATGATAAAATAACATACATACAAACAAGAAAGAGGAAATAAAATTGGAAAACGATTCAAAAGAAGAAAAAAATATATTAAAAAAAATTAATAATTTAGTTACAGGATGTATATTAAATAATTTAGTATATGCATCAATGATAACAATATATTTTATGTTTGTTAATATATTTGCAATTAACACACAAACAGAAATGTTTACACAATATATTAAGATAACAAGTTTTATATTTTTAATATTGTCAATAATGATATTTGAAGTTGCATATAAAGAAGATAATGATGAAACTGTTTTGAATGGAATTGAATTTTTGGCAGTGTCAATATTTTCTTTACTAATACAGTATATTCCAAAAGTATTAAAAATTGATGCAAATACATACATGTTTGCAGGAACATATATATTTTTAATATATTATGCAATAAAAAATATAATAATATATACTAAAGAAAAGAAAGAAGAACTAGACAATTTAAGTGACATAAAAGAAATCGTAAAAGATGAACCAATAAAGAAAGAAACAAAAAGAAAAAATAAAGCAGAAGAATAGTTGGGAAAGGAAGAGAAAATATGCGATTAGTAAATATAGGTTTTGGAAATATAATTGCAGCAAATAAAATTATAGCGATAGTAAGCCCAGATTCAGCACCAATAAGAAGAATGGTTCAAGATGCTAAAGATGTAGGAAAAGCAATTGATGCAACATGTGGAAGAAAAACAAGAGCAGTATTAATAATGGATTCAGGTCATGTAATATTGGTAGCAGTTCAACCAGAAACAGTAGCAGGAAGAGTTGATAAAGATATAACACCAACAGGGCAGGCAGATGAATAAAATAAAAAATAGGAGGTAGATTTAAAATGATGGTAAAACCAACAGTTGCAGAATTACTAAAAAAAGCAAAAAATAGATATGAATTAGTAATAGCAACATCAAAAAGAGCAAGACAAATAGCAGAAGGAGCTGAAGTAAAAACAAAAGTAAAGGAAGAATCACCAGTAACTTTAGCAGCAAATGAAATAGCAGAAGGAAAAGTAGAAATAGTAGAACCAGATCAAGAAAAAGAAGATAGAATAGAAAGAGGAGAAGAGTAAGTGTTAGTAATATTATCAGGAGTATCAGGGGCAGGAAAAGATACAATAAAAAAAGAACTATTAAAAAGAATACCTAATGCAGTAACACTTCCATCATTCACATCAAGAGATATGAGACCAGGAGAAGTTGAAGGTGATCATTATCATTTTATTAGTAAAGAAGAATTTGAAGAAAAAATCCGTAAAGGAGATTTTTATGAATATGATTTACATCATGGAAACTATTATGGAACATCGAGAGAACTTATGGGAAATAAGATAAAAGAAGGAAAAATAATAGTAAAAGACATAGAAGTAAATGGAACAGAAAACCTTTTAAAAATCTTAGGAAAAGATACGAGAATTGTTACAATATTCTTAAAAGTTGAAAAAGAAGAATTAAAAAGACGTCTAATCGAAAGAGGAGATAATATTCAAGATATTGAAGTAAGACTTGGCAGATTAGAATATGAAGAAGATAAAATTAAACTTTATGATTATGTAATAAAAAATGATGATTTTGAAAAAACAGTACAAGTTATAATGACAATAATTGAAAATGAAAAAAGAATAGAAGATGAACGTGCATAAAAACACGTTTTTTTCTTTTTTATATATAAATAGCCTAAAATTAAGAAAAATATGTTATAATGTAATCATCTAAAAAAGGAGAAAACATATGATAGCAGAAATAATAATAAACAGATCAGCCAAAAGACTAAACAGAACATTTGATTATAACATACCAAAAGAACTAGAAGAACTAATAATGATAGGAAGCACAGTAATAGTTCCATTCGGAAAAAGTGCAGAAGGAAAAGAAACAAACTTAGCAGAAGGATATGTTGTAGGAATAAAAGAAAACACAACATATGAAGTAAAAGACATAGTAAAAATAAAACATAATTTAACAGAAAAGCAAATTGAATTAGCACAATGGATGGCTAAAAGATATTTTTGCAATGTATCTGATTGTATAAAACAAATGTTAACACCAGGAACAAAAGCAAAAGATGAAAACAAAAATGTTCAAGATAAAACAATAAATGCAGTATATCTAAAAAAAGATATAGAAGAAATTGAATTTGATATAGAAATGCAAAAAATCAAATCAGAAAAACAGAAAAAAGTTTTACAATTTTTAAAAGATAATGAAGGAGTAACAGTACCTGAAATTGAAGCATATACAGGTGGAACAAGAGCAATTGTAAAAACATTAGAAAAAAATGGATATGTAGAAATAATAGAAAAGAAAGTAGAAAGAGACCCACTTGCAAGCAAAAAGATAGAAAAAACAGAGAACTTAAAACTTACACTTGAACAACAAATGGCATTTGACGAAATATCAGAAAAAATGAATCAAGAACAATATGAAAGATTTTTAATATATGGAGTAACAGGGTCTGGAAAAACAGAAATATATTTACAACTAATAGGAAAAGCTCTTGAACAAAATAAAACTTCAATAGTATTAGTTCCAGAAATATCATTAACGCCACAAATGATAGATAGATTTATAAGCCGTTTTGGAAAAGATGAAATAGCAGTATTACATAGCAAATTATCACTTGGAGAAAGATATGATGAATGGAATAGAATAAAAGAAGGAAAAGCTAAAATTGTAATAGGAGCAAGATCTGCAATATTTGCACCATTAAATAATATTGGAATAATTATTATAGATGAGGAACATGATAGTTCATATAAATCAGAATCAGTTCCAAAGTATGATGCAAAAGAAATAGCGAAAAAAGTAGCTAAAGAGAATAATTGTCCATTAGTATTAGGAAGTGCTACTCCAGATTTAAATACATATTATAAAGCACAACAAGGTGAAATAACATTATTAGCATTAACTAAAAGAGCAAATAATTCAAAACTTCCAAGTGTAGATGTTGTAGATTTAAAAATGGAATTAGCAAATGGAAATAGATCAATGTTAAGTTATAGATTACATGATGCAATACAAAAAAATCTTGAAGAAAAAAGACAAACAATACTTTTCTTAAACAGAAGAGGATATTCAACATTTATAATGTGTAGAGAATGTGGTTATACAGTAAAATGCAAAAATTGTGATATAAGTTTAACATATCATAGATTTGAAAATAAGTTAAAATGCCATTATTGTGGATATGAAGAAGATGTTGTAACAGTTTGCCCAGAATGTCATAGTACAAAAATAAGATATTTTGGAACTGGAACACAAAAATTAGAACAAGAAATAAATAAAGTGTTTCCACAAGCAACAACAATAAGAATGGATGTTGATACAGTAAGCAAGAAAAATTCACATGAAGAAATATTAAATAAATTTAGAAATGAAAATATAGACATTTTAATAGGAACACAAATGGTAGTAAAAGGACATCATTTTCCTAATGTTACATTAGTAGGAGTAATTGCAGCAGACAGTAGTTTAAATATAGATGATTATAGAGCAAATGAAAGAACATTTCAAATCTTAACACAAGTTGCAGGAAGAGCTGGAAGAGAAAAATTAGAAGGAAATGTAATAATACAAACATATAATCCTGAAAATTTTGCAATACAATGTGCCAAAGAACAGAATTATGACAAATTCTATAATACAGAAATAGCATTAAGAGAACAATTAAAATATCCCCCATTTAGTGACATAATTTTAATTGGATTTAGTAGTTTAAATGAAAATGAAGTAAAGCAAATTGCAGAAAAAACATATCAATATTTTAGAAAAATGTTTAATATAGAAGAATTTAATGTTTTAAAGCCAATGCCATCACCAATAGACAAAATTCAAAATAGATTTAGATGGAGAACAATAATAAAAGGAATTATGACAGAAAACGCAAATGGAATTTTAAATGAATATTTACAAAAATTCTATAATTGTAATTATAAAAATACTAAAGTTACAATAGAAATAAATCCAAATAACATGATGTAATTACCAATAGATTTTAGTCGAAAATAATTGACAAATAAACTTATTTGGGATATGATATTTAAGGTAATAGTGTAAAGAAGGGAGAATATAGTCGTGGCAATAAGAACAATGAGACTTGAAAAAGACGAAATACTAAGAAAAAAATCAAGAGAAGTAGAAGTAATAGATGATAAAATACAAACATTAATAGATGATATGATAGAAACAATGTATAAATACAATGGAGTAGGTTTATCAGCTGTACAAGTAGGGGTTTTAAAAAGAGTAGTTGTAATAGATATAGAAGATGGAGAAGGTGCAAGAGTATTTATAAATCCTAAAATAATAAACACAAAAGGAGAACATGAAGTAGAAGAAGGTTGTTTAAGTTTTCCAAATGAATATGCGAAAGTTATAAGACCAAAAGAACTTACTGTAGAAGCATTAGATAGAAACGGAAAAAAATTTAGTTTAAAAGCAAAAGACTTATTAGCTCAAGCAGTTGCACATGAAGTTGATCATTTAGATGGAATAGTATTTATAGACAGAATGATACCAGGAACATTAGAATATGTTGACAATACTCAAAATTAAATTTACTAAATAGAAAAAGTCTACTAAATATTCAAAAAAGAAAAAAGGAATGTGAAGTAAGAATGAAGAAAAAAATAAGAATATCAATAATACCAATTATATTAATAATAATTGCAATTATAATAATTATAGTATTAATTAATAAAAATCAAAAAAAAGGAAATGAACAATTATTACAAGAAGAATATAATAAATTAAATTCAATGCAATCATATCAATTTACAAAAGAAAAAGATTCAAAAAATAAAACAATAGTTGTTAAAGATGGAGATAACACTGCGATAGATAGTTATTCAGATGGTATGCATACAACAACAATAATAAAAGATAATAAAACATATTATATTATACATGATAAAGAAGAATATTATATATATAATAGTACTAATATAGAAAATAGTATTGTAATAGACTGGATAAAAGATGTTAAAGATAAAGAACATACTAGTGGTGAAGAAAAAGTAAGAGGTAGAAAATTAAAATATGAAGAATATACAGGAGCAACAATGTTTTCAGAAACTACATCATTAGATATTGATGAAAGTAAAACAAGAACAAGATTTTATTTTGACAATAGCAAAGATTTAGTATATATAAAAACAATATATGAAAATGGAACAGAAGAACTACAAAAAATAGAAATAACACAAGAAATAAATAGTAAACTATTTGAAATACCTGCAACATATGCAGAAAATTAATAATATACATTGGTATATAATTACACCTAATAGGTGATTATATAAATAAAACCTCTTATAAAAGAGGAATAAGATTCAAAAGAAGGAGTGTAAAAAATATGTCAGTTAGATTTATGTTAAATGAAACATCATATTTTGGAAAAGGTGCAAGAGAAGAATTAGCACCAGAAATAAAAAACAGAGGATTTAAAAAAGCATTTGTAGTTACAGATAAATCATTAGCAGAATGCGGAGTTATCAATAAAGTAACAGATGTTTTAGAAAAAGCAGGAATACCTTTTGAAGTATATTCAGAAGTAAAACCAAATCCAACAATCAAAAATGTAACAGATGGAATTGAAGCTTGCAAAAGATCAGGTGCAGATGTAATAGTTGCAGTTGGTGGAGGATCAAGTATAGATACAGCAAAAGGAATATCTATAGTTATGACAAACCCAGATAGAGCAGATATTGTATCATTAAATGGTGCATCAAATACAGTAAATAGAGGCATGCCAGTAATAGCATTACCAACAACATCAGGAACAGCAGCAGAAGTAACAATAAATTATGTTATAACAGATGAAGAAAGAGAAGTAAAAATGGTATGTGTTGATCCACATGATATTCCAATTATGGCAATTGTTGACTCAGATTTAATGGCAACAATGCCAAAATCATTAGCATCAGCTACAGGAATGGATGCATTAACACATGCAGTTGAAGGATATATCACAAAAGCACATAATACAATGTCAGATATGTTCCATATGAAAGCAATAAAATTAATATTTAAATATTTACCAGCAGCAGTAAACGAAAAAGATGAAGAAGCAATAGAAATGATGGGATTAGCTCAATATATTGCAGGTATGGGATTCTCAAATGTAGGATTAGGAATTGTACACTCAATGGCACATCAATTAGGGGCTGTTTACGATACACCACATGGCTTAGCAAATGCTATTTTATTACCAACAGTTATGAGATTTAATGGTGAAAATCCAGAAACAGCACAAAGATTTAGAGAAATCTTATGTGAAATTGGTAGACCAGATGCTGCAAACTTAAATGACCAAGATGTTATAAATACATTTGTATGGATGATATCTGAATTATCAAAATCAGTAGGAATTACACAAAGAGTTAGAGATGTTGGAGCTAAAGAAGAAGATTTTGAAATGTTAGCAGATAAAGCAATGCAAGATCCATGTAAACCAGGAAATCCAAGAGAAGTATCAAAAGAAGACTTTATCGAATTATTTAGAAGAGCTTTTTAATTAATGAAAAATAATAGACAAAATTAATAATATATGCTATAATAAAATGCAGTGTTGTGCCAAGTGTACACATTGTATTTTATTTTTTCACATGAAAGCGTAAGGAGGAAAAGGTATGTCTAGAATCCGTGCTGTACGGAATGATGGAAAGGAGTACTCTAAAGCAGAAGGAAGTTTTAAAACAATTTTGAAAATGATTTCCAGCCTGCCAGAAAGTGAGTCTCGACAGATCATCATTAGTAGAAAGGAATTGGATTCTTTTGTTACTAAAAACAATTTTATGAATTCGACACTTTACAAAGTGAAGGTGTTTGACTGCATGAAACAAGAAAAATTTGCTGGGAGAGTAAAGAAAACTATTGGGAATGGATATGATTCTGATTTCGAATTGGAGTATGTTGAAATTCCTAAAGTTGATCATTATATTCTCACTAGAGCTAGGGTTGATGGAAAGGTGGTGTATATTGCCCCACAAGCTATTGATATTAACGACGGACTGATGGAACTTTCTATTTAATAAGCTTAAATAACAAAAGGAGAAAACTGCAATGGCTATGAATTCTATTGGTTGGGCACCCAATTGGTTTGGATTTGAGGTTTCTGAGATGGAACGGCAAATTTCTAATTGGTGTAATCTCAATGCTAATGAAACATTTCAGGTTGTTTTCGACATTCGTGACATTAAGGCTTTTGTGAAGGCAAACAAGCTTCATCGTTTTACGAATGGTAAGCGCTATGTTTTGTACACCAAGAAGCTCATTATTACTTGGAATGAAGTTGAAGACGGTTGGGGACTTTTGTACAAAGTTGAAAGCAATGAGGACTTTAATAAGGTGTTGTATCAAGCACCTAAGACCCCGGCTGATGCCAGTGGGATCATCTATGTGAAAAAGGAGGCATAATAAAAAGGGACTAGATGCAAGAAGAATTTCTTGTCTCTAGTCCTTTTTAGATAGAATAATTTTATTAAAATATTAGTAAAGAATAATTAAAAAATAATTAAAATTAATCATTAAAATTTGACAAAATATTAAAAAATAAGTATACTATATAATGAAATAAAAGTAAAAAGGATAAAAAAATGATTAATTTATTATTATGTGGAAATAAAAAAGTATTTGATGGAGCACTAACTCAACTAATATCAATGACTAAAAGAACACAAGAAACAATAAATTGTTATATACTAACAATGGATTTATCAAGATTAAAACCAGAATATGTATGTATAACAGATAGACAAGTAGAGTTTTTAAATGAAGTAATTAAAAGAAAAAATCCACAAAATAAAGTAACCAAAATAGATGTTACGAATTTATACGAAGAAGAATTTATGAAATGTAAAAATGAAAGTGCATATTGTACTCCATATACACTTTTAAGATTATTGATAGACGAAATTCCAGATATTCCTGATAAGATACTATATTTAGATATAGATATGATGATTGGTGATGATATTTCAAAGTTATATAACATAGACATAGAAGGATATGAATATGCTGCTGTAAGAGAAAAATATGGTAGATGGATAATTAGACCAGACTATATAAATGCAGGAATGTTATTATTTAATATGAAAATGTCAAAAGAGACGAAATTATTTGAAAAAGCAAGAAATTTAATAAGAACTAGAAAATTATTATTTGCTGATCAAGATGCAATATTTTGGTCAACAACAAAGAAAAAATTATTATCAAGAAGATTTAATGAGCAATCAAAATTCAATAGAAAAGATACTATTGTATGCCATTTTTGTAAAAGACTTTTACTAAAGCCATATCCACATACAGAAAATTTTAAACAATGGAATGTAGAAGAAGTACATAATATATTAAAATGTCATGCATTTGATGAAGACTTAGAAGAATATTTAAAATTAAAAGATAAATTCGAAAGTAATTTAAGAGAGGAAGTTTAGATGGAAAAAAATATAATACCAATTTGTTTTGCAATTGATGATGCATATACACCATTTTTAGCAGTTGCATTACAATCATTAATAGATAATGCAAGTAGAGAATATAATTATTGTATAAAAGTATTACATACAAATGTAAAAGAAGAACATATGAAACAAATAAAAAAATATGAAAATGAATATGTAAATATAGAATTTGTTGATTTGAATTATTATTTAGAAAAGGTAAAAGACAAATTATATACAAGAGATTATTATACAAATACAACATATTTTAGATTATTTTTACCAGAATTATATCCACAATATGATAAAATGTTATACTTAGATAGTGACATAACAATTGTTGGAGATATATCAGAATTATATAATACAGATATGGGAACAAATTTAGTTGCTGCTGCACCAGATGATATAATTCAATATAATAAAGTATTTCAAGATTATGCAGAATTAGTTGTTGGAGTTGAATCATATACACAATATTTTAATGCAGGTGTTTTATTAATGAATCTTGACCAATTAAGAAAATTTAGTTTTCAAGAAAAATTTATATATTTATTAACAACAGTAAAATTTTCAGTTGCTCAAGATCAAGACTATTTAAACAGATTGTGTAAAGGTAGAGTAACATTAGTTGATAGACAATGGGATTGTATGCCACTTGTTAATGCAACAACGAAAAGAGAAGATATAAAATTAGTACATTACAATTTTGCATACAAACCATGGCATTTTGAAGATGTATTATATAAAGAATTTTTCTGGGAATATGCTAAAAAAACAGAATTTTATGATGAAATATTAAAAATACAATCTGAATATACAGAGGAACAAAAATTTAAAGATAGAGAGGCAGAAAAAAATTTAAGACTTTTAGCAGAAAAAGAAAATTCTTGTGTTGGCGATGATAGGTCAAACCAAAAAGTAATAGATGAAAACTTAAAGAAAATAGAAAAATCAAAAGATAGATTAGAAATTTTAGAAAAAATAAAACAATTAGAAAAAGAAGGAAAATTTGATTTAGATGTTGAAAATGATCCAGAAAATATTGTTTTAACACCAGACAATGTAGATTATTTAAAAAGTAAAAGAATGAATAGATGGAAAGCAGCATTTGCAAATAAAGTTGGCGAAAAATTCCTTAGTGAAATAATCAAAAATAACAAACTTATAATAAAAGATGTAAAAGGAATTGAAAATTTAGCAAATATAGAAGGTGGAGCTGTTATAACATGTAATCATTTTAATCCATTTGATTCATTTGCAATAGAAAAAACATTTAGAGATGCAGGATTAAATAAAACAAAAAAATTATATAAAGTTATAAGAGAAGGAAACTATACAAATTTTCCAGGATTTTATGGATTTTTATTTAGAAATGCAGATACATTGCCATTAAGTTCAAATAGAAGAACAATGGTAGAATTTATGAAAGCTGTTGATACAATTTTACAAAGAGGAGACTGTATATTAATATATCCAGAACAAAGTATGTGGTGGAATTATACTAAACCAAAGCCACTAAAAATAGGAGCATATAAATTTGCAGCAAGAAATAATGTACCAATAATACCAATATTTATTACTATGAGAGATAGTGATATTGTTGGAGATGATGGTTTTCCTGTTCAAGAATATTATATAAATATTGAAGCACCAATATATCCAACAGATGGAATGGCAGAAAAAGAAAATGCAGAAGAAATGAAAGAAAAAAATTCTGAAGTTTGGAAAGAAGTATATGAAGATTTTTATGGAATACCATTAGAATATACTACAACACCAAAGGCTCAACAAGAGCAAATTACAGAGCAAGAAACGCAAATATAAAGGAATAAGAAATGAAAGAACAAGAAATTTACTATTATTCAGATGAGTTAAATGATGAATTTTCAGGTTCACATATAACTCCAAGAGTAATAGATGAAAAATATAAATATTTGCATAAAAATATATTTTGGAACTTAGCACATTTTTTAGTACAAAATGTGCTAAGTGTGCCTATAAAGGTATTATATGCAAAATTAAAATTTAGAATAAAATATATAGGAAAAGAAAAGTTAAAAAAATATAAAAAAGAAGGATATTTTGTGTATGCTAATCATACACAAGTTTTTGCTGACACATTTTTAACCTCAAATGTAATCTATCCTAAAAGAAATTATTTGATAGTAAATCCAGAAAATGTATCAATGAAATTTTTAGGTAATTTTGTGGAAATGTTTGGAGCAATTCCAATCCCAACAAATAAAAATGGAATGAAGAACTTTTTGACAGCAATAAAATATCATATTCAAAAAGGTCATTCTATAACAATATATCCTGAGGCTCATATTTGGCCATATTATACAAAAATAAGGCCATTTAAAAGTGTATCTTTTAAATATCCTATTGAATTAGATAAGCCTGTATTTTGTATAACAAATACATATCAAAAAAGAGGAAAAAATAAAGTAAAAATTACTTCATATATAGATGGACCATTTTTTGTAAATAAAGATTTGGAAACAAAACAAGAACAGAAAAAAGATTTAAGAGATAGAGTCTATAATCAAATGGTTGAAAGAAGTAAAAATAGTAATTTTGAATTTATAAAATATGAATATAAGGACAAAAAATAAATGGGAAATATAGTTTTATTAGATGATTTAACAATAAATAAAATAGCTGCAGGTGAAGTAATAGAAAGACCATTAAATGTAGTTAAAGAAGTTGTTGAAAACTCAATAGATGCTGGTGCAACAAAAATAATTGTTGAGATAAAAAAAGGTGGAAAACAATTAATAAAAGTAATTGATAATGGAAAAGGAATTCCTAAAGATGATATGGATATTGCACTTGAAAGACATGCTACATCTAAATTAAGAAAAATTGAAGATTTAGAAAAAATTTATACAATGGGTTTTAGAGGTGAAGCATTAGCAAGTATAGTATCTGTTGCAAAACTTACTATGATTTCAAAAACAAGTAATGATGATTTTGGAACAAAACTTGTAGCAGAAGCTGGAGATATTTTAGAAAGAGAAGAAACAGGTGCACAACTAGGAACAACAATAATGGTAGAAAATTTATTTTTCAATGTACCAGTTAGATATAAATTTTTAAAGCAAGATGCAACAGAATTCAAATATATAAAAGATTGGATTCAAAAGGCAGCATTATCAATTCCTTCAATTTCATTTAAATTAATAAATGAAGGAAAAGTATGTTTTCAATCAAATGGAAATGGCAAGATTGAAGATGTTATTTATTCAATTTATGGAAAAGAAATAAAAGAAAATCTTGTAAAAGTAAATTTTGAAGAAGATGATGTTAAGGTTACAGGTGTAATTGGAAACACAATGGTTGCAAGAGATTCAAGAAAAGATCAAATATTATTTTTGAATAAGAGAAATATAAAAAATCAAGTATTGATAAATAGTGCTGATCAAGCATTTAAAGGAAGTACAGGAATCGGAAAATATGGATTTTTTATTTTGAATTTGGAAATGCCAGCAAATTTTTATGATATAAATGCACATCCAACTAAAATGGAAGTAAGATTTGAAGATGAAAGTAAAATTTATAAGATATTTTATCATGCA
This sequence comes from uncultured Clostridia bacterium, assembly GCA_934141555.1. Classification (GTDB taxonomy): domain Bacteria; phylum Bacillota; class Clostridia; order TANB77; family CAG-508; genus CAG-269. The sequence continues at coordinate 86,683 of CAKPCK010000004.1, read as the reverse complement.
ATAAAAAATGCTATATTAAGTAAAGATTTCCTTGGAAATACTCAAAATGATGAAAATAATGATGAATATATTTCAAATGAATTTGATTTTTTAACAAACCATTTTGGACAAGAAGTTGAAGAAAATAATGACAGAAAGATTGAAGATAAACAAGAGATTCAGACAGATTCATCAAATGTTGAAAATGATAGGATAGAAGAAAGTGTATCAAAATCTGAAAATTATTTTGCAAGAAGAACAATAAATGCAAATGAAAGTGTAAATTTATTAGAGCAAAAAAATGAATTAATACATAGAGAAAATAAAAGAGAAGTAAAATATAAATATATAGGAATTTTATTTAGAACATTTATAATTGTTGAAATAGAAGATGAATTATATTTAATAGATCAACATGCAGCACATGAAAGATTATTATATGAGCAAATAAAAGAAAATTATAAAAATCATATAAGTAGTAATAGCCAGATGATTTTAATGCCTGAGGTTTATAATTTGACAAATAAAGAATTTGAATTTGTACAAAAAAATTTGAATTTATTTCAATCATATGGATTTGATGTAGAAATGTTTGGAACTAATGCTGTAAAAATAAATGGAATACCAGATATTGAATATCGTGCAAAAAGTAAAAATATTTTTCTAGAAGTACTTGATGAAATGATTACGAACGAAAGAGCATCATTGAAAGATGTGGAAGAACGTTTTGTTGCAACAGTTGCATGTAAAGCAGCAGTAAAGGCAAATATGGATTTAGTACCACAGGAAGTTGAATATTTAATTCAAAATTTATTAACATTAAAAAATCCATATACATGTCCACATGGAAGACCTACAACAATAAAGATAAGTAAAGAAGAATTATTAAAAATTAATAATTAAACAATTGACATTTATATTCAAAAAGAATATAATAATAACTAATTTAATAAACAATTACAATGAAAAAGAAAAATTATAACAAAATATTTATAGAGAGCTAATGATGGTGGAAAATTAGTAATAAATGTTATAAGGGGAGCTTTGGAGTAATATAAATTGAGGTGCTTAAAACTAAATAAAAAGTTTTAGGAATTAGGGTGGAAACGCGGAAATAGAACTTTCGTCCCTAGCAATATTTTTAGTATTGCTAGGAATGAAAGTTTTTTTGCATATAAGTGTAAATTAAACAAAAACTAGCAAAAAATAAGGAGGAATAAAAATGGTAAAATCAATGGACACAATAGTAAATTTGTGTAAAGCAAGAGGATATATATATCCTGGATCAGAAATTTATGGAGGATTATCAAATACATGGGATTATGGACCTCTAGGAGTAGAATTAAAAAATAATGTAAAAGCATTATGGAGAAAAAAATTTATACAAGAAAGCAAATACAATGTTGGATTAGATGCAGCAATATTAATGAATCCTTTAGTCTGGGTTGCATCAGGACATGTTGGAGGATTTTCAGATCCACTTATAGATTGTAAAGAATGTAAAACAAGACATAGAGCAGACAAATTAATAGAAGAATGGGCACATGAACAAGGAAAAGACATGATTGCAGATGGAATGACAGATGAAGAAATGATAAAATTCTTAGATGATAACAATATCTGTTGCCCAAATTGTGGAAAACACAATTTTACATCAATTCGTAAATTTAACTTAATGTTCAAGACATTTCAAGGTGTAACAGAAGATGCAAAAGCAGAAATCTACTTAAGACCAGAAACAGCCCAAGGAATATTTGTTAACTTCAAAAATGTAATGAGAACAACAAGAAGAAAATTACCAATGGGAATTGCACAAATTGGTAAAGCATTTAGAAATGAAATAACACCAGGAAACTTTACATTTAGAACAAGAGAATTTGAACAAATGGAACTTGAATTTTTCTGTAAACCAGGAACAGACTTAGAATGGCATGAATATTGGAAAAAATTCTGTGAAAATTGGTTAATCTCATTAGGTATGAAAGAAGAAAATATACGTTTAAGAGATCATAGCCCAGAAGAATTAGTATTTTATAGTAAAGCAACAACAGATATAGAATATGCATTCCCATTTGGATGGGGAGAATTATGGGGAATTGCAGATAGAACAGATTACGATTTATCAAATCATGCAAGACAATCAAATCAAGATTTCACATATTTAGATCCAGAAACAAACGAAAAATATATACCATATTGTATTGAACCATCACTTGGAGCAGATAGAGTAGCATTAGCATTTTTATGTAATGCTTATGATGAAGAAGAAATTGCTGAAGGAGATACAAGAGTTGTGTTACACTTACATCCTGCATTAGCACCATATAAAGTAGCAGTATTACCATTATCAAAGAAATTATCAGACAAAGCTCAAGAAGTTTATGAACAATTATCAAAGAAATTTATGTGTGAATATGATGAAGCAGGTTCAATAGGAAAAAGATATAGAAGAGAAGATGAAATAGGAACACCATATTGTGTAACTGTTGACTTTGATACATTAAATGATAATTCAGTAACAATCAGAGACAGAGATACAATGGAACAAGTAAGAGTAAATATAGATGAATTAGAAAATTGGATAAGTGAAAAAGTTGAATTTTAATTATTATATGAAGGGAAAAACTATGAAAAATAAAAAATCTATAATTATAATGATAATAATAATTGTATTAATATTAGCAGTAATTAGTGGAATATTTATGTATAACAAATTTCAACAACAAGAATTAAAACAATTAACAGAAGAAGCAAATAAATTACTACAACAAGATTTAATAAATGATGAAATAGATAATGAAATAAAAACAAATAAAAACTATGCAATTGTAGAAAAAACAATAAAAGAATATTTAACAAATATAAAGAATACATATTTAGAAATAGAACAATTAAATTCAGCATTAGATGCAGATGAAGTATTTTCAGCATCTAATGTTGAAGATAAAGTTTTTAAGAATGTTGATAATTTAATAGAAGAAGATAAACAAAAAGGAAAAGAAAATTTAGAAAAATGTAAAGACATGATTAAAGAAGAAAATATAATTGAAGCAATAAATGCACAAAAATTTTCTTCAAACAAAGAATATTATATTGAAGTTTACAAAACTATAATGTTATCAGATTCAATGAAAAAGCAATATGAAAAATTAGAACAAAAAGTAGAAAAAAGTAAAGATAAACTATATAATAATCTAACAATTATATCTAATACAAAGAAATATTTAGAAAATAATTCTAAATATTGGTCAGTAAAAGATGAAAAATTATTTTTTCAAGATATAAGTATAATGACAGGCTATTATAATTTAAGAAATGAATTAGATGTTTAGAAAGTTAATTATACTGATGGAAGAAAGGAAATGATTGTAATGAGAAAATATTTTGGAACAGATGGAATTCGTAGAATTGCTAATACTGAACTTTCACCTGAATTAGTATATAAAGTTGCAAAAGCAGGAGCATATGTTTTATCAAAACATACAGATAAAGCACCTACAATATTAATAGGAAGAGATACAAGATTATCTGGAACATTAATAGAAAGTGCTATGGTTGCAGGATTTTTAAGTTATGGTGCAAATGTAAAACTATTAGGAGTAATGCCAACACCAGCAGTTGCATATTTAACAAGAAAATTAAAAGCAGATGCAAGTGTTGTAATTTCAGCATCACATAATACATTTGAGTTTAATGGAATTAAATATTTTAGTAATAAAGGAATGAAAATTCCAGATGAATTAGAAGAAGAAATAGAAGAAGTAATGGAATCAGGAAAACTTGATGAATTAACTGCAGTAAAAGATAAAATAGGAGTTTCAGAAGTTAGAACAGATTTATTAGATGAATATGTATATTTCTTTAGAAAACATTTCGATGATAATATAGAAAAATATAATAGATCAGATTTTAAAGTTGTTATAGATACAGCAAATGGAGCAACATATCAAGTTGCAGATAAAGTATTTAAAACACTTGGAATAAATCATGTTATTATAAATAATCATCCAGATGGAATTAATATTAATGACAAATGTGGTTCAACACATTTAGAGATGTTAAAAGAATATGTAGTAAAAAATAAGATGAGTTTAGGAATTGCTTATGATGGTGATGGGGATAGATGTTTAGCTGTTGATGAAAATGGTGAAGAATTAGATGGAGATAAAATTTTAGCCATAATAGCAAATTATTTAAAACCTCAAGGAAAACTTGCCAAAGATACTATAGTAGCAACAGTAATGAGTAATTTAGGTTTAAATAAATATGCAGAAGCCAATAAATTAAATTTTGTTCAAACCAAAGTTGGAGATAGATATGTATTAGAAGAAATGTTAAAAAATGGATATAACTTAGGTGGAGAACAATCTGGCCATGTTATATTATTAGATTATAATCCAACAGGCGATGGAATATTAACATCTTTGATGTTAATACAAGCATTATTAGAAAGTGGAAAAAAAGCATCTGAATTAGGTGATTTAGTACAAAAATATCCACAAGTATTGATAAATGCCAAAGTAGATTCAGACAAAAAATATGATTATGAAAAAAATTCAGAAATAAAATTAGCAATAGAAAAAGTTGAAAAAGAATTTTCTGGTAATGGTAGAGTATTAATTCGTCCATCTGGAACAGAGCCATTAGTTAGAGTTATGATTGAGGGTAAAGATACAAAAGTTATTGAACAAAGGGCAAGAAAAATTGCAGATTTGATTGAAGAAAAATGTAAATAATATATTGTATTGCCAATATTGTATAAAAAATGTACTACTAGAGGTTAATCAAAAGGTCTGTGAGATTTTTTCTCACAGACCTTTTGGATTGTTAGCTAATAGAAACCAAATTACTTTGCTTCAGATATTCACGGAATTCTTCGAAATTTCCTTTATCGGAAAAACTAAAAATAAAATTAAGTACACAACCATTTTTATTAGACTCTTCAATTCTTCCATTATGCAAGGCAACAGAAGCTAATAATTTATGAAGTTTGTGATAGTCTTTTTTTGTGTATAAAGACAAATCACTATCTGCTAAATCCTTATAAAATTTTGCTACTTCATAAGGATTGGTAGTTTTTATAAATTCAGGTTCTCGTTCCATAAATGCAAAAGAAATTTTTTGGATAAATCCGTTGTTTGCCATAATTATTTTCCTCCAATATTTTCTTGAAGATAAAACTAAAAGCCATGTTAGGCTCACGAACTATAAAAGTATAACATGTTTAATAAAAATTGTCAAGAAAACAAATATGGTCTTATAATTTTATACTATATTATTTATGCAAACAAGCCGCACTCTTTTTATAGAATGCGGCTTGTTTTATGAGTTACTCGTCAGAATTCGGGTTGCAACTCCTGATGCAATCTACGATTTCGGCCTGAGTCATATTCTGAAAATTGCCAGTGGCAATTGCAACATTCAAACATGCTGCATTATACACATCATCGTCAGACTTCTTAGTAGGAACATTAGTGGTTGCAATTTTCGAATTTTTTTTGAAGATACCCATAATCTTTCCTCCTTTGGGTAGTTACCCTGCTAAGGGTATTAAAAAGCGAACTTTATTATTATATCACTATTATATATGAATGTAAATAGTTTTAAAAGAAAATTGACTTTAAAACTAATTTATGCTAAAATTGGTGTGAAATTTGTTTAACAGAAGATAGAGAAAATAATTAGAAGAAGGCAAGAAAAGTGAAATATAAAAAAAGCAAATATATACAATTAATTGAATTATATAATTCTGGAAAAACAAATATAGAAGAATTAAGAAAAGAATTAAATACGACCAAAAAAACTGTTTATACATATATATATCAAGCACAAAAAGAAGGGAAAATTGTTAAAGCTTCAAAACATAAAGAAAAAAAAAGAAAAATAAGTAAATATATGCAATTCATTGAATTATATAATTTAGGAATAACTAATTTAGATGAACTTGAGGAAAGATTAAAATCCCCCAAAAGTTCAATATATTCATATATACATAGAGCACAAAAAGAAGGAAAAATTGTAAAAGTTTCAAAACCCAAAAAAGAAAAAAAGCCAAAAGTAAATAAATGTGAATTATTTGTACAATTATATAATTTAGGTATTACAAATGTAAAACAACTTATGTTAGAGTTACAGGTTTCTGAAAATACAGTATATGTATATATGAGAAGAGCCAAAAAAGAAGGAAAAATCTTTAAGTTAGATATAAATATTGAAAAAAGTATAAAAAAACAGTTGATTACAAAATATCCTTTTGAAGTAGCGACAATTTTAAATATCCAACCAGAGATAGTATATAAATATTTAGAAAATCTGGGTAAACAAGATAAAAAAGTACTACAGAAGGAAATATTATCACAAAATATTATTTGGAAAAGAATAAAATCTTTAAAAGTAAAATATTTAAAAAATAATCAAGAAATTAGTGTAGGTGAGGCATTAAAGAAGATAATTCCGAAACTAAAAGAGAACGAAATGTTACAACTAATTAAATTTTATTATTGGTGTGGTAAGGAAAGTATGGCTTTACAAACTGCAAATAAAATTATATATTCTGAAGATATTTCAAAAGAGATAAAACAACAAGCAGAGTTAGAAAAAGACAAATTATTAAGAGAAATATTGGCAAAAAAAATAAGAAATAGAAAAGGAACTTCATATTCTATATTGTGTAAAGAATTTAATGTAAGAAACTCATTTGTTATGCAAGTATTAGGTAGAGAAGATGAATGTAGATAAGAGAAGGGAAGAAAATATGAAAACAGAACAAGAAATAGAAAAACAAAAACAATATATAGAAAAAGTAAAAGAAATAAATGAAGGAAAAAATTTAAAATATTATATATTAACAATGGGATGCCAATTAAATGAAAATGATTCTGAAAAATTATGTGGAATGGTAGAAGAAATGGGATACAAACCAACAGATGATTATAAAGAAGCAGATCTTGTTATGTTTAATACATGTTGTGTAAGAGAAAATGCAGAAGACAAATTATTTGGAAAATTAGGAGAATTAAAGAGAATAAAAGAACAAAGAGGAACAATAATTGCTATTGGTGGATGTATGATGCAAGAAAAACATATAACAGACAAAATACATGAAAGTTATTCATATACAGATATAATTTTTGGAACACATACATTACAAAACTTCCCAGAAGACTTATATAATACAATGCAAAGTAAAAAGAAAATGTTAGATATAATGGATATAGATGGAGAAGTTTATGAAGGATTACCAATAAAAAGAACAAGTAATATAAAAGCATCTGTAACAATAATGTATGGATGTAATAATTTTTGTACATATTGTATAGTTCCATATGTAAGAGGAAGAGAAAGAAGTAGACATCCAAAAGATATATTACAAGAAGTAGAACAATTAGCAAAAGAAGGATATAAAGAAATTACATTATTAGGACAAAATGTAAATTCATATTTAGTATCAGAAGATTGGAAGGGAAAAGGACTTGAATATAAAGGAATAAATTCTTTTGCAACATTATTAAGAGAAATAAACAAAATAAAAGGAATTGAAAGAATACGTTTTGTATCACCACATCCAAAGGACTTTACAGATGATGTAATAGAAGCAATTGCAGATTGTGAAAAAGTATGTAAATTAGTACATTTACCACTTCAATCAGGAAGTTCAAAAGTATTAAAAACAATGAATAGAAAATATACAAAAGAACAATATTTAGCATTAGTTGAAAAAATGAAAGCTAAAATTCCAAATTTAACATTATCAACAGATATTATAGTAGGTTTTGCTGGTGAAACAGAAGAAGATTTTGAAGATACACTAGATGTTGTAAGAAAAGTATGTTTTGAACAAGTATATATGTTTATATATTCAAGAAGAGTAGGAACACCTGGAGATAAAATGCAAAATCAAGTTCCAGAAGATATTAAACATAAAAGATTTGACAGATTAAAAGAATTAGTTGAAAGTCAAATTGCAGAGAATAATAGTAAATATGTAGGAACAATTCAAAAAGTATTAGTTGAAGGACCAAGCAAAAATAATCCAGAATTATTAACAGGAAGAACTGATAGTAATAAAGTTGTTATATTTGAAGGAAGTAAAGGATTAATAGATACAATAATAGATTTAAAAATTATTTCAGAACATATGTGGTATTTAAAAGGAGAGATAATCTAATTAAGTTGTACTTTTAGAGAGGAGAAAAAATGGCAGGAAATACACTAGAAAATATGGATAAATCAAGTTTTTCACCAATGATGCAAAAATATTTAGAAACAAAAGAAAAATATAAAGATTGCATATTATTTTATAGACTAGGAGACTTTTATGAAATGTTCTTTGATGATGCAATAACAGCATCAAGAGAACTTGAAATAACATTAACAGGAAAAGATTGTGGACAAGCAGAAAGAGCACCAATGGCAGGAATTCCACATCATGCAGCAGAAGTATATGCAGCCAAATTAATAGAAAAAGGATATAAAGTTGCAATATGTGAACAACTAGAAGATCCAAAAACAGCAAAAGGAATAGTTGAAAGAGGTGTAATAAGAATACTTACACCAGGAACAATTGTTGAAAGTAATTTGTTAGAAGAAAAGAAAAATAATTATATAATGTGTATATGTAAAACAGGACTTTATTTTGGAATAAGTGTATGTGACATTTCAACAGGAGAATTTTATAGTTCAGAAATAAAAGGTGAAAACAATTTTGAAACATTATTAGATGAAATTGCAAGATTTTCACCATCTGAAATTATTGCAAATTCAATGATGTTTGAATGTCAAGAAGAAATGGACAAAATTAGAGAAAGATTTTCAATTTATATGAGTAGATTTAGTGATAAATTCTTCTCTGATGAAGTAGGAAATTTACAATTAGATTATAATATATTAGAAAATAAAAAAGAAATAGGAAATTTAAAGGAAAGAACACTTGTTGTAAAATCAATAAATGCTTTACTTGAATATTTGAATGAAACTCAAATGACAAGTTTGGAACATATAAATACTATAAATATATATAATTTATCAAAATATATGGCATTAGACATAAATGCAAGAAGAAATCTAGAAATTACTGAAAAAATGAGAGACAAAAGCAAAAAAGGAACACTACTTTGGGTATTAGACCAAACATCTACATCAATGGGAGGAAGATTACTTAGAAGATGGCTAAATGATCCATTATTAGATGTAAAAGAAATAAATGAAAGATTAGATGCAGTAAGTGAATTAAAAGACAATATGATGTTAAGAGGAGATGTAGTAGATACATTAAAAAAAGTATATGATATTGAACGTCTTTCTGCAAAAATGACATATGGTAATGCAAATGCAAGAGATATGATAACACTTAGAAATTCATTAGAAAAATTGCCAGAAGTAAAAAATATTCTTTCAACATGTATGTCACCAAAATTAAAACAATTATATGAAGATTTAGATGAATTACAAGATGTTTATGAATTAATAAATAAATCAATTATTGATGATCCTCCAATGACAATAAAAGATGGTGGAATAATCAAATTAGGATATAATGCTGAAATTGATAAATTAAAAACTGCGACAACAGAAGGCAAAAATTGGATTGTAAAACTAGAGGCGGAAGAAAAAGAGAAAACAGGAATTAAAAATTTAAAAGTAGGATATAACAAAGTATTTGGATATTATATAGAAGTATCAAAATCATTTGTATCACAAGTACCAGATAGATTTATAAGAAAACAAACATTAACAACTGGCGAAAGATATATAACAGAAGAGTTAAAGAACTTAGAAGGTCAAATTTTAGGAGCAGAAGAAAAGGTTGTTAATTTGGAATATGAAGAGTTTGTAAAAATTAGAGAGCAAATTGCAAAAAATGTAAAAAGACTTCAAAAAACTGCAAATGTAGTATCAACATTAGATGTATTATCAGCATTTGCACAAGTTGCAGAAGACATGAATTATTGCAAACCAGTAGTAACTGATAATGGAAAAATCAAAATAAAAGATGGAAGACATCCTGTAATAGAAAAAATGGTTGGAATAGGAAATTTTGTACCAAATGATACATATTTGGATAAAGATGGAGATAGATTAGCAATTATAACAGGACCTAATATGGCAGGTAAATCTACATATATGAGACAAGTTGCATTAATAACATTAATGGCACAAGTTGGATGTTTTGTTCCAGCAACAGAAGCGGAAATAGGTGTTGTAGATAAAATATTTACAAGAGTTGGAGCATCTGATGATTTAAGTATGGGACAAAGTACATTTATGGTTGAAATGATGGAAGTTGCAACAATTCTAAAAGAAGCAACAGAAAACAGTTTAGTAATATTAGACGAAATAGGAAGAGGAACATCAACATATGATGGACTTTCAATTGCTTGGGCTGTTGCTGAATATATTGCAGACAAAGAAAAATGTGGTGCTAAAACATTATTTGCAACACATTATCATGAATTAATTGAACTTGCAGATAAACAAGAAGGTATAAAAAATTATTCAATAGCAGTAAAAGAAAAAGGTGAAGATATAATCTTTTTAAGAAAAATTGTTGAAGGTGGAACAGATGAAAGTTATGGTATTCATGTTGCACGTTTAGCAGGAGTTCCTAAAGTTGTAACAAAGAGAGCTAATGAAATTTTAACAAGTTTAGAGAGAAAGAGTATGCTTTCTGGAAAGAAACAAGAAAATAAGAAAGTTGTTGAAGGACAATTTGATATGTTTAATTACAAACTTGGAGAGATTGCTCATGAGATTGATAAGATTAATTTGAATGAGTTAACTCCAATTGATGCTTTGAATACTTTATTAAAAATAAAAGAAAAGATGAAATAGAAATATTTCGTCTTTTCTTTTTTGGGGTGTAATGCTAGTGCATAGGAACTTTTGAATCTTTTTTTGACTAAAAATTCTAAATTTTGCAAAAGAGACAAAACTTCCCATAATTCACTCTTGGAAATAAATGTAAAAGAATATATAATTTTATTAAATTAAAACTAAGGAGGAAAAAGTTGAAAAATAATTACAATTTAATTCTTTTTTAACTTGAGTATGAGCCTTGAGAAAGGAAAGGAATAAATATGAAAATTACATATATAAAAAAGGACAAGCGATTAATCTTCGAAATAGAAGAAGATATAGATGAATGTTGTGTACAAAAGATAAGAAGGAGGATAGATAATGAAATTCAAAGATATATGCCAAAGGAAGTTATATTTGATTTTAGCAATGTTTCTTTTATGGATAGTGCAGGAATTGGGCTAATAATAGGAAGATATAAATTAATAAACATGATTGGTGGAGAATTAAAAATAGCAAATGTAAACACACAAATACAAAAAATATTTGAAATGAGTGGATTATTAAGATTAATACCAGTAGAACAAAAAAATAAAAAGGAGGTGCAATATGACTAAGACATATGATAATGAAATGAAAATAGAATTCTTAAGCAAATCTAAAAATGAAGCATTTGCAAGAATAGCAGTAGCAGCATTTATAGCGCAATTAGATCCAACAGTAGAAGAAGTTGCAGATATAAAAACAGCAGTATCAGAAGCAGTAACAAATGCAATAATACATGGATATGAAGAAAAAATAGGAATAGTAAAACTAATTTGTAAAATAGCTCAAAATGAAGTCTTTATAGAAATATCAGATTCAGGAAAAGGAATAGAAAATATAGAAGAAGCCAAACAACCATTGTTCACTACAAAATCAAATTTAGAAAGATCTGGAATGGGATTTACAATAATGGAAAGCTTTATGGATAATGTAGAAGTAGATTCTGTGCTAGGAGTTGGAACAAAAGTAACAATGAGTAAAAAAATAAAAATCAATTCTTCTCGCGAAAAACAAAAAGATGTTGAAAATGCTAATAATTTAGTAAATACAGGAGTAAGGGGAGAGGAATAGTGTATGAAAATGATATGAAAATCATAGAACGAGCTCAAAACGGAAGTAAAGAAGATATGACAAAACTAATAGAAGACAATAGTAGGCTTGTTTGGAGTATTGTTCGAAGATTTAATGGAAGAGGATATGATATAGAAGACTTATATCAAATAGGAAGTATTGGATTAATAAAAGCAATACAAAGATTTGATACAAGTTTTGAAGTTCGACTTTCAACATATGCAGTACCATACATATTAGGAGAAATAAAAAGATTTATAAGAGATGATGGACCAATAAAAATAAGTAGAAGCATAAAAGAATTAAATATAAAAATAATAGAATTACAAAAGGAGTATTTGAATAAATATGGAAAAGAAATAACTTTAGAACAATTAGCTAAAGAATTAAAAACATCAAAAGAAGATATTGCAATGGCTTTAGATTCAGCAAGACCAGTAAATTCTATAGAAGATAGTCAATATAGAGACAATAAAACAGATAAAACAATTAGTTTAATAGATCAGCTATCTTCTGGAAAAGATGAAGAAAATGAAATTACCAATAGAATTACAATAAAAAAGTTAATAAGTGAGTTGAAAGATAACGAAAAAGAAGTAATACTTTTAAGATATTACAAAGGAAAAACGCAAATGCAAGTTGCAAAAATCCTTGGAATAACACAAGTACAAGTTTCAAGGATTGAAAGAAAAGTGTTAGATAATATGAAAAGAAAATTAACAGTATAAAAAAGTTTAATTTACAAAAATAAAGAAATAAGGTTGGAAAATTTAGTTCTTTTCAAGACCTGACTTGTGCCGTGAGAAAGGAATGTGATAAAAAATGAAAAAAGTGGTATTTTATATAATTGGTTTTATAACAATTGTTTTTATTTTGCCCGTAATATTTACAACAAGTCCTAAAAGCCAAGAAACTATTGCACAAGAAGAAAATCAAAAACAAGATACTGAAGAAAAGAATATTAAAACAGAAGATATGAATCCATATTATTTAAAATATCAAAAAATAAAATTACTTCATACTGAAACTGGAGAAATAGAAGAACTTGATATGAATGAATATCTATATGGAGTTGTATCAGCTGAGATGCCAGCAAGTTATGAAAAAGAAGCATTAAAAGCACAAGCAATAGTTGCAAGAACATATACAATATATCAAGCAATGAATAATGGAAGTAAACATGAAAATGCAGATATATGTGATGATTATGCTTGTTGCCAAGCATGGATAAGTAAAGAAGATAGATTTGCAAAATGGAACGAAAATGAAGCTGAAGCAAACTGGCAAAAAATTGTAGAATGTGTAGATAACACTACATGTAAAATTATTTTATATGATGAAAAGCCAATAAATGCTTTTTTCCATTCAAACAGTGGAGGGATAACAGAAACATCATTAAATATTTGGGGTGGAATTGATTATCCATATTTAAAATCTGTAGAAACAAGTGGTGAAGATGGATATAATCAATATAGTTCAGAAGTAGTATTATCTAAAGAAGAATTGATAAATAAAATGAAAGAAAAATATTCTGATTTTGAAATAGATTTTAATACAGAAGAATGTATAAAAATATTAGAACTTACTTCAAGTAATAGAGTAAAAACTATAAAGATTGGCAATAAAGAAATTGCAGGAACAGAGGCAAGAAGTATATTGGGATTAAAATCAACAAATTTTACATTTGAAATAGATGGAGAAAATATAAAATTTAGTGTAAAAGGATATGGTCATGGAGTTGGAATGAGCCAAACAGGAGCAGACAGTATGGCAAAGACAGGAGCTAATTATGAAGAAATTATAAAACATTTTTATACTGATGTAGAAATTAAATAATAATTTCCTTAAAATGAATAATCTTCTGAAAAAAGTAAATACTTCTAATAATAAAATATTAAGGAGGAATTTATGAAAAAAGGAAGAAAATTTTATGAAAATGAGAATTTAATAATATATGTTGGAACTGCAATATTTTTCATATTAGCAATATCTGTTGGAATTGTTATGTATATGACAACAAAAGCTAATTCAAAGTTTGGAAATGAAACAGGTAAATCTACAACAGAAAATATTGAAAATGTAGAAGATGCAAGTTCAAATATTGGAAAAACAGTTGAAGAACAAGAGAAAATTGCTGAACAAAAAAATGATGAAATTAGTAATAGAACAGAAAGTACAACTACAGATATTATAGAAAATACAACAAATACAAAAAAAGATGAAAATAAAGCAGATTCAGAGAAAAAAGAAACCACAGTTAAAACAGAAACAACAGCTAATGCTACAGAAAATACACAAGTAACAGAAGAAAAGAAACCACTAACATTTGCAAAACCAACAGATGGAGAAATAATTGCTGAATTTGCACAAGAAAATTTAATATATTCAGATACATTAAAAGAATGGATTACACATACAGGAATAGATATAAAAGCTGACAAAACAAGTGTAATAAAAGCATCTGCAGATGGTGTAGTAACATCTATATTAAATGATCCAAGATATGGCTTAACAGTAGTAATTTCACATGATGAAGGATATGAGACCATATATTCAAATTTATTAACTGCTGAATTTGTTGTTGAAGGAGAAGAAGTAAAACAAGGGCAAACGATAGGAACAGCAGGTAATACTGCATCATTTGAAAGTGGAATGGAGAGTCATTTGCATTTTGAAATTATGCAAGATGGTAAATATTTAAATCCAAGTATTTATTTAAAATAACAAAAATTGACATCGACATAATATTGTGCTATAATGCTAATGTTTATATTGTATATCATAGTTATACTTTTAGATGATTGAATACTAAATTTTCTGAAAGTTACTATGAAACTTTCAGAGCTAATTAAGCTGGAGGTGCTTGGCATGTATGTAGTTCCTAAAATCATGTTCCCATTTATGTGGAAGAAGAACAATCCACCGAAGACATTGCATTTGAAGAGTAAGGATGAAGGGGTATATGGAGATCTTTTTACTTTGACATCTTGTCCAAGTGTAAGTGGAATTGAACTCATTTTGAGCTATCACGACAAAGAAAATGCTTATTATGAAGGTGCAGAAGGGTATCCAGAGTTTGATATTCTTTCAGATAAACGCAGAGCTTTTAAAATCCAATGGCTTGAGAGTATTGGAGGATTAGTTGTTTAAATGATTGAGAAATAGAACTAAAATAAAAACGGAGTTTTTGAAATTATTCAAAAGCTCCGTTTTTACAATGTCAACATAATATTGCAAGCTAATATTTAATCTATGATATATGTCCAAAATAATTTGTGATATCATATAATAATTACTTGTACTTTTTTTATATTTGTGATATTATAATCACGAAATTTAAACTCAGTATAAATGGAGGTTTCAAATGAAAATATTAGTAACAGGAGCTAACGGAATGTTAGCCAAAGAAGTAAAAGAAAAATTTGCAAAAGGAAATGAAATAATAGCAACAGATGTATCAGAATTAGATATAACAAATGAAAAGGCAGTTATGGAATATGTAGAAAATACAAAGCCAGAATATATAATAAATTGTGCAGCATATACAGCTGTAGACAAAGCAGAAGAAAACTATGATTTAGCAGACAGAATAAATGGAGATGGACCAACAAATTTAGCTAAAGCTGCCAAAAAAACTGGTGCAAAATTAGTACATATATCTACAGACTATGTATTTGGCGGAAATTTAGATATATCAGAAGATTATAAAGAAGATGATGAAAAACATCCAGTAACAGCATATGGAAAAACAAAATTACATGGTGAAGAAGGAATAACAGCAAACATGGATGAATATTACATCTTCAGAACAGCATGGTTATATGGAGTTGGAGGAAACAATTTTGTAAAAACAATGACAAAATTAGGATCAACAAGAGATGAAATAAATGTAGTATCAGATCAACATGGAAGTCCAACATATGCAAAAGACCTAACAGAAATAATATACCAAGCAATAGAGAAAAAAATACCTTATGGAATATATAATGCTACAAATGAAGGATATACAACATGGTATGATTTTACAAAAGAAATATTAGCAGAACAAGGAATTACATGTAAAGTAAATCCTGTAACAACAGAACAATATATAGAAATGATGAAAGTTACACAAGCCAAAAGACCATTTAATTCACAAATGTCAAAAGCAAAACTTGAAGCATGTGGAATAAAAGTTCCTGAGTGGAAAGATGGATTAAAAAGATACTTAGAAGAAGCAAAAAAAATAGAACAATAGAAAGGATGTAGTATTATGAAAAATAGAAAAGGAATTATATTAGCAGGAGGAAGTGGAACAAGATTATATCCATTAACACTTGCAATATCAAAACAAATAATGCCTGTATATGATAAGCCAATGATTTATTATCCATTATCAATATTAATGCAAGCAGATATAAGAGAAGTTTTAATAATAACAACACCAAGAGATTTAGAAACATTTAAAAGTTTACTTGGAGATGGAAGCCAATGGGGAATGAAATTTGAATATAAAGTTCAAGAAAAACCAAATGGTTTAGCAGAAGCATTTATTATTGGAAAAGATTTTATAGGACAAGATAATGTTGCAATGATATTAGGGGATAATATGTTTTATGGAGAACATTTAGCACAAAAATTAAAAGAAGCAAATGAAAGAGAAAATGAAGCAACAATATTTGGGTATTATGTAAAAGATCCAAGAGCTTATGGAGTGGTAGAAATTGATGAAAATGGAAAAGCTGTGTCAATTGAAGAAAAACCAGAAAATCCAAAATCAAATTATGCTGTACCAGGACTATATTTCTATACAAATGAAGTAATAGAAATAGCCAAAAATGTAAAACCATCTGCAAGAGGAGAATTAGAAATAACATCAATAAATGAAGAATATATGAAAAAAGGACAATTAAAAGTTGAAAAATTAGGAAGAGGAATGACATGGTTTGATACAGGCACACATGATGCATTAATAGAAACAGCAAGTTTTGTTCAAACAATTCAAAAACGCCAAGGTCTACAAATATGTTGTCCAGAAGAAATAGCATTTGATAAAGGATGGATAAATTCAGAACAATTATCAAATTTAGCTCAAAAATATATGAAAACAGATTATGGAAAATATTTAAAAGATGTAGCAGACGATGTATTTGGTGAAGAATAGAAAAAATTATTTAATTCAAAAGAAAGGAGAGATATCTAGCTAAGAATTAGATATCTAGTATAACATGGGAAAATTCAAAAAAACAGAAACAACAATAAATGGTGTATATATAATAGAACCAACAGTATTTGGAGACAATAGAGGATACTTTATGGAAACATATAGCAAAAAAGATTTTGAAGAAATAGGATTAAATTATGATTTTGTACAAGACAATCAATCAAAATCAAAAAAAGGTGTTTTAAGAGGACTACACTTTCAAAAAGAAAATACACAGGCAAAACTTGTTAGATGCATAAAAGGTGAAGTATTTGACGTTGCTGTTGATTTAAGACCTGGAAGTAAAACATATGGAAAATGGGAAGGTGTTATATTAACAGAAGAAAATAAAAAAATGTTTATGATACCAAAAGGATTTGCACATGGATTTTTAGTATTATCAGATGAAGCTGAATTTACATATAAATGTGATGATATATATAATCATGAAGCAGAAGGTGGATTAAAATTTGATGATCCAGATGTTGGAATTGAATGGCCAATGGGAGATTTAAAGAAAGAAGATTTAATAACATCAGAAAAAGATGCAAAATGGCCATCTTTACAAGAATTAAAACAAACAGACTTATTTAAAAATATATAAATTTTCGAGGATAAATGTAAAAGGAGAAATTTAATTATGAAAAATATATTAGTAACAGGTGCAGCAGGATTTATAGGAGCAAATTTTGTCGAATATTTTGTAAACAAACATCCAGACTACAAAGTAGTTGTAGTAGATAAATTAACATATGCAGGAAATATGGCAAATTTAGATAAAGTAAAAGATAAAATATCATTTGAAAAAGCAGATATATGTGATTTTGAAAAAATGAAAGAAATATTTGATAAATATGACATAAATGGTGTAATACATTTTGCAGCTGAATCACATGTAGACAATAGTATAAAAAATCCATTTGTATTTACACATACAAATGTTATAGGAACACATACATTATTAGAAACAGCAAAACAAAAATGGGGAGAAGGTTCAGAAAACAAATTTGTACATATATCAACAGATGAAGTATATGGTGCATTAGGAGAAGATGGATATTTTACAGAAAAATCGCCAATACAACCAAGTAGCCCATATTCAGCATCAAAAGCAAGTTCAGATTTAATTGCATTTGCATATCATACAACATATAAAATGAATGTAAATGTAACAAATTGTTCAAACAATTATGGACCATATCAACATAATGAAAAATTAATTCCACACATGATTAAACTTGCAATGAATAATGAAAAATTACCAGTTTATGGTACAGGAAAAAATATAAGAGATTGGTTATATGTAGAAGATCATTGTAAAGCAATAGATATGGTATTCCATAAAGGTATTGCTGGTGAAAGATATAATATAGGTGGACACAATGAAAAGAGAAATATAGATATTGTAAAACTTATATTAAAAAGATTAGGAAAATCAGAAGACTTAATTCAATATGTAGAAGATAGAAAAGGTCATGATTATAGATAT
Source organism: uncultured Clostridia bacterium (assembly GCA_934141555.1). Classification (GTDB taxonomy): domain Bacteria; phylum Bacillota; class Clostridia; order TANB77; family CAG-508; genus CAG-269. The sequence continues at coordinate 68,123 of CAKPCK010000004.1, read as the reverse complement.
GCAATAGATCCAAGCAAAATAAAAGCAGAACTTGGATGGGAACCAGAAACAAAATTTGAAGATGGAATTGTAAAAACAATAGATTGGTATATAGCAAATCCAGAGTGGCTTAAATAAGAAAGGAAATAAGTGTTAGTTTCTATGGAGGCTAACACTTAAATTAATTTGACAAATTATATTTTAGATGTTATATATAATATATTAATTTTTGTAATAGTAACATTGTTTAATATGAATGGAGGTTTTTGTATGCAATTGAAAATTCCTAACTATGAAAGAGTATTTCGGAGAGACCCAGAATATAAGCAATCCACAGGAACCTATTCAGAAGATGTAAAAACTTTAATAAGAGATTTGCATGGACTAACTTTATATGTTCCAGATACAGCCCGTTGGTTTGTAAGTGAGCAAAAAGATAGTAAAGAAAAATAAACGATGTTAAATTTGAGGAAATATTTTCTCAAAAAAGAGCGTAAATATGTGCCCGAATTCGAGTAATATTTGCGTTCTTTTTTATATCATTTAACTTAATCAATTGCCTTGACGAACAAGCCAGAAAATGGTAAAATAAAACACGAAGTAAAAAATAAAACTTTTAGAAAGAAGGTCAAATATGAGAATATTAGCAGTAGGTGATATAGTTGGAGAATCAGGAGTTCGAAAATTAAAAGAAGAATTACCAAGAATAAAAAGAGAAGAAAACATAGATTTTGTAATAACAAACGGAGAAAATTCAGCAGGTGGAATGGGAATAAATGAAAGAAATTTTAATGATATGTTAAGTGCTGGAACAAATGTAGTAACAATGGGAAATCATACATGGGGAAAGAAAGATATATTTAAATTTATAGACCATCCACAATTATTAAGACCAGCCAATTATCCAAAAGGAGTTGTAGGAAAAGGTATTGGAATTTATGAATGTAATGGAAAGAAAATAGCTGTAATGAATTTTATGGGAAGAGTTGATATAAATATATTAACAGAAAATCCATTTATTATGGCAAAAGATATGGTAGAAGAAATAAAAGACCAAGTAGATATAATAATTATAGATTTTCATGCAGAAGCAACAGCTGAGAAGATTGCTATGGCAAGATATTTAGATGGAAAAATAACAGCAATATTTGGTACACATACACATGTACAAACAGCAGATGAACAAATTTTACCAAATGGAACAGGTTATATAACAGATATAGGAATGACAGGACCAAAGAACTCTGTAATTGGAATGGATGCACAAGCATCAATAAAAAGATTTGAAACAACACTTCCAGAAAAATATAAATTAGCTGAAGGAGAATGTATACTAAATGCAGTAATATTCAACATAGATGATACAACATCAAAAGTAACAGACATAAAGAGAATATATATTAGATAATTCTGTCGAAACTTGTAATAAAGATTTCTAAAAATTTCCAAAAACTACTAGACATGACCTCCTAAATAATGTAAAATACAAAATGTAAAAGTTGCAACAACAAAAAAATAATTATAGGAGGCAAAAGAGAAATGGAAATCTTAAAAATTTCATCAAAATCTAATCCAAATTCAGTAGCAGGAGCTATAGCTGGATTAGTAAAAGAATCAAACAAAGCAGAAATGCAAGCAATTGGAGCAGGAGCTCTAAATCAAGCAGTAAAGGCAGTAGCGATAGCAAGAGGATTTGTAGCACCATCAGGAGTTGACTTAGTTTGCATACCAGCTTTTGCTGAAGTAGAAGTTGAAGGGGAAGATAGAACAGGAATAAAACTGATTGTAGAATCAAGAAAATAAATATAAATTTAAATGGGGGCTATTAGTTATTGGCTCCTATTTTTTATACAATATAATAAAAAATATTAGATTTGAAAAATGAATTAAAATACTTGAAAAAACTTGTTTTATAATGTATTATAACTATGCATAAGAAAATTTATGAAAAAGGGATGATATAAAATTGAAAAGCAATTTTGCAAAATATATATTTATAATATTTATAGTTGGAATAATAATACTAGTTGCATATAAATTAAATGAAGAAAAGAAAAATGAATCACAAGAAGAACAAACAACAATAACTAAAGAAGATGATATAGGAAAAGAAATAAAACTAGGAATAGCAGAATTTGATACGATAAATCCATTATTAAGTAAAAATAAACAAGTTCAAGAAATAACCAAAATAATATATGAACCATTATTTCAATTAACAAGTGAATATAAACTTGAAAAATGTTTAGCAAAAGATTGGGCAAAAACTTCTGAAAACAAATATTTAATAAAAATAGATACATCAATAAAATGGTCAGATGGTAATAGTTTATCTGCAGATGATGTTATTTTTACAATAGAAAATTTATCTAAGATAGATTCAATATATTCAGAAAACCTTAAACATATAACAGAAGTAAATAAAGTTGATGATAATACTATAAGAATAATTTTAGACCAAGAAATACCATTTTTTGAATACAATTTAATATTTCCTATAATGAGTAAAAAAAATTATGAAGGACAAGATTTTGTTTATGGATCAAGTAATAATGCACCAATAGGAACAGGAAAATATAAGATAACTAGAAATAATGCTGATATGCTCGTACTTGAAAAAAATGAGAATTATAAAAGAGCAGAATTAACACTTGAAAAAATAACTATAACCAAATATTCAAATGTTGGAGAAATGTATAATTCATTCAAATTAGGAAAAATAGATTTAATAACAACAAATAATATAGGAATTGAAAATTATATAGGAACGATAGGTTATAATAAAGCTGAATCAAACGGAAGAGAATTTGACTTTCTAGCAATAAATACGCAAAATCAAGTATTAGCCAATAAAGAGGTTAGACAAGCAATTTCACGAGCAATAAATAGAGAAAGCATAATATCACAAGTATATGGAGGAAAATATATAATACAAGATTATTTCTTAGACTATGGAAATTGGTTACAAGGAGATAAAGCAGATACATCATATAATGTAGATACAGCAATTCAGATACTAGAAGATAATGGATGGGAATATAAATATAATAGATGGCAACAATATATTAATTATAGTACAAAAGTAATAAATTTTAAACTTGTAGTTCAAGCATCTAATGATACAAGAGTTGCAATTGCAGATATAATAAAAAGTAATCTAGAAGAGATTGGAATGAAAGTAACACTTATAAAGGCAACAGATAATCAATATCAATCATATTTAGAAAATAAAAATTATGATATGATATTAACAGGTGTAACATTATCATTAAGTCCAAATTTAGAAACATTTTTTGGAGATGGAAATTTAGCAAACTTTTCAAATGAAGAATTAAGTTCAATAATGAATGAAGTAAAAAATATAACAAAAGAAGACTTATTAAAAGAAAAGTATACAAGAATTAGACAAATATATAATGATGAAGTACCTTATATAGGATTATTTAGTAATTATTATGAAGTTGCAAGTAACTGGACTTTAAAGGGCAGTATACCAGCTAATTGGTATAATATATTTATTAATATAGATAATTGGTATAAAAATTAATTATAAAAGTTTGAAAAAATTTCATAAAATTGCTTGACAAAAAAATAAAAAACGATATAATATAGATATCGAACAAAAGTTTAGAAAAGAGACGTAAAAAAACAGTCTCAAGAAAGGAAAGATACAAACATGGGAGAAAACGCAGAAAAAAGAAAAGCACTAGAAGTTGCAATGAGCCAAATAGAAAAACAATTTGGAAAAGGATCAGTAATGAAATTAGGAGAATATAAAGCAATGGAGGTAGAAGCAATACCAACAGGAGCTTTAAGTTTAGATATAGCATTAGGAATTGGGGGAGTACCAAGAGGAAGAATTATTGAAGTATTTGGACCAGAATCTTCAGGAAAAACAACATTGGCATTACATATTATAGCAGAAGCACAAAAAATGGGTGGAGAAGCAGCATTTATAGATGCAGAACATGCTTTAGACCCAGTATATGCAAGAAAATTAGGAGTAGATATAGATAATTTAATAGTATCACAACCAGATACAGGAGAACAAGCATTAGAAATAACAGAAGCATTAGTAAGAAGTGGAGCATTAGATGTAGTTGTAGTAGACTCTGTTGCAGCATTAGTACCAAAGGCTGAAATAGATGGTGAAATGGGTGATTCACATATGGGTCTTCAAGCAAGATTAATGTCACAAGCATTAAGAAAATTAGCTGGAGCAATAAATAAATCAAAAACAGTACTTATATTTATTAACCAATTAAGAGAGAAAATAGGAGTAATGTTTGGAAACCCAGAAACAACAACAGGTGGTAGAGCATTAAAATTCTATGCATCAGTAAGAATGGATATAAGAAAAACAGAAATGATGAAACAAGATGGACAAGTCATAGGAAACAGAGTAAGAGTAAAAGTTATAAAAAACAAAGTAGCTCCACCATTCAGAGAAGCAGAATTTGATGTATTATATGGAAAAGGAATATCAAAAGTAGGAAATATACTAGATATGGCAGTTAATTTAAACATTGTAGAAAAGAGTGGTGCATGGTTTAGTTATAATGGTCAAAGAATTAGTCAAGGTAGAGAAAATGCAAAAAGATATTTAGAAGAACATCCTGATATAATGGACGAAATAGAGAAAAAAGTTAGAGATAATTTTGCAAAAGCATTTGAACAAAGTTTAGGAGAAGAACTTCCATCTGATGATGAAGAAGATACAGAACCAATAGATGAAGAGTAATTTTTGAATTATAAAAATCCAGAAAAATAGCAAGAATTTTCTTGCTATTTTTATTATTATAGAATAAAATAAGGCTAGAATTTTTACTATAGAGAAAGGAACAAAATTTATAATGAATAAGAAATGGGAAATATACCAAACGAATGAAGAGAAAGTTGAAGAATTACAAAAAAAATACAAATTAAATAAATTATTATCAACATTACTTACAAATAGAGGAATAATAGAAGAAGCAGAAATAACAAAATTTTTAAATCCAAAAAGAAGTGATTTTTATGATCCATTTGGAATGCCAGATATGGAAAAAGCTGTTGAAAGAATATTAAAAGCAATAGAAAAAAAAGAACAAATAATAATATATGGTGATTATGATGTTGATGGAATTACAAGTGTAACAGTATTAAAAAGTTTTCTTGAAGAAAGAGGAATACAAGTAAATGTATATATTCCAAATAGATTAAATGAAGGATATGGATTAAATAAAACAGCAATGGAAGAAATAGCAAAACAAGGAAACAAATTAATGATAACAGTAGATTGTGGAATAACAGCAGTAGAAGAAGTAGAATATGCCAAAACATTTGGAATTGAAACAATTGTAACAGATCACCATGAACCTGCAGAAGAATTACCAAAAGCAATAGCAGTAGTAGATGCAAAAAGAAAAGATAATAAATATGAATGTAGAAATTTAGCCGGGGTTGGAGTAGTATTTAAATTAATACAAGCATTAAGCATAAAATTGGGATTAGACCAAAAAGAATATTTAAAATATTTAGATATAGTTTGTGTTGGAACAATATCAGATATAGTACCATTAACAGATGAAAATAGAGTAATTGTAAAATTAGGATTAAAATTAGTAGAACAAACAAAGAATTTGGGATTAAAAGAAATATTGCAAAGTTGTGGTTATTCAAAAATAAATTCAACAACAATATCATTTGGAGTAGCACCAAGAATTAATGCATGTGGAAGAATGGGACATCAAGAAGAAGCATTAAATTTATTGTTATCAAAAGAAGTAAATCAAGTAAAAGAATTAACACAAAAAATTAATGAATACAATAAAACAAGACAAGAAATAGAAAAAAATATTTATAATGAGGCAGTAGAGCAAATAGAAAAAGAAGGACTTGAGAGAAAAAATACGATAGTAGTATCTGGAAAAGGATGGCATCATGGAGTTATAGGAATAGTTTCATCAAAAATAACAGAATTATATTTTAAGCCAAGTATTCTATTATGTGAAGAAAATGGAGAATGTAAAGGATCTGGAAGAAGTGTACCTGGATTTGATTTACACGAAGCATTAATGGAATGTAATGATACAATAGATAAATTTGGTGGGCATGCTATGGCAATAGGAATAAATATAAATAAAGATAAAATTGAAGAATTTAAAAAAGAATTTGAAAAAATAGCCAAAGAAAAAGAAGTTGATAAAATAATTCCAATTCTAAATCTTGATGCAGAAATAAAACTTGATGATGTAAATAAAGAAATGGTAGATAGTTTAAAAGAACTTGAACCATTTGGTGAAGCTAATAAAATGCCAATATTTGCATTTAGAAATTTGAAAATAGATTCAATAAGATCTCTATCAGATGGAAAACATTTAAGATTATCTGTAAAGGATAATAAAAATATAATTAATGCAATAGGTTTTAACATGGGAGCATTAGCAGATATGTATAGAATTGGTGATAGAGTTGATATTGCAGGAAATTTGGAAATAAATTTATTTAATGGTGTTGATAGTATTCAAATTAATATTAAAGATATTATGAAATCAATATAAAAACTAAAAAATATAAGCTTTGCATGAAATGACGAATGCGCATGAAAAAATTTTAGAAATTCTATGTAATTTTATGGAAAGAGTTCACTTTAGTGGAAGGGTGCCATAAAATAAATTAGAATTTCTTAAATTTTGTAATAAGTTGAGGAATGTAATAAAAAGCTTATATTTTTAGTTATTAATTTAGAATTATATATAAAATTTTTATAAAAGGCTTTAAATTTAAAACAAAAAGATGTAAAATGTGAAAGAAAAAATAAATCAATGGGGGGATTTATATGGCAGAAAATCATACAATAAAAGAAATTATTGAAAGAGTAAAAAAGAACAAAAGATGGCCAGATGTAAAATTAATACAAAAAGCATATAATTATGCTTTAGAAAAACATGGGACACAATTAAGAAAATCAGGTGAACCATATATAATACACCCAACAAATGTAGCATATACAATTGCTGAACTTGGACTAGATGAACAAACAATATGTGCAGCACTCTTACATGATGTAGTAGAGGATACTGATGCAACATATGAAGATATAGAAAGAGAATTTGGAAAAGAAATTGCAGATATGGTTGATGGTGTTACAAAATTAAAACAAATAGGACATGCATCAATAGAAGAAAATCAAGTAGAAAATTATAGAAAAATGTTCTTAGCAATGGGAAAAGACATAAGAGTAATAATCATAAAATTAGCAGATAGATTACACAATATGAGAACATTAGAATTTTTAAGAAGAGATAGACAAATAGCAATAGCAACAGAAACAATGCAATTATATGCACCATTAGCAAATAGACTTGGTCTATATTCAATGAAATGGGAATTAGAAGATTTAAGCTTTAAATATTTATATCCAAAAGAATATGAAGAATTAATAAAAGGAATAGAACAAAAAAGAGAAGAAAGACTAAGATTTATTGAAAAAATAATGGATGATATAAGACAACAATTGAAAAAAGAACATATTGAAGCAGAAGTTACAGGAAGAGCAAAGCACTTATATAGTATATATAGAAAAATGCAAAGAGATAATAAAACATTAGACCAAATATATGACTTATTTGCATTAAGAATAATTGTAAACTCTGTAAAAGACTGTTATGCAGCATTAGGTGTAGTACATGAAATGTATAACCCAATGCCAGGAAGATTTAAAGATTATATAGCAGTTCCAAAAACAAATATGTATCAATCAATACATACAACATTATTAGGTGAAAAAGGAACACCATTTGAAGTACAAATACGTACATGGGATATGCATAGAATTGCTGAATATGGTATTGCTGCACACTGGGCATATAAAGAAGCAAATTATGGAAGTAGAAAAGGCCAAAAAGTAGTAAAAGTACAAGATGATAAATTAGCATGGCTTAGAGAAACACTAGAATGGCAACAAGAAATGCAAGATCCACAACAATTCTTAGAGACATTAAAAACAGAATTATTTGAAGATGAAGTATATGTATTCACACCAAAAGGAGCAATAAAAGTATTACCAAGAGGAGCAACACCAATAGATTTTGCATATAATATTCATGCTGAAATTGGAAATAAAATGGTTGGAGCAAAAATAAACAGTAAAATGGTTCCAATAATAACACCAATAAAAAATGGAGATATTGTAGAAATTCTAACATCAGACAATTCTAAGGGTCCAAGTATGGATTGGTTAAAATTTGTAAAAAGCACATCTGCAAAAAGCAAAATAAATTCATGGTTCAAAAGAGAAAAAAGAGATGAGAATATAGAAAAAGGAAAAGACTTAATAGAAAAAGAATTAAAAAGAATTGGAATTCCATATGCAGAACTTTTTAAAACAGATTATATAAATCCAATGTTAGAAAGGTATAAATACAAAAATTTAGATGAGATGTATTTAGCAGTTGGTTTTGGAGCAATTACAGCAAACAGAATAATTGCGAGAATGTTAATAGAATATAGAAAAGAACATAAAGAAGAGCCAAAAATAGAAGAAAAAATAGAAGAACTTGCAAAAAATAAAGTAGATAATACAAAAGTATCTGATTCAGGTGTTATTGTAAAAGGAATTGACAATTGTTTAGTAAAATTATCAAAATGTTGTAATCCATTACCAGGAGACGAGATAATAGGATATATAACAAAAGGAAGAGGAGTATCTGTTCATAGAAAAGATTGTCCAAATGTTGCAGATTTATTAAAAGAACAAAATAGAATAATAGATGTAAAATGGTATAATGATGAGAAAAAGAGTTCATATACTGTTGAAATTGAGATATTTGCAAATGATAGAAATGGATTATTAGGAGATATAGTACAAAAATTAAATGACTCAAAAGTAAAATTGATAAGTGTAAATGCAAAAGCAACAAAAGAAAGAATTGCTATAACAGAAGTTACACTAGAAGTTGATAGTGTAGAAAGTTTAAACAAAGTAATAAGAGAATTACGCAAAATAGACAGTGTATATGAAGTAAGCAGAAAAAACAAAATGAAGGAATAAGAGGAGAAGAAAAATGATATTAAAGGAACTAAGGATAGACTCATGGGTTGGAGATGTAACAAATTGTTATATTGTACAAGACGAGAAATCAAAAGAAACAATGGTAATAGATCCTGCTGGAGATGTTGATAAAATTGTAGAAATGTTAGATATATTAAATGCAAATTTAAAATACATTTATTTAACACATTGTCATGGAGACCATATTGGAGGAGTAAAAGAATTAAAAGAGAGAAAAGGTGGAAAAATATTAGCACATAGAAATGCAGCAGAAAATTTATTAGATCCAAATATAAGTTTAACAACATATATAGGATTTGAAGGATTAGTTATTCAAGTTGATTCAAGAGTTGATGATGGAGATTTAATACATTTAGGAGAACTTGAATTTAAAGTAATACATACCCCAGGGCATACTTCAGGAGGCTCTTGTTTATACTGTGAAGAAGAAAAATTATTATTTTCAGGAGATACATTATTTAGAGGAACTTGGGGAAGAACAGATGTACCAACAGGAAATTTTGAAGATATTATAAATTCAATTACAAAAAAATTAATGATATTACCAGATGAAACAATTGTGTATCCAGGACATGGTAAAAGTACGATGATAAGAGAAGAAAAGCCAATATATTTAGAATTAAAACCACGATTATTATAGTTCTAAAATACTTGTAACAAACATATAATATATATAAGAGAAATTCAAAAGAAGGGTATGTTATAATGTTTAATGTTACGATAATAAATATAAAAGGTTCAATAAAAAAAATAGCAATATTAATAGTAACTTTAATATTGCTTTTTATTATTACAAGATTTATGCAAAACTTAAAATCAAAAGAAATTTTTAAAATAAGTTTATCAAGTAAATTAGTAAAATGTTTGAATAATGAAATACCTGCTATAAATGAAATTGTTTCAAAATCAAATACAACAATAAAAGAAGAAAATGAAGAAGATACAAAAGATTTTTCAGGAAAAATATTAGGAGTTGAACTTTCGAGATTAAAAGAAGGAGATAAAATCGGGGAAACAACTATAGAAACTCCAGTAGAAGATAAAAATACTAATGAGGAAGAAAATCAGAGTAATTTGACAAGCAATGTAGATGTAAGCAATATATCAGAAAATCTAGAAACACAAATAGTAACTCAAAATCCAATATCAGAAAGTTTTAACAATGAAATAAATGGCGTAAAAATAAAAAACGAAACATCATTTGATATACCAGATGATATTCTGAATACAGAATTAGACATAGATAAGAATAATATATTAATATTTCATACACATACATGTGAAAGTTATACACCAAGTGAAACATATCCATATGAACAAACAGGAAATTTTAGAACTACAGACTTAAATTATACTGTTGCAAGATTAGGTGATGAACTTACAAATTATTTACTTGGATTTGGATTTAATGTAAATCATGACAAGACATATCATGATTATCCTGCATATACAGGCTCATATACTAGGTCATTGGAAAGTGTAAAAAAAGATTTGCAAGAAAATCCAAGTGATATAATAATAGATTTACATAGAGATGCAATTGGAAGTAAAAGTGATTATGATCCAAGTGTAAAAATAGGTGATGATGTTGCATCACAATTAATGTTTGTAATAGGAACAAATGGAGGAGGATTATATCATCCAAATTGGCAAAATAATCTTAGATTTGCAATAAAAGTTCAAGAAATTGCAAATGAAATGTATCCTGGATTATTTAAACCAATGATAGTAAGAAATTCAAGATATAACCAACATTTAGGAAAAGCAGCAGTAATAATAGAAGTTGGTTCAACAGGAAACACATTAGAACAGAGTTTAACAAGTATGAAATATTTGGCAAAAGTATTTGAAAAAATAAGAAATCCCAATTAAAGTAAATTTAATTGGGACTTTTATAATATGCACATTCAGAATTAGAGCATATTATTATATTAGAAATAATATCATAAGAGCATTTTCCATCTTTTTGATAAACACAATCTAAACAACAATTGATATTTGTCAAAGATATCACCTCTTACTAAAATAGTATAAACAAAAGTGAAAAAAATATTCAAAAAAGTAATAAAATAAATTAAATGTCCATATAAATTAATAAACAAAAATATATAGGAGGTTATTCATATGGATATAACAAAAGAAACTATAAAAATTAATAAGATAATTTGTGAGAAAAAGGAACAAATAGTAGTTCAAGGAGATATGATAGTTCCAGACTCAAAACCAGATATATTAAATACAATTAATACAAATGGAAATATTTGTATATATAAAAAAGAAGTTATGGATGGAAAATTAAGATTAGAAGGAAATATTGTTTCATATATAATGTATTTAGCAGATGGAGAGAAAAATAATTTAAGAGGATTAAGCACAACACTTGATTTTTCAGAAACAATAGTTGTTCCAGAATTGCAAATTGGAATGATTGTAGATATTGAACCAAATATAAAAAATTTTGAATGTAAAGTAATAAATGGAAGAAAAATAGGAATAAAGGCAAATGTGGAAATTTCAATAAGAATACGTTTACCTGAAGAAGCAGAAATAACAACAAATGTAAATGATGTCAATATGCAAATTTTAAGTAAAAAAGAAAAAATAAATTCATTATTATGTGAAGGAAATAATAAGACATATGTAAAAGAAAATGTAGCAATTCCAAATACAGATAATTTAGCAGAGATATTAAATGCAACAATAAGTTTAGTTGATAAAGACATAAAAATAAGTTATAACAAAATACTTGCAAAATCAGAAATAGAATTAAAACTGGTATATTTAACAGATGATGGAAGAATTTGTAAAACAATAGGTAGAGTTCCATTAGTTGGTTTTATAGATATGCCAGATATCAAAGAAGAAAACATATGTGATACAACATATTTAATAAAAAATTTAATAATAAAACCAAATTCAGTAGAAGAGCATACTGTTTATTTAGAGGTTGAAGTTGAGATAAATTGTATTTCATATGAAGAAAAAGAGATACAAGTAATACAAGACTTATATTGTCCAGGCGAAAGAGTAAATTATGATTTAAAAACATTAAAAACAACATCAGATAGAAACACATTGAAAAATACGTGTCAAATAAGAGAAAAAGTAAATATGCCTGAAATTGGAAGCGGAGAAATTATAAATACATCAATACAAACATCTATAACCAAAGAGAATAGATTAAGCGGAAAAATAGCTTTAGAAGGAGAGATGGAAGTAAATTTAATATATACAGATACATCAACAATAGGAGTAAATAGTAAAACAATAACAATACCATTTACTCAAACAATAGAAGGAGTAGAAAATAATTGCAATACAAGTACAAGAATAGAAGTTGGAACACAAGAATTTACAAATCAGAGTGGAACAATTGATGCAAATGTAGATTTAAATTTTGAAACATTGACATATAGGGATGTTGAAATACCAGCAATAAATAATATAACAGAAGAAACGGAAGATGATTTAGAAGATTACAGTGTTATAATTTATGTTGTAAAAGATGGGGATACATTATGGAAAATTGCGAAAAAATATGGAAGTACAGTTGACGACATAGTTAGAGTAAATGGAATTGAAAATCCTGATAAAATTAATATTGGAGAAAAAATATATATACCTAAATATGTGCTAAAAAGAGCAAAAGATCCAATAGTAATATAATATGGATAAAATTTATTCAAGAAGAAGGTTTATAATAAAGCCTATTGGCAGATTTCGTGGAAAAAATGTCAATTTAAAAAATATAAAATTAGCAAGAAAGATTATAAAATTCATATCAATAATTTTAATTGGAGTGTATGGATTTAAAATTGGATTTGATTATTTAGAGCCAGTATATGAGGCAATGTGTAATGAAAAAGTTAAATATACAGCAACAATTATAACAAATCAACAATCAACAATAGTAATGAATCAATATAAATATGAAGAATTATATACAATTGAAAAAGATTCAAATGGAAATGTATCTGCTATAAAATCAAATGTAGCAGCAGTAAATAATATTATTTCAGACTTGACAGAAAAAATACAACAAGAATTTGAAAAGATACCAACAGAAAAAATTTATATAACATTAGGAAATTTGACGGGAAACTATCTATTATCAGGATTTGGACCAAGAATACCTATAAAAATTTCTATGACAGGAAGTGTTGATACAGAAATAAAAAGTGAATTCATTTCACAAGGAATAAACCAAACATTACATAGAGTATATGTTAATTTTAATTGTGATATGGCTGTTGTAACACCAATGAAAAGATATAATCAAAATGTGGTAAATCAATTTATTATTGCAGAACATGTTATTGTTGGAAATATTCCAAATGCTTATTATAATTTAGAAGGAATTGAAAAGCCATCAGATACTATAAATCTGATGAAATAAATATTGACTAAAGCCCTAATTTGTTATATTATCAAAATAATAAAAAGCAAAGGAGGGCTTTTGATGATTATCGAAGTTCCAAAAGGTTATACTTTCGAAAAGGAAGGAGATATTATCGCATTTGAAGAAAACTCTGTTTTAAAGATGAAAGGACGGCAAGGAAAATTTCAAGATATAATGTATGATATAACTTATAAGTTGAAGGGAAATGATAGATGTTATTATTGTGGTGAAGAGGTTAACACCAGTAAAATAACTTTAGATCATGTTTATCCACAAGCATTAGGTGGTCCAACTATACCACAAAATATGGTACCATCTTGTAGAAACTGTAATGGAAAAAAAGAAGATATGACACCAAATCAATTTAGAGCTTATATGAGTTTAAAAGATTCAGGATTGCAAGCACAATTTAGAAGAGAGTATTTTCAAACTAAGACATTTCAAACAAGATGGGTACATATTTTACCAGAAGGCTGGATCAGTGAAACACCTATATCTGATTTGATTGTAACAATTGATTTATCAGATACAAGTACAAATAAGTATAAAAAAATCAAAGAATATTATGCTAGATGTAGGCAGTTTCCAAAGCCAATTATTGTTGATTGTCACAACTTTGTACTTGATGGTTTTACTGCAGTTCTTTATGCAAAAAATAATCGGATAAAAGAAATTCCAACTATTGTTCTCGAAAATGTGGAAGTAATATTTTAAAAATGATTTATTCTAAGTTGTTCAATAATTTGGGCAGCTTAGAACTTTTTTATTATAATGATAATTGACAAATTAACATAAATGCAGTATTATAATGAAGTGTGCCAATTGGCAGTTTTTTAACAATTTATAGAATGGAGGAAAACTATGGTGACGATTGACAATTATTCATTTGTTTGTATTGAAAATACAAAAATGAGATTGGCTAAACCAAATGAAATGAATGATTCAAGGCGGAAAATTGTTATTGTAGGAACATGTAACAATGGAAAAGAAAAGAGTGTTAAAGTGATTGAAGTACAACATTATGAAAAAACATATATCATAGGAAGTTATAATTCTTATAATTCAACTTATTTCCTTGGAAAAAAGTCAAGGGAAATGAAGAAATTTGAAAATATGGTAAGAGAAGGGATTTCTATTATTACAAATTTCAGGATAGGGTATGCCTATAAAATTGGAGCAATCGGAAAACATATCCCATGCATTATCGGAAAAGTTGATTATGGTCAAGAAGAAAAAGTCATTTTTATTGAAAGCCAAGAGTTTAGAGATAATATAATTACAGATATAAATGGAAAAAAATATTTTATTGATTGGCTTAGCATGTCTTCTTGGCAGTACAGAAAAATGATTGAAGAATTACAAGGGTTCCCAACAAATTTGAAAAAAAATTTTGGAACTTTTGGTGAGAAAGGATTAAAAATGGATATGATTGCACTTAATAACTATCTTCCAATTCTTGGGGTTGCAGGAGCATTTGAAATTAAATAATTTTGTGTAATAAAACACCTTGTCTTTTTTGACAAGGTGTTTCTATTATATATGGAGCTTCCAACGGGAATCGAACCCGTGACCTCAGCCTTACCAAGGAAAAAATCTGAAATTATATAGCCTAGTGATTACAACGAATACAATGAATGCATTAAGACACTTGACCACTTTTTGACCACTTTTCTACTTTAATACTTTAAAATTTTATTAGAAACATAGTCATTGATTAAATCGTTTGCATTTTCTCTTTCTTCATCTAAATGTGTGTAAATATCATAAACCATATCAGCAGAAGAATGTCCCATTAATTCTTGAGCTTTTTTTATTTTAACCCCTGCATAATATAACATAGTACAATATGAATGTCTTAACTGATAGTAAGAAAATTTAATTTTTTTATCTTCATCTGTAATAGTTTTATTCATTTCATTCAAGAAAGAGTCTAAATGGGTTTTCAATGCTTGTTTTGTTAGCATTGATAATTTATCTGTTTCTTTGGTAAAAAGGTATTTAATACCATTTTCAGAACGATAATCAACTTCTTTTTCTAATGATTTAATTAGAAAATTAGGAATAGGAATTTTTCTGTTTTTTAAATTTTTAGTAGCTTTTAATTGAGGTTGATTTTTAGCAAGAGAGACAGCTTTATTTATATTCAAAAGTTTATTATTCAAATCTACATCGGCTATAGTTAATGCAACAGCTTCCTCCGGTCTTATGCCACAGTATCTCAATAACAATATAAATAAACCATACTTGTGATTTTGTGCGCATTCAATAACTTTAGAATCTTCATATTGTGTTAAAGGAACTCTTTCAGTTTTTGGAAATTTTACAGCTTTAATTCCGTTTGCAACATTTTTCTCTATAATATCGTTATTTACAGCATCTTCTAAAACTCTTTTACATTCAGCTATAGTTCGGTTTGTAATATCTGTATATCCAGCCTTAAGCATATTAGTTTGAATTTCTTGTATTTGATATTTCTTTAAGTTTCTTAATTTTACATTGCCTATATATTTATTAATGTGCTTCAATCTATTTTTTACACTATTTTGGGTTGCTACCTCTTTTATAGAAATGTTAATATCAAACCATTTATCTGCATATTGTTTAAATGTTATGTCAGAAAAAGATTGAGACATACCTTTTAATTTTTTATAATTTATTTCTGTGATTTTATTATCTAGTTCATCAGCTGTTTTTGCTATTATATATTTTTTTACACCATCTATAACAACTGATGTTTGATATCTACCATCTTTTCGTTTTTTATATTTTGTTTTTGGCATAATGTACCTCCTAAAAAAATAAGATAAGTATATAAAACTTATCTTTAGCATATAAAACCATATTTTTCTGTATAAAAACTTATTGCATTTTGCATATATTGAATTGTAACTTCAAAATATTCTGCAAGAGCATAAATTGTATTAATCCCGTTTTTTAACAGCTAATTTTAGCTTTTCAAAAGGAATAAGAGCATAATAACTGCATTTCTTTGCACGATATTCCTGTTTGTCTATTAAAATTTGATCCTCTGTATTCACTGGATAGGTAGCTTCCATATAATAATGACCAAGTTCTTCGGATAATACACATTTTTCATCAATACTTGTGTTTAATTCAGAATAGTTTAGTGCAATTGCATTTATTTTATCTATATTTAAAAATATCCCATAAGCATTTTCTATATACCAATCATATATTTTGATATTTTCTTTTTCAGCTAGATTATATAAATTATTTAGATCCATTTTTAATCTCCTATAATATTTTTTGCACTTATTTATTTTTTTTGTTATCTTTTAAAACTACTTCAAGCAAACCTTTAATTTGTTCTTTTTGAGTAGAAGTTGGTGGGGTGTAGCTATCAGCATTAAATCCCATACTTGCTAAATCTAATAAATCATTATCTTTAATTTCAGAGTTTCTTACATCAGATTTTCCTAATAGATAATCTGTTGAAACACCAAAATAATCTGCTAGTTTTAAGATTGTGTCTGGTGTCATATCTCTTTTTTCATTTTCATAATAACTATATGCAGCAATTGTGATATTTAATAGTTTAGCGATATCACTTTGCGTTAACTTTTTTTCTTCTCTTAATAATTTTAATCTATTCATATCAAACTCCTTTTAAAAAGTATAACAAAATTATATAACAAAATGTTAAACTTGTAAAGTTTTTTCCTAGATATATCAATACTTTTAACCAATTGTTAAAATATTTTTGAAAAAAGTATTGACATTAACAAAACGTTAATATATAATTGCATCATATCAATTAACAAAATGTTAAAAGGAGGTGCAAAAATGAAAACATTAAAAATATTACGTGAAGATAATGGTTTAACTCAAAAGCAAGTTGCCAAACAACTTAATACTACAATAACATATATATCTTTAATTGAAAATGGTAGTAGAAATCCAAGTGATAAGATGAAAGAAAAATTGGCCAAATTGTATGGGTGCAGTATAGCAGATATTTATTTAGCAATTAAATTAACAAAATGTTAATAAAAATTACAATAATAATTCAGAGAGAGGAGATAAGAGAATGGGGCAAGAATATTTAGTGGGAAATTCAGAGATATCAGTTATTGAAGTCAACAATCAAGTGGATGATATTTTGAATCTATTAAAAAAAAAGAAACAAACTTATGCAGTAAATAAGTTTGTTTTAGAAAAAGCAATTGATAAATTACAAGAAACTATAGTCTAAATGTTCTGAATAGTCATTTCTTGTAAAATTTCGGACAATTCTTTTACGTCATTAGAACAATGAGTCTTTAAATAGCAAATATCAGAAAATTGATCAAAATTAACACAACAATTTTCAATATATGTTTTGCCTAAATACTGGTATGTAATCTTAAAATTAACGGGCTTACATAAAGTTTCAGATTTATTTAATGGATATAGGAAAGTTTGATTTGGAGCAATAAAAACATTTTTCATATGTTCAAAAGGTTTCTTTTTAAGAAAACAATCAAAAATTTCATCATATTCAATATTTAAAATTGTAGCACCGCTAGTTCCAAAATTTTTTAATACAAGATACAAACGTGGAGAAGTAAAATTTGTTGTTCTAGCAAAAATTGATAAATAAGGTTTGTTACTCTCGAAAATCATCTTGTTGTTCTGTATCAGAGTGAGTACAGAAATTATTATAGCGATAATTGAAAGAATTGAAGTACAAATAATTGAAATAATTTGTATTCTGTCTGAAATAGATATTGTTTGAATTTTGTTAATGATAGGCATATATAATCACTACCTTTCGAGGTGATTATATAACAAATACCAAAATTTTACAATGAGAGGAGTTGAGAAAATGAACGAAAAGACAATAGAAGAAAATAGAATAGAAAAAATATTAGAAATTTTAAAAGATTTAACATTGGAACAATGGAATCAAATAAAGAATGAAATAGATATTGCTTATAGAGATGTTGAATACAAAAAGGTCCCTAATTCGCAGTTAGAAACCTTAAAGAAAAATTTAATTCATAAATTGAAGTTGTGATACATGAACCTTATGACCATTACCTTCAAAAGAGAGCCATATAAATTGATATTCTTCTATATTGTGTTCTCTTATCCAGGTATAAGCCGGTTCATTAAATATAGTATCGTTGTTTGTTAATTCTTTCCAACCTTCAAATGGTAAATTAACAAAAATTCTTCTAATATGAGACATAAAATACATCACCACCTTTCGAGTGGATTATACAATAAATACTAAAATTTTACAATGATAGGAGATGAGAAAATGCCGGCAACAAAGTTACAAGAGAAAGCAAGAGTTAAGTATGTAACTCCAAAGCAGTTTGGTGAACAATACAAATTAAGTAAATCACAAACTTATAAGATATTAGCAAGACCAGAAATGCAAGAAGCGAAGATAAAAGTAGGAGAAAAGTTAATAAGAGTAAATTTAGATAGAGCATTTGAAATAATGCAACAAATTTATAATTAGAAAGAAGGTGAACAAATGAAAAAAATAATAGGGACAACAATAGTTGGAATAATGTTTATATTTATATTTGTAATACTACCTGTTATTGTAGGAGTTGTAGCAGAGTTTTTATCCAATATAATAACAATGAATTTTATAGTCAAAGTAATTTTTATAATTACAATTTGCAGTTTTATATTTATTATTAGAACAGAAAAAAGATTACAAAATTCTTAGTTTAAAAAGAAAAGGAGAAAGTATTATGGAAATAGCTGAAAAAATCAAAGAAATTTATGAACTAGCAGATGAAATTCAGAAGAAAAATAACCAGATATTGTTCGATATAGAAATTTATCAAAGTAGAAAATATGACTTTTTTAAAGAAATAAAAGTATGTATATATTTTATTGAAGATGAACAAGTTTCTTATTTATTAAGAAAAAAGGATACTGAGAATGAAGAACTAGATGAAATAATTAAAAAAATAAAAAAGATAAAGGAGGAAATTTAATGGAAGTTTTATTAATAGCATGGATCTTATTAACAATATTAGCACTTGTATTAGACATAGCAAATGATAAAAAGACAAATAAGATAATAAAACAATATCAACAACTTTGTACAGAATATAGCAAATTAACAAGTAGATTAATGAAAAAGATGATAAAAATAAATTTAATAATTTATTCAGATTCTTCTGCAGAAGAAAAGAATGAGCAAATAGAAAAAGTTATCCAATCAAGCGACCAAACCGATATAGATAACTTCTAAAAAATCAATTACTTAACAAATGATTTTTCATATCAATTTTATCATAAAAGTATTGAAAAATCAAGAAATAGAGAGAAAAACATGAAATGTGTTAATTTTAGAATCAGAACTAAGAAGTATCAAAAATATTTTTATTGTATCTATAGAAAAAGAAAAATTCAATTAAAAGAATGTGCATCATGTATAAATAAAGAATACAAAATTCAAAAAGAACTAAAGAAAAAATCTAATAAGCTGAAGAAGTTAGAAGATAAAAGATTCAGCATAATAACAGACAGTTTAAAGATATGTTACATATGCAATATAAACAAAAAAGATGATCTAAATGAGGTTTTTGAAGGCAAAAACAGACAAATGAGTATGAGATATGGACTAGTTATACCGATTTGCCGAAAATGTCATCAAAAATATGATTTAGATATTGAATTAAGAACTAAATATATGCAAGAAGCTCAAATTATATTTGAAAAAAAATATAGTCATGAGTTATTTATGAAAGAATTTAAAAAAAATTATTTATTGGAGGATTAAAGATGAGAGTAACAAGAGTGAATATGAAAAAATTAAAAAATGCAGGCTGTATAAAAGCTATTGCAAGTATAGTTTTAGACGAAGCAATTTGTGTAAAGCAAATTGAAGTTGTAGAAGGAAGAAATGGAGAATTATTTATAGCTTTTCCAAAATTCAGAAATATGCAAGGGAAATTTTACAATTTAGCACATCCAATCGACAATGAGTTAAGAAAAAAGATTCAAAGTGCAGTGTTAGAAGAATATAAAGAAATTGACAACAGGGATAGACAATAGTTTATCCCTTTAATTTTATTTTTTACGAAAGGAAAATGAAATGACATACATAGATTTAATGAAAGCTTTTGAGATTTGGCTCGAAACAAATTATTTACCACCAGTATCACAATTATTATGGTACAAAATGATTGGACTATTTAATAGATGCGGATGGGTCGAATGGATTTCAGTAGATAACCAGAGATTGATGGCACTCTTAGATATAAGAAGAGAAGCAACTTTTATATCATATAGAGACAAATTAATAGAAGCGGGACTTTTTAAATATGAAAAAGGAAAAAAAGGAAGTCCTAACAAATATAAAATTTGTACTGACAATTTTGAAAGTATAAATAGTAGTACAAATAGTAGTATATCAGGTAGTAAAAAGCGGAGTAAAAGCAGTAGTTAATACCGCAAACATAAATAGACTAGACAAAGACATTTATATTAATTTATTTAATATATATAAAAAAAGGCTTGCAGAAGAACGAAATTTTATTAAAGTTTTTTCTGAATGCAGAAGAGATGAAAATTATCAAAAAATATCGGAAGAAAGCCAAAATGCATTATTTTATGCATTATCTGAAATATAGATAGAAAGTGAGAAAAAAACAAATGAAACAAAATGTAATAGATATAAAAGATTATTTATCTACTGAGAAATATACAACAAGAAAAGAATTAGTTGAAGCAACAAGTTTTTCTGACAGAGAAGTAAGAAGCAGGATAAGTGAACTCAAAAAGAAAAGAGTTGTAATTTATAGCAGTCAGAATACGGGATATAGGTTAGCAAAAGAATTAAAAGGTTTAACAAAAGAGGAAAGGGAAAAAGAAGTAGATCTAGTAAAACATAGTTTAAATGATTGCAAATCAAGAACTACACAATTAAATAAACAAAAGAGAAAATATATAGCATATATCAAAAAAGCGGAGCAGATAGCTCTTGAAGAAGATTATATACCAAGAATAGAAAATAAAGGAGCAAAAGAGTGTTAGATATAACAGAAATTAAATATAGAAAAGCGCCTCAAAAATATCAAAAAATGCAAGTAGAAGGTGAAAAAAGTAATACGATAAATCGAAAAATGACTAAATTATACGATTATTACATTTGTGATTATTGCAAAGATGAAATAAGACTAGATAAAAAGCAAGAAGAAAGAAGCGGTGGAATAACAATTTTACCACATTCATTGACTCAATGTGGACAGATAACAGTAGTTCTATGCTGTAAATGTGTTAAAGAAGCAATAAAACAATTAGAAAAAAATAATTAGAAACAAAGGAGATTTCAAAGTGGAAAATATAAAAGTTTTGGGAATAAAAATAAAATATAATGCTGCAGATGTAAGAATAATGAATCCACGTAAAGCGAAAAGTAAAGAATTTATGAAATTAGTGTTAGAGGAATTTAAATTTAGGACAGGTTTTGTTAGTAAAAGAAGCATTAATAGTTGGATTAGAGAATGGAAGGCACATAATAGATTATATAAAATTGGATTATTCAAAGATCATACAATAGATTGTGATCTTGAAGAAAATGAGAAATGGTATAGATTAATAGCATATTGGATTTTAGGGAGGTTTTAGTACAAATGATTAAAGAAAATTGTAAATTTTATGAAGATAATAGG
This sequence comes from uncultured Clostridia bacterium, assembly GCA_934141555.1. GTDB lineage: Bacteria > Bacillota > Clostridia > TANB77 > CAG-508 > CAG-269. The sequence continues at coordinate 46,045 of CAKPCK010000004.1, read as the reverse complement.
TGTAAAGCTTTAAAAAAGCTTTATTGCAGAAATGAAAAATGTACTTTTTATCAAAAATCATGTGAGAATGAATTAATAGAAAATCAAATAAAAGCAGACTTTAACAATAAAAAGAGTGATGTTGTTGAAGTAATATCTACAAATTCACAATTAGTAAAAGAAGTTTCTAAATGCATTCAAAATATTAGATTAAGCAAAGAAGGTAAAGTTAAAATGCAAAATATTAAGAATCAGAATGAAGTTCAATATATTAACTATGGGGTTTTAGAATTTTCTGATAATGAAATTAATTTATTAAAAAAAGGAAAATTAAAAATAAGATAAAGGAGAAAAAATATGGCAGATGTAATCGATGATGAAGAATTAATAGCAACAAGAAAATTAAATGGAGTAGATGATAACTTGTATAAGGAAGAAAAGGAAGCGATTTTAAAAAGAAAAGCGAAAGAGCTAGATGATTTAGAAGATTTTGCAGATTTATTAAGAACAGAACAGAGATATTATACAAATTTGATTAAAAGATTAGTCCAGAATGCTAGAAATGGAGGAGCAAATGGAAGATAGAATTGAAGTTGGAGAATATGTAAGAACGAAAGATGGACACATAGCAAAATATATTGAAAAATTGGCAAAAGATGAAGATATATCAGACGGAATGCTTTTTGATAATTTTATATACGAAAAATACAAGCATATTAGATACTGTCTTTTAAAAGAAATAATAGTAAAACACAGCAAACAACTAATAGAGGTTGGAGACTATGTGAATGGAAAATATGTAAAAGAGATAAAAGGTTATGGAAATGGAAAATCTATATTAGCACTAATAGGAATAATTGAAGAACAAGACATAAAAACAATACTAACAAAAGAGCAATACTTGGCTAATTGCTATAAAGTAGGAGGAAAAGATTAATGATAAATACATACGAAGAAGACAAAATAGCAAATCCAGATCATGTTGCAACTCCTCGATGGGTAGTAGAAAATATCTACAATTTAATAGGTATAAAATCATTTAAAAATATATGGTTCCATTCAACAACTATGATAGTCAATTTAAATTATATGCAGATGAATTAAAACTGAAATATAAAGCGACACACATATTTGACGATTTAGGAAATGACTTTTTTAAAACAGAACCACCAATAAAATGCGATTTATTAATTAGTAACCCACCATTTAGTCAACAGAACGAAATAATAAAAAGAACTTTTAAATTAGTAGATGAAGGTAAAATAAAATCATTTTGTTTATTACTACCTCTTGCAACATTAGAAACACCAACAAGAGCAGAAATGTATGAAAAAAATTTTGATAAGTTATCAATTCTTATATTTAAAAAGAGAATACATTTTTTAAACACTAAAGGAAGTTTCAATAAAGGGTGTTGCTGGATATGTTACAACATAAAAAATTTAAATAAAAAAATATATTGGATTTAAGGGAGAATAGATATGTTAAAAATAAGAGAACGGAGTAGATTTAAAAGAACTTGAAAAATATCGGATACGAATTATTAGAATATGATAATTATTACAGAAAATATGAAAAAGATTATCAAGTTCAGATAAACATTTTTGATAGAAAAATTTTAGTATTTAAAAAAAGAAAAAATAGCAACTGGGGAGATTATATAGGGTATAGCGGAGAAGAAGAAAAAATAAAAGAATATACACAAGATTTAATCAAAGCAAATTTAGTGGTGAAGGAGTAAAAATATGAATAAAACAATAGAATTTGTTGGAGAAGTAATATGTATTATAGCAATACTAATATCTTTAACAATAATAACAATAGTTAAAGATGAAAGAAAAATACAAATAAAGATATTAGAACAAAGCTTAAATGAGCAAATAGAAGAAAAGCAAGTATATATAAATATGCTTAAAGAAGAGAGGAGTAAATAAGATATGGAATGGAAGAAAGAAAAACCTATAAAAGGTGGATATGGAGGATGCTTACATTGTGGTTATCAATATGACATTGCACCAGAAGATATGCTAATTGCAGTAGGCTTTGGAGTAGCTACGGTAACCAAAAATGGAAAGGAAATCTATAATGAAAATTCAATAAAAAGCGAAAATGAATTATGGACTGTAAGAGATGCAGAAAAAGAAGCTATGAAAGACGAAGACAACGACTGGAGAATACATTTAGTTGCACCACTAAGCGAAAGACATTATCAAAGGCAAGATAAAAACAAATGGGTACTTTATGAAAAAGGACAAGGGTTTGCATAAAATTTTATTTTGGAAGGAGTAAATAAGATATGAGCTATAGAATATATGTTAATGATTATCAATGTTTAGGAAATAATGAATTTCCCGAAGTGTTAAGAAAAGCACTAAATAAGCAAGGAGCCAAAATATATCCAAGTAATGATTATTCATTTCACAATTTTGAGATAAAAGAACTACAACCAATAGTTGAGGCTTTGGAAACATATATAATAGAAAAGGAAGAGTGGTATATAAAAAATAACTATGGAAGTATAGCTGATTTTAAAACAATTTTAGATGAATGTAAAAATAAGAATTTAACATATAAAATAAGTAATCTAGTTGAATGTGGGTATATGTTTGTTACTTATAATTTTTTAAAAGCAATAAATGAAGATTATAAAACCGAATGGGATTTTGATAAAAAAAGAGAAATATACAAAATAAAAGAAGGACATCATGTTTTTATGAGTGGGTATTAGAAAGGAGGGATACATAGTGAAAGAAAAAACAGCAGATGAAAAGATATATTTAGTACAACAAGATGAAATAGGATCAAATATTTGGAGGTGTTCAAATTGCAAATTTGAATTTTTCTGGAATGAATGTGGAGATGATATTAAAACATCAGGAATTAAATTTTGTCCACATTGTGGCAATAAAATAGAAGAATATGTTTTTATTGAAGATGATGAGGTGGAGGAATAGTGAAAGAAAATAAGATTATAATTAATGGTCATGAAATAATTAGAATGAAAGATGGAATTGCAATAGTACCAATGGAAGATTACAAACAAAAAACTGCAGACGAGATGTTTAAAGAATTAGGATATGAAAAAGTTAGAGATGATGAAAGATTTATAAAATATAGAAAGCTACATGATAATGATTATATCGTTATGGATAAGCAAACTAAAGATTTTATAAAAAACTTTGATTTTGCATATTGGAAAGCTATTAATATGCAAGAATTACAAGCAATAAATAAGAAAGTGGAGGAATTAGAATGGATAAAGATCAAGAAATAGATTTAAATATTGCATTAGAAAAAGCAATAGAATTATTGCAAGAAAAGAAAGACATAAAAAGAGAATTGGCATTAAAAGGAATTGCAACTTGTATTGTTGAAACGAAAACATGTAAATTACAAATAAAAATCAAACAATTCTAGGATGGTGTTTTAAGTGAATGGAAATAATAATGGTAACGACACAAATGTTGGTAGCATAGAAAATAGTATAAAAAAGTGCCCTTGTTGTGGCAGTGAAAAACTAACATATTTTAAAGAAAGTGTTTTAACAAAATATTATAAATTAGATAAAAATAACAATCCAACAGAAAGATGTATACTAAAATGCGAAGACAGTTGTAATATGCCAGAAAATTGGAAATGTGAAAAATGTGGAGAAATTTTTGGTGGTACAGCTCCAAGAAAGGAATGTATGTAATGGAAAATAGTATAGAAGAATTTGAAATAAAATCAGTTGAAAGAATGCCACATAAATTAAAACAAGGGATACTTTATGTCTGTTTAGAATGTCAAGTAGCAGTTCATTTATGTGCGTGTGGGTGCGGAGAAAAAACAGTAACTCCATTAGGAATGAATGGATGGGCTTTAATTTTTAGAGATGGCGAATTAAGTTTAAACCCAAGCATAGGAAATTTTAATATTCCATGTAAATCACATTATTTTATAACGAATAATAAGGTTAGGTGGTGCTAATATGAGAAATAGTATAGAAGATACAAAAAAACAACTAGAATTAATGTTAAAAGTACGTAAAGAGCAAAAAGATATAATAGAATGTGCAGGTGGAAGTTGTATGAATTGTGATCCAGACATCAAAGCCTTAAGTAAAAGTATAGAGATTTTATCAGATTATAAAAGAGTATTAAAAGAAAATGAAAAGAAAAATAAAATAATAGACTTAATGGAAAATTACATGGTTGAAAACGGTTGGGAAATCTGCTTTGACAATATATATGCAGAATTAAATAATTGCAATGGTATGGAAAGAGATTGGTGTAGAGGTGACAAATTAGAGAAACAAGACATACATAAATATTTTAGCAAGAAATTGCTGGAAAGTGAGAAATAAATGAACGAGGAAGAAAAGAAAGCTTTAAAAGTAATAAATACAAGAACAAGAAGATTGCTTGATGAGTTAGAAATAGAAAAAGAAGATATGTCAGACGAACCCCAAATAGCTTATTTAATGCAAGAGATAAGAGCAAATAAAACATTATTAAATCTAATTGAAAAACTACAAAAAGAGAATGAATTAGCAAAACTAGCATTAATAAAAAATTGCAATATAGCAGATGAAAGAAATCAGTTGTTAAAAGAAAATGAAAAAATTAAAGAATAAACTATTAGATACTTTAGAAGGTCAAAAGGTAATCAAAGAAGAAACACCACAATATATTAAAGAAAATTATATTCTAAAAGAAAAAGTAAAAGACAAGATAGAAGAATTGAAACAAGCAGACAAAGATTGGACAGAAGAACTTTCAGAACCAGATGGTAATTTTAAAATCATAAACAGAAATTTAAAAAGAATAAAAAAGCAAATAGATGTTTTACAAGAACTAATAGAAGAAAGAGAGGAAAAATAGAAATGGATAATGGAATGAAAGAATTATTAATTACAATATTATTTTTTGCTATTTTAATAATTGTATTTATTTCTTCAATATCAATACCACGTTTAATTAGTCAAAAAATGAATATCGAAAAAGAATTAAAAATGAAAGAACTTGAAGTTTATGGAGAATATAGAGAGGAGAAAAATATAAATGAGTAAAATATATAAAGGCTGGGAATTAATGAAAGCAATAGAAGATAGAGAGATAAAAGATGGAAGTAGATTTTATGTATATAGAACGTTCAACGCTATTGCAGTATTAGAAAATAAAATATTGCATTTTGAAGATGGAAATGAAAGAATATTAACAACAAATGACTTATTAATATATACTTTTGGACTAATAGAAGATGAAATATATATAGATAATATCGAAGAATATGAGCAAGAACATACAGAAAGATGTATAGATATTGATATAAGAAATAAAATTAATGAATTAATACAAGCAGTGAAACAGTTAGATAAAAGAATAAAGAAGTTGGAGGAATAATCTATGACGGATATACAAAAATTAGCAATAAAAAGATTAGAGTTAAATAAAAATACTGAAATCTATGTAGATTACAAAAATAAGGAAAAGACTGATGATATACAAGTAGTGTTGGATTTATTAAAAGAAAAAGACAAACAAATAGATTTGATGTCAGAAAAAATTGCATTTTCATATAAGGTAAATTGCATAGAAGATATAAAAACATATAAAGAGCAAATAAAACAATATTTTGAAGATAGAGTAAAGGAGGAAAAATAGATGATAGTTTTAACTATATTTATAGAAATAGTAATATTAATTTTAATAGGAGTGTGTTGGCATCAAGCAGAAGAAAATTATAGTACATTTGGAGCATTAGGAGTATTTGTTTTTTTAATAATGTTATTTGTAATGCCAATAACCATTGGGAGTGTACATGGATATATAAATTACATAGAAAGCAATGATAGAGATAAAGCAAGAATAACAGCAGTAACACAAGAACAGGATTTATTGAAAACATATTACAAAGTAGAGGTTGAGTATTTAACTAATACTCCTACACAAAATGGTATCATTACAAATTATAATATTGAAAAAGATACTTTTTATTGTTACATAACAGATAAGGAGCTAGTAGAAAAATTGAAAAGTAACATGTATAAAGAGCTTTGGATAATATCAGGGCATAAAGGTGGATATGAAACTTATAAAGATTTTGGTACAAAATTAATAAAAGATATAGAATTAATAGAAAATAATGATTAATTTGTATAACTAAAAATATAAAAAGAAGTGGAGTGATACAAATGAGAATACCCAAAATAATAAGTAAAAATAATCATGAGTACATATTTGTAAAAGAATATCCTAATTTTGTAATGTATGAAGACATGATAACACACTGTAAAGAATGTTTTAAAACACAGGATTTAGGATTAGTAAAAGAAATTATAAAACCACCAAGAGCAGATTTGAATGTAGAAAAAAGTAAAATTTTAAGGAGGAACAAATGAGTAAAGAAGAATTAATAGAATTATTAAGAGATTATAAAGAGAACAAAGCAAAATTGAATATTAAGTTAAAAGAACTAAAAAATAATAGGATAAAATTAAAAGAAAGAGATGTAGAAACAAGTATTACATCAAGCTTTGGTATTAATCAAGATATACATAGTAAAAATCAAATAAGCAATAAAGTGTTGAAAAAAATAGAAGAAAACGAAACAAAGAAAGAAGTTGCTAAAGAAAAAATAGAAGAATTAGAAGCGGATGTTAGAAAGTTGAGAGAAAAAGTAGATCTAATAGATGATAGATTAGAGAGTTTAAAATACAAAGAAAGAGAAATCTTAGTGGCTTATTATATAGATGGAAGAACAGCAGAAGATATTGGAAACAATTTATATTTTAGATTATTTAATCAAACAAGAAGTAATAGACATATTCAAAGAATAATAGAAAAAGCAACAGAGAAAATGCTAAATTTATAAAGTGTCGTAAAAATGTCATAAAGATGTCGTAGTTTTATATAAAAACATATAGTATAATAGTAATAGTTAAAAAGTATTTGCAAGAAATACTGATTAATTGTTTGTGTGAGAGAGCAGATTTTATATTTGCTCTTTTATAATTTATACTAATATATACTAGATGTGTTAGTACTTTTTCTAAATTGCTACGCAAAACTCCTTTTATTTTTTTAGTTTCGAAAATTGTGTAAAAAAAGAACTTTTCTAGTGAGTTCTTTTTTTGTTTTATAAAGCAAAAGAAAGGTCAAAACTTATGAAGAAAAAAGATGGGATTAACTGGGAAAAATGTATGAAGAAAAAATGTGAACAGTGTAATAGAATTAATTATTGTTTTGCATATAATCCAAAAGGTAAAGGAATACAAGGAAAAAGTAATGAAACAGAGAAGAAAAAGAAGAAAATATTATAATTGGGCTGAAGAGATTGCGAAAGGAAATACAGATAAGTTTTACAAGTCTACTGATTTTGATATTGCAAGAGAGAAAGTATTAGAAAGAGACAAGTATACATGTCAATTCTTTTTAGGAAAATGGAATGATGGAAAACATTTTCCAACAAAAATAAAAATTGTAAGAGCAAATACAATACATCATATAATTCCAATTAAACAAAGACCAGATTTGGCACTTGATATAGACAATATGATAAGTTTAAGTTTTGAAGCACATGAAATAATAGAAGAAAGACATAGATGGCTTTATAGAAACAAAAAGAAATCAAAGCCAATTACAACTGAGAGGTGGTAAACATGAAACTAGAACACTTAATTCAAGCATATAAAGTAAATAACATAGAAGCGGAATTGAAAGAAATGAATAATGAAAAAGAAAAAGCAGGAGTAATTACTTTTAGAAATGGCATTGTAGCAAGTTACTTGCTAGACAAAGAGGATATAGTAGTAGCCCTGAAAATGTTCTTTAACTGCTTAAATAATAAAGATTTTAATATAAAATCACAAGTTAAATATACAATAAAAGTAATAGAAATTATTCAAAAAACAATACAATTATTATCAAATGTTACTCAGAAAGAATCTAATATGATATTAGAAAAATTAGGACTATTTGATAATACTTTTAAAGATACAAAACAAATTAAACATTTGGAACATACATATAGAGTTGAAATTATGAATGGGATATTGTGTTTTTCGATTAATGAAATTTAATAATAAGTAAAAAAATATAAATCCCCCCACTCAAATCTTAAGCCAAAAAATCTTTTAATGGGAGCGGGAGTGGGGTCATGACTATTCAACTTTTATGAAATTCTTGCGTGAAAGGGGGGATATGATGCCAGGAAATGAAAAAAAGCGAAAAACAGCTAAGGAGAAAGAAAAAGAGCTTGAAAAAAAGTTGGAAAATGCAGAAAAAAGAATAGATGAATTGTTAGACAAACAAAAGGAAGAAAAAAGGAAAGCTAGAGAAGAAAAGAAACGAAAAAAAGAGTTAGAAAAGAAAGTAGAATTTATAAGAGACGATTTAAAAAATCAATTATTAAATCAAAATAAATTTGAAAAACAATTCGATGATATGGTTGAAAATTATATTTTCTATGTCAAATTAAAAGAAGATCTACAGCATGACATTAAAGATAGAGGAATAAGATATTCTTGTATGACTGGTAATGGATATACCTCAGATAAACCAAATGAAAGTGTTAAAAATCTTATAAATGTGACAACAGAAATGCGAAAAATTTTACAAGATTTAGAATTAAAAGAGCCAGACGATCCGAGCACAAAAGAAGGTGAAGGAGATGATTTATTGTAAGGAAATTGAAGAATATATTCAATTTATAGAAGAAAATCCAGATGAAACTGATGATGAAATAAAGTTACTAATAAAAAATATTGTAAAACCAACATTGTCGAGAGACGATGTTTTTTTGGATGAAGAAATGTTTCGAAAAGCAATTAGATATTGCGAAAAATGGTATTATAAATTATTTCCATATCAAAAGTTTGCATATGCATTATTTTTTATGTATGATAAAAATAATTTAGATATAGTAATCTTTCCAGATATTTTGATTTTGATGGCAAGAGGAAATGGAAAAGATGGAATGATAATGCCATTAGCAAATTTTTTACAAACTCATTACTATGGTGTTAAGAATTATCATATAGATATTGTAGCAACATCAGAAGAACAAGCATTGAACTCTTTTAATGTTGTATATAATATGCTTGAAGATAATAAAACGACAATGAGAAAATATTTTTATTGGAATAAAACAGAGGTAATAAATAAAATAACTCATTCTATTTTGCGATATAACACTGCAAATGCAAAAACCAAAGATGGAAAACAGACTGGAATGATTATATTTAACGAATTACATGCGTATGAAGATTATAAACAATTGAATGTATATACTTCAGGTCTTGGAAAAATAAAACATTCTAGAACAATTACAATAACAACAAATGGGGTTGTCAGAGATGGACCTTTAGATGAAAAGCTAGATTTAGCTAAAGAAGTATTGAATGGTGAAGAAAATTTATTAGGATTGTTACCAATTATTTATAAAGTTAATGATATAAAAGCAGTAGATGTTCCTATGAAAAAGTTCTTGAAAACTGGAAATAAAGCAGATATTAATATAACAATATGGTGCCAAGCTAATCCAAGCTTGAGATATATGCCAGTACTTTTAAATGAGATTATAAAAGATTATATAAAAATGCAAAAACAAAAATCATATCGAGTTGAGTTTTATGCAAAAAGAATGAATATACCACAACAAGATGAAGAAGATGCAGTGACATCTTGGGATAATATTTTAGCGGCTTCTTATTCAGATATAGACAATAAAATTCCACGACTCCTACCAGATTTAGATTGTAAATGTGCAATAATAGGAATAGATTATGCCTCATTAAATGACTTTGCTAGTGCAGGGTTCTTATTTAAAATTAATGATGAATATATTTGGAGACAGAGAACATGGATTTGCTCAAAAAATAAGTTTTTTAATGATATAAAATTTCCTTTTGAGAATATTGGACAAGATGGTTATAATGATTTCAAAATTGTAAGTACAGAGTCTATAGATGCAGAAGAAATAGTTATATGGCTTATTAGTGAAATGTCAAAATTTAATATAAAAAAATGGGTAATGGATATGTATAGATTTCAATTATTTAAAAGTATATTTGAAAGATATGGAATTTCTATAGAAACAAAAGAAAATCCATATGGATTAGTAAGAATGATAAGATATCCAGCTTCAGTAATAGCAATAATAGCACCTAGAATTGAAGTCGCATTTGTTGATAAAAAAATTAATATAGGAAATAGTGCAATTATGAGATGGGCTATAAATAATACAAGTGTTAAAACAAGAAAAGATGGAAATAAAACTTATGAGAAAATAGAACCAAAACTTAGAAAAAACGATCCGTTTATGGCATTTGTAATGGCTATGACTGCTCAGGAATTGTTAGATGAAGAAGTAATCTATGTGTAAGGAGGTGGAAAATGTTTTTAGACAAAATATTAAAAAACGAAAAAGGTGAAAGTATAAGTATATTTGATGTTATATGTGGAAGTACTGATTCAAAAGATTATATTTATGCTATTGCAGAGGCAAGAGCGATAGATTTAATTGCAGATACAATATCAAAAACAGAAATTTTAACATTTGAAGCGGAAAATGGTGTAATAAAAAGAAAAAAAGGTAAAACGTATTGGCGATTGAATATTAGACCTAATTTTATGGAAAATGGAACAATGTTTTTGAAAAAACTTGCTCTAAAATTATTGATTGATAAAGAAGCTCTTATAGTAGAGCAGGAAAATGGTTCAGATAGTAAATTATTATATGTTGCAGAATCTTTCAATATAAAAACAAGTAAATTAAATATAAATGAGTTTGATAATATAGATATACTAACAAATGATGGTAATACAATTCAGTTGACTGGAAAGTATGATCAAAATAATACAATATATTATTCTCTAAAGTCAAGTCAATTGAACTTAGCAAATGAAAGTTTTAAAAACAATACAGGAAAATTATTAGAAGTAATTTCAAAAAAATATATAAGAAGTAATGTTTTTAAATGGAAATTGAAAAGACCAGGAACCCAACTTCCACTGAAAGATGCTAAAACTCAAAAAGAAATAACATATGAAGAATATAAAGAAAAAATTACAGAAGGATTAATGAGCGATGAAGATGCCGTAGTAATGTTAGCAGAAATGTTTGAGCTAATAAATTTGAACAAAGATAATAGTCAAAGCTTGTCAGATTATAAAGATATGATAAAGCAAATTTGTGACTCAGTTGCAGCTTCATATAAAATTCCTCTTGATATTTTTTATGGAAATAAAACTGAAAAATCTACATCGAATGATGATTTTATAACATTTGCTATTGAACCAAAATTAGAACTTTTAGAAGATGGTTTCAACATTGGTATTGTTGGAGAAAAAAGTTTTTTAGCAGGAGAATCAGTAATGTTTAATAGATTTGTAATGCAACATAGAGAAATATTTGATGCAGCAAATGGAATAGATAAACTTACATCTGATGGATTTAGCAGAAATGAAATAAATGAGTTTTTAAAATTACCAATTATAAATGAAAAATGGGCTAATGCTCATAATTTGACTAAGAATTATGGAATAATGGAAGGAGGTGCAAACGAAGATGGAAAATAATTTTTTGAATTTTAAAAAGAAAAACGAAAATGAAACTGAATTATATATTTATGGTAATATTGAGAAAAAAAGCTGGATAGATAATTGGTTAGGAACTGGAAAAGAAAAAACTGATGCATTTACTTTGAAAGATGCAATAAGTCAAGTAGATACTCCAAATTTGACAGTCAGAATTAATTCATATGGCGGCGAAGTTTCAGAAGGTTTAGCAATTTATAGTATATTATCAGAATTTAATGGACATTTAAAAACAATTGTTGATGGATTTGCATGTAGTGCTGCTAGTGTTATTTTTATGGCAGGTCAGGAGAGAGTTGTTCCAGAAAATGGCTTACTAATGATTCACAATGCATGGAGTTCAGCTACTGGTGATTCAAATGCTATGAAAAAAATGGCAGAAGATCTAGAAAAAATTACACAACCATCTCTTAATATTTATGTAAGTAAAACAGGACTTTCAGAAGAAGAAATAAAACAAATGATGGATAGGGAAGAATGGATTACTTCAAAAGAAGCATATGAACTTGGATTTTCAACAACTCAAATAAAAAATGAGCCAATGCAAGCATTAGAAGCTCATTTTATTTATAATTTAGTTATGAAAAATAAGAAAATGCAAAATACAATAAAAGAAATGGTGGAAGAAAATTTAAAAAAACAAAATGAAAAAAATCATGAAGATTTAACAAATAAAGAAAATAATCAGATTAATAAGGACTCTTGGAAGTCTTTTTTTAATACAAAAAAATAAGAAAAGGTAGGTAAAAAAATGGAAATTAATGAAACAAGAATCAAACAAGCTCAAGAAGAAGCATTAGATATTCTTCAAAAAAGTGAAGATAAATCACAAGCAATAATACAAGTTATAGAAAAAATAAATGAAGCAGAACATGCAAATTTGATTGCAGAAATTACAATGCAAGCTGCAATGGCAAAGTCAGATGAAGATTATGCAAAAAAATTAGGATTAAGAGTATTAAACAAAGAAGAAAAAGTATTTTGTGAGAAATTAAAAAATATTAAACAATCTCTAACAGCAGATCAAGAAGATATTCTTCCAACATCTATTATTAATAGAACATTAGATGATGTAAAAAAAGATTCTGGGATATTATCAATAATTGATTTCACACCAGCTGATGTAAAGAAATGGCTTGTTGCAGAAAAAACAGGAACTTATGCTTGGGGACCATTAACAGGTGCGATTACTGAAGAATTAAGTGCAGAGATTAAGAGCTTAAATATTGAATTAAGCAAATTAAGTGTTGCACTTGTAATACCAAAGGCAATAAGAGATTTAGATCTTCCATATGTTGATAAATATTTCTCAGCAATTTTAAAAGAAACAATAAATGATGGGGCAGAATATGCATTTTTAGAAGGAACTGGAAAAGATATGCCAATAGGCGTTTATAAATTAATTGATAGTGTTAATGAAGATGGAACACATAAAGATAAAAAATTAAACATAATAGAATCATTTACTCCAAAGGGATTAGCACCAATGAAAGATTATTTATCAAAAGATGGAAAAAGAACTTATAATGAGATTGCTTTAATATGTAATCCATCAGATGAAGCAAATTATGTTGCACCAGCTTTATATGACGCAGAAGGAAAAATGATTTCTTCTTATAAAGATTTAAAAGTTTTTAAATCAGCAAATAATAAAAAAGGAAAAGCTGTGTTTGTATTACCAAGAAAATATGTAATGGGATTTAGTGGATTTAAAATAAATGAATATAAAGAAACAAAAGCAATGGATGATGCAGATTTAATTATTGCAAAAGCTTATGGAAATGGTAGAGCTATTGATGATTATTGTGCATATCCAATTGATGTAACAAAATTAAAAGAATATGTTCCAAGTGTCAAAGTTGTAGAGACAGTTTCAGCTAATGTACAAGGAACAATAAATACAAAGGCACAAGCTTAATAGAAAGCTTGTGTCTTAAGATTTAGGAGGAAATAATGGATAAATATTTAGTAATCCATGATTTTAGAGATAGTGAAGATAATGACAAGGTATATTTAACTTGTAGAAATGATATGTATCCGCGAGATGGACTAAAGCCATCAAATAAAAGAATAGAAGAATTATTAACAAGTAAAAATAAAATTGGTAAAGCAGTAATAAAAAAATGTGAAATAGTGCAAAAGGACGAAAAAGAATAGAGGTGGAGTAATGAGTGATGAAAAGTTAAACGAGATTTTAGAACAGATAAAATTAGAACAACACACATCTCCATTTCAAGATGATGAAGAGCTTCTAGGATATATTAAAGATGGAATATTTGATATAAATACTATAGTTGGAACAGAAATTAATTATTCAGAAGATTTACAAGCAAGAACACTCTTAAAAAACTATGTATTATATGCAAATTTTAAGAAAATAGCAGAATTTAAAGAAGTTTATGGAGGAGAATATGCCTTTTTACAAGCAAAATATTACAAATCTGCCAGTGTATAATGACGGATTTTTTTATATTTTTGAGATTAAACAAGCAAAAACAAAATATCCTGTTGAATATTTAAAAAATACAAAAAAGAAAATTTGGTTTCAAGAACTTTCGATATCAGATAAATTAAAATTTGAAGCGGAAGATAGAAAAAAACAAATAACATACAAATTAAGAATACCTCAAATTAAAGAATTGACATCATTACATGTTGTTAAAATTGGAAATACATATCATAGAGTTTATAATGCATATCATTTTACAAACCAAGATGGAGTAAAACAAACAGATTTAACACTTGAATTATATTCAAGAGTTAAATTGGAGGAGAATATAGATGAAAAAGATAGAGCTAATTAAATTATTAGAAAAAATGCAAGTACCAGTATCAGAAGGTGTTCCAGAAGATGAAAAAATTGAAGCCGAAACTAGAATTTGCTATTGGGAATATTTATGGGAACCACTTACAGCAAGTGGGGAAGAATATAATACAAATGTTACATATCAAGTTTCTATTATAGCAGATCAACCACGTTGTCAAACATTAATAAAACTAAAAAATGAATTAAACAAGATTGATATACATCCGATTATTAATATAGAGTATAATATTCAGGATAGAAGATGGCATTCATATTTTTCAATAGAGGTTTTAGAAAATGTCGAATAAAACATATGGATTTGATGGATTCGATGAGTTATCAAAAATAATAGAAAACTATGCAAATGAAACCAAAAATGTTGTAGATGTTTTAGAAGACGGGGCAAAAGAATTTGTAACAGATTTATTAAAATTACCAAAACCTATTTCTAAGATAAAAAAGGCAGGATATACACATTTAATAAATACTTTTTCATACAAAAGAAAAAAAGATGAAGTTGAAGTTGGTTGGGGTAAGTATTATGGTCCGATATTAGAAAAAGGCAGTATAAAAATGAGTGCTCAACCACATATGTACCCTTTATGGGACAAAAATAAGGAAAAATATTATAAAAAGATGCTTAGTGAATTAGGATATGAAAATTAAGTATCTTTTTTGAAATGGAGGAAATATTAATGGCAAGTACAATAACACAAAAAAAACCAATGTTAATAGAGTCTGTTGGGGCTTTGTATTATGCTTTTAACAAAATGACAGAAACAGGTGAATATAATTCAGCTGAATATGATGCAACAATAAAAAGTAATGTAGTAAAAAAAATAGGAACAACAGATAATTCAGAAAGCACAACAATTAGAGCAAGTGGAGAGGATTATGAAGTTGTTAATCAAGTATCTAGTATAGAAAATTCAGTAGAAGTTGTAGCAATTGATCCAGAAGATTTAGCGAAAATGAAAGGAGAAGATGTTGATGCTTCAGGCTTAATGTTAGGTGGAGCACCAGCCCAAAGACCATTTTTCGCATTTGGAAAAGTTGTAAAGAAAGTTGGAGGAGGATTGCAATTTGTTTGGTATCCAAAATGCCAATTGGTAGAAAATACTGAAGAAGCATCAACATCAGAAGAAACATATAGTGAACAAAACACAACAATAACTATAAAAGCATTTTCTTTTGATGATGAGGGACATAAAAAAGTTTATGTTGATAGTGAAACAAAGAATTTCCCAGCAGGATTAACAGAACAAAACTTTTTTGAATCAGTAATTGTGAACAAAGAAGGCTTAGCAGCTGCAACAGCAAAAAAAGTTTAATAATCAAAACAAAAATGAGGCTTTAAATTGATTTTAAAGCCTCTAAAAAATAAAAGGAGATTAATTATATGAATACATTAGAAATTCAATTAAAAAATGGAGAAAAACTAAATTTAGAAGTGACACCACTTCTTTTAGAATATGTTGAAGATTATGAAGGTGGAATAGAACAATTAAGAAAAGATGCACAAGGCAATATAGATGAAAATGGATATACTAAAACAATGTATGCTACAAATCAATTATTATATGCTATAATTGCGTCAAATTATGAAAAGGCATTAACATATAGACAAGCGGTGCGACTTGTAAATATAGAAGATATAACAAGAATAATTGAATTTGTAAATGAAAACATTTCAGGACTTAAAGAAAATAAAGAAAAAAATGCAGATAATATTTTTCATAGAATCTAATGCAAAAGAAGGTAAAAAATATTGGCAAATGATTTAAAGAGAGTTGGTTTAGTATTTACTCAAGAAGGTGCAGTTGATTTTAGAAAAACATTGCAAGAAGTAAATATTGAATTAAACAAAAATTCCAATCAGTTTAAGTTAGTACAACAGCAATGGGACGAATCAACAACAAAAATTCAAAAATTAACGTCAGAGCAAGAATATTTAAGTAATGCATATGAAATTCAAACAGATAGAGTTTCAGCATTAAAAATGCAATTAGCAGATTTGGAGAATGCTGAAAATAAAAATACTACAGCAATAAAAAGAAAACAAAATGAATTAACAAATGCTCAACTTAAATTACAAACTTATAAAGATAGGTTAGATAAAACAAGTACATCATTAAATAATGCAAAAAATGGTATTGAAACTACAGCAGAAAAAACAAAAAGATTAACAAATGAAATTAAAGAAAATGAGAGTTCGTTTAAATTAGTCCAATCTCAATATACAGAACTTACATCAAAAACACAAAAGTTGAAAGATGAACAAGAGTATTTAACTAATGCATACAAATTACAAAGTGAAAAAGTAGAAGTACTCCAAACACAACTAGATGAGCTTGAAAGTGTTGAAGATAAAAATACAAATGCTATATCTAAAAAAAGAAATGAATTAATAAAAGCACAAACGGAATTAAACAATTATAGTAATAAATTGCAGAAAGTAACAACAGAATTAGAAAATTTTGGAGCAAGAATGATTGCAGTTGGCTCTAAAATTGAAAATGTTGGTGGAAAAATAGAAAAGGTAGGTACAAAAGTATCTACTTTTTCTATTGCAACAGCAACAGCTTTAGCTACAAGTGCTAAAACAGCAATAGATTTTGAAGATGCTTTTACAGGAGTAGAGAAGACTGTTGATGGAACAGCTGAACAAATGGCCGAACTAAAACAAGGAATAAGAGATATGGCAAAAAGTATTCCATCTACTACAACAGAAATTTCAGCAGTTGCAGAAGCGGCAGGGCAGCTAGGAATAAAAACAGAGGATATTTTATCATTTACGAAAGTAATGATAGATTTGGGTAATTCAACAAATTTATCAGCAGAAGAGGCTGCATCTGCATTAGCAAAATTTGCTAATATAACTAATATGTCGGCAGAAGATTATGACAGATTAGGTTCTGTAATTGTAGCATTAGGAAATAATTTTGCAACAACTGAAGCTGATATTGTTCAGATGGCTACGAAATTAGCTGCAACAGGAGATTTAGCTGGATTAAGTCAAGCACAAATATTAGCGTTAGCGACTGCAATGTCGAGTGTTGGGATTGAAGCAGAAGCTGGTGGTTCAGCAATGAGCAAATTATTAAAACAAATACAAGTTGCTGTCGAAACTGGTTCAAGTGATTTAAAAGACTTTGCAAAAGTAGCAGGAATGAGTTCAAAAGAATTTAAAAGTGCATTTGAGAAAGATGCTGTTGGAGCTTTGGCAGCATTTATTAGTGGTTTGAATAATACAAAAAGAAATGGGAAATCAGCTATAGCGATTCTTCAAGATATGAATCTTACAGAAGTAAGATTATCAAACACAATTCTTTCATTGTCAAATTCAAGTGAAGTAATGAATAATGCGATTGAATTAGGAAACGAAGCATGGGAAGATAATACAGCATTAACAAATGAAGCTAATAAAAGATATTCTACATTAAAGAGTAAAATTGAAGTTGCATGGAATAAAATAAAAGACTTAGCAATAACACTTGGAGACAAATTAACACCGATTTTATCCAGAGCAACAGATAAAATAGATATATTAACTAAGAGAGTTGCAGGTTTAACGGATAAAGATGTAGAAATGATTGCAAGTATAGCAAAAACTACAGTAATTATAGGGCCATTAATAACTATTTTGGGAAAATTAACTTCTGGAATAGGTGGAACTATAAAAGTGATTGGTAGCATTACTCAAGCTTTTGGAGTTATGAGAGGTTCTGCTAGTTCTACTTCTACAGCAATTACTGGAATCGTTAATGTAATGAAATTAATAACAGCTAATCCGATTGTTGCAGTAACAACCGCAACAATTGCACTTACAACAGCAATGATAGCGTGTAAAGCTAGACAAATAGAGGAGAAAGCATCATTGGAAGGTGTAATTGAGGCGATAGAAAACCAAAAAAATACAATTGAACAATTAGAAAAAAGTAGACAAGATAACTTAAATAATACCTTAACAGAGATTAATATTACAGAGGAATTAGTAAAAGAATTAAAAGAAATTACAGATGAAAATGGTAAAGTAAAAGAAGGGTATGAAGATAGAGCTAGATATATATTAAATGAATTAAATCAAGCACTTGGAACAGAATATAATCTTAATGGTAATATCATTGAGAGTTATAAGTCAATGCAAGGAGAAATAGATACTTTAATTTCAAAGAAAAAAGCAGAGGCAGTATTAAATGCATATCAAGAAGAATATGGAAATGCATTGAAAAAACAAGCAAGTGCAACTGAAAATTTAATTAGTTTAAGACAACAATTATCAAAAGCTCAAGAAGATTCAGTAAAATCAGATGGAATAGAAAAAATAGAAAATGAACAATTAATTCGTAAATTAGGTAGTAGTATTAAAGAGCAAACTGATTTGATAAGCGAATATGGAAAAACGATAACAGATTATGAAAATTTGCAAACAGCAAGTGTAACAAATTCTGCGGAAGAGATTGATAAAGCTGTAACAAACATGGGGATTTCATGGGAAATAGCTAAAGATCAAAATTCAGAAAGTATAGAAGAACAAATAAAAAAACAAGTTGAATATGTGAAAACATTAAAAGAAACATTAAAAGAAGCGGTAAACACTAATAATGAATATCAACTTAAAATTCTTAGTAATCAATATGAAACAGAAGAAAAAAAATTAGAGAATTTAACAACAAGTCTAGCAAACCAAACATCTACAATACAAGAACTTACTCCTGAACAGGTTTCAGCTTGGAAAGAGATTGCAAGTCAAAGTTCAGATGCTTATTATCAAGGTTTATCAAATTTACCAATAACAACACAAGAAGAAATTCAAAAGGCAACAGGAGTTATAAAAAAAGACACATCTATAGAGGAGGCTACTAAAGAAAAAGGAAGTATTGCAAATTGGACTATAAAGGATACATTAAATATAGCAAATAGTTTTAAGGAAGAAATAGATAAGTCAGCTTCTGAAATTAAGGAAGATAATAGTATTAAAGAAGGAACTCAAGAATTAGTATATAAAGCAAAGCTACCAATTGATAATTTAAATAGTGAAAATTGGGGTGAAGATCTTGTTGAAGGTATGGGAAAAGGTATCAAAAAGAAAAGTGAAGAAACTTGGTTTACAAACATCTTAAATGGATTTGCAGAAAAAATAAGTAATTTTATTCATTTTTCTAAACCAGATAAGGGACCATTAAGAGATTATGAAAAATGGATGCCAGATATGGTTGATGGTCTATCAAATACTTTAGAAAAATCAGCACCTAGATTAGCGAAAACTGCTGAAAAAATGTCAGAAGATGTATCTGAAACATTAGATAAGATTAAACCAAAAAAATCTTTTTATGGTGGATATAATTCTAGTAATATAAATAATAATTTAATAGACTATAACAAAATGGCAAGTGCATTTGCTAAGGCTTTAACAAATTGCAAATTTTCTATAGATGAAGATGGATTTGCAAGAATAGTAAAAGATGAGATCTATAAGGTGGTGTAAGTATGTTTAAGTTTAAGGGAATATCAAGTGATGATATGCAGGTTGTTGTTGAAGAGGAAGAAGAATTTATTGCAAGAGCAGCACACAAATATGAACAAATAGATATTGATGGAAGAGATGGGGCAGAATTTAATGAACTTGGATATTCAGTTGTTGAAAGACCAATTTGCGTTCAATGCTTAAATATAAATAAAATTGATGAAATTTTAGTATGGCTAGATGGTGAAGGAGAATTTGAATACAAAGGTAGAAAAACTATTGCAAGATTTTATAGTGAACTTGAACCAAAAAGGAGTTCTTGCATAAGAATAATTGATGCTACATTTATACGAGATCCTTTTTGGAATAAGGCAAATGAAGAATATATTATTGTCCAGGACGACAAAATAATAGTAAATGAAGGAAATATAAGAAGTCGTCCAAAAATAAAATTAAAAAAAACATTGTATGAAGATATAGATTTGACAATAAATGATGTTAGGTTTAAATATCATTTTAAACAAGATAGTTATGTTGAAATAGATTGTGAGCAAAAAAAAGTTAAGTATGAAGGATTAGATAGAAATAGACAAATAGAAATTGGATATGATTTTCCAATGTTAAATGTTGGTACAAATAATATTGTAATAAATTCTGGTGATTGTGAAATTGAGATTTTGAGAAAGGATATGTGGTTATGATAAAAATATTTGATGCAAATGATAGAGATTTTTCAAGTGCTGGAAATATAATAATAAAACCACTTAAATGTAAAGAATATAAAAAAAAATCATTAAATGGATGGTATATAGAAGTAGAAATTCCAATTGCTTATAAAAAATATATAAAAAAGGATAAGTTATGTGTGGTAAAAACAAAAACAAAATTAAAACCTCAAGCATTTAGAATTGCACCAGATACGATTACATATACAAACACCAAAATTTCATTTACTGCTAATCATGTAATGTTTGATGCAAAAGACTATTTTTTGGTTGATGTAAGGCCAACAAAATTAAATGGTATAAGTGCATTAAATTATATAAACGAAAGGGCTGATGATATTAGTCCTTTTAATTTTTTCTCAAACATTGAAAACATAAGTACAGCTTATTTTATAAGAAAAAATATGTTAGAAGCTTGGAAAACAATTGAAGAAAGATGGAATGGTGTATTTGATGCTGATAATTGGGATATTTCATTTGTAAGTAGCATTGGACATGATAATGGTTTAAGTATAATTTATGGAAAAGATCTTCAAGGGATAGAAGTTTATGAAGACTGGACTAACGTTGTAACAAAATTATATCCAGTAGGATATGATGGATTGATGCTACCAGAAGTTTTTCTGGAGGCAGATATAAAATATGATAAACCATATACTAAGACAATTGATTTTGAAACTATACTAGATAGTGATGAACAAACAGAGGAGAATTTAATTAAAGAATTAAGAGAAAATGCACAAAAATATCTTAATGAAAATAAATATCCTAAAATTAGTTATAATGTAAAATCCGATATAAAACAGGAGCTTGAAATAGGAGATACAATTCATGTAATGCATCCAATTGCAGATATTTTAACGGAAGTTTTGGAATATGAGTACGATATTATTCTACAAAAGGTTAGAAGTGTTGTTTTTGGAAATTATTCAAGAGATGTAAAATCTAAATTTGATAATGTAAAAAATACAATTACACAGATAAATCAAGTATTATCAAAACAGCAGTCTGTTATTAATAAACAGACTAATATGATAAATACTTTAAATAAAAATGGCTATGTATATATTGATGAGAACGAAATTATGATATTGGACAAATTGCCAAAAGAAAAAGCACAAAATGTTTGGAGATTTGGAATTGCTGGAATAGGCTTTAGTTCAAATGGAATAGAAGGACCATTCGAAACAGCAATAACAATGGATGGACAAATTAATGCAAAATTTATTACAACTGGAACGATGTCGGTTGATAGAATTGAAGGATTGGCTAATAAAATAACAGAATATGAAAAAAATATAGTTTCAATTAATTTGCAGTATGGTTCTATAACACAAAAAGTAGAATCACAAGCTACATTAATAAATAATAATTATCAAGACGTGATTGACAAGTTAAATGGTTGTGCACAAAAGTCAGATGTTGAAACAATAAGGAAATCAGTCGAAACAACACAAACAGATTCTAAATATGCAATAGAAATAGCAAAAGAAATACAGCAAAATGGTGTAACAAAAGTCAAGACTTCGACAGGTTATACTTTTGATGATGATGGCTTATCAGTTGAAAAGACAGGAGCAAAAACAAAAGCAAAATTAAATGAAGCAGGCTTAAACGTTAAAGATGCGACTGGAAGTAATGAAGAAAGTTTGTTGTTTGCAGGGTATGACGAGGAAACAGGAGAAACAATTGTAAAATCTAAGAATATGACTGTTGAAAAATATTTAGTTGTTGGAAAGTACTCAAGAATTGAAGATTTTGTGAATGATGGAGTACAGGGAACAGGTGTATTTTGGATAGGAGGGTAATATGGCAATATATACAGAACAATGTTCAGCAGTGGGAAGTTTTGGCTATGCTGAAAATTTTAAATTATATGTAGTTTTAAATGATAAAAATGGAAATGCAAATACAAATAAATCATATGTCGATTACAATGTTTATTGTCAATCTGATGGCTCAGGTTCTATTAGTGCTAGACATTATAAATATTTTAGTATAAATGGTAAAGAAAAAATAAATACAACAGAAAGCATAAATGCATCATCTCCTAACGCATACATAGTTATAGCTAGTGGTACAATAGAAGTAGCACATAATGCAGATGGAACAAAAGTAATACCTTTTTCTGCAGAAATACAAGCAGCAAGTTTTGGTGTTTCTGCAAGTATAAGTGGTAATTTTACATTGAATACAATTCCAAGGGCAAGTAGTATAAGTATTTCAGTAGCAAGTATAGAGAGTGCACCTACATATATAATAAGTAGTGCTAGTTCGAACTTTAGACATACTATTCAAGTAAAGTTTGGAGATATAAATGTAACAATTGCAACAAATAAAGCAGGTGGAAGCTATAGCGATTGGATAATTCCTAAATCTTTTTATGCAAAAATCCCGAATGCTACAAGTGGTACAGGTACAATAACATGTATTACATATAACAATGGTACTGAGGTCGGAAGAAAAACAAATACATTTAAAACAACAACTAATTCTGAATTGTGTAAACCAAATATTGATGGAACTATAGTTGATACTAATTCAACAACTATAGCACTGACAGGAGATAAAAACAAACTGATAAGATATAAGTCAACAGCATTAATCACTTTAACATCAATTTCAGCGAAAAATAGTGCAACAATAAAATCAAAATCTGTGAACGGAAAAGGAATATCAGATAAAACTTTGACTATTAATAATGTTGAAACTGGAACGTTTAATTTAGTAGCTGTTGATAGTAGAGGATATAGTATAACAAAAACAATTTCAAAAACATTAATTAATTATATAAAATTAACTGCAAATGTTAACTTTTCAAGGCCTCAGCCGACGACGGGAGAAATTAGTTTAGAGTTTTCGGGAAATTATTTTAATGGAAGTTTTGGCGCAACAAATAATTCATTGTCGATAGAATGGTATTGTAAAGAGAGTACTGAAACTAGTTATACAAAAGGTGGAACTATAACACCGACAATATCTGGAAATACATATAAAAGCAATGGTAAAATTTCTTTAGGAAAAACATATAACTATCAAAAAGCATATGATTTTTATTTGTTAGTAAAAGATAAATTGGTTACATTAAAAGCGATGGCAAAAGTTTCGGTTGGATTACCTGCTTTTGCTTGGGGAAAGAACTTTGTAGATTTTTATGTGAATACAAATTTCAAAAAAAGTTCTGGTGAAACATGTTATTATGCTCAAAGAACAGATTCAAATGTTGAAGTTGGTTTTGGAGTTGGAGCAGGTGGAATTAATCATGGAATTTTTAGTAGAAAATTAAATAAGTGGTTGATACATGGAGATGCAAGTAATGTATATTTAAATGGATATAATATGAATAGATTTCTGCGTGGAGAAGCTAATATAAGTGATTTTAATAGTTTTAATACACAGAATAGTATTGGTAGTTATAATTCAGATACAACAAATAAACCAAACGGATTAGCAGATTGGGGAACTCTAATAAATTTGTGTGGAAATGGACTTGCGTATGAACAACAATTAGCGATTGGAAATTTTAACAAGGGAGGATATAGAGTTGCAATTAGATCATATGTTAATAAAGTAGCTACACCGTGGGAATATTTAGAACTAAAATCAACTGTTTTGTATGACAATGCAGCAGGTACGGCTGGAACAATTTCATTAAGTGAATCTAAGAATAATTTTATATATTTGAAAATATTTTCGGATGCTGGAACGAAAATGATAAAAGCAAGTGATAACGAAACATGGATATCAGAAGTAAGATATACTGATACAATTTATCAGTATTATACACAATTAAAGTTGTCTGATAAAACAATCTCAAGAGGGGTTTCAGGTTCTTATTATAGTGAAAAACATCATGCAGAAAATAGATTAATATACAGAGTGTTAGGATACAGATAAAGGAGGGAATATGGCTCTAAAAAAAGAAATAGAATTAGAAAACGGAATATTAGTAACTTATCATAGAATAGTTTCTATAAATAAAATAACAAACATTTGTAATGTTATTGAAGTTGCTTCTTATACTTCTGAAAAGCAAAGAAAAAAAGAAAAAGAATATTATGGAAGTACAAATGAAAATAAGCAAATGAGTGTGTTTATTGAAACAGACTATATTCAAAAAGAATATTCAGAAAAAGAGACAATAGAAGAATGTTATGAATATCTAAAGACATTAGATAAATTTAAAGAAGCAGAAGATATTATAGAAAATACTGCAGAGCAAAATGATCAAACAAAAGAGGAGGAATAAAAGGTGGAAATAATAACGAGTTTTTTCGCAAAACTAACTCCATTAATATTATCTATAACAGCATTAATCGTGGCAGTAATAAAATCAAAAAAAGAAATAGAAGAAACACTGCCACAAAAGATAAAGAAACAATGTAATATTGATATGTGCATTATAAATAGATTAGAGAGTGTAAAAGAGTTTTTAAAAGCTGATAGAGTACAAATTTATGACTTTCACAATGGCATACATTATGCTAATGGAAGAAGTGCATTAAAGACATCGTGTAGTTATGAGGTTGTAAGGTCAGGAATAAAGGGGCATCAAAAGGAATTACAATCAGTTCCATTAAGCTGTATCCCACGATTTATCAAGGCTTTGCTAAATCATGGAGAATTAAAAATAAATGATTTAGAAGAAATAAAAGATACAATGCCAGCAACATATGAGTTAAAAAAGGATCAAGATATTGGTTCTTTTTTTGATGTTATATTGAACAACGAAAAAAGAGAGGCAATAGGCTTTTTGGCAATTCAATATGAAAATAAAGATAAAGTGAATTTTACAAAAGAAGAAATGAATGAAATTTTAAAACTTAAATTTTTTATAGAAGAAAACTTAGAAAAAATGGTTACAAAAAAGTAGGAGGTAATAAGTATGAATCCAGTAACAATAATAGAAATAGCAATAGTTATAATTGCTATATTAGCTTTTATATTGTATCTAGCATGGCAGATAAAGAAAAAAGGATTAAGAGCAACAGCAGTAGATTTAATAGTAAAAGCAGAAGATATGTTTAAACAAGGTGATAATGAAAACAAATTGAATTATGTTATAGATAAAATAATAGCAATAATACCAATGCCATTAAATTTCTTTATAACAAGAGATTCAGTAAAAAGTTTTATTCAGTCAGTATTTGATGAGACTAAAAAAGCTTTGGATTATGTGTCAAAAGAGAAACAATAAAGGAGGATTATAATGTTTAAAATTCAAGATAATAAAATTTTCTTAACTCGAGGAGATAAATGTACAATTGCAGTAACAATTGATGGTTATACGTTTAAGCAAGGGGATTATATAAAATTCAAAATATATAAAAAAAATAGATTAAATCAAAAACCGCTATTAATTAAAAAAATAGAGGCGAAAAAAGAAACAAATGAAATTGAGATTAAATTATTGGCATCAGAAACTAAAATAGAAGAACCACAAAATTATACTACAACTTATTGGTATGAAATTGAGCTCAATGATGAACAAACAATTTTGGGTTATGATGATGATGGGGCGAAAATATTATTATTATATCCAGAAGGAGTTGATGGTGATGAACAATAATTTGGATGGAAAAATAACTGCTAAGCAATCAGTAAATGTAACTTTAAATAATGCTACAGAAAAATTATATCCTGAATTGGAAATTTTAGAAATTGAATCAACAACAGAAAAACAAACTTTTAAACCAACAAAATATGGCTATAGTGAAGTTATAGTAGAAGGATTTAAAATTAATTTACAAGATAAAATAATAACAGAAAATGGCAAATACATGGCTGATGAAGGTTTTGATGGATTAAAAATGGTTGATGTGAAAATTCCTACAATCGATATGAATGAATATTTTGACTTTTCAAAAGATTTATTTAAAAATAGTTTTATAAAAGCTCCGGCAATAAACTGTGAAAACAAAAATTCTTTAAAGTCATATTTTCAAGATTGCACTACATTAATCACAGTAGAAGCAATTAATAATACATCTAATGTAACAACGATGAGTAATATGTTTACTGGTTGTACAGCATTAATATCAATTCCAAAAATTGATACTAGTAATATAGAAAACGCTAATTATATGTTTAGTGGTTGTATAAATTTAATTACTATACCAATGTTGAATTTATCTAAATTATCTGGGTATGGAAATATAAATATGTTTAAAGATTGCAATAGTTTATCAGATGAAAGTCTAAATAATATACTTCAAAGCTTTATAACAGCAAAAGGACCATACAATAAAACATTAAAATTTGCTGGTTTAACATCAGAGCAAGCAACAAAATGTACAACATTATCTAATTATGAAGCTTTTGTAGCGGCTGGATGGACAACTGGATATTAAAAGCTTTTGAAAAAAATAATAAAGGAGGAATAAAAATGGGAAGTAAAGAATTTATTGAAAAATGTAAAGAAATAGTAAAACAATATGCACTTGAACATTTAGACAAAAGTGATAACATTCCTGAATTTGATGTGTTTGATGTTTGGTATTGTAAGACATTACAAAATCATAAAGCATTATTAAGTACAACATTATTTGATGGAATGTACTATGAATGCACGTTTAACGGAGATAAGAAAGAATTATATTTCGATGCTTATAAAAAGTTCGAAAATAAATGTATTAAATTTGAGGAGGAATAGCTCATGGAAGAAGATAACATTATTATAGAAAATGTAGATTTTAATGAAGAATTATATAATAAAAATATTTCAGAAAATGATTTTTCTAATTCAGAAACAGACGGAATAGGAGATGATGATGATGCAAATAACTAAGATGTTAGTGCCAGAAAGCAAATATGATATAAAATGTCCATATGAAATGACACCAGAATTTATTGTAGTACATAATACAGCAAATGATGCATCTGCAATGGCAGAAATATCATATATGATAGGAAATAACAATAAAACATCATTTCATTGTGCTGTAGATAATACTCAAATAGTACAAGCTATACCATTTAACAGAAATAGTTGGAACGCAGGAGATGGAAGAAATGGTGAAGGCAATAGAAAAGGAATTTCTATAGAAATATGTTATTCAAAATCTGGTGGAGAAGAGTTTGAGGAAGCGGAAAAACTTGCAGCAGAGTATATAGCATATTTATTAAAGCAATATAATTGGGGAGTTGATAAAGTAAAGAAACATCAAGATTTTGCAAATAAATATTGTCCACACAGGACATTAGATTTGGGCTGGGATAGATTTTTAAACATGATTAAATCATATTTAGAAGATAAACCAATAAATAATGAAAATGTAGAAAGTGGGAGTGATGAAGAAGTGAGAACTTATCAAAATGGGAGTACAACAGAAGTTGTATATGCAGATACATCTTGTACAAAAAGAATAGGAAGTTTAGATCCAAGAGAAAGCTGTGATTGTTTTGGAATATTTAATGATAGAGCTATGGTTAGATATAAAGTAAACGGATCAAACAATTATAAAATAGGCTTCTGTAAATGGCTTGGAGGAGTAAAATAATATAAAAAAGTTAGAGGTAGGCTGATTAATTTCAGCTTACCTCTTTTTTTGTGTTTTATGGCTAAAAAATGAGGCATAAAACTATATTACTTGAAAATAAAAACGGCTTAAAATTGCGAATAAACAGTCAATATTTTGACAAAATATTACAAATATGTTACAATTAAATTACAATATTACATTTTTGTAAAAAGTATTTACTTTTTGGCAAAATTTGTATATATTTTTTATATAGACTTTTACTTCGAAGCAGGATTTGACATTTTTCTTTTTTGGTATATGTTAAAATGATTACCAAGGAAGGAAGTGACTATATATGAAGTTTAAGAAAGGAGAGATGAATATGACAGATACATTAAATAATATTACAGAAATTTTTGATACATATGAGACAGAAAAAAAAGAAACTCCGAGAATAGATGCATTTGTTGAGTTTATTAAATTAAAACATATAGCAAATGCTCAAGAAAAACTTATAGATGAATATATAGTAAAAGATAGAAACATAAGAAATGGAAAGGCAGTCATAAAAGGAACTAGAATAACTCCAAAAGAATTAGTATTAATTACGCAAGAGGCATTTAAAAATAAAACAAATGATATAGAAAAATTTATAAAAGAACAATACCCATCAATTGATAGCATTGAAAAAATAGTTGCAGGTTTAGCATATGAAATAAAAAAAACAAATACTTTAAAATTTATATTAGCACTATTAAGGAATAACTATTGAGCAGAATATTACTTGATGAAAATGTAGCTATCAAATATAAAAATGATTTATTGGATCTAGGAAATGATGTAGTTCATATTAATGATGAAGCAAAAGGAATACCAGATAAAGAAGTTTTTCAAAAGGCAATTGCAGAAGATAGAATATTGATAACAGGTGATGATGATTTTAAAGATAAAAACTTTAAGTTTAGAATAGCAATAGTTTGGATAACTCCAAAGGCAAGATTTCAAAATGATACAGCTGAAAAAATAGATTGGATAATTTCAAATATAGAAAAATATAATATAGATATAAATAAAGCATTTATATCTATAAGAAAAGATAAGTTTCTCGTAGAATATAGGAGTAAAGATGGGATGTTTGCAAAGATAAAAGAGAAAGAAATAGAATTTTCGAAAATGAAAATAAAAGCCAAGAAAACTAAAAATAAGAAAAAGTAGAACTAGTACGATCTAGTTCTTTTTATATACATAAATATAAGATATATTCGACAAAATTCACCTTACAATTAACATAAAAACTGTTATAATAAATTAAGAGGTGATCATATGCAAGAATATTATTTAAAATCTTTACAAATGATAAAAAATCTCAACATAAGAAATAAGAAAGAATATAATAAGCTATTATCTGATTATTTAGTTTTAAGTGTAGAAAGTCTAAAATATTATGCAAGAACAAATAATTTTAAAAAGATAGTAGAAAAAGCAAGAGAAGTCGAGTAGACTTCTTTTTATATTATGAAATGTTACAAAATGTTATAAAAAACTATCACAAAATGCAAAAATATAAGCAAACTGCTATGTAAAAATATACTCAAAGAATAAAATAAAAATACACAAAAGGAGAATGTAGAAATGAATGTGGTAGAAAAAACATTATTAGAAAGAATTAGAGAAAATGAAAAAGTCTTTTCAAAAGATGAGATAATTTTTATTAAAAACAATATAAAAATAGTTGAAAAAATTTACATTTTAGGGGCATTAGATATGAATTAATTTTGACCACTTTTTGACCACCTTTTTTTGGACAAAATGGACAAAATAGACAAAATAGAAATGCTAAATAGGTATAAATAAAAAACAGCAAATAGTTTAAATTAAGCTATTTGCTGACTTTTATATATGGAGCTTCCAACGGGAATCGAACCCGTGACCTCAGCCTTACCAAGGCTGCACTCTACCAACTGAGCTATGAAAGCATTTTCAAATTGCATTATAATATATATTCATAATAAAATCAATACTATTATAAAAAGATAGAATTGTTTTTTTCATAAAGCTTGATTTTTAGCACAAAATACATTATAATAGTGTACGTAATAAATAAATTGAGATAAACTGAGAAATCAGCGATAAAGGTAAATAGAAAGGAAAGTCGGTAAAATGCAAGAAAATCAAAATAACCAAAATCAAGAAATAGAAGTAGATGAAAATCATTTAATACAAATAAGAAAAGATAAATTAAAGGAATTACAAGAACAAGGAAAAAACCCATTTGAAATAACAAAATATAACAGAACAAACTCAGCAGGAGAAATAAAAGCAAATTACGAAAAATTTGAACAAAAAGACGTATCTGTAGCAGGAAGAATAATAGCAAAAAGAATAATGGGAAAAGCATCATTCTGTACTATACTAGATAGTGATGAAAAAATTCAAAGTTATGTAAGTATAAATGATTTAGGAGAAGAAAGTTATAAAGCATTCAAAACATTTGATATTGGAGATATAATTGGAATAACAGGATTTGTATTCAAAACAAGAACAGAAGAAATATCTGTACATGCTAAAGAAGTAGTATTACTTTCAAAATCATTAAGACCATTACCAGAAAAATTCCATGGACTAAAAGATGTAGATTTAAGATATAGACAAAGATATGTTGACTTAATAATGAATCCAGAAGTAAAAGAAACATTCAGAAAAAGAAGTCAAATTATAGCAGAAATAAGAAGAATATTAGATGAAAAAGGATATTTAGAAGTTGAAACACCAATATTAAATACAATATCAGGTGGAGCAACAGCAAGACCATTCATAACACATCATAATACATTAGACATAGATATGTATTTAAGAATAGCAACAGAATTAAACTTAAAAAGATTAATTGTAGGTGGATATGACAAAGTATATGAAATGGGAAGAATATTCAGAAATGAAGGAATGGACATTAGACACAACCCAGAATTTACATCAATAGAATTATATTCAGCATATGAAAACTATCATGATATGATGGATATAACAGAAGAAATATTCAAAAAATGTGCAATGAAAGTATGTGGAACAACAAAAATAACATATCAAGGAAAAGAAATAGACTTAGGTGGAGAATGGAAAAGAATCACAATGATAGATGCTATAAAAGAAGCTTGTGGAGTAGATTTCAATGAAATAAATACAGATGAAGAAGCTGTAGCATTGGCAAAAGAAAGAAAAATTGAAATTCCAGCAGGAAAAGAAAAAAGAGGAAACATTATTAGTTTATTCTTTGATGAATATGTTGAAAAAACTATTGTACAACCAACATTTGTGTATGACTATCCAGTAGAAATATCACCATTAGCTAAAAAATCACCAAAAGATCCAAGATTAACAGAAAGATTTGAAATATTCATAGATGGTAGAGAATATGGAAACGCATTCTCAGAATTAAATGATCCAATAGACCAATATGAAAGATTCAAAGATGAAATTGCAGCAAGAGAAAACGGAGACGATGAAGCAGGAATGATGGATGAAGACTATATTAATGCTCTTGAATATGGTATGGCACCAACAGGAGGATTAGGAATAGGAATTGATAGATTAGTTATGTTATTAACAGATTCAGCATCAATTAGAGATGTATTATTATTCCCAACAATGAAACCATTAAATTAAAATATTTATTAAAATTAGATAAGTTCTGATAAAGAGTAGGAAAAGCTTAATAGAAATATTAGGCTTTTTATTTTTTGATAATGCCTTTGTAATAAAAATGTAACGAAAAAGTAATAATTTTTTTTCTAAAAATAATTGAAAAAATACTAAATATTAAATATAATAAAGAAAAATTATATAAAATATGTCAAGAAAAAAGGAGAGAATATAATATGATACCTTATAGAAGAGTAGCTGAAACAGCACTATATGAATGGGAATATAAAAAGAAAATAGAAAATAAGGATGAAGCATTAAAGAAAGCTCATGAGGATGCTGAGACGCTTTCTTTTGAGGAGTTAGAGTCTAAAGTATATGCAACAGGATCAATGAATTATGCTATTGAAGGAATTGCAAAATATTTAAAAGAGCAAGGAGGAGAGTTTTCTTCTGAAGAAATGGAACAATATAGTAAAGCAATTTTTGAAGGTCCAGAAAATGCTGATATTCTGAAATCAGTAGGAGAAAAAATTGGTAGATTAGATGATCCAAAAAAATTAATGGTAGCAACATTATCTAATATTCATAATGGTTGGGTTAAAGACAATGAAAAAAAATTTACTCAAGTTGAAAGAGATAAACAATATCAACATATGCCTATTGAATTGATAGGATGGAATGAGACAAAAATAGATTTATTATTTTTAAGACCTATATTAGAAGCTTCAGGAGTCGAAATTGATGAAAAAGCTTTAGAAGAAACATATAATGAAACAGTTATGAAATATTTTGAAGAAAATGGTATTTCAAGTGCAAATGATTTAAAAACATTAATACAAAATGGAGCTGATTTTTATCCATCACTAAAAGGTCAAAAATCTATTACAACACTTTTGGCAGATCCACAATTTGTATCTGATGTTGTAATTCCTAAAATAGAAAGTAAAGGAATAGGAAATATAGAGCAATTTATTTCACAAAACAAAAAAACTATAACTCCGTTAGATGTAGAAAAAGCAACGAGTGGAGTTACAAGAGAAGGAATAAATGCGATGACAAACGAAATAAGAGGAGAACTTACTACAGGACGAGATGATAAAGGAATTGAACAATAGGGAGGATTTTTGAATGAAACAGTCTACAATGGAAGCATATGCTGAAGTAGATTCTATTCTTGAACTAATGGATTCAAAGTATATAATGGAAATACCAAAGCAGTTAAGACAGATGTTTAAAGATAAAAAAGCGATTAATTATAATAAGAAAATTGTAGCTAACAAACCTTTGCAGGAACAAGAATTGAGTTCTGAAACATTAGAAATATTAGCTGTATTAAATTATAATTATTGGTGTAAAGATGAAGTAAAGAAGAAAGAATTATTAGATTTATATTATAAAAATGATTTAAAAAAAGAAAAAGAATCAAGAGAAAAGTATAATCCAGATAATATATTTAAAAATAAAAATATTGTAAATAAACCTGAAGAAAATGTATCAATGGTAGTTATAGAAGAAAAAAGTGTTTTAAAAAAGATTATAAATTTTATAAAAAGAATATTTAACAAATAAAAAAGAAGAAACAGATTATCTTGTAGTCTCTGTTTCTTCTTTTATATAAAAATTATTTAAGCAAGAAAGTTGCGATAAATCTAAATCACTGACAGCATCAATGAATTTACATATTTTGGCGGGTTTCAATATTACAGGTTCTCCTGATTCAAATCTTACGCAATCTTGTATTTCTGGTGGAATATTTTCTATATGATATTTTTTTATTAAAAATTGGTTTAATTTATTATAATCACTATAGAGTTTTTCAGAAAAACATTCTAAAAATTTATTATAGAAAAGATAGTCTGTAATTAAATGTAGAAAATATCCTTTATTATAATCACTATCTAAATTATTTTCAGCTAAAAACCTTTTTAAATTTGGGCAACTACTATCATTGCCATAGTGTGAAGTTCTTTTATCTAATAGATCTGGCATTATAATTCCTTTTATAAAATCATTCAAATCTGTTATTTTATTTTTTTGTGCATATTGTTTACCAATAGCAATATGTATAATATATCCTGGCATATAAAGGCTCCATTCTTTATTAATATAAATACAAGAGGTTGTTCATTTGATAGAACAACCTCAGGACTGTTATAATGCGTGGAATTCCAGCACCAACCACAGTTGGTTATAGAAAATTAGCAGCGAGTGTAGTTCTTCTCGATTTCCTCCTTCACAACGAAGTTGAAATCGACGCCGGTAACAACACCGTTCTCATCGCGGCTCACGCTGTAGAACATCAGTGCTGCGGTCTGGGGAGCTGTCAGCCAGTCACCCCAAAGCATTGCGCCGAAGTAGTTCTGCGGATCCTTCTTGTTGAGTTTGACCAGGTCATGATCCAAGCAGTACTGGACTGCATCGGTGATAGGCTCACCATAGAACCATGCTTCGTTAGGCTGAGGGATCTGCTCATACTCGTTTGTTTCTTTGTTAAGCACCTTATGATGCTCCAGGAACCATTCGCGAGCGTTCGGATAAGGATTGCCCTCACCGTCGACCTTGAAAAAGTCGCCCGCTACAGCCTGCTGGCCGGTAGTGCCAGCATTAACGACCTCAGTCGAGCGAAGGTAGTAGATGCCGTCCTTGAGGACGATCTTGCCTTCAGCAATCATCTGAGCTTCCATTGCGCTTCCGCAACCGAGTTCGTACGCGTAAACCTTTTTGCCTGCATTTTTCTGAATCTTTGCCATGGTAATAACCCTCCTGTGATGTGTGTAAATGATTAAAATTCGGACTTGGCAATTATGACATATCAAGCACTTTACTTGTATATCAATTATTATTATATCATAAAATGGTAAAAAAGTCAAATTTATGTTAATAAGTAAGTTTGGTTACAAAGAAATAATTTAAATTTTTAAAAAATATTGAAAAAAATTTTCATTTAGTATATAGTATTTATAGAATATTATACGAAAGGTAAAATAGAATATGAGAGTTGAAGCTTTTTTGGATTATAATAAAATATTGAAGGTTATATTTGAATTATCAAAAGAAAGAATTGACTATGATTTTATATGTAGTACAGAGGATGGACATTTAAGTCAAAGTATTATTGAAAATTTAAAGAATATATCATCATTAAGTGAAACAGAAAATCCTGACATTTGCAGATTATCAATTAATGATACAATATTTATAAATATAAATAAAAATACAGGAGAAATTGAAAGTGTAAATAATTTAACTGCATTTGAGACTAGATTATTAGCACAGGGAAAAGAAAAACATGTACCTTTTAGCAGAGAAGATATGACTGATTTTTCTCCAAAAACAGATTTACATACTCATTTTGCAGGAGCATTAACACCAGATTCAATGATAAGAGTTGGTATTGAGCATGATATAGGATATCCTGCAGATAAATTGAAAGAAATGGGAGTAGATGTAAGTCATTATTCAATAGATAAAGAAAATAAAATTAAATTAGCTAGTTTATCTGAAGGTGATATAAAAAACTTAAAACAACATTTAATTATTTCACCTGTAACTCAAGAGACATTTAATACAATGGAAGAAATATATGCATATAGAGGACCTTTTACTAAAAATAGAGAGATGTTTCCAGATTTTTTAAGAGAGTTGGCTAATGATTATAAGAAAAATGGAGTAAATTATGCAGAATTATCTTTTTCATCTTTAACAGAAGGATGGAAACCAGAAGAATACATGCAAATGCTAGAAGATAATTTACCTCAAATTGAACAAGAAACAGGTGTAAAGCTTAGATTTTTGGCAGGGTTATGGAGACATTCTGATGAACCTTATAATCAGGATATAATAGATACATTAGTAACAGTAGCTAAAAGTCCATATATTGTTGGATGTGATTATATGGGACATGAATCTAATCAGTCACTTGATTTTAAAGAACAATTAGAAAGATTAGCTGACTATGCTATGGAAAACGATCCTAATTTTGCAATAAGAGTACATGCAGGAGAAAACCCAATTTATAAAACAAACATGTATGATGCTTTAAAAATTGTATATGATCAACATGCTAAAAGACAACAAGAGGAAAATGAAAGAGCTCAAAAAGAAGGAAGAACTCCCAATAAAATTGTTATGCCACAAGTTAGAATTGGACATGGTTTGTATGGATTAGATATTAAAGAAGATGGCAATTATAAACCAGTTGAACAAGATGGAGTTATAAAACTTATAAAAGAAATGGGAGCAATTGTAGAGTTTAATATGAGTTCAAATTTGGCACTTAATAATATAAACGATATTTCTACAATTCCAATAAAAAGGTATGTCGATGCAGGTGTAGATGTTGTATTAGGTACAGATGGACATGGTCTATATTCAACATTTGGAAAACAAGAAGCTTTACTCGCCACAGCAGCAGGATTAGAGAAAGAAGATTTTGAGAAATTAGTTCAAACAGAAAAAAAGGTATTAGATAGAGCAAGACAAAGAGAACAAACACATCCTAGAATTTCTAATGTTAAAGAGTTATATGATAGTGTTATTCATACAGGAGAAAATGGAGGAAAGCATTATACACCTGAAGTTGATAGGAAAATAAAAGAAGAAAAACAAGCTAGAGTTGATGCATTGCTTCAAAAAATAGAAAAAACTGGAGCAGAAACAAATCCTGAAAAAATTGAAGAAATAACAAAAGGAAAAACTCCTATTGTGTTGACAGGCGCTTCTAAAAAGGCTTGGCCAAATATTTTACCAAAAGATCAGGAATATATTAGACTTGCAATGCAAGTTCTTGCTAATACACTCGATCCAGATAAAGCATTTGTTGTAACAGGAGGAACTAACTTTGGAGTAGAAAAAGAAATGCATGAAGCAGGACATAGAAGAAACGAAAAAAGTGATAAAGATTTGGTTGTTCTTGGAACATTAACAATGGAAGCAAATTTAGATAAAGATAAGGTCGAACCTAATACAATTACACATGCTATTGTCTTAAAAACAGGTGGTAATTTTACTAAAAACTGGATGGATTTACCATATACCCAGATAAGATATGCTACAGAAAGAGATGGACATATTGTGGCCGTTGGTGGAGGTTCTGTTGTAAGTGATTATATACAAGTAGCACATAATAGTGGCGTAAAGAATCTTCATTTGATGGATGGACCATATGGCGCTTCAACTGATAAAAGTAAATCTTTAAATGGAAACGGTTATTCTTTTAAGACAATTGAAGAATTAATTCAAAGATTGTATGAAAGAACTCCAGAAATGTTTGGAAAGGATTTTTCAATAGAAAATATCGAACAATATATTAATCAAGCAAAATTAGACATAACACCTATAGGAAAAGAAAATAATCCAGCTAATTTTGGTTTAGGAGCTATGCATGAAATTCATGAAGGTCTTACTGCAGCAGATAGAGAAAAAGGAGCAAAAAAATTAGGAGAAGCAATTAATGAAAAAAGTAAAGAAGTTAGTGAGGTGAGAGGTTAGGATGACAATTGAATATAAACAATCTTTAACAGAGTTAAATGCAATTTTAAACTATATGGACATAGAACTTATAAAAAAAGTTCCTACAAAATTATTATTATTTATAAGACAAAATATGGATGAATCATATATACCTAATATTAGCAAAAATATTCCAATAAATGAACAACCATTAAAAAAAGATACTAAAGTATTGCTATCACTAATATATAGAGATTATTTAGTTGATAATGAAAAAAAGGAAGAATTAATTGAAGAAGATTTATTAGAAAAACAAAGACAGGAAGAAGAGAAAAAAGAAAAATATAATCCTAACAATTTATTTAAAAATAGAAATGAACAAGTTGGTAATGTGTCATCATCTGGAGTACAGGAGAATATTACTTCTTTAATAGAATATAAAGAACAAAAATGGTATCGAAAAATATTTGCAAAAATTTTAAGATTTTTTAAGAGATAAAAAATAGAAAACATTTTATTGAAGAACCAAAATCAGAAGCAAAACAAAAAACAAACTTTTGCATATGATTTTGGCTCTTTTAAAATGAGATTAAAAAATGATTTATATTAAATATCAATAAAACAATTGAAGATTTTTATAAATTATGATATATTATATAAAGTAAAAAAGTAAGATAGGAGAAAGATTTATGTTTGGATACGGTATAGACAAGAAAACACTATATATAGTAGCAGGAATATTAGTAATAATATCATTATTTAGTTATGGAACAGACGGAATAATAGATTTATTATTATCAGTTCCAGCAGTATTAATAGCAATAACAGTTCATGAATTTGGACACGCATTTGCAGCATATAAATTAGGAGATGACACACCAGTAAGACAAGGAAGATTAAGCTTAAACCCATTTGACCATATAGACCCATTAGGAATAGCAATGTTATTATTTGCACATATTGGATGGGGAAAGCCAGTAGAAATAGACCCAAGAAATTATAATAGAAACATATCTGTAGAAAAAGCAGATGCAATAGTATCATTTGCAGGACCATTAATGAATTTTATAACAGCATTAATATTTGCACTAATATATTGTGCAATAATAAAATTTGCTAAAATAACATTTATATCAACAACTGTAGGTAGTGTTATAATGGCAATGGTTGCATATATAATAACAATGAATATAGGACTTGGAGTATTTAATTTAATACCATTACCACCACTAGACGGATCAAAAATATTTCTTCCAATATTGCCAAGAGGAGCAAAAACATGGTTTATAGAAAATGAAAGAATATTTTATATAATATTTTTAGTTATATGGATATCAGGAATTGCAGGAAATATGATTTCACCATTAATAAGTAAAATGACAAGTGCAATATTAGGAATAGCATTAAAAATATTTGGATTAGCATAGATGAACTAATAGAAAATGAAAGGACAGAACAAAATTGAAAGAAACATTAGTATTAGGAATAGAATCAAGCTGTGATGAAACCTCTGTAGCCGTTGTAAAAAACGGCAGAGAGGTTTTGTCAAATGTAATAGATACACAAATAAAAATACATGAACAATTTGGAGGAGTTGTACCAGAAATTGCATCAAGAAATCATATAGAAGCAATTTCAAGAGTAACAAAATTAGCATTAGAACAAGCAAATGTAAAATTAGAAGATATAGATATAATAGCACCAACATATGGACCAGGTTTAGTAGGAGCATTATTAGTAGGAGTTTCATATGGAAGAGGTTTAGCATATGCATTAAACAAACCACTTGTAGGAGTAAACCACCTAGAAGGACATATATCAGCCAATTATATAACACATCCAGACTTAGAACCACCATTTTTATGTATGTTAACATCTGGAGGAAATACACAAATTGTATATGTAAAAGATTATTGTGATATGGAAGTATTGGGAAGAACAAGAGATGATGCAATTGGAGAAGCATTTGACAAAGTTGCAAGAGTAATTGGATTAACATATCCAGGAGGACCAAAGATAGATAAATTAGCTGAGCAAGGAAAAGCAACAATCAATTTTCCAAAAACGCATTTCGAAAATTTAGATTTCAGTTTTAGTGGAATAAAAACAGCAGTAATAAACTTACATCACAAAAATCCAGAAGTAAACAAAGCAGATTTATGTATGAGCTTTGAAAAAGCAGTAACAGAAGTATTAACAGAAAATATTGAAAAAGCAATAAAACAAACAGGAATAAAAAAAGTAGTGTTAGCAGGAGGAGTATCTGCAAATACACATATAAGAGAAGAATTCGAAAAATTAGGTCAAAAATTAAATGTACAAATATATAAACCAGATTTAAAACTATGTACAGACAATGCAGCAATGATAGGATCAGCAGGATATTATAGATATTTACATGGAGATATATCAGACAATACACTTAATGCAGTTCCAAATTTAAAAATAGGTGAATAATTACAGTTTCAAGAAGAAACTTTAGAAGGGAAAATAAAAGAATGTCAATATTCGTAATTGCCGATTTACATTTATCATTCAAAAATCCAAAACCAATGGATATATTTGGAGATA
Source organism: uncultured Clostridia bacterium (assembly GCA_934141555.1). Classification (GTDB taxonomy): domain Bacteria; phylum Bacillota; class Clostridia; order TANB77; family CAG-508; genus CAG-269. Next base: position 6,365 of record CAKPCK010000004.1, on the reverse strand, counting down.
ATTGGACAAAACACGAAGAAAAAATAAAAAAAGATTGGAATGAAAAAGTAAAAGAAGAAGATTTGGTAGTATTACCAGGAGATTTTTCATGGGCAACATATATTGAAGACACAATACCAGATTTTGAATATTTAAACAGTTTACCAGGAAAGAAAATTATGCTAAAAGGAAACCATGATTATTGGTGGACAACAGTTACAAGTATGAGAAAATTCCTAAAAGAAAATAATTTTCAAAATATAGACTTTTTATATAATAACAGTTTTGAATATGAAAACAAAATTTTATGTGGTACAAGAGGATGGAGTCTTGCGGATGAAGAAATAGACGAAAAATTAATAAATAGAGAATTAGGAAGATTAGAATTATCATTACAAGATGGAGCAAAAAAAGCAGGAGAAAACAAAGAAATAATAGTATTTATGCATTATCCACCAATTACTAAAAATAAAGTTTTATCAGAAGAAGAAATGAAATTTATAGAATTAATGAAAAAATATAATGTAAAAAGATGTTATTATGGACATTTACATGGAAACTCAATACATGATGCAATTGAAGGAAAAATACAAGGAATAGAATTAAAATTAGTAAGTGCAGACGGACTAGATTTTAAGTTAATAAAAATATAAGAATTAATTCACATCAAGAACACAAATAAGAAATAATTTGGCAACAAAATATGGATAAAATCATATCATGAAAACAGAAGTTAAGTTATATATACAAAACAAATGAATATAACTAAAATGGAGGAATTTATGAGAGAAAATGATTTAATGATAATAGAAAGATGTATAGAAAACAAAAATGAAAAATTAGATGTGAAAGAAGAACCATTTGAAAAATTAATGTTTTTTTACAAGTCAGCATTAAAGCAATTAGAATTACAAATGAATATAATAAAAGACGAATTCAAATTAATATATAATTATGATTTAATAGACCATATAGACACAAGAATAAAAGAACCAAAAAGTATTGTAAAGAAAATGGAAAAGAAAAAATATGACAAAACATATTTAAATTTAATAGAAAAAATAAACGATATTGCAGGAATAAGAATTGTATGTACACTAAAAGATGACATATTTTTTATTAGAGATTTAGTAAAACAAATACCAGACATACATGTATTAAAAGAAAAAGATTATGTAACAAATCCAAAAGAAAGTGGATATTCAAGTTATCATATGATTGTAGAAGTACCAGTAAAACTAACACAAAAAACAATATATGTAAAATGTGAAATTCAAATAAGGACATTAGCAATGGATTTTTGGGCAAGTTTTGAACATAAAGTAAAATATAAAACAAAAAATGATGTAAATCCCAAAATGTCAAAAGAACTAGTAAGTTGTGCTAAAATGATAAATAAATTTGATACAAAAATGATAAATTATAAATAAAATAATAATATGGTTGATTTTTATTTTTTACTTTGATATAATTTTTTTGTCAGAGATATTGCAATAAATATTATATATTTATTGTATGAAAGGTAAAAAAATGAGAATAAGAAATAATACACTACTTTTAATAATGATATTAATTTCAACATTAATAATGGGAATAGGATATGCTTCAGTAAATTCAATAACTGGAGAAATAACAGGAACAGTTATTGCAGAATCCCAAACAGGAGTATTTATAACAGATGTTATATATGCAAGTGATGTTGATGCAAATTCAAAAACAAGCGAAATACAAAATTATTTAGGCACAATGATGAAGAGTAGAATTGAGCTATCAAATTCAAACTCTTCTTCTGAAATAACTTATAAAGTAATAATATATAATAATTCTAATTGTGAATATGGATTTGAAGGTGTGATATATGGAGATGAATTTTATGATAATAAAGATATTACATTTTCAATAACAGGAATTACTAAAGGAGATATAATAAAGCCAAAAGAAGAAAAAGAAATTACAATAACATTTAAATATAAAGATGGAAAAATATCAGAAAATAATATTCTAAATTCATATTTGAATTTTAAATTTACAACAATTTATAGAATAGCAATAAATTTGAAAGTGGAAAAATTCTTGACAAGTTTAGGTGAAGCTCCAGTTGTATTTTTAGTAAATGTTAAAGATGATGGAAAAATTGTATATGAAGATATAATTGAATTTAATGTAGGAGAAACAGGGAATTATAGTGATACAATAAATTATCTTGGAAAAAAGGGAACAGAACTTAATATAATAGCACAATATACAGGGGCATATAAATTAACTTCTGATAAAACATATACAATGGTATTAGGAGATTCTCAAACATTATCTACTAATTATTCAATAACATATAATGGATATGGATATACATCTACATATTTTAATATAAAAAAGTAAAATAATATTAGAAATTTATAGATGTAATATTATCAAAAGAAAGAGAGTTACTAAAATGAGTAGAAAAAAATTAATAGTTATTATAAGTGTTTTTGTTATTATAATTTCAATTTTATCAATAGTTGTTTATGCATATTATACTGCTGAGGTTGAAGCAGATGCTGGTGGAGATATTAGAATTGATTTTCCTGTAACATATATAAAGAAAAATTCTTCTGGAGATATTTCTATTAGAATTGATGAATCAAGTACTAAATATAATTATATTAGAGTGAAATTTATAATACCTGAAAGTATTACAATAGAGAAAAAGGATACAACAGATTGGTATTGGAAAAATGATTATTTATATTATAAAAAAACAGTAAATGTAGGAGAAGAAATAACTCTTCCAGATTTAGGAATTGATGATAATTATAATGTAGGAATTTGTGCTGAAGCAATTAAAGCATCTTTTAATGAAGATGGAGAAATGTATCCTAATTTTGAATGGACTATAAATTATGAAAATGAGTGAGGAAAATAATGAAAAAGAAAAATATCAGTATTGTTATAATCATAATAATGTGCGTTTTTTTTGAAATAATGTATCACATGAATTCATATTCAGAGGGGGCTGATATATATATGCCTAGTTTTGGAGTAAGTTTATTGGAAAATGATGAAATTATCGCATATAGATTAGGAAATGATGTGTTACATGGAGAGATTAATTTTGATGGATTAGAAATCGGAAAAGATATAAAAAAAAATATTGCAGTAAAGAATTATGGCGGGGCAGGTCAATTTGTAAGAATAATAATTACCAGATACTGGTTTGATAAAAATGGAAAGAAAAGTGATAATATTGATCCAAATTTTATTGAGTTAAAATTAACTGGAGATGAAAATTGGTTAGTTCCTAAAGAACAAAAAACTCCAGAAAGGATGATAGCTTATTATAAAAAAGCAATAGAATATGATGAAAAAACAAGTAATTTTATAGATTCTGTAAAAATAAGTCCAGATATATATGATTATGGATATACAATAAGTGAAGATGATAATGGCAATATTGCAGTAGATTATAATATAAGTGGATTTAATATGATTATTGAAGTAGATGCAGTCCAAACTCATAATGCAAAAGTTGCAATAAAAAGTGCATGGGGAATTGATGTTGAAATATCAGAAGATGAAAGCACTATTCTAGAAATATATTAATAATATTCTTAATGGAAATTAAAATTTATTTTTTATTAGTATAATTATTGACAAAAAAAAATTTTTAATAGATAATATAAGCGATTACAAAAAGAAAAAATGAAATGAAATAACTTAGGAGGAAAAAATAATGTACATATTTAATAGAATTACAGTAAATCCACAACTACCAAAAAGAATAAATAGATTAAACGAAATTGCAAATAATTTATGGTGGTCATGGAATACTGAATTTTTAAGATTATTGAAAACAATGGATGGAGACTTGTGGGAAAAATGTGATAAAAATCCAGTAAAGTTTTTAAAACATATATCACAAGAAAAATTAGAAGAAGCAGAAAATGATGTACAATTTTTAAAAGAATATGACAAAATAGTAGAAAATTTTGATTCATATATGGCAAGTAAAAATACATGGTTTGCTCAAAAATATCCAGAAAATAAAAATGATTTAATTGCATATTTTTCAGCAGAATATGGATTAGACCAAACAATAGCAATATATTCAGGAGGACTTGGAATATTATCAGGTGATCACTTAAAGTCTGCAAGTGATTTAGGAATTCCATTAGTAGCAGTAGGATTAATGTATAAAAACGGATATTTCCACCAAAGAATAGATAAGGATGGAATACAACATCCAGAATATAAAGATTTAAATTTATATGATTTACCAATACATCCTGTAAAAGATCAAGATGGAAATGACTTTATAACATATATAAAATTTCCAACACGAAGAATATATTTAAAAGTATGGCAAATTAATGTAGGAAGAATAAAATTATATTTATTAGATTCAGATATAGATATAAATGCAGAAGAAGATAGAGGAACAACAGCTAAGTTATATGGTGGAGATCAAGAGATGAGAATTCGCCAAGAAATTATACTTGGAATGGGAGGAGTTAATACCTTAAAGAAATTAGGATTAACACCGACAGTATATCATATGAATGAAGGCCATTCAGCATTTTTAAACTTAGAATTAATAAAAAATACAATAAGAGAAAAACAAGTATCATTTGATATTGCAAGAGATATAGCATCATCAAAAACAGTATTTACAACACATACACCAGTTCCAGCAGGAAATGATATATTTCCAATAGAATTAGTAGAAAAATATTTCAAAGATTTCTGGCCACGTTTAGGATTAACAAGAGAAGAATTCTTAAAACTAGGAATGAAACCATGTGATAATCTTGAACCAGGATTTAATATGGGAATATTAGCATTAAAAATAGCAGGAAAGAAAAATGGTGTAAGTAAATTACATGGTGAAGTATCAAGAGAGTTATTCTCAGAGGTATGGCCACATATAGCACCAAACGAATCTCCAATAACATATGTAACAAATGGAATTCATACATGTACATGGCTAGCACCAAAATTAAAAGATTTATATAATAAATATTTAATACCATATTGGCAAGACAATATACATGAAGATGATGTATGGAAAAAAATAGATACAATTCCAGATGACCAATTATGGAAAGTTCATATGGGAAGAAAACAAAAATTAATAGATTTAATAAAACAAAATTTAACAAATAGATTAAGAAGAGAAGGCGTAAGTTATGATGCAATAGGAGAAGCACTTGCTAATTTACAACCAGATGCATTAATGATAGGATTTGCAAGAAGATTTGCAACATATAAAAGAGCAACATTAATATTTAAAGATTTAGAAAGAATAACTCAAATATTAAATAATACAGATAGACCAGTAATATTAGTGTTTGCAGGAAAAGCTCATCCAGCAGATAGATATGGAGCTGATTTAATAAAACAAATACATGAAGTATCAATGATGCCACAGTTTAAAGGAAAAATATTTATCTTAGAAAACTATAGTATAGAGATTTCAAGATATTTAGTTAGTGGTGTAGATGTTTGGTTAAATAATCCAAGAAGACCAATGGAAGCATCTGGAACAAGTGGACAAAAAGCTTCTGTAAACGGAGTTGTAAACTTTAGTGTTTTAGATGGATGGTGGGCAGAAGGATATAATCAAAAAAATGGTTGGACAATTGGAACAAATGCAGAATATCCATCATATGAAGAGCAAGATATTGCAGATAGCCAAAGTATGTATTATACATTAGAAAATAAAATAATACCAGCATATTATGCAAAAGATGAAAATGGAATATCTAAAAAGTGGATGCAATATATGAAGAATTCAATAATGTCAACAGGAGGAAAATATAGTACAGCAAGAATGTTAGTTGATTACACAAATCAATTATATATTCCATTATGTAATTTAACAAAGAAATATTACAATAATTTAGAATTGGTTACAGAATATAGTACATGGAAAAAAGATATTACAGCAAATTGGAAAGATGTTCAAATAGAACAAATTGAAGGAAATGCAGATAATGTTACATTAGATGCTGGAAATCAAATAGAAGTAAAATGTGTAACAACATTACCAAATATTAATGTACAACATATTGAAGCACAAGTATATTATGGTAAATTCTTAGATGATGGCTCAGTTCAAGATGTAAAAATTATACCAATGAAGCTTGATGGAAGAGATGATGAAAATAAAAAATATTATTATACAGCAAAGATAGATTTAGTATCAGGCGGAAATTATGGATATTCATTTAGAATTATGCCAAAACATGATATGTTATTAGAAAGTGCAAACTTAGACTTAATAAAATGGGTTGAAAAATAATAAGTAGAGAGATGAATTATATTTCATCTCTCTTTTTGTTTTTAGAAAACCCCCAGATAGTCTGGGGGTTCGAGAAAGCTTTAGCGATGAGTATACAAAAATCTCC
>CAKPCK010000003.1 GCA_934141555.1 uncultured Clostridia bacterium | reverse complement strand
AAAATGAAGACAGTAAAGATAAAAAGTAAGTATCATACTATATAGCCAAAAGAAGCAAATATTACCTAAATTAAGGTTGTATTTGCTTCTTTTACATTAAATTCAAAATGAATTACCTATTTTAAAATTTATTTTTTCAATTCATAAACAATATCTGCTCTATCACAAACATTTTGTGAATGTGTTACAATTATAATACATTTATTTTCATTTTTAGCAAGATGTTCAAAAATATTTAAAATATCATTTTCTGTATCTTTATCCAAATTTCCTGTTGGCTCATCTGCAATAATTATTTTAGGATTATATGATAAACTTCTTGCAATTGCTATTCTCTGTTGCTCTCCACCTGATAATTTTAATATTTTTCTTTTTGCTTGATCTTCTGATAATCCAACACTCTTCATTAAACTCAAAGCTTTTTCTTTTTTATTATTTACTTTAACTTTACTTATATCCATTGAAAGAATAATGTTTTCTATTGCTGTTAAACTTGGTAATAAATTATAACTTTGAAACACAATTCCAATATCTGTATTTCTATATGTGTCTAAATTCATTTTCTTTAAATCTTTTCCATCATATAGAACCTTTCCATCTGTACATTTTTCTAATCCTGTAATAAGTGATAATAATGTTGTTTTTCCGCTTCCACTCTTTCCTTTAATTGCATACATTTTTCCTTGTTCAAACTCATAATTAACATTTTTGAAAACATAACTATCTTTTGGAGCATCTTTATTTCTCTATTAACTATTTGGGTTTTATTTAACAATAATGTTTCTAGTAAGTCTAGTTCTTTTCCGTTTATTGATATTTCATTCCCATTTGCACTCATTTTTCCTGTTCTTATATCTAATTTTAAATCATCATATTCTAAAATATCTGTACTTTCAATATTTACTTTTCTTTTTAATACTACTTTTACTCTTGCTACTAGTTCTTTAATATGAAATGGTTTTGTTATATAATCATCTGCACCATTTTCTAGTCCATTTAATTTGTCATTTATTTCTGATTTGGCTGTTAAGATTATAATTGGTGTATCTACTTTCTCTTTTCTTAAATCATTTAATATTTTGAAACCATCTTTATTTGGCAACATTATGTCTAAAAGTATTAAATCATATACATTTGTTAATGCTTCGTTTTCTCCTTCTTCTCCATCTGTTATTATATTTGTTGTAAAATTTTCTTTTTTTAGAGTTTCTGCTATTGCATCTGCTAAACTGTATTCGTCTTCTATTATTAATATTTTCATTTTATCACCATTCTTATTTTAATATTTGAATATTGAAGTTTTATTGAAAATTGTTTATTTATCTTTCAACTTCTTTTTCCATAAGTTTTTTTAATATTTCTCTTATATATTCTGGCTTTTTATGTTCAATTATTTCTAAATCTTCACTTATTGAAATATCTGGAACATATATTCCATATTTCAAATTAATAAATTCTGCTAAAACATGTCTATGACAGAATTGCCCTTCTTTTTCATAACATAATAAAATCGGATCTTTCTCATCTTTTAATAATTCTTCTATATCTATTTTGGATAATACTTGTTTATAATATTCTTCTATATAATATCTGTTATTTTGTTCTTCTGGTATTTTTCCTATGTTATTATGCCATACTTCCCAAAATTTTCTTTTTGGCGCTAATTGTGGTATTGCTTTTCCTGTAAATCCAACACTTTTTCCTCTATCTCCTGAAATTGAAATTAAGTTTCCAATTTTACATTCTTCGTAATTTCCTGTAAATATTCTTTTTTTCATATAATTAATTTCCTCTTTAATTTTACAAAACAAGTGAAAGCAATGCTCTCACTTGTTTTTAGATTATTCAATTTTTTTACAACATAGCTTCATAGAAACTCATTCCATCATCTGCCATCACCACAATAAATGGGATAGAAAGTCCAAATATAATGCTAGCAACAAAACGATAAAATATGCTAATTGAAAATGTATTTATTGCAATTATAGCAAAAATAATTGATAAAAAATCAATAAGTGCTATTGGCTTATATGGAATTTTATCAAAAATTCTTACAAATAATGTATGCGCATATCTTTTTTTCCATGTAACCAATGTGTTTTCAAAATCATCAATTTTTTCCATTAATATAAATGATACAAATCCACATATTGTAGCTCCAACAATCAGTAATATATAACATGGTACTTTAGCAAGAATTGATCCTATTGCCAATACTATATTTACAGTTCTATATGTATTAGTAAAAATTTCTTCTTTAGGGTCTAATTCCCACAAAGAACTTAAATATCCTAATATATACATACTCAAAATGTGGTATATTGTAAATGTTATATATCCTAATATTTTTTGAGGATCAATTTGATACAAAATTCTTAAACCACAAATTAATGCTTGAATATAAAATACCTGTGCAATAAGTTCTTCTTCAATTCCAGATGAGGCATACCATTTCAAGCCAAAATAGTATTTCCGCATTAAGAAATCAAATAACCTTTTCATAATTTTGCCTCCTTAAACATTTGTTAATAGGATTTGTTATATAATTTCCTTTTAAAGGAAATTATAAGTTTAATGCTTGAATTATATCATAAAAATAAGCAGTTTTCAACTGCTTATTTTTTTAAATTTTTTTCTACTATATCACATATCAAATTAACAGCATTATCAATTCCAATTGCATCACTATTAATACAAATATCATAATTTGATGGTTCTTTCCAATCTTTTTCTGTATAATATTTATAATGATTTGCTCTTAATTTATTTATTCTAGAAATTTCTTTTTCTGCATTTTCTTTATTCATATGATAAAATTCTGTTGCTCTTTTAACTTTATTTTCCATTGAATTGTTTATAAAGATTTTTATTGTGTTTTTATTATCTTTCAAAATAAAGTCTGCACATCTTCCAACTATTATACAAGATTCTTCACTAGCAACTTTCTTTATAAATTCTGATTCTTTAATAAATAATTCATCAGCATTGTTTAATCCTACATAATATCCATTATTAAATACATCTAGAACATTTCTTTTTTGTTCATTTTCTTCAATATATTCTTCTGCTAACCCTGTATCTTCTGCCATGTTTTCTATAAAATTCTTATCATATAATTTTATTCCAAGTTTTTCAGCAACAAGTTTTCCTATATATCTTCCACCAGATCCATATTCTCTTGCAATTGTGATTATTACTGGTGTACTTGTATTTTTTTCTTCAATTGTTTTGATATTAGATATTTTTTCTTCGACAGAATCTCCTTCTTTTAATCTTCTTGTTTCTTTTACCAATAAGACAACTGCTAATATAAATGCTAATCCATCAGCAACAGGACCTGCACTTAATACTCCCATTATTCCATATATATGGCTTAATATTATCATTGATGGTATTAATATAACAATTTGTCTTGAAAGTGATAATATTGCACTTTTTGTACTCTTTCCAATTGCTTGGAAGAATATTCCTGATGGTATTTGAACACCATTAAATATGCAAAGTAATAAATATGTTCTAAATGCCAAACATGCAAATTCCATATAATTTTCATCACCACTACCAAATATTAATATTAATTTATCTGGTATTGTTTGGAATAATATGAATGCTATTGCACTTATAACAACACTTGAACCTAATACAATTTTTAAAGTTTTCTTTACTCTATCATATTTCTTAGCACCATAATTATATCCTAATATTGGTTGACTTCCTGCTGCAATTCCTATTATTATACTATTTAATATTTGATTTATTTTCATTACAATTCCTAATACTGTAATAGGAATTTCTGCACCATATTTACTGTCTGCTCCGTATTTTCCAAGTAAGTTATTTTCAGCTGTCATAACACATACTATACTCATTTGTGTTATAAAACTACTGATTCCAAGCATTACAATTTTCTTGCATACATTTGCTTTTAATTTTAAAGATTGTTTTGTTAATTTTATTGATTTGAATTTTTTTACATAAGCAACATTTAATATAAATGTTAATATTTGACTAATTACTGTTGCTATTGCTGCTCCTTCAACACCTTTGTGAAATACAAATATAAATATTGGATCTAATATTGTATTTAATATAGCACCTGCCACCATGCTAAACATTGAATATTTTGGACTTCCATCTGCTCTAATTATTGAGTTTAATGTTGTTCCTATCATTGAAAAAGGAAATCCTATTGCTATTATCCTTCCATAAGCCATTGCATAACTTTTTAGATTTTCTGTACATCCAAATATTTTTAAGAATTGAGGTAAAAATATTAATGTTATTACACAAAATAATATTGAAACAATTGTTGATAACATTATTCCATTACCAATTCCTGTTTCTGCTTCTTTTTTCTTTTTCTCTCCAAGTTTTAAACTTAAATATGCTGATGCTCCATCTCCAAACATTAATGAAAATGCTAATCCTATCATTACTAATGGGAATACTACATTTGTTGCTCCATTTCCTAAATATCCAACTCCTTGTCCTATGAATATTTGGTCAACTATATTATATAATGAATTTACCAACATTGATATTATGCAAGGTATTGAAAATTTTCTAATTAATTTTCCTATTTTTTCTTTTCCTAGTATGTTTTCTTCTTGTTCCATTTTTCTCCCTCTTTCTTTTTCTCTTACTGGCTTTTTTGCCAACCTATCTATTATATCGTTATTGAAATAATTTGTCAATTATATAAATTGCTTTTTTTCAAAAAAATATCCCTGAAGAAAATATATTGTACTTTCTTCAAGGACTCTCAAAAATTCTAAATTATGTTATTTACAAATTTTAGGAATTTTAATTACACTCATAATCTCTTCAAGTTTCGAATAAGTAATTCCATTCCTAAAAGGAACTTCTTTAAACACTTCTTCAAGCTTTTCGAAAAAATTTGCATAATTTTCAGATTGCATTCGTTCATGTGCTTCTTCAAAGCTAACATCTGCAATATATTCCAAAACCTTAGAATATGCAAACATTATGCTTTGAAAAATCTGACAAATATCTGATTTACAAAATTTTCCTTCAGGGTCACTTTGCCATTCCAAAAATTCAATTTCTCGTACATAATCAGGATTTCCTTTAGTATACGAACACCATTCAATCTGATTAATGTTCATCATTCCCTCCAATAATTATTTGTTGTGTTTGTTTTCGGACATGTCTTAAAGGGATATTTAATGTTAAGACATGTTGTATTTTAGCACATATAATTTTAAATTTCAAGCTAATCATTTATATTAAAATAAAGTTTTTATTTTCTTTATTAAATAATGACTTCCACCTAAACTTCTTCCATTTTCAACCATACTAATTATTAATAATTGATTATCATTTGAATCTGTTGTAAAACAATCAAACCATCCTAAAACATCAGCCTCTCCATCCTTTGATGCTTTTAATTCTGCAGTTCCTGTTTTTCCTGCAATTGTTCTTCCTGCTATTTTCATATCTTTAGCTGTTCCTTCTGAATCTTCTACAACTTGAATTAGATCTTCTTTTATTATATTTGCCGCTTCTTTACTAAAAGCATTTTTTACTAAATATTCTACATTTTTATTATCTTTTTCTATAATATATGGTTTTACCATATTTCCATCATTGTTAAATGCTGAATATATAGATGCCATTAGTATTGGGTTTACTAAAATTTCTCCTTGACCATATCCACTATCTGCAAGTACTTTTTCATTTGAAATATCTTTTGAATTTGAATATTGAGATTTTGCTATTGATATTTCAAGATTTAAATCTTGATTAAATAATATTTTATTTAATCCATCAGTAAAATTCTTTTTTCCAATCTGTAATGCTGCTTGTGCAAAATATATATTATCTGAATGTATTAGAGCATTTTTTAAGTTCTTTGGTCCACTATATGATGTTAATGTTGTTATATCAAATTCTCCCCATCCATCTTTCTTCCAACTAAGTCCATTATATGTAAATGTGTCATCAACTGATAATGTTCCTGTTGTAAGCCCTATTGCACCTGTAATTGGTTTAAATGTAGATCCTGGTATATAGCTTTGTTGATATCTTACAAACATTGGTTTATTTTCATTATTATTAATTTCATTCCATTCGTTTGATGTCATTCCTAAAACAAATTTGTTAGGATTATATGATGGTGTACTTACTAGTGCTAATAATTCTCCAGTATTTGGTTCCATTACAACAAAAAATCCTGCATCATTTTTTAATTCTTCATAAAGTTTTTGCTGAATAGTAGAGTCTATTGTTAATTTTATATTTTCTCCATTTTTTACATCTATTTTAGCTATTTCTGATTTTCTTTTTCCTTTTTCATCTTCAATATAAATTTCAAGACCATTATTTCCTTTTAATTGTTCTTCATATTGTTTTTCTAATCCTGCTTTTCCTATTAAACTAGTACTTGTATATCCTTTTCCTTTGTTTTTTTCTAATTCCTCTGCTGTAATTGTTTGAACATATCCAACTAGTTGTGCTGAAGCTTCTCCTAATGGATACACTCTTGATGTTTCACTTGTAATTTTTATTCCAGATATTTGTAAAACTTTCTCTTTTATTTCTGTTTCACTTTGTTCTACCTTTTTTATAGGTACAAATGTATCATCTTTTACCCATGATGCTGAAAGTGCTTTATTTATTGTTTCTACAGAAATTCCTAAAATATTAGATATTTGTTGAATTGCTTCTTCTTTATTTTGTGGTAATTTTCCAGGAACAATTCCTATCGAAGATACTTTTCCTTCCCCAGCTAGCATTATTCCATTCTTATCATCAATTTCTCCTCTTTTTGCTTTTATTGTTTTTACTCTTACTTTGTCAGTACTATTTAACCCCGGCAAAATTAAGTTATGGCTCCATTCAACTTTATATTCTTTTTGAGCATCTTTTACTATTCTTACTGTATTTTGAAATTCTACATTTCCTGCACTTGTTTCCATTGTTTCTGTATAATTTATTTTAGATATATTTTTCTCTTCTTCTTCAACATTTGTTATTTGTATATCTAAATTTGCCATATCTATTCCACTATAAATGTTCTCATTTCTTTTTATAAAATCTTCTTTTGATATCTGAGATTTAGCTGTATCTGTAATCATTTCATACATTTCTTCATATTTTTCTTCATTTATATATGAAATATATTGGTTCCAAATATCTTCTGGAGTTGTCTTTTCTTTATTAAAAATATAATATGCTACTAATCCTCCTCCAATTAATATTGCAATAATTAAAACAATAACAATAATAATCTTTTTCTTCATACTTTTTTCCTTCCCTAAAATTTATTTCATCGATATTATATCACAAATAAAATTTTTATTAAATTAAATTTTTATTAATTTAAATATCTTTTAATTTTATTTCTTTTTCAGAATGTAATTTTCCTGCTCTAGTAATAGAATTATATCCAAATTTTTGCTTTAATTCATCAACTACTTTGTCTAAATTTTCTTGTTTTTCTGTATCTTTAGAATTAAATAGTGATAATTGTTTTTCATTCTTTTCAATTAATCCATCTACTCTCATTCCTACAAGTCTTATTGCTATTCCATTAGTATACATTTCTTCTAATAGCTCTTTTGCCATTCTAAATATATCTTTGGTGTTTGATGTTGCTTCATTTAATTTTCTTTGATGTGTTTTATTTTCAAAATTGCTTGTTCTTAATTGAACATTTACTACATTTGCTAACATATTATATTTTCTTAATCTATATGTTACTTGTTCTGTTAATGCTAATAATACTTCTTCTAATTTTGATATTTCAGTTATATCAACTGGTAAAGTTGTAGAATTACCAATTCCTTTAGGATTTTCAAATTTATATTGTACTTCTGAATTGTCTATGCCATTTGCATATTCCCACATCATTATTCCATGTTTTCCAAATTTTTTTGATAATAATTCTTTATCTGTTTTGGCTAAGTCTCCTATTGTTCTTATTCTCATATTTGAAAGTTTTGGAATTGTTTTTCTTCCAAGCATTAATAATTCTGAAACATTTAGTGTCCACATTTTACTTGGAATTTCATTTTCATATAATGTATGTACTCTATCTGGTTTTGTAAAGTCTGATGCCATTTTAGCTAATAATTTGTTATGTGCCACTCCAACATTTACTGTAAATCCTAATTCTTCTTTTACTCTCTTTTTTATTTCATATGCTTTATTTATTAATGTATCTCCACATAAATAGTTAGTCATATCTAAAAAACATTCATCTATGCTAAATCTTTCTATTTTGTCTGTATATTGAAGTAATAATTTATATAAACTATTTGAATATGTTTTATACATATTATAATTTCCAGGATATACCTGTAATTGAGGACATTTCATTCTTGCTTGATATAATGTTTCTCCTGTTATAATACTAAAAATTTTTGCTTTGGGACTTTTAGCTAATACTATTCCTGCTCTTCTGTTTTCATCTCCACCTATTACTGATGGTATTTCTCTTATATCAATTTTACTTCCTTGTTTTAACATTTCTACTGCTGTCCAACTTAAAAATGCATTGTTTACATCTACATGTAATATTTGTCTTTCCATAATATCACCTGCTTATTTTTATATCGTTATCATTATAAAACATTTGTTCTTACTTGTCAATAAAAAAAGAAGACTTTCTTTCGAAAATCCTCTTTTATTTTTATCTACCATCATTATCGCTTTCATGAAACATTCTACTATCCTGTTCCCCATATTGTCTTTTAGCTTCTGCCAATTCATATCCATCGTATTCTTCTAATAAGCCTTTTAATTCCATTGTTTTTCCATTTTTAAATTCTTCAAATTGTTTCTCATCCATTCTATATAAAGCTATGTATCTATATTTTTTTCCATCAGGAGCTTTATATAAAATTGGATTTTCTATATCATATAAAAAAACTTTATTTGGATCTTCTTCATTCTGAAGTACAACAACTGCATGTGGAACTTTTGGAACATTATTTGCTGCCAAGTGAGTACCAGTAAAGTATGATGTATATTTTAAAGCTCCTGCTTTTTGAAGTGTAGTTAAAATTTCATGTGCAACACTTGCTCGTTCAGCGCATAACCCTACTCTTTCACCTTTAATATCAGACAATTGTAATATATCACTAGAACCATACATATTAATTCTTTTACTTTCGTTTCCGTGTCCTCCTAAATACTCTTCTGTAGTTTCATAAACTGCTTGCAAAATATTAAACAGATTTTTCTTACCATCTTCACTATATGCTTCATATTTTTTTTGAAAAATATCTAAGATTTCACACATACCATCCTCATCAATTTTAAAATTAATATCAAGTACTGGCTGAATATTTATAGTACTCTGTGGTGATATAAGACCACTATACATTTGTGGTCTGTCACAAAAGTGACTTGATTCAATATGGCATGTTTTACTATTTTTTATTTCTTCTAAATATATATTTTTTAGATCCATATTATTTTCTCCTTTTAATTATTTAGCATAATCTACTACTCTTGTTTCTCTAATTATATTAACTTTAATTTGTCCTGGATAATCCATTTCTTCTTCTATTCTCTTAGAAACATCTCTTGCTAATAATGTCATTTGATCATCTGTAATTTTTTCTGGTTTTACTATTATTCTAACTTCTCTACCAGCTTGTATTGCAAATGATTTTTCAACACCATCAAATGAATCTGCAATAGATTCAAGATTTTCTAATCTCTTTATATATGCTTCTAATGTTTCTCTTCTTGCTCCTGGTCTTGATGCAGATATTGCATCAGCAGCTTGTACTAATACTGCTTCTAATGTTTGTGGTTCAACATCTCCATGATGTGCTTCTACTGCATTTATTACAAGTGGATTTTCTTTAAATTTCTTTAATATTTCTACACCGATTTCAACATGTGTTCCTTCCATATCATGATCTAATGCTTTTCCAATATCATGTAATAATCCAGCTCGACGAGCAAGTTTTGCATCTAATCCAAGTTCTTCTGCCATTATTCTTGCTAAATTTGATACTTCTATAGAATGATTCAATACGTTTTGTCCATAACTTGTTCTATATTTTAATTTTCCTAATAATTTTATAAGTTCTGGATTTAAACCTATAACTCCACTTTCAAGTGCTGCTCTTTCACCTTCTGAACGAATAGTTTCTGCTAATTCTTGTTTTGCTTTTTCTACCATTTCTTCAATTTTGGCTGGATGAATTCTTCCATCATCAATTAATTTTTCAAGAGCAATTCTAGCAACTTCTCTTCTTAATGGATCAAATCCTGATAAGATTACAGCTTCAGGTGTATCATCTATTATTAAATCAATTCCTGTTAATGTTTCTAAAGCTCTTATATTTCTTCCTTCTCTACCAATAATTCTTCCTTTTACATCATCAGATGGAAGTGGAACTATTGATACAGTTGTTTCAGCTGAATGATCTGCTGCACATTTTTGAATAGCATAAGTAATTATTTCTCTTCCATTTTTTAAGGCTTCATCTTTTGCCTTTTGAGTTAATTCTCTTATTAATGCTGCTTTTTCAGATGTTATGTCTTGTTCTACACTTTTTAATAATTGATTTTTGGCTTCTTCTTGTGTTAATTTTGCAATGTCTTGAAGAACTTTCATTTGTTCTGTATACAAATTCTCAACATCTTGTTTTCTTTCATTTAGATTTTGCTCTTCTCTTTCTAAGTCTTTTTCTTTTTTCTCAAAATTATCTGAACGTCTTTCTAAATTTTCTTCCTTTTGAATAATTCTGCTTTCTTGTTTTTGAATTTCGCCTCTTCTTTCTTTAATCTCTTTGTCTAGTTCATTTCTAGCATTCATAATTTCTTCTTTAGCTTTAAAGATTTCTTCTTTTTTCAAATTATCTGCTTCTATTTTTGCTAATTCTACTAGTTTTTTTGCTTCTTCTTCTGCTCCATTAATTTTTGATTCAGCAATTTTTTTTCTAATTACTATTCCAACTAGTATTCCTATTACTAATGAGATTAAGACAGCGGCGATAATGATTATATTATTTTCCATAATCATACACCTCTTTCTTATTAAATTTTCAATGTTCGAATAAATATATATATATACGATTTTCATTATTTTTTATATATTTTTTCAACCTATTATATTTTATAATTATTATTGTTAACTGTCAAGAGTTTTAATATAAAATATGAAAAAACATTTATATTTAAATACAAAAAAGAAGGAGGTTATCCTTCTTCTTATACTATGCTCTTGGATGAGCTTTTCTATAAACATTTTTTAAACTTTCATCTTGAAACTGCATATATACTTGTGTTGACAATATGTCTGAATGTCCAAGCATTGTTTGAATTGATTTTAAATCTGCTCCATTTTGTAATAAATGTGTTGCAAATGAATGTCTTAATACATGTGGTGTTATGTCTTTTTCAATATGGGCTTGTTCTTTGTAATATTTTATAATTTTCCAAAATCCTTGTCTTGTTAATCTTTGACCATTAACATTTACAAATAATGCTTTTTCGTTTTCATCTTTTATCATTATATTTCTTGCATTTTCAACATAATCTTTTAGTGCTTTTAATGACATTTCTCCTAATGGCACTGTTCTTTCTTTTTTTCCATTTTTACATGTTGCAAAACCTTTTTCTAAATCTACATCTTCAACATTTAATGATATAATTTCTGTAACTCTCATTCCTGTTGCATATGCAAATTCTAGCATTGCTTTATCTCTAGTTCCTTTTAAATCAACATTTTTTGGTTGATCTAATAATAGTGCTACTTCACTTGATGTTAATACACTAGGAACTCTTTTCTCTATTTTTGGTGATGAAATTCCTTCTGTTGGGTCATTTTCTACATCCTTATTTTTTACTCCATATTGGTAAAATGATCTAATTGATGCTAAGCCTCTTGAAATTGTTGATGATTTTTTACCTATTTCTTGCATATATGTTATGTACTCTTTAATTCCTTCGTTTGTTTCTTCTTTATATTCTTTTCCTTGTTCACTTAAATATTTTTCATATTGTTTTAAATCTCTTTCATATGATTGAAGAGTATTATTTGATACTTTTTTGTCATTTTCTAAAAATCCAAAAAATAAGTTTAATTCTTCTTCCATTTCTTTCCCCACCCTAATTTTAATTGTAAATTTAACATAAATAATGTACGTTTATGTTATATCAAATTTTCTCTAAATTGTAAATAGTTTTTAATCTATTTCCCTAAAAATATTTTGCAAATAATAATATTAATCTATATGATATTTCTATTTTTACAAAAGATGAAATAACTAAAACTATTAATATAAATATAGAAATTATACTATGCTTTAATATTGATACTTTTATATTTTCTTTTCTTCTATCTTTTACTATTGATTTATATAATTTTATACTACTAACTCCTAAAAATAATAATGCTGGTATTAATATTAAATTTTGTAAAAATATTGTTAGTAGTACAAATATTAATCCTTTTATTTTTCCTAATGTTATTACACATGCAGAGATTGTATATCCTAAGCAAAATCCTCTTGCTATAATTATTCCAAAAACTATCGGAATTCCTACTATTGTTGTTCCTGCAAACCATAATATAAATACCAAAAATATATTACTTTTTATATCTGTTTTCAATTGTACTATTGTATTATTATCTTCTAACATTTTTATTTCATCAATATATGTATTTATATATTTTGCAACATTTTCTTGATTTTCTGTTTGATTTATAAATAATACACCTAAAAATAATCCAATTGAAAATAATATTATTACAAGTATATATGATTTATAATTACTGATAATCTCTTCTTTAATTATATTTACGATTTCACTTTTTTTCTTTCGCACTTTTGCTCTCCTTATTAAATAAACTTTATACATAATTTTTATTCAATAAAGATTTTTTTAGAACTTTATTTAAGTTTAAAACTATTCGGCTGAAACTTTTCCGTATATTCCGCCTCCACCAGATTCTACTTTCATTTTTCCTTCTCGTGCATTTATAATATTTTTTGCAATTTTTTCTCCAACAACTGCTTCTATATCATCATTTGATAATTTATGTAAAATATTCATTTCTGTATCAAAGGCATCCAACAATTTATCAATTGTTTTTCCACCTACTCCAGGAATAAAATTTAATGGTATCTGATAAACATATGGTGGTCTATTTTCAGGACTTTTTGATTCTTCTTTATCTTTTATTAATTCTATTCTATCAAAAACTCCAAATGTTACTTTATCACTTCCACAGTTTGGACACTTATCTACTGGTTCTTTTGTTTCAATTGTACAATCACAATTGTCACAATGTGTCCTATGATATTTTCCAAGCTTTGGATCTAATCCATAATTTACTAAAACTTTTCGACCATCTTCATTTTTTAATGCTTTTACTACTTCTTTAAAACTTATATCATTTACTAACATTTTATTATATTCTCTTGCTATTTTAGGAAGAGAGTGCGCATCTGAATTTGTAACAAATGTCTTTCCTTCCAATTCTGAAATCATATCAGCTAAATATGTATCTGAACTTAAACCTAATTCTACTGCAAATATCTTATTATATTTCTCTTTAAATATATTTTCTATTCTATCAGTACAATTTCCATAATAGCTTTTAAATGGTGTAAATATATGTGCTGGTATTAGTATTCCATTATATTTTTCTACTATATCTATTAAATCATATCCTGATAAATCAGATCTTTGCGTACTTAATGTAATATTTTTTATATGATGACTCATTTCTTGTGAAAATGATTTTATATCATTTAAATGTGGGAAGAAACATATATTATGTGCAGCTCCTTTTTTTCCATTTCTTCCTTTTTCTGATGTTTCTACTTCGCTTCCTAATAATATACAAACTTTATCTCTATAAATTATTCCACCATCTTTTAATTCATATGCTTCGCCTGTTTGAAGAAATTTTTCAATATCTTCTATTACATATGGCGATGCGCAATCGATTATTCCTACTATATTTATTCCTTTTCTTTCAGCACATTCTTTTGCGATATTAGCAAAATTTAGGCTTCTTGCTGCAGTAATTTTTATTGGCTTTCCATTCTCACTTCTTCCTATATGGACATGTAAATCTGCAAATACTTCGTACATTTTTAGTTTATGCTAGCTCAAAAGCTAGCATATCCTCCTTTTCTTTATTCTATATGTTTTAATATTTTTTCTTTTGTTTCATTTGTAAATAATGATTTATTTTCTGTATCAACTGTTGTATTTTTTAGTACTTCTACTATTTTTTGATCAACAGTAACAGAATAATCTATAGAAAGTTTGCCTACAAATTCTGGAACATCTTTTGATTCTCTAAATAATTTTTGTAATCTTGCAAAAACAGTTGTATTTACAACTCCTTGAATATATACTTTATCAAAAGTTTGTGCAAATTCTCTAAAACTTTCTAAATATCTATTATATTCATTTCTTAAGTTTCTATGTTCTAGCAAAACCAATGCTTCATCAGTATTCAGACCTATTCTTTCTGGTCTATCTAATAACATTCCTCCAAATTGATCTACTAGCTCTAACACATCACTTTCTGGTTCCCTTTTTTCTTGTTCTCCATATCTATTTACACCTTCACATATTTTACAAAATCTTGCATTAAAGCCTAACTTTTTTAACAATTGACTCCCTTCTATTGCATATGTTTGTACTTTTCCTAACTTTTGAGCATCATCAACTTTCTTACAATTACATAATAAACATGCAGTTAATATTAAATTATGATCTAATCTTATTTTTGTATATTTTAAAAACATTCTTGCTATTTCAGTTTTAAATATTGTTGCCTTATCAAAATTAATTCCTAATTTTGGGGCTAAAAAATATATTATTTCTTCTTTAGCTATTAAGTCTTCTTCATTTAAAATATATTCTGCAAATTCTTCCATCATTTGTTCTCCTTTTTATTAATTATTGCATAAAGAATTTATTAAATTCTTCTTCATTTATCTTTTCTTTTGCTATTAATTCTGCTGCAATTGCATGTAATAGATCCATATTTTGTAACAAAATTTGTTGAGCACTTTTATATGCCGTATCAATCAATTTCTTTACCTCTTGTCCAATTACGTCTTCCATATTATTGCCTAATAATTGATATTCATAATTTCCATCACTGCTCTTTAAGCATATTGGACCAACAACATCACTCATTCCATATACAGTAATCATATTTTTAGCAATTTCTGTTGCTACTTCTATATCATTACTTGCTCCTGTTGAAATATCATCTAAAACTATCTTTTCAGCTGCTCTTCCCCCAAGTAAAGCTATTAGCTTTTCTTCCATTTCTGTTTTGGAAATAAATGCTTTATCTTCATCAGATTTATACATTGTATATCCACCAGCTACACCTCTTGGAACAATTGATATTTCTTTTACTGCTGTTTGTGTTGGTAGGAATTGGCTTACAATTGCATGTCCAGCTTCATGATATGCAGTTAATTTTTTATCTTTGTCTGAAATTTTTCTACTTGTTTTTTCTAATCCTACTGTAACTTTTTTTACTGCTTCATCTAAATCATCATTTGTTATTGATTTATGTTGATTTTTAGTTGCAATTATTGCCGCTTCATTTAAAATATTAGCAAGTTCAGCTCCTGTAAATCCTGCTGTATCTTCAGCAATACTGTGTAATGACACATCATTAGCTAATTTTTTGTCCTTTGAATGTATTTTTAAAATTGCTTCTCTTCCTGTTATATCTGGTGTAGGAATTGTTATTTGTCTATCGAATCTTCCTGGTCTTAATAATGCTTTATCAAGCATTTCAGGTCTATTTGTTGCTGCTAAAACTATAATTGTTTCTTCTGATGAAAAACCATCCATTTCAACTAATAACTGATTTAATGTTTGATTATTTTCTGTTTCAGCCCCACTGTTACTTGTTCTTCTTGAACCAATTGCATCTATTTCATCAATAAAAACTATACATGGTGAAATTTTTCTTGCTTTTTCAAATAATTTTCTAACTCTTGAAGCTCCCAAACCTGCAAACATTTCAATAAATTCTGATCCACTCATTGATATAAATGGAACATCTGCTTCTCCAGCAATTGCTTTAGCTATTAATGTTTTTCCTGTTCCTGGCTTTCCATATAATAAAACTCCTTTTGGAATTTTTGCTCCCATTTCAGTAAATCTTTTTGGCTCTTTTAAAAATTCCACAATTTCTTTTAATTCTGCTTTCTCTTCATCTAAACCAGCAATATCATCAAATGTAACTTTAGTTTTTCTTTCTGTTTCTTCATAAACTTGACCTTTATCACCTAAACCTTGCATTTTATAAATCATTATAAATAATGCTACCATTATTGCAGTTGGTAATAAAGAAATGAAATATGATGGTATTTGAGAAATTATGCTTTTGGTTTTTTGCTCTAATTTTATTTCATTTCCATCAAGTGTTTGACTTTGAATTAATTCCATAAATACTTGGGTATTTGGTATTATTGCTTTTTTATCTTCTTCTTCACTTTTTAATTTTACTTTTAATGTTGTACTTCCAACTGTCATTTCAATTTTTTCTACATTTCTATTTTGAATTTCTTTTAACAATTCTGTATATGCAAGAACCTTATCATCTTGTTCAGCATCATTTTTTTGTTGTTTTATTATTAATACTACTGACACAACAATTAAAGCAATTAATAAAATTGTTAATATTACTAATTTTATAATATCTGATTTTTTTGTTTCTTCCTTTTTCTTGTCTTTTTTCATATATTACTCTTCCTTTCTTAAGCAATAAGTCAGGTTGAAAAAGAATTAAATTTGACACAGCAAAAATTGTAATTATTTTTTAACCTCATAACCATTTCTAAAATTCCGTACTATATAATATTATGCTTCAGAACCATCTGGTTCTTGATCACTAGGAGTATCCTTATTTTCATCATCATCTTTTTCTTCATCTTTTGGTTCTTTTCCTTCTTTAGATTCAGGCTCTTTATTTTCTTCTTGCTCTTTTATTTCTTCTCTTACTTTTTCTTGTTCTTTTTTTATTCTTTCTACTTCTTCCAATTTTTTTAATAAATCATCTTTTAACAAGAAAATTACTGCTGCTAAATAAATATATGCAATTGTTATATATGCAACTTGGAAATAACTTATAGTAAATGTCGTAAAATAGTTTACAATAATATATATAATATTTAATATCATTGGTAATGTTAAGGCATATACAGCCATATTGTAAATTGCAACAAATCTTATCCTAATTTTTGTTATTATCGTTGTTAGCCATCCAAATATAGCAAGTTGCAATGCATCTGTTAATACAACAATAATTTCTACTAATAATAGTGAAATAAATGATGAAACCATATATTTTCCATAAAAATTATTCATTTTAGAACTACGCATATATTCTATTAACTGTGTTTTTTCAAATGCTTTTACATCATTTCCAGCATAATTTTGAACAAAATCCTTATATGTATATGGACTTATTTTAGTATCTGTATTTTCAGATTTTGTTCTCATTACAATTTGATTTTTAAAGAAATATATTGTAACTCCTGTTGCATCATTTTCTGCTTCAAATTTTTCTTTTTCTTCATCATTTTCTAATAATGGATTTATAATAATTCTATTTATTCCATCATATTGAATCTTATCAATTGTTATTGGTTCTTCTGTATCCATCTGAATTTTACCATCTTCATAAGAAAATTCTGGAATATTTTGCTCTATATATTCTGATAAATTAAATACTAGTTTTTTCATTTCGATAAATGAACTAATTGTCATAAATACTGTTATAAATGCACACATTGTAACTAAGTATTTCAATGCTCTTCCAAAACCTTCTGTTGCCATTTCTGGATATTTTTCAAATTTTGTTATTGAATACCATACTTTTTTGAAAAAGTTAATATTAACTACTCGATATTTTTCATCTTCTTTTTCTTCCATTTTTATAAACTCCTTTTTGCAAAATATATTTATGATTAAATATATTTTCTTTCAATCTTACTATCTACTAACATTGGACTTACCTCAAACATTACTTCATCTCCAATGTTAATATCTTTTTCAGTTATATCAACTGTTACATGAAACATTCCAAGTCTTCCAAGAACTTTAAACTTTTCTCCATTTATTTTTACAAAAATTTGTTGCTTCTTAAATGCATTTTTTATATCTCTTACTATATATCTTATTTTATCTCTCTTTCTAAACATATCTTTATCAACTATTACATTAAATCCATCTGCATATCCACATGGAACTATAGCAACTTTTGTTTCTTTTTTTGTGTGATATGAATTTGAATATCCTATGTTATATCCTTTAGGTAATGTTTTTATTTCTGCAACATTAGATTTTAATATTCCAACTCTTTGAAATCCCCAAGTGTTTGGAATTGATAATCTTCCTAAAAGAGCAGACCCTATCCTTACTGCATTTAAATACATATTTGTAAATTTAAGAAATGCAGATGAATTACATATATGTAGCATTCCTGTATCAATTTTTTCTTTTTTCAATACTGCTACACAATCTATAAATCTACTAAATTGTTCTTGTGCTTCTTTTCCATTCCCAAAAAACGCTAATGAAAGGTGTGAAAATGTTCCTTCTATTTGTATATTATTCCACTGTTTAATATTTTCTACCATTTTTTCTTTTTCAGTATATATAAATCCATATCTTCCAAATCCAGTATCTATTTTTAGATGAACTCTTGCTTTTTTATTTTGTGCTAATTCATTTACTGCATCTCCTGCTTCTTTAGATCCTATTGTTAAAATAATACTTTTATCCAACATTTTTTGAATATCTTCTTTTACGGCTGTAGATGACATCATTAATATATCTTCTCTTATTCCACCTTTTCTTAATTCTAAAGCTTCCTCAACTGTTGCAACTGCAAACATTTTTACACCATTATCGGCAAGAAATTTTGAGTATTGAACTAAATCTAATCCATATCCATTTCCTTTTACAACTGCTATTAATTTTACTTTATCTCCATTATCATTTTTTCCATTTTTATTTATTATATTATTAATTATTTTTAAATTGTTTTTTATTTTACTTTTTTCTACTAATAGCTCTTTCAATATTTTTCTTCCTCTCGATTATTAATTGCACCTTTTATTTTTTTAATCTTGTTTTTAATCCTCTTAAATTTCTGAATGTCTTTTCTGAAAATTTATATAAAGAATAAGTAAATGGCTTAAATGGGATATAAACTTCTCCTACAAATTCTGTAAATGTTGCTCCAAATCCTTTTTTAAATCTATATAATCCATATTGTGGGTGATTTTCGTCTACAACTCCTGAAACACCTCTAAAGTCATATACATCATCTTTTCTTGCTATAGCCATCTTTATCATTTCCCATTGTAATAAATAATTTGGCATTAAATTTCTATGTTCATTACTACTAGCTCCATATAAATACCATGTTTTATTACCATAAAAAATTGGTATTACTCCTGATATTGGCTTTCCATCATGATATGCCATTAATAATTTCATATGTTCTGGAGCCATTTCATCATACATTTTCTCAAAATATGATAATGGCCTTATTATAAATCCATCTCTTGCTCCTGTTTCAACCATTATTTTATGAAAATCTTTTAAGTCTTCTCTTGTTCCTTCTTTTACTTCAACACCTTTTTTTATTGCTAAACGTACATTATATCTTGTTTTTGAATGAAATCCTGCAAAAATTTCGTCTTCTGTTTTATTTTTTATATCTAGTCTAAATACATATCTTGGTTGAATTTCTTCTCTAAAATTTTTAGCATCATCTTTTATTTTATATCCTAAACTTGTTACTATCTTTCTATATTCTTCATCACTACTTAAAATATCTGGTTCTGCTTTATATACAATTGCTTTATACTTTTTTGCTAATTCCTTGATTCCGTCTGTTAGTTGTTTCATTACAGATATATCATGTATATCACATGTGGGTCCTCTTGACGAATACATTATGTTTCCAAATATAGGTATTTTTCTTATTAAAATACTTACTGCTCCAATTATTTTTCCGCTTTCATCTTCTGCTAATACTATTTCATTTATCCAATTTCCTTTTACTTTTGCCCATTCTGGTGATTGTTGAAAATTACACCTTTCATGTTTTTCTAAAAATTCTTTATATGCTTGTCTATCTTTCTCATCTGTTACTATTCTCATTTTGTTTTACTCGTATAATTTATTTTATTATACGAATTTCTCCTTTCTTTCTGACTTATTTTATATTATTTATATTTATTTTTTTCCATGATTATTGTACACTAAATATATTATTTTTACAAGGCTTTTGATTTAAAAAAATACTCATAAATATTTCAATTTAAGAACTATTTATAAGTATTTTTTGATTTTTTTAATCACAATATGATATAACACATCTTCCATTATTATCTTCTATATGGAATTCAATTACTTCTTCATTTTTGGAGTCATCTATATTTTTTGAATATCCTGTAGCTATATAACTCTTATCTGAATAATCTCCTTTTATTTCAACTTTTTCTATAACATATTCTGTTCCTGTTAAGCCTACATCATTATAATATAATATTCCATCAATATTTTTAAATAATTTGTTTTCTCTTTGAGCATTAATTTTTTCAAACCATTCTTTTGTCATATATTTTTCTATTGTATTTTCAAAATCAGAATATTTAATATTAGTCTTTTTATAATTATCATCTGTTACATTTATATTATTATATTCACCATTTTTCATTAATCCTAAATCACATAATATTTCATCTGTAGAGCCCCATCCAACAAATATATTTAAATAATCAGATATGGCTTTTTTTATTTCTGTATTAGAAAATTCTATTTTTTCATCACTATTTGATACATTTGAATCTTTTGCATTTGTGCTAAATGTAAATGTTTGAGATATTGTATTTATTTTATTTTCTAAATCTTCTATTTTTCGTTTTGAATTTATTTTTTCAATACATATATACCCTATTAATATTATAATTACTAACAATAAGCTAATTGTTAATACATTTATTTTTAATGTTTTCTTTTCTTCCATTTTATTTCCTCCAAATTTTCTTTTGCGTATATTTTTTTAATCTATCATTTCTATTTTTTCTATAACTGGTTGATTTTCTTTTAATACTGTACCATTATCATCTTCTACTTTTACATCTTCACATATTTTGTCTACAATTTCAATTCCACTTGTTACTTTACCAAATGCAGCATATGCTCCATCTAATCCAGTATAATCTTTATGCATTATAAAAAATTGTGAACTAGCACTATTATAAGCCATTGATCTTGCCATTGAAATTACACCTCTAGTATGAGAAAGTGTATTTTTTACACCATTTTGTGCAAATTCACCTTTTATATTTTCATCACTTCCACCAGTTCCATTGCCATTTGGGTCTCCACCTTGGATCATAAATCCTGATATGATTCTATGAAATGTTAATCCATTATAAAAACCTTCATTTACCAATTTTGCAAAATTTGCAACTGTAATTGGTGCAATATCTGCATATAATTCTACATTTATTGTTCCATAATCTTTTATTGTTATTTGTGCATGATGTGTTCCTTTTGAATATTTATCTTCATCTTGATTTATATTTTCTTTTTTTGAATTATTTATTGTCATTGCAATAATTCCTCCTATTATTATAATTCCAATTATTATTCCTATAATTATATACCTTTTTTTCATTATGTTCTCACCTCCAATAAATCTTTAAAAATTTATTTTGGCTGGGGCACTGTGATTCGAACACAGGAATGTCGGAGTCAGAGTCCGATGCCTTACCGCTTGGCGATGCCCCAATATGAATTAATTCATACTTATATTAGCACAATTAATTTTAATTTGCAATAACTAATAGACATTTTTTATACAATTATCAATGTTCTAAAAAGTGGATATAATTTTAAAATTTATATCCACTTAATTCATTTTCAATTCTTATGTAATTTTCGAAGTTTTCTTCCATTATATCATTAAAACTTTTACAATGTGTTTTATATTTTAAATGACAAAATTCGTGCGCTATTACATATTCAATTGTTTCTCTTTTGAATTGTATAATTTCAGGTGAAATTATGATTTCTTTTTTTGATGTACATTTTGCTATTTCGCCATCTAATTGTTCTATAAAATAATCTTCTGGCGCAATTCCTAGCATTAATCTTATTTTTTCCATTATATTGTCTATTTCTTTTTTTACTATTTGTTCATACATTTTATTTATTGACATTTTTAAAATTTGTTTGTTTCCTATTTTTCTATATTTATTTGGCAATATTATTTTTATTTCATAATTTTCTTCTATATTTAATTCTGGAGTATCAATATTTGAATATACAACTTTTAAATCATAATTTTTTCCAAATATTTTTACAGATTGCATATTTGAACTTTGTTGTTGATATTCATTTATTTTACTTAAAATCCAATTCTTCTTTTCTTCAACTACTGCTTGGATTTTATTTTGCGTAAAATACCAAGGTGCATTTACAATAACTTCACCATTTTGAATTGTTATATACATATCTCTATTTGTTGCCTTATTTACTGTGTATGTTATTACATTGTTTCTTTTTCCAAATATACTCATCTTAAACTCCTCCTCGTTTTGAACTCTTGTTCGCTTTTGCTGATGCTATTTTATATCTTATTTGACAAATTGTCAATACTATTTTAAAATTTTTTCGAACATTTTTTCGTGATAATTAAATTAATCAATTTTCAGCATTTCTGTAGTTGCTTAATCATAATATTTTTATAAAAGAATATTTTGTACTAAAAGTTGGAGGTCTCTATTATGTATAAATTCAAAATAGTAAAATTAAAAAATTTTATTTTACCTTTTATATTAGTTTTTTTTACCATATGTCTTGTTGTTTTTTCTAATTCTAATTTAAAAGCCGCCAAAAATGGTTTAGTTTTATGGGCAAATTCTGTTGTCCCTTCTTTATTTCCTTTTTTTGTTGCTACTGAATTACTTTCTTATACAAACTTTACATATTATTTAGGAAAATTATTAAATAAGTTTATGAAACCACTTTTTAACATTAGAGGTGAAGGAAGTTTTGCCTTTATTATGGGAATTTTAAGTGGCTACCCTATGGGAGCTAAAATTGCAGCTAATTTTAGACAAAATAATATTTGTTCTAAAGTAGAATGTGAGCGTTTACTTAGCTTTACAAATAATTCTGGCCCTTTATTTATAATTGGAAGTGTTGGAATAAGTCTATTGGGAAATTCTACTATTGGTTTTTTACTCCTTTTCACTCACCTACTTGCATCTATTTCTGTTGGATTTTTATTTCGTTTTTGGAAAAGAAATGATACAGAAAAATTTATTAGTGACTCATCAAACGTAAAAAATAAAAACATAAAATTATCTAGTTTGGGAGAAGTTATTGGAAATAGTATTAAAAATTCAATAAACACTATTTTAATGATTGGTGGCTTTGTTGTTTTATTTTCTGTTATACTTTCTATTTTGAAAACAAGTAATTTACTTAACATTTCTTGTTACTTCATGAAACCTGTATTTGAACTTTTTAGAATTCCTCAAACTTTTTATTCTGGAATTATTTCTGGAGTTATAGAATTAACTAATGGACTAAATATAATTTGTAATATTCCTGAAAAAAATATTTCTATAAATATAATTATTGCTTCTTTCATTCTTGGTTTAGGTGGCATTTCAGTATTACTTCAAGTTTGGAGTTGTATTTCTAAAACAGATCTATCTATTACACCATATATCTTAGGAAAGATTCTGCAAGCTTGCTTTTCTGCATTATATACTTGGATATTTCTAAACATCGTGCCCTTTTTTAATTTTAATTTATAAAAAATCCATAGTTGAAACAATATCAACTATGGATTTTTTTCACTTCAAATACTTATTTGAAATTATATTTATTATAGATAGCATACACCTCTTCTTCAAAAAGAACTTTTTTATGCAAAAGAACTTTTACAATTTCTTCTAACAATTTTTGGTTTTGTTTCAAATACTCTTTTGTCCTTTCATAAAATAAATTCATGATTTCTACACTTCTGTTAAGAAGTTGGTTGTTCAAATCTGTTCCTGATAATTGTTCTACGCTGAGACGTGAAACAGGGGCAATTCCTATTTTTTCATCAAAACAAAATTCCGTTAGATACTGTTTTACAAATTTAGCTGTTTTTTCAATATCTCCTTTCGCTCCACTAGTAGGTGAATTAAAGAACAATTCTTCTGCAGCTCTACCAGCAAGGCTTATCATAATTTCTGTTTCCAAATCTTGTTTCGTGATTTTTCCATATTCATCTAGAGTATATGTCGCAACATGCCCAAATGAACTTTGTGTAGGAATTATTGAAACTTCTCTTATTCTCTTACTATGTGAAAGAAATGCACAAACTGCATGTCCAGCTTCATGATATGCAGTCATCTTTAATTCATTAATTGTTCTCTTAAGATTATGTGAAACACTCTGTTCATATTCCATTTGAGCATATGAAAAATCTTCAATCATCACATTTTTATGATGATTTTGTTCAGCAATTTTTATTGCCTTATTCATAATTTGCATAATTTCCAATGTAGAAATTCCAGTAAGTCTCTGTGCCAATTTTTCTATGCTTACACTTGAATCAATTCTTTTTTTATTGCCACAATATTCAATAATTTGCATCCTTTCACTGAGATCTGGAAGTAACATGCTAATAACCACTTCAAAACGCCCAGGACGTTTTAAAGAATAACTTATCTCATTAACATTTCTGGTTGTTGCAACAACTAACACATGGTCTCTTTTATTCATTTCAAATGCTAATTGTGCAATGATCCTTTCATTATCTTTGCTTTCTTTACCAATAACATCAAATTCATCAATAAAAATAATGCTAGATTCTTTTACTCTTGCTGCTAAAAATAAGTGTTTCACATCTTTTGCACTATTTATTTCTGAACCCGAAATTATAATAAATGGCAATTTACTTTCAGCAATAAATGCTTTAGCAATTAATGTCTTTCCTGTTCCTTTTGGTCCATCAATAAGAATACCTTTAGGAACTCTTTGCTTTAACCTGCCATTTGATGTACTCCGAGACTTTAGTAATTGTATCACTTCTGCTAAGTCAAGTTTTTGGTTCTCATATCCAATAATCTCATCAAAACATCCTTTCATTTTAGATTCTATCTTAAATGCAACTCCCCAGAAATATCCAATAATGATCAGAACTAATCTCCGTATAAATTTTTGCATAATAATGCCTCCTATAATAAATTTTCAAAGTTCATACTTTATTATTATATCATTATTTACATAATATTACAAGTAATATTTTTATTCTCTACAACAAAGCCCTCATAATTATAAAATTCTAATTATGAGGACGTTTTTTAATAATCTTTTATTCTTTCTTTTAAATCATCAAAATCAATCAATTTCCAAGACCAATTTTGATCACTTTCAACTCCTGGCACATTAATTCTAGAATTTTCATCAAGTCCTAAAATATCTTGAACCATTATTACTGGCATTTTTGCCTTACATTTTGATAAATATTGCATAATACCAATGTTTACATTTATATCATAACATTCATTTCTTCTTAAAAATTCTTTTAATTTCCATTTATGTTCATCATCTAGAGTTTTATACCAACCATATATTGTATTACAATCATGATTTCCTGGAAAAACTAGTACATTTTCAGTCTCATTATCTCTATCATACAAATTATCTAAATCTATAGTAAATTGTAATATTTTCTGCCTTGTAAATCCATAATGTTCTCTTAGTTTTATGGTTTCTTCTCTTATTTCTCCTAAATCTTCTATTATAAAGTTTTCAATATTTACATTTTTCTCTTTAAATAATTCATCAAAAAATCCATAACTTACTCCATCTACATATGTTCCTTCTTTACCTGTTTTTCCCAATGGTATTCTAAAAAATGAATCATATCCTCTAAAATAATCTATTCTTACTTTATCGAATAATTTTAAATGATACTTAAATCTTTTTACTAAATATTGATAATTATCTTTTTTTATATTTTCTACATTATATACAGGACTATTCCATTTTTGACCATTTTCATTGAAATAGTCTGGAGGAGTTCCAGCTTCAAATGTAAATTTTCCATTTTCCATTTCAAAATATTCTGAATGGTATTTAGTTTCAACTGATTCAAATACTGGATATACTGGCATATCTCCAATAATTTGAACATTTTTTGAATTAGCATAATATTTCAATTCCATCCATTGCTTATATAATATATATTGTAAAAATAAATAATAATCTTTTTCATTTTCTGTTTTTTGGCTCATAAATTCTGCATATTCATTTATTTCTTGCAATATTATAAATTCATAATATTCATTATTAGGTCTAAAATTTCTATATGCTTCTCTATAATATTTTTCTTTAAAATTATCATATATTACTCTATCTTTGTTTTCTCTTGTTTCTGTATTTTGTATTAATTTTTCTTCTTTTAATTTGTCTAATGAAATATAATCTTCTTCCAATGCATAATAACTTACTGGAGAATATGGGTGTTTATCACATTCGTTTATTGGTAATATCTCCCAGTATTTTATATTATTTTCACTTAATATATCTATAAACTGATATGCTTCATATCCAAAGTCTCCTATTCCATATTTACTTGGAAGTGAAAAGATCGGAAGTAAAATTCCTTTTTCTTTCATATTCTTTTGTTCCTTTCTTTTTTTGCTTTTGCTTAAAATAATTATATATTAACAAGTTTATTTTTTCAATAGATTTATATAAATAAAAAAGCAAGAAACTTTTTTTTAGTCTCTTGCTTTTATTTCTGACATAAAGTCAAATTATTTTATTATTGCTTTTCTTCCTAAATATTGAGCAACATCACCTAATTGATGTTCGATATTTAATAATCTGTTATATTTAGCAACTCTATCTGTTCTACATGGTGCACCTGTTTTGATTTGTCCAGCATTCATTGCAACTGCAACATCTGCTAATGTTGTATCTTCTGTTTCACCACTTCTGTGTGATACAACAGCTGTCATTCCATGTTTATTAGCTAATTCAATAGCATCTAATGTTTCTGTTAATGTTCCAATTTGGTTTAATTTGATTAATATACTGTTTGTTACACCTAAATCAATACCTTTTTGTAATCTCTTCATATTTGTTACAAATAAGTCATCACCAACTAATTGGATTCTTGATCCTAATCTGTCTGTTAGTTTTTTCCATCCAGCCCAGTCTTCTTCTGCTAAACCATCTTCGATTGAGATAATTGGATATCTGTTTACTAAATCTTCTAAGAAGTCTATCATTTCATCTTCTGTTTTTGTAACACCTATTTTCCAGAAATGATATTGTCCTTCTTTTCCTATTTTCTTTGCTTCATCATATAATTCTGTTGCAGCAACATCTAATGCTAAAGCAACTTCTTCACCTGGTTTATATCCAGCTTTTTCAATAGCTTCCATTATTAATTGAAGTGCTTCATCTTCATCTTTAACGTTTGGTGCAAATCCACCTTCATCACCAACACCTGTTCCTAATCCTTTTGATTTTAAAACAGCTTTTAAGTTGTGATAAATTTCAGCACACATACGTAAACATTCAGAGAATGATTTTGCTCCAACTGGCATAATCATAAATTCTTGTACACTTAATGTTGAATCAGCATGTTTACCACCATTCATGATGTTCATCATTGGAACTGGCATAACTTTTGCATTTGGTCCACCAATATAATTATATAATTCCATTCCTAATGATGCAGCAGCAGCTTTAGCACAAGCTAATGATACACCTAATGTAGCATTTGCTCCTAATACACCTTTGTTTTCTGTTCCATCTAATTCAATAAGCATTTTATCGATTCCAGCTTGGTCATAAACATTCATTCCTTCTAATTTTGGAGCTATAACTGAGTTAACATTTTCTACAGCTTTTAAAACTCCTTTTCCTAAATATCTTGATTTATCACCATCTCTTAATTCAACAGCTTCAAAGCTTCCTGTTGATGCTCCAGATGGAACCATTGCTACACCATGTGCTCCATCAAATGTTGTAACTTCAACTTGTACAGTTGGATTTCCTCTTGAATCTAATACCTCTAATGCTTCTACACTTTCAATTTCTAAATAATCTTTCATAAAACTCTCTTTCCTTTCTTATCATATCATGTATATAGTATGAATCAATTATTATAAATGTAATCAAATTAATAATACAATTATTTCATAGCTTCTTCAACAGCAACAGCTACTGCTACTGAAGCACCAACCATTGGGTTGTTACCCATACCAATTAATCCCATCATTTCTACGTGAGCTGGTACTGAAGATGATCCTGCAAATTGTGCATCTGAATGCATTCTTCCCATTGTATCTGTCATACCATAAGAAGCTGGTCCCGCTGCCATATTATCTGGATGAAGTGTTCTACCTGTTCCACCACCAGAAGCAACTGAGAAGTATTTCTTTCCTACTTCTAGTCTTTCTTTCTTATATGTTCCTGCAACTGGATGTTGGAATCTTGTTGGGTTTGTTGAATTTCCTGTAATAGATACATCAACATCTTCTAACCACATGATTGCTACACCTTCTCTAACATCGTTTGCACCATAACATTTTACTTGGCTTCTTTCTCCATCAGAATATTTTATTTCTTCTACTACTTTTACTTTTCCTGTAAAATAATCAAAATCTGTTTTTACATATGTAAATCCATTTATTCTTGATATTATTTGTGCTGCATCTTTTCCTAAACCATTTAAAATTACTCTTAATGGTTCTTTTCTAACTTTGTTTGCAGATTTTGCTATACCAATAGCTCCTTCTGCTGCTGCAAAACTTTCATGTCCTGCTAAAAATGCAAAACATTTTGTATCTTCTGATAATAGCATTGATGCTAAATTTCCATGTCCTAATCCTACTTTTCTATCATCAGCAACAGATCCTGGAATACAAAATGCTTGTAATCCTTCTCCAATTGCTTTTGCTGCATCTGATGCCTTTGTACATCCTTTTTTGATTGCTATTGCTGCACCTAATGTGTAAGCCCAAGCTGCATTTTCAAAACAAATTGGTTGAACTCCTTTTACTATTTCATAAGGATTAAATCCTTTATCTGTACAGATTTTTAATGAATCTTCAAAATCTTTTATTCCGTATTTTTCCATAACTGGTTTTATTTGATCAATTCTTCTTTCATAACTTTCAAATGTTACTGCCATCTTTTATTCCTCCTATTTTATTGTAAGGGAAGACATTTCCCATTTTTACATCTTATTTATTTTTTTTAATTCTATTTCTATGCTTCTCTTGGATCTATCTTCTTTACAGCTTCGTCAAATCTTCCATATGTACCAGAAGCTTTTTCAATTGCTTCTTTAGGATCAATTCCTTTTTTAATATTATCCATCATTTTTCCCAAATGAACATATTTATAACCAATTATTTGGTCATCTTTATCTAATCCTAATTCTACTATATATCCTTCTGTTAATTGTAAATATCTTGGTCCTTTTAATGAACTTGAATATATCGTTCCTACTTGTGATGTATGTCCTTTTCCTAAATCTTCAAGTCCAGCTCCTACTGGAAGTCCACCTTCTGAGAAAGCTGTTTGAGTTCTACCATATACTATTTGTAAGAATAATTCTCTCATAGCAGTATTTATAGCATCACAAACTAAATCTGTGTTTAATGCTTCTAATATTGTTTTTCCTGTTAAAATTTCTCCTGCCATTGCAGCTGAATGTGTCATTCCTGAACATCCTATTGTTTCAATTAATGCTTCTTGGATTATTCCATCTTTTACATTTAATGTTAATTTACATGCTCCTTGTTGTGGTGCACACCATCCAATACCATGTGTTAATCCTGATATATCTTTTATATCTTTTGCTTTTACCCATTTTCCTTCTTCTGGAATTGGTGCTGGTCCATGGTCTACTCCTTTTGCAACACAGCACATATTTTCTAATTCTTTTGAATAAATCATTTTTATTGCTCCTTTCATTTATTACATAATATTTGATTTTTTATTTTACTTTCTTCTTGTTTTGCTACACGATAGTCAACTCTTTGATTTTCATCAACATCTGTTGTATCATATTTTACCACATTTACTTGTCTTTTTAAGTAAATTCCTGTAATATATTCATCAGATTTCGGAACTTCTAAATTTCTAGTAGATAAATATTTATTAAATGCTTTTTCTTCTTTTTTTCCACATGGTTCTATATGTAAATATTTTTTTCTCCAATATATATGGTGATCATAATATTCTTCTTGGCCACCTAACAAATTATCATAGCAAAATGTATATGTTATTCTATCATTTTTTATTGATATTGTTAAATTTGACCATACTTTTTGATTTGTTTTTCTAAATTCTTCTCTTAGTTCTTTTATTTCATCATATAAAAGTTCTACTAGTTTTAAATATTCTTCCTCTTCTATATTGTACTTGTTTGGGACTTCATATACATTTATAAATTTTCTTTTTAAAATTCCTCTTGGCATAAAATAGAAATACATTTCTCCAACTTGAACTTTTCCAAGTCTTTCTATTATTGATGCATATAGGTATAATTCATCCCATTTTCCAGGTACTATATTGAAAAGCTTTCTTTGTATATTTTCATATAATTCTTTAATTTTTTTAGTATTATTAATCACTTTTATCCACCCTTATTTATAGCGGGTTTTGAATTTTTTCGCTATTAATAGTTTATAATTCTTATTTTTCTAAAATACTTTCTCCAGTCATTTCTTCTGGCTTTTCAATTCCTAATATTTCTAACATTGTTGGTGCTAAATCTGCTAATTTTCCAGATTTTACTTTTAATGTTTCATCATTTGTTACAAGTATTAATGGAACTGGATTTGTTGTATGTGCAGTATGTGGTTCACCTGTTTTATAGTCAATCATTTGCTCACAATTTCCATGGTCTGCAGTTATTAAAATTGTTCCATTATGTGCTAACATTGCATCTACAACTTTTTGAACACATTCATCTATTGTTTCTACAGCTTTTATTGCTGCTGGTAAACTTCCTGTGTGTCCAACCATATCTGGATTTGCAAAGTTTAATATAATTGCATTATATTTATCTTCATTTATTGCTTCTACAACTTTTTCTGTTACTATTGGTGCACTCATTTCTGGTTGTAAATCATATGTTGCTACTTTTGGTGATGGTACTAATATTCTATCTTCACCAGGATATTGTTTTTCTTCTCCTCCATTAAAGAAGAATGTAACATGTGCATATTTTTCTGTTTCTGCAATTCTTAATTGTTTTAATCCATTTTTGCTTACAACTTCTCCAAATGTGTTTACTAATGGTTCTTTTTTAAATGCTATTTTTACATTCGGCATTGTTTCATCATAATTTGTAAAACATACGAAATATGTGTTGATTTTTTCTGTTTCAAATCCATCAAATTCTGGATCTACAATTGCTCTTGTTATTTCTCTTGCTCTATCTGGTCTAAAGTTAAAGAAAATTACAGAGTCATTTTCTCCAATTGTTGCAATTGGTGTATCATTATTAACTATTACTGTTGGTTCAACGAATTCGTCAAATACTTCTTTTTGATAAGAGTCTTCTATTGCTATTGTTGCAGATGTTGCTTTATTTCCTTCTCCTCTTACTAATGCATCATAACATTTTTTTACTCTATCCCATCTCTTATCTCTATCCATAGCATAATATCTTCCTGATATACTTGCTATTTTTCCAACTTTCTTTTCTTTCATTTTTTCTTCAAGTTGTGTTATATATCCTTCTGCTGATGCTGGTGGTGTATCTCTTCCATCTAAAAAGCAGTGTACATATACATCTTCAAAATCTCTTCTTTTTGCCATTTCAAGTAGTCCATATAAATGTCTAATATGACTATGAACTCCACCATCTGATAATAATCCTAATATGTGTAATTTTGAATTGTGTTTTTTACAATTTTCAATTGCTTCTATGAATTCAGGAATTGCAAAAAAGTCTCCATCTTCTATTGATTTTGTTATTTTTGTTAGTTCTTGATATACAATTCTTCCTGCTCCAATATTTGTGTGTCCTACTTCAGAATTTCCCATTTGTCCATCTGGTAGTCCTACTTTTAATCCACTTGTATACATTATTGTATTTTGGTATTTTTTCATTAGTTTGTCTATATTAGGTGTTTTTGCAAGTTTTACAGCATTACCATCTGTTTTTTCGTTTATTCCAAAACCATCTAATATCATTAGCATTACTGGTCCTTTTTCCATTATTTTCATCCCTTTCCAATTCAAATAACAATAGTTGTATTGTTTTGAACCAATTATCTATCATAATTTACAATTTTAGCGAATTCTTCAGATTTTAAACTTGCTCCTCCTACAAGGCCTCCATCTATATCTGACATCTCAAATAGTTCTTTTGCATTTGATGATTTTACGCTTCCGCCATATTGTATTATAACTCCATTTGCCTCATTTTGTCCATATATTTCTGCTATTTTTTTTCTTATTTCCATTATTGTATTGTTTGCATCTTCTTTTGTTGCTGTTTTTCCTGTTCCTATTGCCCATATTGGTTCATATGCTACAATAATTTTTTCTAAATCTTCTGCTGGTACACCTTCTAAGGCTTTTTCTATTTGACTTGTAACTATTGCTTCTGTTTGACCTGATTCTCTTTGTTCAAGAGTTTCGCCAACACATATTATTGGTTTTAGTCCAACTGCTAATGCTGATTTTACTTTTTTATTTACTGTTTCATCTGTTTCTGCAAAATATTGTCTTCTTTCTGAGTGTCCTATTATTACATATTCTACTCCTATAGATTTTAGCATTTGTGCAGATACTTCTCCTGTATATGCTCCTTTTTCTTCCCAGTGCATATTTTGGGCACCTATTTTTATATTTGTTCCTTGTACATTTAGTAATGAATAAAATAAATCTGTATATGGCACACATAAAATAACTTCATTTTTTGTGTCACTTACAAGTGGTGTTAATTCTTCAATAAAATTAATAGCTTCATTTGGAAGCATATTCATTTTCCAATTTCCTGCAATTACTTTTCTTCTCATAAAAAATTCAATTCCTTTCTATAATTTAGAGAGCTTCTAGACATTTATAGTTTTTGAATTATAATCATCTTCATTGCTTTTTAGTCTCTCTTTTATTATATTAATCAAGTTTTTCTTTGCTTCATCAGTGTAGTCATTTATAAATTCACAATCAAATTGTTTTTGCAATTCTTTATTTGCAGAATATTCTTTTATATGTTCATCTATTTCTTGTAATCTTTTCTTTACAACTTCACTTGGAAGCTCCCTATTTTTCAATTCGAGCTTTGCTCTTTTTATATCTTTGGGGATTATATATATTGAAAATATATTTGGAGTATATTTTTTTATTTCATATATAGTACTATAATGTACTTCTGTTACTTGATTTTCACTTGATTCTAGTTTTTCTTTTCTATATCCATATTTTGCTCCAAGAAATTCAAAATCAACTACAACTTCTTTATTTTTCACTAGTTTTTCGAATTCTTCTTCACTTACAAATTCTTTATCAATACCATTAACTTCATTTTTCCTTTTATTTCTTGTTGTGACAATTGCTAAATTTTTAAAATTAAGTTCTTTTGATATCGCATCTTTAAAAAAAGATTTGCCAGTTCCTGTTATTCCTGATAATGTTACTATCATAATTATTCCTCTCTTTGAGTGTTTCCTTTACCACAATAAATTCCTCTAACTTTTTCAAATATATCACTATAATCAAAATTTTTAGGAAATTTTGTTCTTCCACATTTTAATAATTGAAATGTTTCTTCTAATGGTAACCAAACATATTTGTCTATTTCTTCTTTTTGAATTTCAATTTTTGATGAATTTCTTTTTAAGCAATAAAATGTTATAAAGAAATTTTTTATTTTTTTAGAACTCTCAAAACCAAGAGGAACACCTTGTTGTGTAACTTTTACAACATTCATTGATTCCTCTAGGTTTATTCCAAGTTCTTCTTTTAATTCTCTTACCATAGCTTGAGTTTCTGTTTCATCATTATCTAAATGTCCTGAGCATAAATCATTTTTTCCAGGTGTAAGTCCTTTATTGGCTCTTACTTCTATAAGAACTTCTCCTTTTTCATTTATAACAAAACATGTAACTCCTTTTAGCCAATCACTTTCATCTAAGTTTTTTTCATCTGTTTTATCTATTGTTCTTTTATATTTTCCGTCTTTGTCATATACTCTATATTGTGTTCCTAATACTCTAGGATTCCTTAGATTTTCCATTTTGCATATACTGCCTTTCTCTCCTCAAACTATTTATTTCCTATTTGTCTAATAAACATTCTATTCCTGGTAATTTTTTACCTTCTATAAATTCTAATGATGCTCCTCCACCTGTTGAAACATGTGTCATTTTATCTGCAACACCTGCTTTTTGAATTGCTGCAGCTGTATCACCACCACCAATTATTGTTGTTGCATCTAATTCTGCTAATACTTGTGCTAATTTGTTTGTTCCTTCAGCAAATGCTTCAAATTCTGCTACACCTACTGTTCCATTCCATATTACTGTTTTGGCTTTTCTTAATTCTTCAGCATATAATTCAATTGTTTTTGGTCCAATGTCTAATCCTTCCCATCCATCTGGTATTGATTCTCTATCTGCATACATTGTTTCAGTATTTGCTGAAAATTCTTTTCCTAATTTGTTATCTATTGGTAATAACATTTTTACGCCTTTTTCTTCAGCTTTTTTCATTAATTCTTTTGCTAAGTCTATTTTATCATCTTCACAAATTGAATTTCCTATTTTATATCCTAATGCTTTATAGAATGTATAAGCCATTCCTCCACCAATTAATAATACATTTACTTTTTCTAATAAACTATCTATTACACCTATTTTATCAGATACTTTAGATCCTCCTAATATTGATACAAATGGTCTTTCTGGATTTTGTAATGCTTCTCCTAAGAATTTTAATTCTTTTTCTATTAGAAATCCTGAAACAGCTGGTAAATAATGTGCTACACCTTCTGTTGAAGCATGTGCTCTATGTGCTGTTCCAAATGCATCATTTACAAATATTTCTCCGAAACTTGCTAATTTTTTTGCAAATTCTGGATCATTATCTGTTTCTTCTTTA
Organism: uncultured Clostridia bacterium; assembly: GCA_934141555.1. Taxonomy (GTDB): domain Bacteria; phylum Bacillota; class Clostridia; order TANB77; family CAG-508; genus CAG-269. Next base: position 72,620 of record CAKPCK010000003.1, on the reverse strand, counting down.
TGGAATCTAACATTTTCAAGTAACATTACTTGTCCTGGTTGTAAATTTTCAGCTAATTTTTGAGCACTTTCTCCAACAACATCTTCTGCCATTAAAACTTCTTGTCCCAATTGTTTTGAAAGTTCTTTTGCAACTGGTGCAAGTGAAAATTCTTTTTTAAATTCTCCCTTTGGTCTTCCTAAATGTGAAGATAATACTATTTTACATCCTTGATCTATTAAATATTTTATTGTTGGTAATGCTGAAACAATTCTTCTGTTATCTGTTATATTTTGATTTTCGTCCATAGGTACGTTAAAATCACATCTAACAAATACTCTTTTTCCTTTTAAATCAATATCTTTTATTGTTTTTTTACTCATAATAAGTTTTTCCTTTCTTATATAAAAATAATTAAAATATATTTTTTAATTATATCACTTCAAAAAGGTTAGAGGTTAGACAAGCTCTAACACCCTAACCCAAGTTGAATTATTATTTATGATCTACTGTTGACATATAGCAAGCTAAATCAACTAACTTGTTTGAATATCCCCATTCATTATCATACCATGCAACTAATTTAACAAATGTATCTGTTAACATGATTCCTGCTGTTGCATCAAATATTGATGTATGCATATCACTTAAGAAATCTGAAGATACAACTGGTTCGTCTGTATATTCAACAATTCCTTTTAATTCGTTTTCAGATGCTCTTTTAACTGCTGCACATATTTCTTCATATGTTGTTGGTCTTTCTAGATTACATGTTAAGTCAACAACTGAAACATCAACTGTTGGTACTCTGAATGACATACCTGTTAATTTTCCATTTAATGATGGTATAACTTTTCCTACTGCTTTTGCAGCTCCTGTTGATGATGGAATAATGTTTGCAGATGCAGCACGTCCACCTCTCCAATCTTTCTTTGAAGCTCCATCAACTGTTTTTTGTGTTGCTGTTGTTGAGTGAACTGTTGTCATTAATCCTTCTTTGATTCCGAAATTATCATTTATTATTTTTGCTAAAGGTGCTAAACAGTTTGTTGTACAAGATGCATTTGATACAATGTTCATGTCTGAACTATATGTTTCATTATTTACTCCCATTACAAACATTGGAGCATCTTTTGATGGTGCACTTATAAGAACTTTTTTAGCTCCTGCATCTAAGTGTGCTTGTGCTTTTTCCATTGTTGTAAATACACCAGAACATTCTAATACATATTCAACTCCAAGTTCTCCCCAAGGAATGTTTTTTGGGTCCATTTCATTATATACTTTTATTACTCTTCCATTTACTACTAAGTTTCCGTCTTTTTCTTCAACTGTTCCGTTAAATCTTCCATGTACAGTGTCAAATTTTGTCATATATGCCATGTAATCAGCTGCTACAAATGGATCGTTTACTGCTACAACTTCAACCTCCTCTTTACCTAGTGCTGCTTGGAATGCTAGTTTTCCTATTCTTCCAAATCCGTTAATTCCTACTTTTACTGACATAAAATTTCCTCCTTTTTGAAATTAGTTTCTTCTAATTTCATTTTTATCTATTATTTACCTTTTTAGGCATTTTTATTCTATAACAAATGATAATACTTTTCAAGTATTATTTGAAAATTATTTATATTTTTCTCCTCTTATAATTCTTTATTTATAGTTTAAAATTTTTTCTATAATTTCTACATCTTCAATTTTATTTATTCCAAAACACTTTTTTCCTAAATCTTTTATTGATGCTCCTAAATGATACATTTCTTCATTGTCTATAATTATAAATCTATCATGAAATTTATTAGTCTTTGCAACCTTTAATATAGGGTATTCTTTATTAAATTTTTGAATATCAATTTGTTGGATATTACTTTTATCTGAAGTCAGTATTACTACTTCTACATTATTGTTTTTCTTAGTAAGCATCTTTAAAACACTATCATCTATATAATTATCTATTATTAAAATCTTTTTATTTGCTTTTTTTATGATGTCGATTATCAAACTATATGCATCATATATTTGTCCTTCAAAAAATATTTTTTGTTTTATATTTTCTTCTACTTGAAGTTGATTAAAGACTTCATTAAATTTTTTATCATGTTCTAATAATTTGTATTCTATGTTAGTTAATCTTTCAAATATTTGTCCATTTTGTATTAGAAATTTTCTCATTTCTACAAAAGCATTCATAATATTTATACTTACTTGAACAGCTATATTATTCTTTAATAAACCTGATAACATTGCTATTCCTTGTTCAGTAAATACATATGGCAAATATTTTTTTCCTCTATGTTTTATATTTTCACTTTTAGAACTAGTCGCAAATTGCGACCAGTTATTTTCACTTTTAAAATTCAAAACTTCATTTGGCATTTTTATATTTTCAATTTCTTCTGTCGTTAATTGAAAGCAAAAATTTTCTGGAAATCTTTCTTTATTTCTCTTTACTGCTTCATTTATTCTCTTAGTTTGATAATGATATAGCATTGCTACATCACTATCTAGCATAACCTGTTTTCCTCTTATTGTATATATTAAATTTTTTATTTCTTCATTAGATATATCATCTTTAATGATTAAATTTTCATTTTCCATAAATTCACATCCTTTTATGATTATGTATATTTTAAAACATTTGTTTGCATTTGTCAAGCATTTTATTGTTATTTATATATTTTTTTAGTCCATGCACTTTTATTTTTTTCTAACATATAATTTGTTATATGAGTTCTTAATAAAATTATATGGAGGTTTTTATGTTTTCCGCATTGTGTATAAGTGGTTTTTTTCACTTTTTACAGACTGCAGTTTTTGCAGTTGGATACATTTCAGGAACTTCCCTTTTTCCAGAACCTCTAAGTTCTGAAGAAGAGCGAATTTATCTTGAAAAATTAAGTACAGGAGATGAAGATGCACGTAATATTTTAATTGAAAGGAATTTAAGACTTGTTGCACATGTTTGTAAAAAATACAGCAATTCAAATGTAGACCAAGATGACTTAATTTCTATTGGTACAATTGGTCTTATCAAAGGTATTAATAGTTTTAAACCTGAAAAAGGTGCTAGACTTTCTACATATGTTTCTAGATGTATAGATAATGAAATTCTTATGCATTTTAGGGCAACTAAAAAGCAAAATGCTGAAGTATTTCTTGATGAACCAATCGGAAAAGATAAAGATGATAATGTTATTACATTACAAGAAATTTTAGAAAATGATGACAGAAGTGTTGAAGAATCTGTTGATTTAAAAATGAAAGTTAAACTTTTATATGAAAAAATGAAATCTATTTTAAAAGGAAGAGAACGTACAATTTTGGAACTTCGTTTTGGGCTTGATGGTCATAAACCTAAAACACAAATTGAAATTGCTAAAGAAATGGGAATTTCTCGTTCTTATGTATCAAGAATTGAAACTAAAGCTATTAATAAACTTTCTAAAGAAATTAAAGAATAATTTGTATAATATTCCATTTTTTGCTAACAATAATACAAATAGCTATTAATGGGAGGTTTTATAATGGATATTAATAAAAAAGTTTTAAATGAAGTTAGTAAAGGTGCAAAAATGGGAATGGATGCAATAAGATTTGTTTCTGATAAAGTTTCTGATAGTAGATTTCAAAATGTTTTAAATGTTGAATATGGTAAATACAAAGAAATTTTTAATCGTGTTGGTAATATTTATCATAATTATGATTTAACTGATGATCCTCAGGAAACTAATATTATGAATAAGGCTATGACTTGGTATGGGATTCAAATGAATACAATGACTGATAAAAGTAATTCTAATATTTCTGAATTATTGTTACAAGGTACTAATATGGGGATTATTGAGGGTCGCAGATTGTTAAATAATAATCCTAGTGTTGATAAAAATGTTAGACAAATTTTAGATGATTTTGTTGTTATGCAAGAAGATAGTGTTGAGACATTAAAAAAGTATTTATAAAAGAGCTGTTACTTTTGTAACAACTCTTTATTTTATCATTAATCTCCTAAGCAGATTCCAATATCTCTTGCAGTTTTAACCAAATCATGATCCATAGTAACTTTTCTAATATTACTTTCTGCAGTATTACCAGAAACTGCACCAATTTTTGTATTCTTTCCAACTACATCTTCTAATGAAACAGAATCCAATTTTCCGTTTTTTATAACTGTTAATACACCAAATTTTCCTTCAAGAGCAAGTTCCATTGCTTTTGCACCATATTTTGTTGAAAGAACTCTATCAAATGCTGTTGGAGTACCACCTCTTTGTACATATCCTAATGTTGTTGTTCTTGCTTCCAAACCTGTTAATTCTTCTAATTGTTTTGCAACAACTTGTCCAACACCACCTAATTTATTGTTATCAACTCCTGCACCATTATTTCTTACATTTTGAACTGTTATTGTTCCACCTTGTGGTATTGCACCTTCTGCAACAACAACAATACTAAAATTCTTTCCTTCTTCTCTTCTTTCATTTATTTTTTCAACTGCTTTGTTTATATCATATGGAATTTCTGGTATTAATGCAACATCTGCACCACCAGCAATTGCTGATTCCAATGCTATCCAACCAGCATATCTTCCCATAACTTCTAATACCATTATTCTATGATGTGTTTCACCTGTTGTATGAAGTCTGTCTAATGCTTCTGCAGCAACTGAAACTGCTGTATTATATCCAAATGTTATTTCTGTACAAGCAACATCATTATCTATTGTTTTTGGAACTCCAATTACATTTATTCCTTTTGTAGAAAAATCTCTTGCTGATTTTTGTGTTCCATCTCCTCCAAGTGTAAATAGACAATCAAATCCATCTTTTTTGATATTTTCTACACATACATCTGATAAATCTTTATAAACAGTTTCTCCGTTTTCTTCAACTTTGTAATGAAATACATTTGCATTTGTTGATGATCCAATTATTGAACCACCTTTTTGTAATATTCCTGATGCATGTTCATCATTTGCTGTACTTAATTTTTCATAATTATTTTTTAATAAACCATTATATCCATCTATAAATCCATAACAATCTATCCCATTGTTTTCAGCAGTTTTTACAATTGCTCTTATAACTGCATTAAATCCTGATACATCTCCACCATTTGCTAATATAGCAACTTTTCTTATCATTTTAAATTTCCTCCTTCGTTAAATGAACTATATTTCAAGTCTTCTTTATTGTATTTCTCTGGTTTTAAACCAACTTTTCCTCTCATATAATCTAATAAAAGTACCATACATACAGTACATATACCTCCAACAATTAAAAATGTGTTTCCAGATGTTGTTACTTTTAATAAGAATGAGCCTAATAAACTTATTAAAATTGATATCATATTAAAAAACATATTTCTTATTGTTGCAAGTTTTACTCTTATTTTTCTATTTGTGAAATTATTTAAATATCTATAAATTAAAACATTATATGCTCCTTTTATAGCTCCTTGAAGTATAAATAGTATTACTACAATATTTGATACACTTTCTCCAAAACTATCCACTAAACATCCAATAATAAAACATGATGCAACATATGGAATTCCTAATACTGATAATGTATTATTTTTAAATCTTCTATGTAACCAACCCTGTCCTTTAGAACATATCCCAGCCATTATTTGAATAATTGCAAAGATTACTCCAAAATATTGTGCTGGTATATTTATGCTATTTAAAATATTACTTCTATATGTTGATAAATTATATGTTAACCCTGACATTAGTCCGAAAAATAACATTAAACACAACATTCTTTTGGAATTAAATGTAAATTTAATTGCTTCTTTTAATTCTTTGAAATATTGTCTTGCAGTTTCTTTTGGATATTCTTCTTCTCTTTGACTTTGAGTGTGTTTAAATCTTGTTGATAATATTAATGCAATAATATTAACTATTAAGCATAAAACTACTGGTATATATGGATCAATCGCAAATGTGATACCTGCTATAATTGATGTTATTGCATCAATTACATAATATCTTGATGCACCAATCCCATCTACACTAGAATATAATGTTCCTCTTTTTTCACCACTTGGTAATGAGTCATAAAGAATGTTCGTTTCACAAACACCCTTTATAACATAACCTATTGCATCAATAAAATTAGCTAATAATAACATTTTATAATTATTTATAAATAATAAAATAGTAATAAATACACACATACATATATTAGCAAAGACTAAACTATTTTTTTTACCGAATTTATCTACCAATAAACCTATTGGAATCTGTAAGAATAAACATGATGCTGTAAAAAATGATTCTGCTAATAATACTTCTGATGCAGAAAAGTTTTTTGCTTGTGTCAAGAATAAGTATATTATTGAATAGTAAAATAGCAAATCCCAAGAGAACATTTTATATATTGGAAATAGTTTTGTATTTGTTTTTTTATCTTGTATTTTTTGTGCTTCTTCCATTTGTACCTCTTCTATTTCAAAATTATTTTATTAATCTTGCTGTTTCTTTTGCTATCATAAGTTCTTCGTTTGTTGGAACTAAATAAACTTTTACTTTTGAATCTGGAGCAGATATTTCTTTTTCTTCTCCTCTTACATTATTTGCTTCAACATCTATTTTTACTCCCATAAATTCAAGTTTTTCGCAAATTCCTCTTCTTATATTTATTTGGTTTTCTCCAACACCACCTGTAAATACTATATAATCTACTCCATTCATTGCTACTGCATATTTTGCTATATATGATGCAATTTCATATTTGAATTTTTCAATTGCAATTGCTGCTCTTTCGTTCTCACCATATGATGCTGCTTCAATTTCTCTAAAGTCTGGTGCTAATCCTGATATTCCTTGAACTCCTGATTTTTTATTTAACATATTTTCTGCTTCTTCTGCTGTCCAACCTTCTTTTTTCATTAAGAATGTTACTACAGATGGATCTAAATCTCCTGAACGTGTTACCATTGGAATTCCTGCAAGTGGTGTTAATCCCATACTTGTATCAACTGATTTTCCACCTTCAACTGCACATATACTTGAACCTTGACCTAAGTGACATGTAACAATTTTTAATTCACTTATATCTTTTCCAACAATTTCAGCTAATCTTTGTGAAACATACATATGTGATGTTCCATGGAATCCATATTTTCTTATTCCATATTTTTTGTAATATTCATATGGAATTGGATAAATATATCTTTCTTTTGGCATTGTTTGATGGAATGCTGTATCAAATACACCTACCATTGGTTTTCCTGGCATTACCTTTTTACAAGCTTCAATTCCTATTATTCCTGCTGGATTGTGTAATGGTGCTAAATCTATACATTCTTTTAATACATCTATAACTTCGTCTGTTATAACTACAGATTTATTAATTTTTTCTCCACCATGTACTAATCTATGTCCTATTGCTGATATTTCATCTAAGCTATCTATTACTTTATATTCTGGATTTATTAATTGTTTTAATGTAAAATCAACAGCCTCTTCATGTGTTTTTGCAGGATGTTTGATTTCTATTTTTTGTCCATTTACTTTATGTGTTATAAAAGCTTCATCTTCTCCTATTCTTTCATATTTTCCTGAAGCTAAAACTTCTTCTGTTTCCATATTTATTAATTGATATTTTAGTGATGAACTACCACAATTTAATACTAATATTTTCATTTTTATTTTTCCTTTTTATATTTTATATTTAGGTTTTTATTATGGTTTTGCCTATAAACCTTATTTTACTAGTTCTGCTGTTTCACGAGCAATCATTAATTCCTCATTTGTTGGAATAACAAAAACTTTTACCTTTGAATTTGGTGAAGAAATTTCTGCTTCTTCTCCTTTTACCAAATTAGCTTTTCCTGATATTTCTACCCCAAATACTCCTAGTTGTTTACATATTTCACTTCTAGAATATGGTGATTTTTCTCCAACACCTGCTGTGAATGTTAAAACATCTATTCCTCCCATTGCAACTGCACATTTTGCTATATATCCTGCAATTGAATAATGGTATGCATCTAATGCAAGTTTTGCATGCTTTCCACCAGCCAGTGCTTCTGCTTCTATATCTCTAAAATCTACAGATACCATTGATATTCCATATACTCCAGATTCTCTATTTAATACTTCTTCAACCTCATCTGCATCTAATTCTTCTTTTTTCATTAAATATGTTACAACAGATGGATCTAAATCTCCTGAACGTGTTCCCATTGGAATCCCTCCAAGTGGTGTTAATCCCATACTTGTTTCAACTGATTCTCCATTCTTTATTGCACATATACTTGCACCTTGCCCTAAATGACAATTTACTATTTTTAATTTTTTTATATCTTTTCCTAATATTTCTGCAACTCTATTTGCAACATATTGGTGTGATGTTCCATGAAATCCATATTTTCTTACATGATATTTTTCATAATATTCATAAGGAATTGGATATATATACTTTTCTTTTGAAATTGTTTGATGAAATGCTGTATCAAATACTGCTACCATTGGTTTATTAGGTACAACCTTTTGACAAGCTTCTATTCCTAATATTGCTGCTGGATTATGTAATGGTGCTAACATTGAATTTTCTTTTATTTCTTGAATTACTTCATCTGTAATAAGAACTGCATCTTTAAATTGTTCTCCACCATGTACAACTCTATGACCTATTGCATCTAATTCATCTAAACTTTTAAATACTCCATAATGATCACTTGTTAGTCTTTTCATTACAAATTGAATTGCTTTTTCATGATTTTTTGCTGGATGTTCAAAATGATGTTTTTCTCCATTTACTTTATGTGTTAAAAATGCTCCAACTTGCCCAATTCTTTCATAATAACCTTTTACAAGCATTTCACCAGTTTCTGTATCAATTACTTGATATTTTAATGATGAACTTCCTGAATTTAAAACTAGAATTTTCATAAATTATATACCTTTCTTTTTGTATGTACTCATTATTATATATTTAATTAACCTTGTGATTGTGCTTGTACAGCTGTTATTGCTACTACACCTGCAACATCTTCACTACTACATCCTCTTGATAAATCATTTACAGGTCTTGCAATACCTTGGCAAAGAGGTCCATAAGCTTCTGCTTTTGCTAATCTTTGTGTTAATTTATATCCAATATTTCCAGCACCTAAGTCTGGGAATACTAATACATTTGCTTCACCTTTTAAAGGACTTCCTTTTGCTTTAAATTCTGCAACTTCTGGTATTATTGCAGCATCTAGTTGTAATTCTCCATCAATTAATAGTTCTGGTGCTTTTTCTTTTGCTAGTTTTGTTGCTTCAACTACTTTTTCTGTTGATGCAGAATGTGCACTTCCATAAGTTGAATATGATAACATTGCAACTTTTGGTTCTTCTCCTACTAATTGTTTAAAACTTTTGCTTGATGATATAGCTATTTCTGAAAGTTTATCTGCATCTGGCTCTTCATTTAAACCACTATCTGCAAATATAAATGTTCCATTAGCTCCATATTCACAATTTGGTACTACCATTACGAAAAATGCTGATACTAATTTTGTTCCTGGTGCTGTTTTTAATATTTGTAATGCTGGTCTTAATGTATCTGCAGTTGAATGTGCTGCACCTGATACAAGTCCGTCTGCATGATTTAGTTTTACCATCATCATTCCATAATATATTGGTTCTAATATTAATTTTTGTGCTTGTTCTTCTGTCATACCTTTTGCTTTTCTTAATTCATATAATTCTTTTGCATATTCAGATGTCTCCTCTGATTTTGCTGGATCTATTATTTGTGTATCTCCTAATTCTAAATTATTTTCTTTTATTAGTCTTTCGATTTCTTCTTTATTACCTATTAACGCAACTTTTGCATATTTTTCTTTGTTTACTATTTGTGCTGCTTTCAATATACGAATATCTGTTGCTTCTGGTAATATAATTGTCTTTATTTGTTGTTTTGCTCTGTTTTTTATTTCTTCTATAAATGACATTTCTATCTTTTCCTTTCTAGAGTCTTTTTTCAAACATAATATATCATAGATACAAAAAAAACACAACATTTTTAAAAAATCTGTTGTGTTTTTCTTGTTTAATATTATTTAACTTTTGTACAATATTTATAAATCATTGATGCAGCTTCAGCTCTAGTTGCATTTCCTAATGGTAATAATTTTCCTTGTGAACCTGTTATTACTCCTGTTCCTACAGCCCAATTCATTCCCTTCTGAGCAAAATTAGATATTTGATTTTTATCTGGAAATTTACTATAATCTGCTTCAACATTAACATTTTTTCCTTTATATTTGCTATATTTCCATAATATTACTGCTAATTGTTCTCTTGTTATAAAATCATCTGGTCCAAATTTTCCTGTATCATATCCACTTACTATTTTGTTTTCTACTGCCCAATTTATTGCATTATAATAATAAATCTTACTATCTTGCACATCTGGAAACTTATTTATATTAGTTACTATTGGCTTTCCTTCCATATTATGTAATATTGTTACAATCATACCTCTTGTTATTTTATCATCTGGTGCAAATGTTGTTTCATTATATCCTGATATATATTTCCTATCAAACATATATTTTATTGCTAAATAATGCCAATCAGTTACCTGAACATCTTTAAATTGAAATTTTCTTGTTTGATCAGGTCCAGGTGTTGGATTTACTGTCTCTTTTGACTTATACTGCCTTTTCTTTACAATAATCTTGCCATCTGACTTTTTATTTATAATACTATATATATAGTCATTTGTTGATGTGATTTTTATATCTTGAACTGCTGTATCTACATCTATAATATCATCCTCAAAAGTATTGCTTTCTTTATTAAATTTATATATCTGAGCTTTTCCACTCTCATCTTCCGCTTTTAAAATAACATATATTTCATTATTTATTTTAAATATTTCTGGAAAACTATATTTTGTATTTGCAACATTTTCTTTCCAGTTATCACCATCAAATACATACATTGATGCATTTTTCTCAGTGTTCTTTCCTAATGCAAAATATATCTTATTATCTATTGACTTCATATCATAATTTCCTGAAAACATGGCATTTTCTATTTCCAAAAAATTATTTTTAGAATTATATTTATAAACTTTTATTTTATTTCCATTTGACCACCTAACTGAAACATATATATTTCCGTTCAATTGAGCAACTTTAGCTTGTCCACAATATTTTTTAGAAAAATAATTACCAAGTTCTGTTATTTCATTTCCATTAATATTTATTAATCTTGCAGTTGAACTATCTTCCCTTATACAAGAAATATAAAATTGTCCTGAATTATTAATAACACAAAATTCTCCTAATATATCATTTATTTTTGCAACATCTTCCCATTGTTGAGTATTAAAATTCATCTTTTCTATTTTCAAATATCCATATCCTGAATAAAAAAGATATATGTCATTACCATTTTGAATTATTTCTACTTGTACAATAGGATTTGATTCTTCAACATTCAAAATATTATATTTTTCATTCCAATTTTTTTCATCATAAATTTGAGTGTATATTTTATTATTTGAACATGTAACTGTATATATATAATTATTATAATTTAATATTCCTATTTCTTTAATTATATCTGTACCTGTATAATCTTTAAAATCAGTATTTTTCCATAAATTTTCTTCTGATATTTTTGGAATAGTAATTTTACATGTCATACTTTTTCCTGAACTACTAGATACATCACTTATTACAATCCCTGAATTTGTTCCATCTGAAAATGTTAGCGCTCCATCTTCTAATGTTTTACTAAAATCTGTACTTCCAATCGAAGTCCTTCCACTCTCTTTCGATAAATATGCACTTAACACACGAGCTTCTTCTGTATTTTGTGAAAATCCACTTCCAGGAATGCTTGGTCTAAAGACGTATACACCTGTCTCATTAAAATTATTACTTAGTCCTTCTACTGTTGTGTTTATTCTATATACTATTATTCCTGAGCCACCAATTCCTCTATCTAATGAATCTTCATCTGTATAGTTGATTTCTGCTTTTTTTCTAAATTCTATAACAAACAATTCATCATCACTTAAAGGTGATTTTATTATATATGCTTGATTTCCATCTTTATTACTTTGTTCATCCAATGTTACTGTTTGAGTTTCTGTAATTGTTTCTATATTTAACCAATTAGAAAAATGCATTCTTAAATATGCTAATGGATATGGCATATATCTACTTGCTGCTCCCATGATATCCCAACTATATACAGGCTTATCATCTCCTCTACTTCTATATAAATCAGGATATCCTAATGTATGCAAAAACTCATGTGCTATCACTCCTGATTGGCTTGATACAATAGAATCAATTAATGAATATGTATTTAAGATATTATATGAACTTATCTTTTTTCCTGACCAATATACTTCTGCTCCATAATCTGATTTATGTAGTACAAATGTTGACTGATCTTTTACTTCTTGCTCATTTCCTCCTTTTAATACTACTGTTAGATTATCAATGTATCCATCACCATCATAATCTATAATCTTATCTGATATTTCTGGAACATTCTTTATGAGTTCATCTATTATTAAAGAATCTACATTCATTGTATATGCTAACTTTTTATCTATATTAAGTTCATAAGATGTTATCTTTTTTCCATCATCTTGTGGAAATATATTTTTCAAATGAAATTTTCCATAAGATATAGTATTTAAATAATTAGTAGCAGATCTTCCATGTGAACCATCATATAATTTTATAATTTCATCTCTATTATCTTCAAAATATTTTTTGTCTTCATCTGCTGTATCTCCAGTAAAATGTGCAAATAAAACTACATTTGCAAAATTTGTATCTTCAATATCTGTAGCTTTAGCTTCTGATATATTATAATTTTTATAAATACAACATATTAATATTATTATAAATATTATTAATTTTCCTCTTATTTTCTTCATATGTTTTCTCCTATTCTTATATTAATTTTTCTATTTGTTCTAATGCAATTTTTCTTGCACTAATCTCATTCTTTTCAACTTGAGTTAATTCTGCTAAAGTCTTTCCATTTTCTAATTCAAATATCTCATCAAATCCAAATCCATTATTTCCTCTTGGTTCGTTTGCTACATATCCTTCTATTATTCCTTCTTTACAAATTGTTGTATTTCCATCTGATAAAGCAATTGCTGTTATAAATTTTATTTTTCTTTTTTCTTTTGGTATTCCTATTAATTTTTCCAATAGTGCCATATTTCTTTCTCTATCTGTTCCACTATGCCACCTTTTTGTAATTACTCCTGGAAATCCATTCAAATATTCAATTTCAATGCCAGAATCATCAGCTAAACATATTTTATTAATTTCTTGTGCTATTGTTTTTGCTTTTTTTATAGCATTTTCTTTAAATGTTTTTCCATCTTCTTCCACATCTATATTAACACCAATTTCACTCATTGGAATTACTTTAAATTTTTTTAAAATTCCTTGTGCCTCTTTTACTTTTCCTTTATTTGATGTTGCTATTATTATTTCTTCCATATCTTTTTTCTCCTTACATTTTTAGTATATCATATTGTTTTTTTGTTTACAATAAATTCATATATAAAAAGCCAGAGAAATTTATAATTAATAAAAATTACAAATTCTCTGACTTTATTGCATTATTTCAAAGCAATTTCTCTCGAAATCGTGCCTTTAGGAACTCTAAACACATATCTAGTTTCATCACTCAAAAATGCAAAAGACCAAATTGACATTTTTCCTTTACGATGATATTCTTGAAGTATTGCTTTGGAAGAATTAGCTTCTTCAATTTCTTCGACATTATCTCCACTAACAGTATCAACTTTATATGATTTAGAACCTTCTGTTTTAAACTCTGATTCAATTTCATATCTGTAAGAATATACATTATCTGCAGAAATAGAAACATAAAACATTCTGCCACTTCCCTGGGATGCAACAGAATTTGATAATGTTACTAATTCTGTTTCTTTTACAAGTTGCCAATCAGTAAAACCTTTTGCAGGATAAAACAGTCCAATTCCACCAGCCCCTATAACTACAACTACAAAAATCACTGAAAATATTGTGTCATTAATTCCAAACTCAATACCAACAAAAATCAAAACAACTATAATTACGGCTCCAATAATAATGCTTAACATATTTTTCCTCCTTTACTGCTTTTATTGATGTATAAAAATATATGTAAAACTAAAAAGCTAGAGGATTTTCCTCCTACTAATTAGTAGAAAAAAGTAAACGACATAGTATTTAACTATATCGTTTCAAATTATACTATTTATTTACATAAATGTCAATTAAAAATAATTAAATCTGTTTGGTGTTCCCATATTGTTCATACTATTCATATTATTTATACTCCCATAAAATCCTGTTGTTGAAATTGTAATAAATTTTATTGAATAGATATCACAATACACCAAACTATCATTTTCAAAAGACCTCAATAATATGTAACTTGCTCCTACATCTTCTAGAATTCCTATTCTATCAACCATATTATTGGTTCCAATTAGAAATTCTACTCTCATTAATCTTCCTATTTGTTCTCTTAAAAATGCAGGTGTATATATTGGATTTGTTAAAATTTCAGGTGAATTTTGTTCTATGTTAATGTTTCTGTTTTCATTTTTATCCTTATTTATATTTTCTTCACTATTTGCCATAAAATCACTTTCCTTTCATAAATTATTTCATAATAATTATATGTACTTATATGGAAAAATGTTACAAGTTTTATTGCTATTTTATATTTTTATTGTTATAATTTTTTTGAAATATTTTATATAGAGGAGGTATTTTATGTCTACACCACATAATGAAGCAAACTTAGGAGATATTGCAAAAACTGTTATTATGCCAGGAGATCCTTTAAGAGCTAAATATATTGCTGAAAATTTTTTAGATAATTACAAATTAGTAAATTCTGTAAGAGGAATATTTGCTTATACAGGAAAATATAAAGGAAAAGAATTAACTATTATGGCTTCTGGAATGGGAATGCCAAGTATGGGAATATATTCATATGAATTATATAAATACTATGGAGTTGAAAATATTATAAGAATTGGTTCTTGTGGCTCTTATAAGCCAGAATTAAAATTATTTGATATTATACTTGCTGAAAATGTATTTAGCGAGGGAAATTTTGCTTTAACATTAAATAATGAAGATTGTCATATAGTTTCTGGAAATCATGAATTAAATAAGATTCTTGAAGAAACAGCAAAAGAGAATAATATAAGTTTATGTAAAGGAAATACTGTTTGTACAGATTGTTTTGATTTATACATGACAGATGTAAATAAATTTTTAGATAGAGTACCAAAAGATTTTAATCCTGTTTCAGCTGAAATGGAAGCTTTTGCATTATTTTATGTAGCAAAAGTTCTTAATCAAAAAGCAGCTTGTATTATGAGTGTTGTTGATTCAAAATATATTAAAGAAGTTGCAACACCTGAAGAAAGACAAACAGGACTAACTAATATGATTAAACTTGCTTTAGATAGTAGTTTAAAAATCAAAGATTAAAATACTAAATTTTTAATATCCTGTAACAGGTAACTTGGTGATTGGCTCAATAGGAGGAACTTCTATTTTAGGAGTTTCTTCTTTTGGCTCTTCTGGTGGTGGAGTTTTAGATTTATTGCTTATTGTTAAATCTACTACTTCTCCATTTTTAGTTATTTCAACTTCAAAGTCTTTTTCATTTATTTCATAATATTCTCCTGTTTCTTTTTCTTTAATTATATATTTTCCTACTACTAAATCTTTTGAAATTGCAATTCCATCATCTTTAGTAATAAGTGTATCTACTAATTTTCCAGAATCATCATATATCTCAAATCTTACATTTTCAATCGGTGTCCCTGCCATTTCTCCTGTTATTAGATTATCGTCCTCACTTATTTTTATAATTTTTATTTTCCCTTTCATTTTTTCATTTTCAATTGTTAAATTTAATGTTTTTCCCCATTCAATTGTTACAGTTTGTTCAAGAGCAATTTTATATTCTTTTTTTGTTTTAGTTTCTCTTAATATATACTTTCCTATATCAAGATTTTTTATTTCTGCTTTTCCATTTTTATCTGTCTTAACATGTTTTATTATATTTTTTCCAGTTGAATCAAGCAAATCAAATTCAACTCCTTCTATTGTTGTTTTATTATCATCCTTGTCAACTTTTAATATATTGATATTTCCTTTTTTCCTGCTATTTTCTATTTTTACTTCTTTTTCATCTTCATATCCTAATATAACTTCTCTTTTATTTTCATCTAATATATACTGATTTTGAGTTTTTATTTCTGTTATTACAATTTTTCCCTGTCTTAAATTATTAATCTCAATTATTCCATTTTTATCTGTTTTATAATTTCCTATATTTTTTCCATTCTCATATTTAAAATTAAATTCAACACCTTCAATTGGTTTATTTGTTTCTGAATCTGTTTTATAAATTTTTAATTTAGATTTATATGCATTTACATTTATTGAAACTTCTGCATTTATTTTTTCGAATGAATCATATGTTAAAGCATAGTCTTGTCTTTCTTTATCATAGCTTTCTCCATAAAAAATTGGATAAGTTTTTAACTTTCCACTTATTGTTACAGTTCCTTCAAAATTTTCTGTAATTTTATTTGTTGGTATTAATATTTTAAAATTTTTACCACCAGTAAATATGGTTCTTTTGTTATTATTTATATCTACTGAAAAACTTCCTTTAGGGAAATTTTTTATATTCGTTATTTCATAGTTTTCCATTTCGACATTGCTATTTACTTCAAACTCTTGGGAATAATATTGTTCTGATTCTTTTTTTAGTTCTCCAACCTTACTAATTGTTAATAAATTTGTTTTGTTTGGTGTATCTGTACCATTTCTTGCCGAATTCACTATTTTTCTTATCGCATCAACAATTCTCCATCCTTCATCATCAACGCCAACATATCTCAAATCTACATTCCATCCATACATAACACTATATATTGCTTGTTTTGTGGCAACAAATGCATCTTGATCATTTTTCACATCTAATTCTTCTGCTGTTTTATATGGAAAACCATTTATTATTGCTCTCCATACTTCTGGATTTTGTATCATATCACTTATTTTTACATTATATCCATCATTTTCTCCTCCAACTCCTTTTCTATCACGTTGCATACAATATGCATAATGTAATTTACCATTTATTCTATATCCTACCATATTTGTTATTATATAACTCCAAACACCATCACTTTCTCGATAATATTGTATATGTCTTTCACATTCTCCTAAATCTTCTATGTAAACTTCTTCCATTGGTATCGGATTTGCATTGGCATAGTTTTGAAAAGCATTTATTAAAATAAATACCACTAAAATTATATTTAATATTTTCTTGAATTTCACTTTGAATTTCCTTTCTTGAATTAATATTTTTGAATTAAAATTTCTATATAGAAAAAAACATACTAAAATTTAGTATGTTTAAATATTAACATAATTTTTATTTATTTTCAATATATTATTTAAAGATTTATAAACATTTCATCGACATCTTTCACCATTAAATTACATACATTAATATACATATTACATGTAATAAATTTCCAAAAAATACACTTAAATGAAAAATTGAGTGTATATATTTATGTTTTTTTCCTAATCCATATAATACTGCACCAATTGTATAAATAATTCCACCTAGTAATAATAATATAAATCCAGGCATTGTAAGTAATTTTGGTAATAGGTTTGCTTTTATTATTATACACCATCCCATTACTAAATAACAAATCATTGAAAATATTTTATACTTTTTTAAATCAATTGCATTTAATGTTATTCCTAATGCTGCAAAAATCCAAATTATAGCAAATATAGTCCAACCAAGAGCAGTTGAATATTCTCTTAATGTACATAATGCAAATGGTGTATATGAGCCTGCTATAAGTACAAATATCGCACAATGGTCCATTATTTGCATTACTTTTTTTGACAATTTTTTAGGACTAAGTCCATGATATATGCTTGACATTGTATATAAAAATATCATTGATACTCCAAAAATGATACCACTTACAATCCCATATCCATTGTGGCGAATTGCCCCAATTACAATTGCAAGTATTGTTGTTATTATCCCTAATGCTCCTCCAACAATATGTGAAACCATATTAAATATCTCTTCTCCTTTTGTATATGTTGGTAATACTCTATCTTTTAATTTTGTTCTTTTCATTACTAATCCTCCTTTGTTATCTAGTATTTAATACTAGATGATATTATATTACATATTATATGTATTGTCTATAGTTTTTATTAAAATATTTTATATTATAAAAAGGCACTCCCTAATTTGAGAGTACCTTTTGGTTTTAGCTTAATTAGAACATTCCACCTATGCCAAATACAAATTCCATTGTGTTTTCTGCTTTAGGAAATATTAATTCACATTTAATGCTCAACATTCCTTTTTGAATTGTTTTAAGCATTGTTGGAGAATATTGCTCATTAGGAATTGCCTTATATTTTTCCTGTGCACTATCAATAAGTTTTAATATTTCCCGAATAGCTTGACTTCCTTCACTCATTTGTTCAGCTGTGATTTCAATATCCAAAAGTGGAGCTGGATATAAAGATTTTGCGCAAACTCTCATTAAGCCATCCTCCTTATAGTATAGAACTTTCATTATTATATCACTACTTAACATAAATGTAAATATTTTACTTTATTTTTTCAAAATTCTCCACTAAATTATCTATACTAATAATATCTTGAGTTTTTTCTTTCATATTTTTTACCGCTATATTATTTTGAGCTAATTCATCTTCTCCTAATATAAATACATATGGTATATTTTCTTCATTTGCATATTCTAATGATTTTTTCATTTTTCTTGTCTTCATTTCAACTTCAACTCTATATCCTGCTTTTCTCATTATTTCTGCTATTTTTAAACATTGAATTTGTGTTCCCATTGGGATTATAAATATATCTGTTAAAGCATTTTCAGTAAATTCTTCTCTATTTTTCAATATTTCATATATAACATTTAATCCAAAACTTATTCCAACTGCTGGATATTCTTTTCCATCATTTATGAAGTCTGTTATCATCTTATCATAACGACCTCCTCCACCAATACTTGATTTTATACTTCCATCTGTTACATATACTTCAAATACTGTTCCTGTATAATATTCTTGTCCTCTTGCTAATGATGGTGAAAATTGTACATATTTTGTTAGTTCAAGCTCATTTATATATTGTTTTAATGTTTCTAGTTCTTGAATTCCTTGTGATAAAACCTCATTTTTATTTTCTAATTTTATTAATTCTTCAATATTCATTTGTAAATATGAATATAATTTTTCAATTTGTTCTTCATTTAATCCTATTTTTAAGAATTCCTTTTGTAATTCTTCTTTTGTTAATTTTTCAAATTTATCAATTATTGTTATTGTATCTGTAATTAATTCCTCAGATATACCTGCTTCAATTATTATTCCTGATAAGAACTTTCTATTATTATATTTTATTACAACATCTATTCCAAGTTTGTTATACGCTTCTACATATAATGCAATAAATTCTGCTTCTACTAATTGTCCTTCTATTCCAACACTATCTACATCACATTGTATAAATTCTCTATCTCTTCCTAGTTTTACAGGTCCATTTCTAAATACTTCTCCAATTTCATATCTTTTAAATGGAAGTTTTGTATTTTGATTTATTGCTATATATTTTGCAAATGGTACTGTTAAATCATATCTTAATGCTAAATTTCTATTTCCTTGGTCAGATACTTTATACACTTCTTTTAATATATCATTTTCTTCATCATATTTTAATGCTAATAAATCATAATAACATAATAATGGTGTTTGTAATGGCTTAAATCCATATTTTTCAAATACACCTTTTAGTGTATCTGATATATAGTTTCTTATATATTGTTCTCTTGGTGAATAATCTGTAGTTCCTTTTACATTTCTTAATTCGATTTCTTTCATATTTATTTCATTCTCCTTTATTAATTCTCATTTTTAACATTTCCATTTTAACATAAAATTATATATTTTTCCATAGTTTTTTAATAAAAATGGCCCAATCTTCTAATTTCAGAAAATTGGGTCATTTTATAATCAACAATTACTAACTTCAAACATCAATTTACACACCATCACCTCAAACTTGCTTTCACAGTCAAATTGATTAATAAATTCAGCACATTCTTTACTTGATGCGTTACGTTTAAAATAAATAACTAGCAAATCAAGCACAAGTCTTATATATACTGCCTGAGATCTTCTTTGCTCTACATAAATGGAATTCATCCGTTTTACAGCAATTTCTTCAATATGTTTTTCAGTAATATGATCATATTCTTGAAATGCTTTATTAATAGCACAAATAACCTCTAGAACAATTGATGTTTCAATCTCAATTGTAGGTTTAATAGATTGCAAAACATCCCAACAGTTATATCTTTGACTATCACAATAACCTTTTCTATAGCCCAATCTATTTTTTAATTGTGCGGGAAGTTTTACTTTTTGCAATTCTCCACCAGACATTTGGCTAAAATATGCTTTAAATTGATTTTCATTTTTTTCAAGAAAAATTTTTGCTTTTTCTCTAAATGCTTTTTCCTCATCACTTTCTTTTTCAAGAGGATATACCTCTAAGAATGTTTCATTCCATAGCTCATCAATTAATTCATACATATCCTTTCTGACTTTATTGTTGACAATTGCCTCTTTAATTAAAGCCTTAGCAAGACTATTGAGGCGCTCTGTATTTTCCGAGGGCAATTCCAATGTTTCTACTTTGGGTTGAATAGATGCTGTTTTTCTTTTCATGTTAAAACCTCCATTATTGCCTCTGCAAATACTTGCAAAGAATTTTCTGTAGTATTATATCATCACACCAACAATATGTCAACATATCATATATACCAAACCTCTCTGACCATTATTATATAAAAATTTAAAAGACTTATAATCTAATATAACTAAATTATAAGTCTTTTTCTTTAATTATTAATCTTTTTTTGTATTCTATCTATTTTGCTCATTTTTTCATTAATTTGCTTTTGATATAAATCTATTAATCCACTCATTTCGTTTTCTGTTAATGTTGATAAATCAAGTTTATTTTGTTGAAATTTTTCTTGTAAATCTAAAATATGATTATTATGAATAAATCCATATATACTCATTTTATTCCTCCTAAAATAATTTTATATTAACATAACATAATTAATTATATCATAATTTACATAACTTGTCAAATTATTTTATTACCTTTTCTGCATAACTATTATTTACAATTTTTCCATAAGGTGCTTTTTGAGTTAATTCCCCAGCCATTGTCATAATCTCTTGTAATTTATCAAATGCTTCTTCTTTTAAAATAGGATTTTCTTTCCAAGCTTCAATATCTTTATATGTTTGAACAGATTTTGTTAAAGATTCTAATGTTGTATCTGGAAAATAATTTTGTATCTTTTCTGCAATTTCTTGTGCTGTATGTTCTTTAACATATTGTTCTCCTTTATAAATAGCTTTTGTAAATCCTTCTATTATATCTGAATTTTGAGCAATATAACTTTTTTTAGCACAATATGCTGTATATGGTACTTCGCCTGCCGCTTCTCCAACAGATGCAACAATGTATCCTTTTCCTGCATCTTGTGTCATTGAGGCTGTTGGTTCAAATAATGTTACATATTCTGCATTTCCTCCTGTAAATGCTCCTGCCATTAAGTCAAATTTTATACTATCATCTAAGTTTACATCTGTTTGTGGATTTATTCCATTTTTCTTTAAAACATATTCAAATGTCATATATGGAACTCCACCCTTACGCCCTGGTATTATCGTTTTTCCTATTAAATCTGTCCATTTGAAATTATCTGTTTTTTCTTTACTTACTAATAATGATCCATCTTTTTGAGTTAATTGTGCAAATACTTCTACATAATCTTCTTTTCCCTCATTATAAACATATATTGCCGCTTCTGGTCCACATAATCCAATATCACTTTGACCAGCTAAAATCGCTGTCATTACTTTATCTGCCCCTTGACCTGTTGTTATTTCTAACTTTAAACCTTGTTCTTCAAAATATCCATTTGCTATTGCAACATATTGAGGTGCATAAAATACTGACCTTGTTACTTCATTCAATTGTATTGTTTTTAAATTAGATTCATTATTATCTTTTTCTTTTAGTATTCCTATTGAAAATACTAATGCTACAATTATTATAGCTATAAAAATATACATAATTGTTCTTTTCATGCCTAATCTAATTCCTTTCCTAATTATACTTAATCACCAATTTTTCTATAATAACTATACTTTCATACATCAATGCTGCAAGAAAAGCAAGAATAATTACACTTGTCATAACTAAATCCAATTGAAATACTTGCCCTCCATATACAATCAAATATCCAAGACCACCTTTTGAGACTAAGAATTCTCCTGAAATTACTCCGACAAGTGTTAGACCTATATTTACTTTTAAAGTATTAAAAAATGTTGGAATATTTGATGGTATAACTATCTTAGTTAATATCTGTAATTTATTAGCATTAAATGTTTTTGCCATTTTAATTTTCTCTTTATCTGTTGCTATAAATCCATTCAATAATTCTAAAACTGTTACAATTAATGAAATTGATACTCCGAACTGTTATTATTGCCGACATTCCGGCACCTACCCAAATTATAATTACAGGACCTAATGCAATTTTGGGTAAACTATTTAGTACAACTAAAAATGGTTCTGATACTTTTGATATAAATGGTGACCACCATAAAATTATTGCAATAACAAATCCTAATACTACTCCTATTGAAAATCCTAGCAATGTTTCTATTATTGTTATTTTCAAGTGCTCTAATAAATTATTCGATGTTAAATTTAAGAATGTTTTTAATATTCTTGATGGTTGACTCATTATAAAACTATCTATTTTTCCTTTATTGGCAAGAATCTCCCAAATGGCTATAAAAGCAATTATTATAGTTATTTGTGTTAATAAAATTTCTAATTTTCTTATTTTGATTTTTCTTATGTATTTCTTTCTATCTTTAGAAATATTTTCATTATTATTTTTCTGTTTCATATCTTTTGCTCACCTCTTTATATTTTGTTATTTTTTTCTTTTGTTTCTTTCTCATTTAATTCGTTCCACATCATATCAAAATATTTACTAAATTTGGGACTTTGCCTGCAATTCAATGGTGTTCTATTTTTTATTTCAAAATCTATTTCATGTACTGCTTTTATTCTTGCTGGTCTATGTGTTAATACTATTATTTTGTCAGACATAGCAATAGCTTCTGAAATATCATGTGTTACCATCAATGCTGTAATCCCTTCATTTTTCAATATTTTATAAATATCTTCTGTAACCATCAATCTTGTTTGATAATCTAATGCTGAAAATGCTTCATCTAATAATAATATCTTTGGTTTAATCGCAAGGGTTCTTATTAATGCAACTCTTTGCCTCATTCCACCTGATAATTGGTTTGGATATTTATCTTTGAACTCATATAATCCATATTTTTTTAGTAACTCAATTACATATTTTTTATTTTCTGGCGTATTACTTCTTTGAATTTCTAATCCTAAAAATACATTATTTAATACAGTTCTCCATTCTAACAAATTGTCTTTTTGAAGCATATATCCTATTTTACCATTTATATATGTAGTTCCAGATGTTTTATTTTCTAGCCCTGCTATTATTGATAACAATGTTGATTTTCCACATCCACTTGGTCCAATTATACTTACATATTCCCCTTCTTCTATTTTAAAATTTATATCTTTTAGTGCCTCTATTTCTCCATTCTTTGCTTGATAGGTTTTACATATATTTTTTACTTCTAATATATTTTTCATATTAACCCTCCTTGTATATTTTATGTTGATAAATTATTTAAAGTTACAAAATTTGAAAACAAGTATGACTCTTTTCTCAAAAAAATAAAGTCGTAAAAAGCATTTTCGCCTTCTACAACTTTCATCAAAATACATATTAATAAGATTCTATTTTAATTTTTTTATATCTTCATTCATTATTTCTAAATAATCTTTTTCAGCTTGTGTTAAATGATTTCTCATATATTTGTCATATTCTTCATGAGCTTTTGCTAATGCTTTTTCATGTGATATTGTTCCTGCTCCTTCTAATATATCTTTATGCGTCATTGTTAAAAATCCATTTAATTCATTTACCCATTCTTTCATTGTCATAGCATGCATATTTAAAGCATTAATCTCTGCAACATCTAAATATGCTGATACCATTCTATTCAATAAATTCAATTCTTTTTCATTCAAATAATTTTTGGCAATTTCTGTTTCTGCTCTTGTAGGCATACTTCCTTTAAAATTTGTTAACCCGATATTTTCTTTCTCACTATCAACTCTATTAAATATTACTTCTGCTGCTGTATTACCATGAACAGCATAATGCATTTTGTTTTGAACTGTTCTGAAAAATTCTCTCGTTTGTTCATTTTTGGCATCATAATCTACACTAGTAGCGTAAATATCTAATATTTTTCTCCAAAATACTTTTTCAGATGAACGAATATCTCTAATTTTTTCTAAAACCTCTTCAAAATATGGTCCTCCCCCATTGTTCTTGAATCTTTCAACATTAAGATTATATCCTTTTATTAAATATTCTTTTATCAATTTATTAGCCCATATCCTAAATTGCGTACCTCGAATCGATTTTACTCTATATCCTACTGATATAATTAAATCTAAATTATAAAATTTCGTTTTATAATTTTTTCCATCTTTAGCAGTTGTCAAGCATTCCTTGACAACTGAATTTTCTTCTAATTCTTTTTCTTCAAATATATTCTTTATATGTAGACTTATATTTTGTTTCGTAGTATCAAATAATTCAGCCATTGAATTTTGTGTAAGCCACACATTTTCATCTTCTAATCTTACTTCAATATCAACTTGTCCATCATCTGTTGTATAAATTATAAAATTATTTTTCTCATTTAATTTATTATCCATTATACCAACTCCTTTCAAAACTTATTTTCTTTATCTATCTTCCATCTTGTAGCACAATCCATGTTGCAAATACTATTCCATAAAATGTAATTATCGCCAATATAATTGAAACTATTAATGAGAAAACAAAACTATATAATGCATATAAAAATAATGTCATTATTTATTCTCTTTTCTTATAGCTCTTACTATAAAGTCAATAACATCATCTTCATTATAATCTTTTTGATTTTTATTTTTATCTTCTTCTGTTAAATCTACAAAATACTTATTACATTCTGGCATTATTGATATTGAATCTAGTGGATACCCCGGATTTCTTTTTTCACAAGGTTTATCTATAAAATAAAAATGACCTTTACTCCAACTATATTCATTTGTTTCTTTTCCATTATATATTACCATTCCATATACCCATTTAGCAGTCAATCTTCCACCATATTCATTTACTAATTTACTGTAATATTCAATCATTTCTTCATCATTTAATTCTTTTCCATTTATTCTTCTTACATGTGTTCCAGGTTGTTTTTCTTCTGGTAATCCTTCAATATATAAATTATTATCCATTCCTATACTTACAACTTTAGTTTTATCATAATATGCTTTTGCCTTTATATAAGCATTTTCTATTGCATTTTTTCCTGTTTCTTCAGGTTTTAAATTTATTCCTAGGTCTTTAATTGTTAATATTTCTATATCTTTTTCCTTTAGTTTGTCCGCATATTTTTTTATTTTTGCAGGATTTGTTGTTGCAAATAATACTTTCATTTTTATTCCTCCTAAATTCAATATAATTATACAAAAATAACTACTCTATTTCAAGTAGTTATCTTTAATTGTTAAATCTTAATAAATATCCATCTGGATCTTGAATTAAAAATTCTTTGTCATAAGAAATTTCATCATCAATTCTATATTCATGAATTTCTAGATCTAGAAAAAACTTAATATTTTTTTCTTTTAATCTATTATACATTTTTTCTACGTTTGAGACTGCCATACTTAAATTAATTCCTCTTCCATATGGATATTCCATTTTTCCAGTATTCCAATTATCATTATTTTCTTCTATCATTATTTGATTTCCTTCTAATTGTAAAAAGCAAAATTTATCTTCTGTTCTTTCATATTTTATTTCAAATCCTAACTCTAAATAAAATTCTTTACTTTTCTCTATATTTGACACACTTAATTCTGGAATTAAGCTATTATATACAATTTCTTTGTCAGTCATCTCAACTTCTCCTTTTAATCTTGTAATCTTGATTTTTTTATTTTAGCATATATTTTATATAAATACAATAAAAAGCCCTAAATGATATTCAATATGAATATTATTTAGGACTTTTTAGTTATTCTTGCATCAATTCTTCATACAACTTTTGTACTCTTTGTGTTTCTTCATACTCCTGTTTCGTAACAGGTATATAGTCTTCAAAAGATTCAAAGAACTTTTCAAGTTCTTCTGTATTCTGAAGAATTAGCAATTTACTTTCAGGATACATTTTCTGCCATTTTTCCAAATATGATTTTTCATTTGAAAACCTAGTTACAATTCTTTGAAGAACTCCACTAAAACTATGAATTTCAATTTTTAAAATACCAATATACTTTTCCATTGACATTCTCCTTTTACTATTATTTACTAGTACTTAAGGTATTTTTCATAGCATATTTTGAAACTGCCATAAAGTTTTCGTCATACGGATACTTTTCCTGTCCGAATTTAAGCCACATACCAGACCATGTTTTTTCAGACTCCAATAATGCTTTTACATGAGAATTAGCTGCTGTCTCATTATCCTCTTGATCGTTTAAGTCAACACAGCCTTCTTCGTCATACAATTTGCATTGTAAATCACATTCCAATTTGTCACACATATATGCAAATTTTGCTTCTGCTGTTTTATGTGCATCAAATTCAAGAAAAATTCTTTCAATCTGTTCTCCATCAATTAATCCACTCAAAATTTTGTGAACAGCTTCATGCTCAATTCTTTCTTTTTCTTCTCTTGGAATTTGGAATTGGGTTAAATCTCCAATAACTGTTTCTCCCAACTCATGAATTGCCAACATAAAAATTACTTTTTGCATATCAATATCATACTGATATTCTGATTTCATTGCAATTGCAAGCATTTGAACACCATAAATATGTTCTGCTACACTTTCAATCCTTTCTCTTTTTACTTTCCAATCTTTCCATCCAGTTCTAATTACATTTTTTAGCTTATTACATAGAACATAATAATTCAAAACATTTTGCTCTTTGCACATAACTTTTACCTCCTGAATTAATAGGTGTAAAGATACAAAATATGGCAATTTGCCATAAATATGTGTTATTATATCATGTATTTTATGTAAAATCAATTAAAAGTCAAAAAAATCTAAAAAACAAGTGAAGTTAAATTGCAAACTTCACTTGTTTTTTTCACTTATTCTCTACGTTTTCTCCCAGCATCATATACAATTTTATATAAGTCTGGCTGAGTATCTTTTATTGTTTTTTCTATTTGCAAAAATAATAAATTTTTTACACTCCATAACCTTTTAAATGCTTTATAACAAATTCGCCTTACTTCTGCGTTTTCTAATGTTTGGCTATTTACCAAATATTCCTTTTCTTTGATTGTTCCGTTTTCAGGATTTGGAATTTGTACTATGATCTTTACTATTTTTCCATTTTCAGCAATAAATTGGTATTCTGTATACTTCTTTTCTGTTGTGAAAACCATAATTCTTCCTCTTTTGCATTTTTCATGAAAACGTCGCTGGTATAAAACCAGCGACGCCGTTCTCAGTTAGGAGCAAGCATTGATCTGCCCGATTGCCTTAATCGTGGCAGGGAGCATCGTATCAATGACATACCTGTAACCTTCCTTGTCAAAGAGCTCCAAAATTTTCAAAGCCTCTTCAAGCTCTTTAAGCTGAAGCCCTACCTCATTATGCTGAGGGTTGACTGCATAATACCTCCGCTGGTCACGACCAGGGCCACAAATGGCAATTCCTTTCATAATATTGTCATTTTTCGGATCAGGGTCAACCTCAACATACTTGGTGCGTTCATACGTGGTAATTCTCATTACAGTTCCTCCTTAAGAACCTATCAAATGAATTTCGATATTATTATTATAGCACTGATTTACATAATCGTCAATAAAATAGTCACATTTTTACTAAATTTTAACTATTCACATCCTCCACAACTAGAACAACAACCTGTGCAATTACTATTTTCTTCATCCTCTAATTCATCTTCTGTAAATACATACATATCTTCTTTTACTGTTGCCATGTCTTTTTCAAGTTCTTCAACTCTTTTTTCTAATTTTTCTATTTTTTCTATTAATTCTTTTTCTGACATTTTATTCACCTCTCTTTCGAACAAAAAGACTGGTCTTTTGTTATAATAGACTAGCCTTTTCAATTTTATTCTATACTCTTTCCATATATTCACATGTTCTTGTATCAATTCTTAAAACATCACCAATGTTTACAAACATAGGAACTTGTAATTCTAGTCCTGTTTCCAATTTTGCTGGTTTTCCAGATGTTGTTGTTGTGTTTCCAGCAAATCCTGGTTCTGTATATATAACTTCTAATTCAACAAATATTGGTGGTTCAACAGCAAATACTTTTCCTTTAAATGAAAGAATTGTTACTTCCATGTTTTCTTTTAAATATTTTAAACAATCTCCTAAATCTGCTTTATTTAGTGGCATTTGATCATATGTGTCATTATCCATAAAATAGTATAAGTCTCCATCATTGTATAAATATTGCATTGTTTTCTTTTCAATTTCAGCTCCTGGATATTTGTCTGATGGGTTAAATGTTTTTTCTAAAACTGCTCCTGTTATTACATTTTTTAATTTTGTTCTAACAAATGCAGCTCCTTTTCCTGGTTTTACGTGTTGGAATTCAACTACTCTGAATACTCCTCCGTCCATTTCAAATGTTGTTCCATTTCTAAAATCTCCTGCCATGTATACTCCTGCCATATTATTTCTCCCTTCTAATAATTCTTAACATAATTTTCAATATTATTATTTTACACCCTCTACCATATAAAAGTCAAGCTTTTTCTTTGTATTTTTGAAAATGTGCCTTATTTATTGTTCGAATTCATACATTACAATACTTAATACATTTAATGCTACTGTTTCTGTTCTTAATATTCTATTTCCTAATGTAACAATTCTTGCTCCATTTTCTCTTAATATGTTTACATCACTTTCTTCAAATCCACCTTCTGGTCCAATTACTATCCCTATCTTTAAATTTTCTGAGTTTAATTTTTTAAGTTCTGATTTTAGTGTATTATCTTTTTCATTTTCATATGCAACTATTATTGCATCATATTCATTTATTAAATTACAAATATCTTTAACATTTGCTAAATGTTTTACTTCTGGAATAAAACTTCTACCACATTGTTTTGCTGCACTTTCGGCTATTTTTTGCCATCTATCTATTTTCTTTGATTCATCTTTTCCTTCTAGTTTTACTACACATCTTTTCATATTTACTGGTATTATTGCATTTGCACCAAGTTCTACAGATTTTTGAATTATTAATTCCATTTTATCTGATTTTGGTAATCCTTGATATATATCTACTTTTACTCTTTCTTGAATATTTGTTAATTTTTCTATAATATTTGTTTTTATCTCATCTTCTGAAAAATTTTCAATTTCACATTTATATGAATCTCCTGTATCTTGATTACAGACTTCTATTTTATCTCCAATTTGCTTTCTTAATACATTTTTTATATGTTTTACATCTTCTCCAATTATATCTATATTATCATTATTTATTTGATTTGTTTTTACAAAGAATCTTGGCATTATTGTTCTCCTTCTATATTTAATAATAACTTATTTCTTGTTTCTATACTTTCTGGTGCTATTAATTTATTCTGATCTATTAAATATTTAGTTACATCATTTATTATCAATAACATTGCTTTATCCAAATTTTCTTTTGCCAATTTTCTTTCTGCTTCAATATCATATTTTTCTGTTTTTCTATTTAATTCTATTTTGTCTGAAACATATATTATTTTAGCTAATGTGTCCATAACAGGATTTGTTGTAGTATGATATTCAATTGCTTTTGCTATTTGTTCACTTACTCCATATTTCTTCTTTGCTATGTCTGCACCTATTTTTCCATGTAATAATTTGATATTATTTCTTTCTGTTTCTGAAATTTCAATATTATTTTCTTTAACATATTTTAGCATTTCTTCATCTGTCATTTCTTTTGCATTGTCATGAAGAAGTCCTGCTATTTGTGCTGTTTCAATATCTACATTATAAATTTTTGCAAGTTCACTTGCCATTTCCATTACACTTATTGAGTGTATATATCTTTTTTCTGATAATACGTTTTTTAATTCTTTTTTTACCTGTTCTATTTTTTCCATATTCTTTAATACTCAAATGCTATTATCTAATAACACTATACTCCTTCCTTATTCCACATCATGTCTTGCTAAAATTCTAGCAGGCCTTTTTCTTAGAATTTTAAATAATGGTAATAATCCAACTAATATATTAACTCCAAATATAATCAAAACACTTAAACCTATTGTTTGAAAATTAACAATAAACAATCTTGATGCTGATTGAATTTTAGTAATTGATGCTAATATATATGTCATAAGTGCAATTCCTGGTACACTTCCAAATACAGTGATAGCAATAATTTCACCCAAGAACATTCTATATATATCTGATTTTTTTACTCCAATTGCTCTAAATACCCCAATTTCTTTTATTCTTGATAAAAATGATGCTCTCATCATCAAGTATATTTCAACTAATGATATTGCAAGTATTATTGATGCTAATATTATTGCACTTTTTACCGAATCTTTTTTATATTCTAGATAATCACTTCTATCTTTTTCATATCTATCAATAATATTCAATCTATACTCATCTTTAAATTTATTTATAACTTGTGATTTATCTTTTGCATATATTGTCATTGAATTTTGCTTATTAATTACATTATATTTTACTGTATTATTATTTACAAGATATGCCTGTAAATCTGTTTGACTATCATAATATCCAACAACTACAAGTTCTTCTCCATTTACTTGTGCTTTTATTGGTTTATTTAATTTCATAGTATCTTTATTAATTTGATTTACTATAACTTCATGATCATTTTCAGGTAATCTTCCTTTTGTTAATGTAATATCATCTAAAAACAAATTATAATCTATTACTTCACTATCTGTTGTTTCTTCTTTATAAACACTAGAAAACCAATCATTTACATTATTTGCCCCTGTGGCATTTGCAATTATATTTACAAACATTGATTTATTAACAAATATAGACTCTGCTTCTGTATCTACAATTCCTACTATTTTAAAGTCTTTTAAATTTTTGATAGTTAAACTTCTTCCTAGCAAATCTTCATCTGTTTTTATTCCTAAACTTCTTGCCATTCCCATATCTGATGTGACAGATTGTACTACTCTTTTATCTACTACAATTTCATACTCATTTTCTGGCATTCTACCTTTTATTAAATTATCTGCTGTTATTGTATCTATACCTACTAAATATCCATTAACCATTGCAGGACGTGTTGCTGTTTGATAATAATCTTTATTATTTAATGTAAATATAACTCCTCCACTTCCTGGCAATATGTAATCAATTCCAGACTCTTGCTCATATTTTAGAAAATCATCAACACTTATTGTAGTGTTTTCAACCTGTAAATAATTTCTATCTATTTGCATAAAATCTGTATCTCTTACATCTAATGCACCATATATACTACATATTGCATATACTACAAACATACTTGATGCAAAAAATCCTAATAATAATAATTTTTTTAGTATAGTATAATTTGAAATTTTTTTAAAACCTGTAACTATTGATTTCACTATTCCATAAATTGATTTATATTTTGCTTTATATTTTTTATCAGATATATTTTCCAAATTATATTTTTCTTCATCATAAATGCTTTTATCAATCTTTTTGTAATGATCATCTACTAATTCTATTGATGAATTTTCATCAACAACTTCTACCTTGTTTTCTGATTGTATATAAATATTTCCATCTTTTATTGCTAGTTTTATATTTATTTTATCTTGTTTGTTATCAGAATATATATTTACATTAACATCATCATTATTGATATTATTAATATTTTTAAAATCTTTCAGATATAATTTGTTATCTAATCTATATTCTAATGATTCTTTGGGCTCATTTTCATAATCTTTAACAATTTTTCCATCTTGAAGTTCTATAATTCTTGAAGCATAGAAATTAGCTAAATCTACTTCATGTGTTACAAGAATTACTAATTTTTCTTTTGAAATTGCTTTTATTATATTCATTACTTGTAAAGAATTTTTGCTATCTAAGTTACCAGTTGGTTCATCTGCAATTACTATACTTGGATTTTTTACAAGTGCTCTTGCTATTGCAACTCTTTGCTTTTCTCCGCCTGATAACATTTTAGCAGGTCTATTTCTATATCTGTACATTTTTACTGCTTCAAGAACATAATTTACTCTTTTTTGTATTTCTTTTTTATTTTTTATTCCTATCATTTTTAATGATAGTGCAACATTATCATATACAGACATATTTTCTAACAATTTATAATCTTGGAATATATATCCCATATTTAGATTTCTTATTTTATCAACTGTATAAGCTCTTTTATGTGTTATTTTTTTACCATTTATGTATATTTTTCCACTATTAACTTTATCAAGTCCACCTATTGCATTTAATAATGTAGTTTTTCCGCTTCCTGAACTCCCTAGAATTGCAACTAATCCATTATCACCTAATTCAAGAGATGTATTATTTATGATATGCATTTGATTTCTTTTTCTTCTATTAAAATATTTATTTACTTTTACTAATTTTATCATAATATTACACCTCCTCATTATATCTGTTCATTGCAGAACTTTTAAATATTTTCTTTGCAAATTTTCTTGCTATTAGTTGTGTTACTACAAATAGAATTAAATACATTAAAATACATTCATTTAATGTTATATATTTTATTAGATTTGCAATAAATTCGATTTTTATAATATCTTGTTTTACCAGATATCCAAAGGTTAATACCATTAAATATGATAATGTTGAATTTATAAATAATTCAATATTTAATATTTTCCTCGTGCTCTTAGATGTTGCTCCTAACATTCTTAAAGTTGTATAATATATATTTCTTGATTTTAAAATAATACTTATTATTAAATATGATATGAAAAATACCACTATTATTACAAATATTGTTACTACTACTTTAAATATTTTTACAATCTGACTTTCATTTTCATATTCAACTTTAAAATCTGTAGCTTTTTTAGGTTTTAATCCTAAATTTTCCAGTTCACTCATTGTTTGATCTATTGTATTTGCATCTTTTACATATACACTTGATTGATATGATGGCTTATCATATAATGAATTGTAATCATCGGGATTTATAATTATTGCATTTTGATAATAACTATAATCTGTATATCCTGTTAACTTCTTTAGATTTGACTTTGTAAATGTTTTTGTAATTGTTAAATCAATATTATCTTCATAATAAATATTGCTTACACTTATATTTATATTTTGATTTATTATTTTATTATTTTTAAACTGATATTTTAAATCATCATTTACAATTGCTGTACCTGGCTCAACATTTTCACTTGTTTCAATAGTGTATTGTACATATTTATCATTTAATAATGTTTTCATATCACTATATTGATTATGCACATAAGATCTTACTAGTTTTTTAACTTCATTTGATACATAAAAAGTTCTATCATATATAGTATTATTTTCATTATATTGAATTCCAACTATTTTTACTGTTTTTATTGTATCTCCTTCTCTATATGATTTTTGTAGCGAAAATTCACTATTTAATGTTGCATCTAACATTTGTGTTATAGTATAGTCATCTTTATTTGCTTTTAAAATGATTTCATCATTATTTTCTGGCATTCTTCCTATATCTAGATTTCCTTTGAAATTATTTATATCTTTTATATATCCATAAGTATTTAGCGTATCATTTCTTAATATAAATTCTGTATCTAATGAAATATCATCTTCTACTATATAGTCTATATTTGATAATTGTTTTATTTTATTATAATCATCTTCTGTAAATGGTTCTCTATTTTGTTTATTTATTAATATTCTTTCTTTTGAAATATCTCTTAAATTTGCACTATATCCACTACTTTCTTCTGTTGAATGTTCTACTAATTTAAATGCTGAATATTCAGCTAAAAATGCAACACTCATAAATGTAAATACTATAAATAATAATATAAATTTTGAGAATATATTAAATGTATTTCTGATTCCTAATCTATATTGATTTGGAATTGTTATATTTTTTCCACTTGCTTGTGTTATTTTTGAATCTTCATTTATATTTTTTATTTCAGTGTTTTGTATCATTCTTCCATCATGCATTTTTATTATTCTTGTTGCATATTTTTCAACTTGTTCTATATTATGTGTTACAATAACTACTAATTTGTCTTTTGCTACATTTTTTAATAATTCTATGATTTCATATGCTGACTTTGTATCTAAATTACCAGTTGGCTCATCTGCAACAATTATTGGTGTATCTTTTACAATTGCTCTTGCTATTGCTACTCTTTGTTTTTGCCCTCCTGATAGTTTTGATACTTTTGTATTTTTAAATTTTGTAAGTCCTACTTTATCAATTATATCAAGTACTTTTTTCTTTATCTGTTTTCTTTTATATCCATTTAACAGTAATACTAGTTCTACATTTTGGTATACTGTATAACTATTAATTAAATTGAAACTTTGAAAAATATTTGCTATATATTTTTTTCTATATTCTTCAAAGTCTTTTTCAGTATAATGGCTTGTTTCTTTGCCATTTATATACATTTCTCCTTCTTCATAACTGTCAATTCCTGATATTACATTTAAAAGTGTGCTTTTCCCACTTCCAGATTCTCCTGTTATTACTACAAATTCACCTATGTTTAATTCTAAATTTACTTTTGATATTCCTGTTGCTACAATTCCATTTGTATAATAAATTTTTGATACATTTTCTAATTTTAACATATGTATTTTCCCCTTTTTATATTTTGGTAAGTTTGATTAAATAGAAAAATATGGCAAGTTTTTTCTTACCATATTGATTATATAATTTTATGAATTTGTAGTCAATGAATATTTTATTAATTTCTATAGCTTAATACAATTTATCTGCTTCTTCTTGTGTTATTACTTTTTGTTTTACAGAATAATCTATTTGTTTTTTTCTTTCTTCTTTATCTTCTATTTTTTCTAAACGATTTATTAATTCTGCTTTTCCATCTATAATACCATTATTATCTGCATTAAACAAATATGATTTTCGAATTTGGAAAAAACTAAAAATAACAGCCAAAATTATAATTATACTAATTAATATAATAATTTTTTTATTTTTCTTCATTTGTATCCCTCCTTTCCATTTTTATATTTTCAATTTTTTTATTTAAGCTTTTTACCACAAAGATATTACTAATATAATTTATTATAAAATAGCTAAATAAACTCAAACTGTATAAAAATGCACAATGAAGTATATCTTCTTTAAGCAATTCAATAAAGATTAATTTCATTCCTAAAATTCCAACAACTATATATTCCACCAGTATATACACACTCAAAAATATAATAAAACCCATTATTAAATAAAAAATTTTTTTCATTTTATTTCATCCTTTCATCTAAAAAATATATTACATCTTTTATTTTTCTTTTTGATACAATTTTGAAAGTATTATCATCTAAAT
Organism: uncultured Clostridia bacterium; assembly: GCA_934141555.1. Taxonomy (GTDB): domain Bacteria; phylum Bacillota; class Clostridia; order TANB77; family CAG-508; genus CAG-269. The sequence continues at coordinate 36,750 of CAKPCK010000003.1, read as the reverse complement.
TTATTATTATACTTCCTGTTTTACTAATATCAAAATTCTTTATATGTTCTATATTTACTATACAATTTTTAGATATTCTCATAAAATTCGTGCTCATTTTTTCAATTTCATATAATTTACTTTTGGTTTTATATACTTTTTTCATTGTTTTACAATAATTATTTTTGTTTTCACTATAAAAACATACAATATCACTATATAATACTTCTTCTATAATATAATTATCTTCTAAAAAAATTGACTTACTATATCTATTTATATATTTTATAAGATTATCTACTTCTTCTTTTTGAGAAGTATTATATTCAATATTAATTTTTATAGAGTCTCGTGGCATTTTACTGTTTAATAATTTTCTTAATTCTATTTTCACTTTCTCCTCCAACAATTATATTTATATTATAAATATTTTTAAAAGTAAATATTTTATAGATAAACGTGTTATTTCTACGACAAACGTAAAAATAACCTATAAACTTCTCATTCTATAGGTTATTATCTTATTTTATTAATTTTCCTCTCACAAGTAATCTATGTGAATTAACCCCATATGGAGTACAAGTAATAAGTGTAGCGAACTGTTTCCCCTCTTCAATTCCTAAATTTTCTGTATTATTAGGTTCTACTACAAGAATTTGATCTACCTCATAAACAAATTTATATTTTAAAACAGATATTTCAAATTTATCTCCAATTTCCATCTTATTTAAATCTGTTAATAACTTAGCCGAAGGTAAACCTGTATGCCCTGCTAAAATAACATGTGAACTTGGGCTATCAACAGGCAATGATGAACCTTTCATATGACCTATTCCATTCTGTAAAACAGATCTTTCACTTCCATGAAATATTGGTGCTTTAACATTTATTTTATCTATTGTCAAATATCCCATTATTCCTGAATCATCTAATGATAATAAATCATAATATCCTCTTTCATCTGCCTTTTCTGTATTTTCTTCTAATGTTCCAGAAAATAACAAATTATTATATTCCTGAGCTTTTCTAATCATCAAATTATATTCATCATTTGTTAATTTTTGTATCTTAACATCATATTCAGATACTTCTTTTGTTTGAAGTCTTTCGTTAATAAAATTACTAATAAAAGGATATAAAAATATTAATAATCCTATAACAAATATCATTACAAACAAAATGTTCATCCAATATTTCTTAAAAAATTTTAACATTATTATATCCCTTTCATACTAGTTTTCTTTTGAATATACTGATTTATTTTTCTTCATTTTTATAACTAAAACACCTAATGCACTAATCATTAAAACAATTCCTGCAGTTGTAAAGAATGTTGTTCCCATTCCACCAGTTGATGGTAAAAGTCCTTTTTGAGCATTTAATATGTCAATAGTAAATTCTGCAACACCATCTTTTGTTTGTATTCCTGTAACATATCCATTTGCTGAATTTGACATTGGTAAATATTCAAAATCTGCATCTTCAAGAATTCCATCATCATTAAATCTTGGTGTTATTTTAAATACAAATTCAAAATTTGGTGTATTATATCCTTCTGGAGCTTCTGTTTCAATTAATGTATATGTTCCTTCTTTTAATCCTGATATTTGGATTTTTCCTGCATCAACTTCTACACCATTTTTTTCTTTTGTTCCTGATGAAGTTAATACTGTTGCATCTTCTTTGTTTTCAACTTCTCCTGTTAATTTTCCATTTTCATCAAATGTAGCATATTTTCCATTTGAAAGTTTTAATATGAATTTTGCACCATTTAATGTTTCATCTTTTGAATTCTTTTTTGTTATATCAAATGTAAATGAATATACATGAACAATATCTGGTGTTGATTCACCCTTTCCATCAGCTTTTGGATCATTTGAGTATATTAATTTTACTTGGTTAGTATTGTCTTTTTCAATTGCTGCTTCTGAATTTAACTTTGCAGAATATGTAATTTTTATTTCTGCACCAGCATTATCTTTTTGTGAAATAAAATCATTAAATTTTATCTCTAAACTTGTTGTTCCATTTGCATTTGTTATCTTAGAAATTGTTGCATTTGTATATATTTGACCACCTATTGTTATTTCTATATCATCATTAAAGTTTAATCCTTTTGACATTGTATCTTCTACATTGAATTCATATTTGTCATATCCAATCATTCTTGGAACTTCTGTTGTTATTGTAAAGTTTACATTTTCACCAACATTTGCTGTTGTTACATCTGTCTCTTTTTCTATGTGGATGTCATCTGTTTTAATTTTTACTTCTTCACTTTGAATTAAGCTTGAAAGTATTGCTGCTGATCTAGCTTTTGATGCTGTATTATTAGGATTTTCTGTTTCATCATATACTAAATAATATCCTTCATCTAATTCTGAAAATGTAACATATCGTTCATCTTCTCCAACTGTTTTAATATCTATTCTTGAAGTTTTGTTTGCTAATATTGCACTATTAGCAGGATCTGTACAGAAATTATAATATTCTAATGCTAAATTTGTTAAACTTGTAGAATCATTTTCATAATTTCTTAATTCCTCTAATACTTGATATATATTTGCATATCCTTTACTTGTAAAGAATTCCTCTGATGCTAAACCATCCCATGAATAATGGTAATTATCATTATCTTCTACTGTTAAATTAAATAATTTATATAATGATAATGTTCTTCCTGCTACATCACCTGTAACAGTTAATGTTAAGTTATTAGCAGCAAAACTTAGTGGACATACTGCAATAATAGCTAATAAAACAATTGTCAAAATTGAAATAATTTTTTTCATTTTCTAATGTTCCTTTCTAATAAATAAAATAAGTGAAGTACCAATTAAAAAGATACCTATTAAACAAATCTTAAAATTTCCATCACCTCCTGTTTCTGGCATAATTGTATATGAATCTATTGGAGTTAACTTATTTGTGAAATTTAGCTTTAACATTTGTTTTTCTTCCAATAGTTCTTCATTATCATCAGCATAATTGTTATATCCCAATATACTTGCCTTATCTCCTAAAGTTTCTTCTTTAGATTGATTTTTATATGTATCTATTGTTGTTTTAGGATCTTGTATATTATATGAACATGAGGTAGTGTAATATGGTAAATTATAATTATCTTCTTTTATTGTATATGTTATCCCATATTTTGTTTTCACTTTCCATTTATATGTTAATATATATTCATCATTTGTTGAATTGTTTTCTATATCATCATGATTTTCTAAATTTAATATTTTTATATCTGTTCCACCTTTTAATGTAATATTAAATGGTGATTTTGATATTGATTTATTTTGTTCAAATGAATATCCTGTTAATTCTTCAATTACATCTTTGTTTCCTTTAAATGTTTTTGTTACTATTATTTGACCTTCTTTTCTTACTAATTTTCCATCTATATGCCAGAAATTACTATGCAATTTGAATACATACCATCTTACTTCATAATGGTCTGTATTTAATTCATCTACTTTTATGCTTTTTCCATCTATTGATAATATATTTACATATTGTTTTAATTCTTTAAATATGTATTCATCTGTTGGAAATGATACTAGATATATTGAACCATCTTTTTTGTCTCCAACTAATTTTCTTATTTCTTTATCTGCTTTATATGAATTATCTTTAGTTTCTCCTACTATATAATAGTTTGTATCTGCTGTTGCATTTTTTACATCACATTCCCATAACATTGGTGTAAATTTATCTGGGTCTTGCCCTCCTACACTTTCTCCTGCGTCTAATGCTTCTGATTTGTAATTTATAAAAAATCTTACATATTGATAGTTTTTCTTTTTTTGGGCTTTGGTACTAATTGCTTTTTCTTCTGTTGATTGTGTTTGTGTACTTTCTGTTTTTAGTAATAAAACTGCATTTTCTGCATTTACAATATTTGTAGTTATAAATAAAGTTATTGTTATAATTACAATGTTAAATATTATTTTAGAAAATCTTTTTATATTCATTATGTTTTCCTTTCTTTTAATACTTACTTTAAAATTATATGCAGTCATAAAAGAAATAGAACCATAAAAAAAGAAAAGAGATTGAAAAATTTTTGACAATTTTCAATCTTTTTTATATTGTTTTATAAATAAAACCAAAAACAGGATTCTTTTTAAAGAATCCTGTTTTTGAACCTTTAATCAAAGGATTTTTAAACTGAACCTCGAAAACTAATTGAGATTAATCTTCTTTAATACTAGTCCAAAACTCCCCCATTTCCTTTTCATAGAAGTCACTGTTATAGTATTCAGTCAAACACTTTGAAGAAAATGTCCCAATCTCATCAAATTCTGCATCTGTCAACGGCATCTTGGTGTAGCCTTCCCATTTATAACCTTCATACCACTTGCCATCAACTTTAGCAAAAATACTATAGGAGTCATCAGCAGGCCTGTGAAAAGAGCCAATAATAATACTTTCGATGTCATCAACTTGCGTCCATTCTTTGACATAGCTGATAATTTTGTTTTCCAATTCCTTATTGGTCATGATATGGCTTTCACACCATTCTACTGTACCAATTTGAACATCAGAACCATGTTGAAGCTCATTTTCTGCACTCAAGTTAAGCACAACATACTCGAATTCCTTTTCTTTCTTTTGGCACTCCTCCTTTAGCCGTTCATAGAGCTCCTCAGTCAAACTATCACCTGCACTAACAGTAATGTAATAACTATAGCACTTTTCGTTTGTAGCATAGAAGCCTCTCAGCTCGTACGCCGTGTCTTCATATTTCCCGTCAAAGAAATATTCGGCAACTACAACATCTGCGTTTTCATTATCATTTATGAATTGCTTAAGACATTGTCTTATTTCTTCATTACTTCCTAACTCCTCTTCTGAAAATGTATAAGTTACCAAATTTTGATCTTCATAGTCCCCCAAGCTATATCCAGAAGAGCCAATTTCAACTATAACATTACACTCCTGGCTGTGAACAATATCCTCCTTCTTGCCACATGCTACAAGCATGCTAGTCATCATCATAATAGCAATGAAAACAGATGCCAAACGCTTGTAGAAATTGTTAACGGTCACAATGTTAGTACTAAACATGTCGCACACTCCTATTCTTGGTTCGTTGTTTTTTTCACCTGTAATTAGGTGAGCATTCATATATAAGGTTTTACCTCATACCATATATTATAGCATATCAAGTATAATTATGTCAATTTTATATTTCTTATGTTTACTCAAATTTCTTTCCAACTTCTAGAGTATTTCCTCTTAGAAAATCCCCAATATTCATTTTTTTTGCATTTTCAGCCTGAATTTCAATAACTTTAATTATACCATCTTTAGCTTTTATATATAATCCATCTTTACTATCTGATTTTATAATTGTGCCATTATCTTGACTTTCATATTCTGGTTTACTTGGTAATATTTCAACTTTCCAGAACTTGAATTTTTTCCCATCTAAAAATGAATATGTTCCCATTATAGGATTTAATCCTCTAACTAGATTTTTTATTTCTAATGCAGATTTATTTTGCCAATCTATTTTTGACATTTCTTTATCAAGCATTGGTGCAAGTGTAAAATTATCACCTTGTGGTATTCTTGGAGCTGTTCCATTTTCAATTTGTTTTAATGTTTCAACTAATAAATTTGCACCTATTTTTGAGAGTCTGTTCCATAACTCTCCTGTTGTTTCATCTTCACCAATTTTTACTTTTTCAGTTAATATCATATCACCTGTATCCATTCCAATATCCATGTACATTGTAGTAACACCTGTTTCTTTATCTCCATTAAGTACTGACCATTGAATTGGTGCTGCACCTCTATATTTAGGAAGAAGTGATGCATGAACATTTATACAACCATATTGAGGTATATCTAATATTTCTTTTGGTAATATTTTTCCATATGCAACAACACATATTATATCAGGATTTAAAGATTTTATTTCATTTATAAATTCTTCATTTTTCTTTACTTTTTCTGGCTGAAACACTGGTAAACTCTTTTCAATAGCAAACTCTTTAACTGGTGTTGCAATCATTTTCATTCCTCTTCCTTTGGGTTTATCAACATTTGTAACAACAGCTAAAATATCATGTCCAGCATTATATATTGCTTCTAATGAATCTCTTGCAAAGTCTGGAGTTCCCATAAAAACTATTTTCATTTTTATCACATTCCTTCCTATTTATTTTGATATTTCTTTTGCTAGTTCAGCATAATTTTCAATTGTTAAATTTTCAGCTCTAACATTTTCATTTAAGCCTAATTTATTCAAAATCTTTATTCCTTCTTGCTTGCTTATGAAAACTTGTGCATTTGTCAAAGCATTTAATAATGTTTTTCTTCTTTGCATAAAAGCACTCTTTATTATCATAAACATTACCTTTGGATTTTCTACTTTAACAACTGGTTCTTTTCTTATTTTCATTTTTATAACTTCTGATGTTACTTCTGGTTCAGGTATAAATGAACTATTAGGTACTTCCATAATTTTTTCTGAATCACAATAATAATATATTGTATATGTTATAGCACCCGTATTTTTTCCACTTGGAATTTCTATTAATCTATCTGCAACTTCTTTTTGAATCATTACTGTTATACTTTCTATATCTAGTTTTTCTTCTAATAATTTCATTATAATTGGAGTTGTAATATAATATGGCAAATTAGCTACTATCTTTACATTTTTGATTTTTTTATTTTCTTTATTTTCTTTAATTATTTTATTAAGATCAACTTTTAAGACATCATCATTTATAATCTCAAAATTAGAACATTCCTCAAATCTATCTTCTAATATTTCTATCATTTTTTTATCTAATTCTATACATAATACTTTTCCTGCTTTTTCTAATAAATACTTTGTTAATGTTCCAAGTCCTGGTCCTATCTCTATTACCATATCATCTTGAGAAATTTCACTACTATTAACAATATTTTCAACAACCTCATTATTTATTAAAAAGTTTTGTCCTAAATCTTTATTAGCTCTAATACCATACTTTTTCATTATATTTCTTGTTTCTTCAACTAAATTTGCCATTATCCAAATCCTCCTTAAAGATATAGAAAGGCTAAAAATTAAACTTTTCAGCCCTATGATTCTATATTTGAAACTACACAAGTTCCATTTTCATATTTTAATGTTATATTTTGCTTTAATGTTATAAAATTGTTCATGTTTTGTTTTTCTATTAAATATGTTGTCTCATTACCTTTTATACTTTTCTCTGTTATCTGATTAATCATATAATCATTTTGCTTTCCTGTTACATCTTTCATATATAAAATATCATTATAATTTATAAATTCACTAAATTCACGTTTTAACACATCACTTGTCATATATTTTGTCATTGCATCTTCAAAATCGGAATATTTAATTCCTGTAAATGTATATTCTGAATATTCTTCTGGCAACTGTTCTCCTGTATTTTCTACAGTTTTTGAAAGATTCAAACTATTTAATAAATATTTTGTTCCTCCTGCCTTTAAATTAACATATTTATCATAATTATAAATAGTTTTCTGTGCTAACTCTTCTGGAATCCTTTCCGCAAATTTTACTGTCATAACAGTTCTCATTGCTTCATTATAATATTGTTCATATAAACTTTTTTCTCCAGTAATTTCAATTGCATACATATATCCATCTTTCATTATTGCTAAAATTTTAGCTTTTTGTTCTTTATTTTCAGCCTCAAACTGCCTCCATTGAATATCATCAATTAGCTGTGTTTTGGTATATTCTATATTTGAATATATAGAATGTTCTAACATTTGTGTTTTTAATTCATCATTTGTCATACTACTTTTTTCAAGATAAACATTTATTCTAATACCATCTGTAGTTCCATCTTCATTTTGTTTTATAGGTCCTTGAATATAAAATATTATTGATCCATTTTGCTTTTCTACGACTTTCCATGAATCTGATAATTTTCCTATATCTAAACTTATTACATTATTTGAATATATTTTTTCTTCTGTTTGATTTTCTACTATATTTCCATTCGAATTATTACTTTCATTTAAATTGTTTTCAGCTTTTGTTTTTTCTTTAGAAAAGTTTTTAAACGCAAATATAATGCAACATATTCCAATAATGATTAAAAGTAAAGTTCCAAAATTCATTTCAAATGCTTTTTTCTTCTTTCCCATTTCTTTTTTCCCTTCTACATTTTATCTGGCATTTGTATTCCAAGTAAACCTGCTCCCGTTTTTAATACTTTACCAGTTGCATATGTTAAAAATACTCTTGTATTTTGTATATCTTTATTATCTGTAATAATTTTATTTTCATTATAAAAATTACTATATGCTTTTGCAACATCTATCAAATATCTTGATAATATTGATGGTTCATTCTTTTCTGTTACTTGTATTAAAATATTTTCAAAATTGTATATTAATTTTAATATTTTACTTGAATATTCATCTAATAAATATTTTGCATCAACATCTTCAATTTTTGGAACTCCTCCTGCTTTTTCAATAACACTTTTTGTTCTTACATAAGTATATTGAATATATGGTCCTGTCTCTCCTTGAAAATTTAATACTTTGTCCCAATTAAATATTTCATCTTTTACTCTGCTATTTGCTAAATCATTAAATACAACTGCACCAATTCCAACTTTTTTGGCTATATCATCTTTATTTTCTAAATCAGGATTTTTTTCTTCTATAACTTTCTTTGCTCTTTCTATTGCTTCATTTAATAAATCTTCAAGTTTTACTACATTTCCTTCTCTTGTTGACATTTTTCCTGTTTCAAGTAATACCATTCCATAAGATACATGTTCTAATCCTTTGATATATTTTTCATCAAGTCCTAATAATTTAGCTACTTCAAATATTTGTCTAAAATGTAAAACTTGTTCATATGATGTTACATATAATGCTTTATCATAATCATATGTACGTGCTCTATAAAGTATTGCTGCTAAGTCTCTTGTTGCATATGTTGATGAACCATTTGATTTTTCAATTAGACATGGTGCCATTCCATAATCTTCTAAATCAATTATTCTGGCTCCTTGTGATTCTACTAATTTTCCACTTTTCTCTAATAAGTCAATAACCTCACCCATTTTATCTGTATAAAATGATTCTCCATTCCAAGAATCAAATTTTGTTCCAAGTATATCATAAACTTTTTGAAATTCTCTTAAACTCAAATCTTTAAATTTAGTCCATAATTCAACACATTCTGGATCTCCATCTTCTAATTTTTTAAAATTGTCTCTACATGCTTCTAAAACAGTTTCATCTTCTTTGCATAAATTTGAAATTCTAACATATATTTCTGTTAATTTTTCGATAGGATTTTCATCAAGATTATATTCTGTTCCCCATCTTTTATATCCTTCTATTAGTTTTCCAAATTGTGTTCCATAATCTCCTAAATGGTTTATTCCTGTAACATTATATCCTAAATATTTATAAATATTATATAATGCTGCACCTATAACAGTTGTTCTTAAATGTCCTATATGAAATGTTTTTGCAATATTAGGTGATGAATAATCTATTACTATATTTTTACCATTTCCAATTTTTGATTTTCCATATTCTTCATTTTCATCAACTTCTTGAAGTATTTCTTTTGCAAGTGTTTCTTTATTTACAAAAAAGTTAAGATATCCTCCAACAACTTCTATCTTTTCTACATATTTTTCTGATATATTTACATTTGCTTTTATATCATCTGCAATTACATTTGGTGATTTTCTTAGTGTTTTTGCAAGTTTGAAACAAGGAAATGCATAATCTCCATTTCCTTGTTCTTTTGGAACTTCTATAAATCCTTTAATTTCGTTAACTTCTATGTTTGTTATTTGTGCAATTGATTCTGCTATTATTTGTTTAAAATCTATCATAATTCTTAATATTCCTTTCAATATTGCATTTATTTTTTAAGAACTTCTGTCCCATCTTTTGTATCTTTTACTATATATCCTTTTTCAGCTATTAAATCTCTTAGCCTATCTGATTCACTCCAATTTTTATCACTTCTAGCTTGTTTTCTTTCTTCTACTAAATCTAAAATTTCTTGTGGTATTTTTGTTTCTTGTACTTCATCAATTTTTATTCCTAGTACTGTATCGAATTTTTTAAGTAATTGTGCTATTTTAGGTGATTTTTCAGGATATTTAACTGCTTCCCATACAACACTTAATGCAAGTGGCATATTCATATCATCATTTATTGCTTGATGAAATCTATTTTCCATATCTGCAATTATTTCATCAGATACATTTGAATTTCCATTTAAGTGTTTTTGATATCCTTCTCTTAAACGAATAAGAGATGTATTTGCTGATTCTATTCCTTCCCATGTAAAGTTTAATTTTCCTCTATAATGACATGAATAATTAAACAATCTATATGCAAGTGGACTATATCCTTTAGCAATTATATCATCTATTAAATATGTATTTCCAAGGCTCTTTGACATTTTTCCACCATTTATTAATAGATATTCTCCATGTATCCAATAATGTGCTGGATTTTTACCACAAGCTCCTTTATTTTGTGCAATTTCGTTTTCATGGTGTGTTGGTACTAAGTCAATTCCACCTGTATGTATATCAAATTCTTCACCAAGATATTTTGTACTCATTGCAGAACATTCAATATGCCATCCTGGATAACTTGGTCCCCATGGGCTATCCCATTTCATTAAATGATTTGCTGGTGCTTTTATCCATAATGCAAAATCATATGGATTTCTTTTTTCTGGATCTATATCAACTCTTGCTCCTGCTTTTTGGTCATTTAAATTTATTCCTGATAAAATACCATATTTGTCTAATTTTGAAACATCAAAATATATAGCTGTAGAAGTTTCATATGCATATCCATTTTTCATTATCTTTTGAACCATTTCCAACATTTCTTTTATATGATCTGTTGCTTTACATACAACTTCAGGAGTTTCAATATTTAGTCTTTCTAAATCTCTGAAAAATAATTTTGTATAATGTTCTGCTATCTCTAAAGGACTTTTGTGTTCTTCTCTAGCAGATTTTAACATCTTATCTTCTCCTTCGTCTCCATCTGATACTAAATGTCCTACATCTGTAATATTCATTACATGTTTTAATTCATATCCATTGTATTTCAAAACTCTTCTTAATGTATCATTTAACAAGTTTGTTCTCATATTACCTATTGTTGCATCTTTGTATACTGTTGGTCCACAAGAATATATTTTAACTTTTCCTTCTTCAATTGGTTTAAATAAGTCTTTTTGTTTTGTTAATGTGTTGTAAAAATAAATATCCATATATGCCTTCCTTTCTATTCTATTTTATGCTTTTTGCCCCACATATTGTGAGGCAAAATTATATTAATTGTTTTTGGTTTCTTATTCCGTACTTTCTGTATTATTAGGTTTTGTACTTTCAATTGGTTTTGTTGACTCTGTTGGTTTAGTACTCTCAGTTGGCTTTGTCGATTCTGTTGGTTTGGTACTTTCAGTTGGCTTCGTTGATTCTGTTGGTTTGGTTGATTCAGTTGGTTTGGTACTTTGAGTTGGCTTTGTTTCTGGTGCTTTATGAATATTACAATATTCTGTTGGTTCTTTTTGGGTATTTACACCATCTGATGTCCCCCATATTCCTAACCTCTCTTTTTCAACAACATAATTTTCTATAACTTTTTTATCAGAATCAGGACAATATTTATTTGCTAATAATCCAGATGCTGTACAAATTGTGTATTTTGAATCATGTGCATCACAAGTCTCAGGTAATTTTCCTTCTACAAATATTTCAGTATAAGTATTTGTACATTTATCTGTTGCCAATCTTCCACTTGTTCTACATACTTTTGCAGAAACAATTCCACTTGGCTGATTAAATGATGAGTTTTCTAAGTCTTTATGTATTTCTTTCATAATATATGAAAATATTGAACCTGATGATGCTTTACTTGATTTAGTAATTGTTTGTGGTTCATCAAATCCATAAAATACTGCACATGAATAATAATTTGTAAAACCACATAGCCATCTTTCTTTTGTATCATTTGTTGTTCCTGTTTTGGCGGCTAAATCTATTCCACTAATTTTAGCATATGAAGCTGTTCCACCAGCATCATTAACTACTGATTTCATCAAATCTTTTACTATATATGCTGTTTGTTCAGAACATACTCTTTCAGTCGTTTGATTTGGTTGTAATACTACATTTCCTGAAGAGTCTACTGCTTTAGAATAAAATGTTGGTTTTATATATACACCATCATTTGCAACCATTGCATATGCAGCAGCCATTTCTAATGGGCTTATTCCATTTGTAAATCCTCCAATTGCAACAGCTGCTAAATTGTTATCACCTTGTTCATCTAATGTAGATACTCCCATTTTCTTTAAATATTCCATTCCCTTTTTTGGAGTTAACTCTGCTTGTATTTTTATAAATGGTATATTTTGAGATGTTGTTAATGCTGATCTTACTGTTCTATATACACCACTACTATATCCATTGTAATTCTTAGGCGTCCAATTTGTTCCAAATGTTGTTCTTGTATCTGCATATATTGTCGCTGGTGTTATTATTCCTTCTTCAATTCCTGGCAATACATCTGATAATGGTTTTATTGAAGAACCTGTTTGCCTTGGAGAATTAATTCTATTTAATCCTCTTGAAGTTGTTTTCTCTCCTAATTGTCCAACAGCTCCAACAACATAACCAGTTGATGGTTCAATTACAACAGCTGCAGCTTCAGCTGTTACATCATTTCCTTTTTTATCTTTTCCATATAATATATATTTAGGATCTTCCATTTCTGATTTAATTGTATTTTGAATTGATTCAACTTGTGTAGAATATATTCTTAATCCACTTGTATTTAAATATGTCTCTGCTGCTTGTTTAGAAATATTTTTTTCTTCTGCTATTTGGTCTATTAATTGTGAAATTAATGCATCAGTATGTGATGAATATACATTTCCTTTTACACCATTTTCGAATTTAAATCCTGCTTCAACCTCTGCTACTGCTGAATCATATTCTTCTTGATTTATAGATCCACATTTTTTCATTTGCCATAATACTGTTTTAGTTCTCTTTTTTATTAATTCTGTATGGTCTGTCTCAGAATATGGATTATATCTATTAGGTGAATTATTTATTCCTGCTAAAAATGCACATTGTGCTATACTTAAATTTGAAGCATCTGTATTAAAATAATATTCTGCTCCAGTTTGAACTCCATAATTTCTGCCACCTACAAGAATTAAATTCAAATATAATTCTAATATTTGATTTTTACTCAATTCGTTTTCTATTTGATATGCTTTTGCCCATTCTTTTACTTTTCTTAATACTCCCTCAATTCCACTGCTTTCTTTATCTTGTGTTATATTTTTTACTAATTGTTGTGTTATTGTACTTCCTCCACCTGTTGTTGATTTTCCAAAGTGTGTTACAAATGAAAGTACTGCGGCTGTAGTTCTTTTTAGGTCTACACCATGATGTTGATAAAACCTTTCATCTTCTATTGCTATGTAAGCTTTTGGCAGATATGGTGACATTTCATCTAATGTAATAATTTTTCTACTTTCATTTCCGTTTAATTCTGCTAATACGTTTTCATTTGAATCGACAATTACTGTATTTTCTATCATTGTTAATTTTGATAAATCTATTTTAAAATCGTCTCCCCAGAACCCATATATAAGTCCTATAACAACACCTGCACCTATAACTATCATTAATATAATTAATACTAATAATATTTTTAATGTTAGTGCTAGTTTTGGATGTTTATATTTAAACTTCATTTTTGCATCTTTTTTTATCAATTTATTATTTGCATCTTTTACATTTGTTTTTTTATTTTTAGTATTTTTTCCTTTCACATTATTTAGCTGTTTATTTTTTTTCTTTTTTTCTTTCATTAAAATATCCTTCCTTTCGCAATAATCAGCCTTTTTGAATATATTAAATTTGCAAATACATTATATTATATTTTTCCAAAAAAGAAAAGCTTTTTAAGAAATTCTTTATAATTTTCCAAAGCTTTTAAACACAAAAAAAGCAATCCCCACATTAGCCGTAAGTTGATTGAATTTTTAAGGACCTGTCTTCGACAGGTGGGTTCCTTCTTGAATACTCATGGGCTTCTTACTACTCGAAATGTAATTTTACAAATGCTAAAGTGTAAGCTTGCACGCCATATTCAAAGATTTAAGGTCCCTCTTTAAACTTGTAGGTTCTAAAAATTCTGTCTACACGCACTACGCAGGGTTTTTGCTTTGTTCTAATTATTTATTTGTTATAATTATTTTAGCATATAATTTTTTTTATTGCAACACTTTTTTTGTTCAAATTCTTTAAATTTTATATGCTAATTTTATTATATCTCTTTTTTTCAAATTTATACTCACTTATAATAATTTTTTCTTTGTTTTTCGTGATGGAAAAATTTTATATTATTAAATAATTTTTCCATTATATAACTTATATTTTTTTACTCTTTTCCAATAATTTTTATCGCACATTTTATTCCGTCAATAGCTGCTGTCATAATTCCTCCAGCATATCCTGCACCTTCTCCACATGGATATAGTCCTTGAACATTAATTGAATTCATTGTTTCTTTATCTCTTGTTATTTGTACTGGTGATGAACTTCTTGTTTCTACTCCTGTCATTATTGCATCATTATCTGCAAATCCGTGTATTTTTTTATCTAATTCTGTTAATCCTTCTTTTAATGTATCTGAAACAAATACTGGCAAAATTTCATTCAAATTTGCAAATGTTACTCCTGGCATATATGTTGGTTTTATTTTTCCAATATCAGTTGTTTTTTTATTTTTCAGAAAATCTTCAACTCTTTGTATTGGAGCATTATAGTTTTTACCACCTAACTCAAATGCTTTTTTCTCTAATTCTTCTTGAAAATACATTCCATCTAATGGTGAATCTTTATAAAAGTCTTCAACAGACACATTTACAAGTAATGCACTATTGGCATTTTCTCCATCTCTTGCAAAATTACTCATTCCATTTGTTACAATTGAATTTTCTTCTGAGTTTGATGCCATTACTTTTCCTCCAGGGCACATACAAAACGTGTAACAAGTTCTTCCATTTGATGCATGATATACTAATTTATAATCTGCTGCCCCTAATTTTAATTTTGTTTTATTTCCATATTGCGCCATATTTATATCTTTTTGTAAATGTTCTATTCTAACTCCAACAGCAAAATTTTTAGGTGAAATTTTTACTCCTATTTCATTCAATTTTTTAAATGTGTCTCTTGCACTATGTCCAATAGCTAATATAGCACTATCTGTTTCTATTTTTCTTTTTTTGTCTGTTATTACAGATTTAATCTGATTTTTCTCTATTTCAAAATCTATAACTTCTTCTTCAAAAAAGATTTGTCCACCTTTTTCTAATATATATTCTCTAATATTTTTTACAATCTTCACCAAATTATCTGTTCCTAAATGTGGTTTAGCAACATACATTATTTCTTTTGGTGCGCCAAATTTCACAAATTCTTCAAGTACTTTTCTTGAATATATGCTTGAATTTCCTGTATTTAACTTTCCATCTGAAAATGTTCCTGCTCCACCTTCTCCAAATTGAATATTTGATTTTGAGTTGAATTTTCTATTATTTATAAATTCTTCTACATCTTTAACTCTATCTTCTACTCTTTTTCCTCTTTCAATTAAGATTGGTTTTATCCCATTTTCAACAAAAATTAATGCAGAAAATAATCCAGCTGGTCCAGCACCTATTATTACAGGTTTTATTTTGCTTTGCCTTTTTGTTTTTATTTCTGGCAATTTATATTCTTCAATTTTTTCAAATCTTTTTTCTTTACTCTTATCTTTTATCTCAATGTCTATTGTATAATTATAAAAAATATCTTCTTTTTTTCTTGCATCTATTGATTTTTTATAAATATACCACTCTTTAACATCTTCCTTTTTTAATTTATTTTTTTGTAATGCTTTTTCTAATACTTTTTCTTCTAATAAGTCTTCTCTTATTTTTATATCTTTTATTCTTATCATTATTTTTCTCCATTTAGGATTTTTATACTTAATTATTTTATACTACTTAGCTTCAAAAGTCTATATTTTCAATAAAATATTTTTTCCAAAATCTCCACTCACAAATTGACTTTTATGTAAATATATGTTATTATTTTTCCTGTTAAGGTAAATTACCTTGATTTTGTAAGCTTTTGCTTACAAATATAGCACTCAACTGAGTAATACAAGGAGGAAAATTATGGCTCGGGATTTATTGTTCATTTTACCTGTTATTGTTTTAGTTGCAATCACTTGGTGTATTACTTTTTTGCTTGATAACAAATTAGTACTTTTATTTTTTGAAAAAAGTCATTATGTTTTTTCAACTGGTAATGGCTTAAGAGGCCTAGTTATCATAAAAGCAAGCGTTGGAAATAACACAACTTGTCAAATCACTCTAACTAATCACTATACTAAATTTGTAAAATACCATTGGATTCTTAATAAGAAATGCAAACGAATCTTTATTGTGTGGATTCCATCTCAATATTTAGTAATTGATGTAGATAGTGATTTAGGAAATGATTTTGTTGTTGAATGTTTGAGCTTTAACAGAAAATAATTTCGAAATCATATTTATTCCATAAAAAACGCAATCAATTAAGATTGCGTTTTTTCTATTATTCAAATTTCTTTATATTCAACATTCTTAAAGCATTAATTATTGCAACAACAGAAACTCCTACATCTGCAAAAACAGCTTCCCACATTGTAGAGGCTCCAAATGCAGTTAATACAAGAACTGCTATTTTTACAAATATTGCAAAAATAATATTTTCACGAACAATTCTCATTGTCTTTTTTGATAAGTTAATTGCTTTACTTATTTTTGAAGTTTCATCTGTCATTATAACAATATCTGCTGCTTCTATTGCAGCATCAGATCCAAGTCCACCCATTGCAACACCAATATCTGCAATTGTTAAAACAGGTGCATCATTTATTCCATCACCAACAAATACAAGCTTTCCTTTTTCACTCTTTTGTTTTAATAATTCTTCTACTTTTTCAACTTTTCCATCTGGTAATAATTCAGTATAAACTTTATCCATATTTAACTTTTTAGCAACATATTCTCCAACTTCTTTTTTATCACCTGTAAGCATTACTGTTTCTTTAATATTCATTGCTTTTAATTCTCTGATTGTTTTTGGAGAATCTTGTTTTATTTTATCTGCAATTAATACATATCCCACATATTTTTTATCAATTGCAACATATAATATCGTTCCTACTTCATCACATTTTTTAAAGTCTATTTTTTCTTCTGTCATTAACTTTTCATTTCCAACTAAAATATCTTTTTCATCAATTTTAGCCCAGATTCCTTTTCCACTTAATTCTTGTGGATTTTTTATGATATTTTCGTTAATTTCTTTGTTATATGCTTTTTTTACTGATTTAGCAATTGGATGATTTGAATAGTTTTCTGCATGTGCTACAATTCTTAATAACTCATCTTTTTCAATTCCTTTTGCATAAATATCTTGAACTTCAAAAATTCCTTCTGTTAATGTTCCAGTTTTATCAAATACTACTGTTTCTGTGTTTGCTAATGCCTCTAAATAATTACTTCCTTTTATTAATATTCCCATTTTAGATGCTCCACCAATTCCTCCAAAGAAACTTAATGGTATTGATATTACTAATGCACATGGACATGATACAACTAAGAATGACAATGCTCTATATAGCCATACTGAAAATGTGCTAAAATCTTTTAATATTATTGGTGGTATAAATGCTAAAAGTACAGCTATTATAACTACTGTTGGAGTATAATATTTTGCAAATTTTGTAATAAAGTTCTCAGATTTTGATTTTTTACTACTTGCATTTTCTACTAAATCCAAAATCTTACTTACTGTTGATTCTCCAAATTCTTTAGTTACCCTTATTTTTAATAAACCATCTTTATTGATACAACCACTTAGTACTTCATCTTCTGTTTTTACAACTCTTGGAACAGATTCACCTGTCAATGCCATTGTATCTAAGCTTGATGTACCCTCAACAACAACACCATCTAATGGTATTTTTTCTCCAGTTTTTACAATAATTATATCTCCAATTTTCACTTCATCAGGGTCAACTTTTTCAACTTTTCCATCTTTCTCAATATTTGCATAATCTGGTCTTATATCCATTAAACTTGCAATTGATTTTCTAGATTTATCAACAGCATAACTTTGAAATAATTCTCCAACTTGGTAAAATAGCATAACAGCAACAGCTTCTGGAAATTCGCCTATTGCAAATGCGCCTATTGTTGCAACAGTCATTAAAAAGTTTTCATCAAAAACTTTTCCTCTAAATATATTTCTTACAGCTTTTTTTAATATTTCAAATCCTACAACTAAATAGCTTATAATAAATAATCCATTATTTATCCATTCATTTGAAAATGGAATTACTAATGCTAGCACAAATAATATTGCTGATATTATTATTTTAATTCCTCTTTTTTTCATTTGATTTCCTCCAATTAAATTTCCTCTATAGTACAATCAGGTTCCTCTTTTTTTACAACCTTTTTTAAATTCTTTAATACTTCATCTTTTCTATCATCTTCAATTTCCATTACCAATTTTTCTGTCATAAAACTCAAAGATGCCTCTGTTACACCATCTATTTTTTGTATAGATCTTTCTAATTCTGCTGCACAATTTGCACAATCAATTCCTTTTATTTTAAATTTCATTTTCATACTAATTACCTACCTTTCTTTTTTATATTTATTTTTAGAATTATATACGATGATTGGGAAATAGTTGAATTTTGGCAAGGCAAATTTTATTTAAAAGGCAAGGGCGCATACGTAGTGTATGTAACCGCGTTTTAAATGAAATTTAACACAGCCAAAATTATAAATATTTTTCAATCCTATCTTTTATGTTCAATATGCTCTATAGCAACTTCAAACACTTCTTTTACATGTTCATCATCAAGTGTATAAAAAACTTCTTTTCCTACTTTTCTGCACTTTACAATTCCACTTCTTCTTAATGTTCCTAATTGATGTGAAATTGACGACTTACTCATACCAAGTACATTTGCTATGTCACACACACACAGCTCATTTTTATCTAAAGCATCTAATATTTTAACTCTTGTTGTATCTCCTAATATGCTAAAAAAATCTGCCATTTTATTTAATACATCTTCATCTACCATTTGTTTTTGTGTTGATTCAACTAAATCTTGATGAATTACATTACAATCACAAGCAAATTCATTTCTTGCCATACATATCTCCTTTCTTTACTCTTTTGTAAGCAAAATAATTGAGCAATCATTCAACTTTTACTATATTATAGTTGAATAATCACTCAATTGTCAACGATTTTTATAAATTTTTTTAAGATATTTTTTATACACTTCCATGATAATTATTAATGGTATTGAAAATACTACTAATCCACCAGCAAACTCTAATGGTATTGTTTTTAAACGTAATATATTTGATAATATATCACTTCTCACGACTATTATTTGTATTAAACATGTTATCAATATTGAAAATATCAAGAATTTATTATTTTGTCCAGATATTTTAAATGCTGAAATTCTTTCACTTCTACAATTAAATATATGAATATTTTCTATTAAAACCATCAATGTTAATAAATAACTTCTAATTACTTCTATTTCAAGATGTTTGATATTATACAAATAAATATAAAGTGCAAATTCTAATATTCCCATTACAATTGCTGATATAAGAATTTCATTTACCATTAATTTATCAAATATTTTTTGATTATTTGCAGGTCTATTCATTACATCTTCAACATCTTTTTCAAATGCTAAGGCATTACTTTGAATTCCATTACTTATTAAATTTAACCATAATAATTGTATTGCAACTAATGGTATTGGTAAATTAAATATCATCGCTAATACAAATAATATTATTTCAGATAAGCCTGTTGATAAGAGCAAATAAATTACTTTTCTTATATTATTATATGCTCTTCTTCCTTCTTCTACACCATTTACAATTGATGAAAAATTATCATCTGTTATTATCATATTCCCTGTTTCTTTTGCAATATCTGTTCCACTTCCTATTGCAACACCTATATTTGCTGCTTTTAAAGCTGGTGTATCATTTACACCATCACCTGTTACAGCAACCATTTTTCCTTCTTCTTTTAATTTTTTAACTATTTCTAATTTCTCCATAGGTGTTGCTCTTGAATATACTTTAGTTATACCTATTCTTTTAGCTATTACTTCTGCTGTATTTTTTTGGTCTCCTGTAATCATAATTGTTTCAATTCCAGCTTTTTTACAACTTTCTACCGCTTCTGTTACCCCTTCTCTAATTGGATCTACAAATCCTACTAATCCCAGAAATGTCATATCTTTAAGATCTTTTTCTTCTAATTCTTTTGATTCAAAATTTCTTTTATGAATTTTTCTTTTAGCAATTGCTATAACTCTATATCCCTCTTCTGCTAATTGAATATTTTGATTAAGGATTTTATCTTTATTTATCTTTTCTTTCTCATTAATATATTTACAAAATTCTAAAACTTTTTCTGGGGCACCTTTTATAGTTACTATATATTCGTCATTTTCTTCAAATACTACTGCTGAATATTTTAATTGTGATTCATAATGTATCATACTTTTTATATCAAATTGTTGTTTTATTGGAATTTTCATTCCTAATGCTAAAAATGCTGTATCTATTGCATCACCTGAATGTTTCCATTGTTTTCCATCATATTCAAGCCTTGCTTCATTGTTTACATATCCCATTTTTACAATTTCTTTTATTCGTGTTTTATCTTTCTCATCACATCTTATTTCACCTATATCATTATATCCAATTCCTTTTATTGATGCTATACTATCATCTGGAAGAACTATTTTCTTTGCAGTTTGTTCGTTTGCAGTTAATGTTCCTGTTTTATCTGTTGCTATAACATTACAACTTCCCAAACTTTCAACTGCATTTAGTTTTTTTACTATTACATGTCTTCTTGCCATTTTATTTGAAGATACTGATAATACTATTGTCATGGCAATTGTTAATCCCTCTGGTATTGCAGAAACTGTTAATGCTATTACTGTTGATAATATTTCAGCTAATCTATATCCTTTAAAAAACAAAAATATTGATACAATTATTGCAAAAATTAAAAATGCAAAACTTATTTGTTTTGAAAATTTTTCTATTTTAATTACTAACGGTGTTTTTGAATCTTCTGAAAGTAATACATTTTCTGCAACTTTTCCGAATTCTGTATATTGACCTGTTGCTATTGCAACACCTCTTCCTCTTCCTTTTGTAACTATACTTCCTGCAAATGCAATATTATCTCTTTCTGCTAATTCTGTCTCTTTAGGCAATGTTATATCTAATTTATTTTTGGGTTTTGATTCACCTGTTAAAACAGATTCATCTATACTTAGATTTTTTACATCTATTAATCTCAAATCAGCAGGTACTTTATTTCCAGATTCTAATTCTATAATATCTCCAACAACTATATTTTCTGAATCGATTTCTTCTATTTTTCCATCTCTTAATACTTTAGTTCTAATTTTTATCATATTTTGAAGCTTTTCAGCACTTTTTTCTGAACTCCATTCCTGATATGTTCCTATAATTGTATTTATTCCTATTACAACAAATATAAATATTGCATCTGCTTTACTTTGTGTTATTATTGAAAATATTGCTGAAAAAAATAGTATAAATATTATTGGATTTTTCAGTTGTTCAATAATTATGTTCCAAATAGTATTTTTCTTGCCTGTTGGAATTCTATTTAATCCTTCTTCTTTTAATCTTTTATTTGCTTCTGAATTTGTTATGCCTTTAGAACTTGTTTCTAATTTTTTTAATATCTCTTCTTTTTCTTTATACCACATAAAAAAATCTCCTTTGAGTTATTATGTCCTCAAAAGAGATTTTTTATTAACTTATTAATACATCATGTATTTGTTTTAATATATTGTCATCTACAATTTCTTTAAAAATAATAGAAATTTTTGTTCTTGTTATTTCTATATTAAAGATTTCTAATTTGTTTTCATTTGCAATTTCTAAAACTTTTTGCAATATATCATCATTTGAACTTATTCCATATCCTATAACTGAGATTTTTGATATTTCTTTTTTTACAATGCTTTTTACTCCAGAACTTTCAAGATTATGGGTTATTTCTGTTCCTTTTTTATCATTAAATGTTGATTCTGTAATTATTGGTACATCAAATTTTTCTCCTATTTCTACACATCTATCATGAAGTACTTTAGCTCCTTCACTTGATAATGAATACATTTCTTCATAAGATATTTTTGTTAATTTATCTGCATTAGGTATTTTTCTTGGATCTGCTGTATATATACCATCAACGTCTGAATATATGTAGCATTTTGCTGCATTTAATTCTGCTGATAATGCTACTGCTGTCGTATCAGAGCCTCCTCTTCCTAATGTTGTTATATTATTATTTTCATCTATACCTTGAAATCCTGTGATTATTACTATGTTTTCTTTTAATTCTTTTTTTATTCTTTCAGTATCAATTTTTATAATTGATGCATTTTGATAATTATTGTTTGTATATATTTGTGCTTGATATCCAGTTAAAGATATTGATTTATATCCCATTAAATTTAATAATATTGCCAATTTAGATGCACTTACTTGTTCACCTGTACTTAGTAACATATCTAATTCTCTTTTATTTATATTTTGAGATTTTGCTATTTCTTCTAATTCTTTTGCTTGCTTTAATAAATTATCTGTTGTTTTTCCTTGTGCTGATACTACAACTACTACTTTATGTTTCATTGCTTTTTCAATTATTTTGTTTGCTACAATTATTAATCTTTCATTATTTGCAAGTGAACTTCCTCCAAATTTTAAGACTACTATATCCATATATAAACTTCCTTAAATAGTAAAAAAATAATAGTTATATTTAATTATAAACATAACTATTATATTATATTGTTTTTATGACTACTTGTTACTATTTATATATTTTAGATAACTTTCTATAAATCCATCTAAATTTCCATCCATAACTGTTTGAACATTTCCAACTTCATAATTTGTTCTATGATCTTTTACAAGTGTATATGGACAAAATACATATGAGCGAATTTGACTTCCCCATGCAATATCTTTTTGTTCACCTTTCAAATCATTTATTGTTTCTTTTTGCTCTTTTTCCTTTAAATCAAATAATTTTGATTTTAACATTTTCATTGCTGTTTCTCTATTTTGAATTTGTGAACGTTCTGATTGACATGCAACAACAATATTTGTTGGTATATGTGTAATTCTTACAGCAGATGATGTTTTATTAATATGTTGTCCTCCTGCTCCTGATGCTCTATACGTATCTATTCTTAAATCATCTGGATTAATATCAATTTCAATATCTTCTGTTATTTCTGGTAAAACTTCTAATGATGCAAACGAAGTATGTCTTCTTCCACCTGCATCAAAAGGTGAAATTCTTACTAATCTATGTACTCCCATTTCACCTTTCATATATCCATAAGCATTTTCTCCAATTATTTCAAATGTAACACTTTTTATACCTGCTTCATCACCTTCGAGATAATCTAATTCTTTTACTTCATAGCCTTTTTTTGTAGCCCATCTTGTATACATTCTATAAAGCATTTCTGCCCAATCTTGTGACTCTGTTCCACCTGCACCAGGATGTAATGTTAATATTGCATTATTTCTATCATATTTTCCAGACAATAATGTTTCTAATTGTATTTTTTCTACATCATCTTCTAGTTTTTTTGTAGATTTTAAAATATCTTTAGCTACATCTTCATCTGATTCTAAATTTGCAAGTTCTGTTAATTCTATCAAATTACTTGCTTCATTTTGAGCTAATTCAAATCCATCAATTTTATGTTTTAATTCTTTTATTTTTACTAATACTTTACTACTTATTGATGTATCTTGTTGCCAAAAACTCTCTTGTTGTGTTTGTTCTTCTAATTTTTTTAGTTCTTCTTTCTTTGATTCGATGTCAAAGAGATTCACCTAAACTTTCCACTTTGTTTTTTAATTGTTGTAATTTATTTAAGTTTTCTTCTAATTCTATCAATTTACTCAACTCCTAATTATAATTCTTTACTGATAATGTTGGAAGTTCAAAATCTTGACCATCTGTTGTGAATTTGTTTGAAGGATTATGGTTTTTGTCCATAATACCGCTTCCTTTTAAGAAATATCTATATCTTACTATATCTGTTAAACTTCCTCCACCAATTATTATTGGATCATCCCAAGTTGTGTCTATTGCATACCATTCATCGTCTATTTTTATATAGTTCCATGCATGGTTTTCAGTATTTCCATCACTATTTGTTCCAGTTCCTGTTACTATTACATTTTCAAAACCAGCTTCACTCAATAAATATTGTAATGCCTTAGCATATCCTTCACATACACATAATTTTGATACCAATGCTCCATATATATTATATATATTGTCTTGTTTAAAAGTTTGGTCATAATCTATCGTATCTATTAAATAGTCATGTATATATCTAATTTTTTCTATATCATTTTTCTCATTAATCTCTTTTAAAATTTGATCTTTTACATCTATAATTTGCTTTTCACATTGGTCTATTTGAGATTTTGAAGTAAAACCATCTAATAGATATGTTGGATTTTTTGCATTATTTATATATACATTATATTTTGTTGAAAATACTTTTTGAATAGTCTCTATATTTATATACATCTTAGTAACATCTATATAAAATACATCTGGATTATCATATGTAAATGCTTCAATTGCTGTTTGATATTCTTCTTGTAATTTATCACTTCCATTTTCTTGTGATAATATATTATAAAATGTATTTCCAAATTCAATTTTATATGTACCTGTTTTTAATTTTTCTTTGTTTTCATATAATTTCTCATATATAATTTTTTCATCTTTACTCAATTGTTTATATAAATATTTATCTTCATATTCTGTTTTTTCTGACTTTGTAACTAATGTATTTCCTTTATCACTAATTTTATTATCAGACTCTTGATTTTCTATTTTAGAATCTATTAATTTTAAATTTCCAAAAGTTATATTTTCATTTCCTGAAAACTCATTATACATAACATATCCAAATAGCATTAGTATTCCTGCTAATGCTATTGTTATCACTATTAATAAAAACTTTATAAAACCATTTTCTTTTTTCATATATATATTCCCTTCAATTTCTTTAGTTCAATTTTATTATATCTTATAAATTACCTTTTTTCAATATATAAAAATAAAATATCTAAAATATATTTTGTAAATTAAATTTATATTTTCGTTCTATATGTTCTAATACAAATTTTCCTGTTTCTAATTCGGCAATTGCTGATGGAATATCATCATTCTCCACAAAACTTCTAACTTGTACTATTGCTGTGTCAACTTTTTCAAGTTCATCATGTTCTATATAATATGCAAGTTTGTCATGTTTCATATCCCATTTTTTATCTAATTCTTTTAATTTTTCTTGAGTTTTTTCTAAATTATTATTTTCAATCTCTTTTTTTAATTCTGATAAACATTCTGTTATTTCTATGGTTGACTTTTTTGTATAATTTTGAGTCATTATATCTAATACTATTATTAGTATTATAATAAATGTACATATAATTGTTTCTTTATACATTATTTTCTCCTTTAATCTTTGTTATCTCCTTTTTGTAATGCCTGACAAAAAAACTGATTATTTCCGTCAATTGTAATTACTAATGCTTCTTCTGGCTTTATTCCGAATTTTTCAGATTGTTTTACAAGCCACATATAATTTTTTCCTATTTTTTCAAGATTTTTATACATCACTTTTCCATCTACAACCAAATCATATGAAATTCCTTCATATTCTGGTTCTATATTAAAATCTTCTGGGGTTGTAGTTCTCTTATTTGGTTTTGGTATAACTGTCACTTGTCCACTTGTTTCTAATATTGCATAATCTACATCACCTATATTAAATATGTTATTATCTCTTAATCTTTCTTCTAATTCATTGATTGTGAATCTTTCTTTTCTTAAAACTTTTTCATCAATTTTCCCTCTATATATTAATATTGAAGGTTTTCCACAAATAATTTCTCTTGCCTTTGTGCTTTTTATATTTAATGTAGAAATAGTTAAATGCATAACTAATAATCCTAAAATTGGTATAATTCCATTTGATATGGGAATTCCTGTTTCAGCCATTGGGGTTGCAGCTAAGTCTGCTATCATTATTGATATTGCTAATTCAAATGGTTGCATTTGCCCAATCTCTCTTTTTCCCATTAATCTCATCACAATTAAAACTACTATGTATAACAATATTGCTCTCAAAAAAATTATTAACATAAAATCCTCTTTTCTTTTTGAATTTTTAATTGTATTTTCTTCAATTTTTCTAATTTTATACGATTTTTGCATAATATTTTTTTTGATGTAAATAATAATTTTGTAACCTTGAAATTTTTTTATAAGGAGGTTTTAATATGGCAAATAATACACAAAGTAATTCTAATACTTCTAATGGAACATCCACTGTTTGGCAAATTGTTGGCAGATTAGTTACAGCTGCTATAGTTTTAGCAATTACAGCATTTTTTACACCTGGATTCTCTATAAATAATATTTGGGCTTTAGCTATTGCTGCAATTGTTTTAACTATTATGGACTATTTAATTGTCAAATTTACTGGTTTACATGCTAGTCCTTTTGGAAAAGGGTTTGTAGGTTTTGCATTAGCAGCTATTATATTATATTTGACTCAATTTTTTGTAGCTGGATATTCAATTTCTTGGATGGCTGCAATTATTGGAGCATTAATTTATGGAGTTGTTGATTATTTTATACCAGGAAATCAACAAATGTAATTTTGCTATGATCCATAAAAGCGAAAGTTTATAAACTTTCGCTTTTTAATATTTCTTCTATATCTTCTGTTTTAATATTATAATATTTTTCAAAACATTTATTTTCTACTATATATTTTCTCATTTTTTCTTTTAAATTATCTGAATTATAAAAAATGTTTTCTTTTTTTAAAATAAATTTATTAATTCCTACATTTGATGCAATTATAGGCTTATTTAGCATTATTGCTATTATACTATCTAATGCAAATTCTTCTTTTTTTCTTGTTGATATAATACAACTAACTTTTCTCAAAATGTCAATTTTAGAATCTATATTTTCTATTATTTCAACATTTTTACTTAAACCATATTTTTCAATTACATGTTCATAATATTCTTTAAATTTTCCTTGTCCTATCATTAATAACTTGGTTTGCGGAAAATCTTCTATTATTCTTATCATAGATTCAAGCTGCATAATTTGATTATTAGATGTATTAAAATCTCCTACACTACAAAATATATATTTTTCTTTCATTACATTTATATCAAAATTATCTTTTTCTTTATCTTGCTTTTGAAAAATTATCTTATTATTTATGTATATTATCTTATTTTTTTCTTTAATGCTAATCAATTTTATTAAAATTTCTATTATTTTAGAATTACAAAATACCATTTCATAATCACTATTACTTTTAACATATTTCATTATTTTAAATATATTAAAAGTAACTTTTATTTTTTTATCACAATATTTTATTTTATCCTTTATATCTGTTAATACATGTATTTCATACCCAATAATCTTTAAGAATTTCATATATATTATATATTTATTATTATAGTACTTTTCTTGAAAAATAAATAAAACTTTTTTCATTATCCATCTCCTCTACATAATCTATTTTATAATATGTATTTTTAACTTTTTAATGTTATTTTTATTTATGATTTTTTATATAAATCTATTCCATTTTTCTTTCTTTTATGATAAAATCAGCTAAGAAATTACATTAATTTTATTTAAGTAGATTAACATATTTTATTTTTTATAGAATAAATATCTACTTAAGATGGAGGTTTATATGGAATTAAATAAATGTAGTCGTTGTGGTGCTTTTCACACAAATTCTGGAGATGTTTGTCCAAGATGTGCTAATAGAGATAATTTAGAATTATCTACTTTTAGAAAATATGTAGATTTAAATGGTTTTTCTTCTATTGATACTATTGCAACAGAAACTGGTATTACTCAAAAAAATGTTAATAGATTTTTAGGTTACCAAACTATGGATAATTTAAAAATTTCTGCAAAAGAAAGTTTTAATGAAACAGGAATTATTTTTAATTAAAGAAAGTGGCTAAAACCACTTTCTTTTTTATAAAATCGATCAAAATAAGAAGTGCTTATACTATTTTTTAATTCTTAGAAAAGAAAAAAAGAATATCTAAAAACGATATTCTTCTATTTATATGGTGCTCCCACTAGGACTTGAACCTAGGACCCACCGGTTATGAGCCGGTTGCTCTGACCAACTGAGCTATGGGAGCATGTTGTTTATTCTGTGTTAAGTATTATCTCCTTAGCACAGAACTAAGTATAATTCAATTTCATTTTTTTGTCAATACTTTTTTTGAAATTTTTTTTATTTTTTTATAGTCCTTTTATTGCAACTAAATATTCATTTGATTCTACAATTCTATTTTCACCTTGATAATTATATTTTGCACCTGTAAAATATACTCTATATCCTAAATTTTCAAATTTATTTCTTGCTAATCTTAGTACTTCGTCAATTTCATCTTCTGACAAATTATGTTTTACTTTTAACTCAAAAAATGTATATCTAACAAATTCTTCATTTTCAGCAATTTTTTTATTTATATCTTTATCTAATTCTTCTAATGTCATTTTTTGCCTCCTTATTTTGTTATTTCCAAATATTTCTTGTGTATTATATCACTTAAATTTTAGAATGTAAATATATTATTATGAGAAAAAATGTATAAATTTTTCCTTATTTGTAATAATAAAAATATACAAAAAAATCAAACAAAATAAGGAGGAAGTTAAATGAAAGCAACAGGAGTTGTAAGAAGAATAGATGATTTAGGTAGAGTTGTAATTCCAAAAGAGATAAGAAAAACTTTAAGAATAAAAGAAGGTGAACCTTTAGAAATTTTTACAGATAGAGAAGGGCAAGTTATATTAAAAAAATATTCACCTATTGGTGAATTATCTGAATTTGCTACTGGATATGCTGAAACTTTATCAAAAACAACTGGTCATATAGCTTGTATTACTGATAAAGATACTGTTATAGCTGTTTCTGGTGGTTCAAAAAAAGAGTATTTAGAACAAAATGTTAGTGATGAACTTGAACAATTAATGGAAGATAAAGAAGTTTATACAAGTAATGAAAATAGTAATGTTTCTGTTCCTATAACCAAAAATGATTCTAATAATAAAAAATATAATGCTCAAGTTGTATATCCAATAATTTCTAATGGTGATACAATTGGAACTGTAATTCTTCTTTCAAAAGAAGCTAATACTAAAATGAATGAAGTAGAAACAAAAATTGCTCAATCTGCAGCAACATTTTTAGGTAGCCAAATGGAAATATAAATAAAAAAGTCCTATAGAAAATATATCTATAGGATTTATTTTATTAATATATCTTTTATTACTTCTCCTGCAATTATTAATCCTGCAACAGATGGTACAAATGATATACTTCCTGGAACTTGATTTCTTATTGTACATTTTCTTTTTGTTCCTGGAGGACATATACAATTATTTTTACAACTGTTTTCACAATTTTCATTTGGTTTTATTGGTTCTTCTTTTGAATATACTACTTTTAATTTTTTTATTCCTCTTGCTCTTAATTCTTTTCTCATTACTTTTGCAAGTGGACATACACTTGTTTTATAAATATCTGTTACTTCAAATTTTGTTGGATCTAACTTATTTCCTGTTCCCATACAAGACATAATAGGAATATTTAATCTGTTAGCTCTTACTACTAATTCTACTTTTGCAGTTACAGTATCAACTGAATCTACAATATAATCTACTGTATTATCTAATATTTCATCACTATCTGGCATAAAAAATTCTTGATGTATTTCTACATTTGCATTTGGATTAATTTCTAATATTCTATCTTTTGCAACTTCAACTTTATTTTTTCCAATTGTTTTTCTTGTTGCTATTATTTGTCTATTTAAATTTGTTAAACAAACTTTATCATCATCTATTAATATAAAATTTCCTATTCCTGCTCTTGCTAATCCTTCAACTACAAATGATCCAACTCCTCCAATACCAAAGATTGCAACTTTTGCATTTTGTAATTTCTCTATTCCTTCTTTTCCAATTAATAGTTCTGTTCTTGAAAATTGATTTAACATTTTTTGGCTCCTTTTAATATTATCAATTTAATATCTTAGCATATTTTTTATATTTTTTCAATAGTAGATATAATAAAAATGCAGAGTTAACATAATTGTTTTCTGTTTTGAAAACTTTTATTTTATCAATTGTTTTATCCAATTCTTCTCTTTTAAAGATATATATATTACAAATTTTGATTATTTTTTACCAAACAATTGTTAGATTTTTAAATTTGTGATATACTAATTACATTAAAATTATAAGGAGATATTTATGTTTAAATTACATTCAGAATATAAACCAACAGGTGATCAACCACAAGCAATTGAATATCTATCAAAAGGTATAGAACAAGGAAAAAAATTTCAAACTCTTTTAGGTGTTACTGGTTCTGGAAAAACTTTTACAATGGCTAATATAATTCAAAATGTTCAAAAACCCACATTAGTTTTAGCCCATAACAAAACTTTAGCAGGTCAACTTTATTCAGAATTCAAAGAATTTTTTCCTGAAAATCATGTTGAATATTTTGTATCATATTATGATTATTATCAACCAGAAAGCTATATTGCTCAAAGTGATACATATATAGAAAAAGATGCTTCTATTAATGATGAAATTGATAAATTACGTCATTCAGCAACAGCTTCATTATTTGAAACAAGAGATGTTATTATAGTTGCCTCTGTTTCTTGTATATATGGTTTAGGAGACCCTATTGATTATGAGAATATGATTGTTTCTTTAAGACCTGGTATGGAAATTTCTAGAGATAAGATTATGAAAAAACTAATAAATATGCAATATTCTAGAAATGAAATTGATTTCAAAAGAGGTACTTTTAGAGCAAAGGGTGATATCTTAGAAATCTATCCATCAGACAAAAGTGAATCAGCCATAAGAGCTGAATTTTGGGGTGATGAGATTGAAAAAATTTCTGAAATAAATCCTGTTACAGGAAAATCAATTGGAACAAGACAACATGTAATGATATTCCCTAACTCACATTATGTTACTTCAAAAGATAAAATGGAAAGAGCTTTAAAAACTATTGAAGAAGAAATGAATGAAAGAGTTGCATATTTTAAAAGTCAAAACAAATTAATTGAGGCACAAAGAATACAAGAAAGAACAAATTTCGACATGGAAATGATGAAAGAAACTGGATTCTGTCAAGGTATTGAAAATTATTCAAGACATATTAGTGGTAGAGAACCAGGAAGTGCCCCATATACCCTATTTGATTATTTTCCAGATGATTTCTTGTTATTAATAGATGAATCACATGCTACAATCCCTCAAGTAAGAGCCATGTATAATGGTGACAGAGCTCGTAAAGATTCTTTAGTAAAATATGGTTTTAGATTACCTTCTGCTTATGATAATAGACCTCTAACTTTTAACGAATTTGAAGATAGAATAAATCAGGTTGTTTTTGTTAGTGCTACACCTGGCGATTATGAACAAGAACATTCAAAAGAAAATGTTGTTGAACAGATTATTCGTCCTACTGGATTGCTAGATCCAAAAATTGAAGTAAAACCTGTTACAAACCAAGTTGATGATTTAATTGAACAAATCAGAATTAGAGTTGAAAGAAAAGAAAGAGTTTTAGTCACAACACTAACCAAAAAGATGGCTGAAGATTTAACATCTTATTTAAAAAGTCTAGATATTAAAGTTAATTACATGCATTCAGATATAAAAGCACTAGAAAGAATGGAAATTATTAGAAAACTTCGTTTAGGCGAATTTGATGTTTTGGTTGGAATAAACCTTTTAAGAGAAGGTCTTGATATTCCTGAAGTTTCTCTTGTTGCAATATTAGATGCTGATAAAGAAGGATTTCTTCGTTCTGAACGTTCTTTGATTCAAACAATTGGACGTGCTGCTAGAAATACAGATGGAACTGTTATTATGTATGGCGATTCTCTTACAGATTCTATGGAAAAAGCTATTAGTGAAACTAATAGAAGACGTTCTATCCAAGAAGCATATAATGAAAAACATCATATAATTCCACAAACAATAAAAAAATCTATTAGGGATTCTATTAAGGCTATTCAAACTGAAAATATTGGTGTTGAATATAAATTTGAAAAAGAAGAAGATATTCAATCTACTATTTCAAAACTTACTGATGAAATGCTTGAATATGCTAGTAAAATGGAATTTGAGCAAGCTGCTGAATTACGTGATAAAATTAAAGAATTGGAAAAATTGTTATAATAATATAAAAAAGAGGCTACACTATTTTCATAGCATAGCCTCTTTTTCAAAGTTAATACTTATTTAGCCTTGACAAGGTCTGTGAGATACTGATTAACCTGCACCCAAAGTGCAGAATCATCAGCAGAGAGGTCAAATGTCTTGCCCTCCTGGTCGTTGTACTTCTTGCACAACGAACGAAGTCGGTTGAACCTGACTTTCTCTCCTGTGATTTTCATCATGACGCACTCATCCCGTGCGTCCAAGATTTCTTCAATGATCATGTTTCCAAAACCTCCTAATGTTTTAGTTCTTAAATTATATCACTTTGCTTATTTTATGTCAAGTTTTTCTACATAAACATTTTTTATATTATAGTTCAAATTGAGAATTATATAATTCTGCATATGCACCATTTTTAGCCATTAATTGTTCATGATTTCCTTGTTCTACTATATTTCCATCTTTCATTACTAATATTAAATCAGCATTTTTTATTGTAGATAATCTATGTGCAATTATAAATGATGTTCTTCCTTCTGTAAGTTTATCCATTGCAATCTGAACTAATTCTTCTGTTCTTGTATCTACATTTGATGTTGCCTCATCTAATATTAAGAATGGTGAATCTTGTATCATTCCTCTTGCAATTGTAAGTAATTGTCTTTGACCTGCAGAAACACTATCATTTTCTGATAAATATGAATCATATCCTTTTGGTAATGTTCTAATGAAGTGATCTAATCCAACCTCTTTACATACTTCCTTTACTCTTTCATCACTTATATTTTCTTGATTATATATAATGTTTTCTTTTACAGTTCCTTCAAATAACCATGTGTCTTGCAATACCATTGTAAATAAACTATGTATATTTTCTCTTGATAATTCTTTTGTTGAAACACCATCAATTCTAATATCTCCTGAATTGATGTCATAGAATTTCATAAGAAGATTTACCATTGTTGTTTTTCCAGCTCCTGTTGGTCCTACTATTGCAATTTTTTGGCCGGGCTCTGCTGTTGCTGTAAAGTTTTTGATTGTTGGCTTATCATTATTGTCATATTGGAATACAACATTATCAAATTCAATTTTTCCTTTTACATTATTTTTATCTAATGTTTTATTTATTTTTGATTGATCTGCCATTTCTTTTTCATCTAAAAATTCAAATACTCTTTCACTTGCAGCCGCTGTTGATTGAAGTGATGTCATACTTTGTGCAATTTGTGATAACGGGTTTGTAAATAACCTTACATATGTT
The DNA here is from genome assembly GCA_934141555.1 of uncultured Clostridia bacterium. Lineage (GTDB taxonomy): Bacteria > Bacillota > Clostridia > TANB77 > CAG-508 > CAG-269. The sequence goes on along the minus strand of CAKPCK010000003.1, from coordinate 2,964 downwards.
ATAAATGCAATAATTACCCCAAATGATATTACATTATTCATTGTTAATAATGCTCCAACTATACAAACTGCAACATATCCAAAGTTTCCTATAAAATTCATTATAGGTTGCATTATTCCTGATAAAAATTGACTCTTTCTGTTTGCTTCACATACTTTTTGATTATATTCATCAAATTTTTTGTCTGATTCTTTTTTACCATTATATGCTTTTACAACATTTAAACCTGAATATACTTCTTCAATATGTCCATTTAAATTTCCAAGTTCTTCTTGTTTTGCAACGAAATATTTTTGTGATTTTGCAAGTACTGCAAACATTCCCATAAATCCAAGTAAACTTGATAATATTGCTGTTAATGCCATTATCCAGTTAGTGTAAAACATCATTATTATTGAACCTAAAAATAATGTTATATTACTTACTAATGATCCTAATGATTGGTTCATTGTTTGTGCTATTGTATCGACATCATTTGTTACTCTTGAAAGTGTATCACCAGATTGATGTCTATCAAAATAGCTAAGTGGTAACTTATTTATTTTTACTGATATTCTTGTTCTTAAACTTCTTGCAAAATTATTTGCAACTTCTGTCATACAAATTGATTGTATAAATGTACATATTGCACTACATACATATAAAATAACTAATGATATTGCAATTGATTTTATTGAATCCATATTCATTTCTGGCATTATTATTTGACCATTTTCCATCTTTGGAATTATTCCTGCTTGTATTTCATCTGTTAATTTTGATAATCTATCTGGTGCAGAAATTGATAAAACTGCTCCTGCAATTGCTAATATTAATGCAATTATTATTAATATTTTAAATTTTCCTAGTTCTTTTACTAATCTTTTTACTGCTGATTTAAAATCCTTAGCTTTTTCTCCCACTCCTGGTCCCATACCAGGTCCACCCATTGGTCCTCTTCTAGGAGGTCTTGATTGATTATTAGCCATTTTCTAATTCCTCCTTTGATAATTGAGATAGAGCTATTTGTTTATATACTTCACATGTTTTTAATAACTCTTTATGTGTTCCTTTTCCAACAATTACACCATTGTCTAATACTACAATTTGATCTGCATTCATAATCGTTCCTATTCTTTGTGCTACAATTAAGCTTGTTGCATCAGATGTATATTTTTTCAATTCTTTTCTTAATACACTATCTGTTTTATAGTCTAATGCAGAAAAACTATCATCAAATATATATATTTCTGGATTTCTTGCTATTGCTCTAGCTATTGATAATCTTTGTTTTTGTCCACCAGATACATTTGTTCCACCTTGTGCCATATGTGCATCATATTGTCCATCCATTTTTTCTACAAATTCTGTTCCTTGTGCCACTTCTATAGCTTTTTTTATTTGTTCATCTGTTGGCTTTTCTTTTCCATTATCACCATAAGATATATTTGATCTTACTGTTCCATTAAACATTACAGCTTTTTGTGGTACATATCCTATTTTATTATGTAAAAATTCTTGTGTATAATCTTTTACATTTATTCCATCTACAAGAACTTCACCTTCTGTTGCATCATAAAATCTTGGGATTAAATTAATTAATGTTGATTTTCCACTTCCTGTTGATCCTATAAATGCTACTGTATCTCCTTTATTTGCTTTAAATGATATATCTTTTAATAAATATTCATCTGCATCTGGATATTTAAATGATACATTTTTTAATTCAACTGTTCCAACTTCATTATTTGTTTTTGTATTTATCTTTCCATCTTTTATGCTTATTTCTGTATCTAATACTTCATTAATACGATTTGCAGATACTTGTGCTCTTGGTAACATCATAAATATCATTGCTAACATTAAGAATGACATTATTACTTGCATTGCATAAGAACTAAATACTACCATATCTCCAAATAATGATATTTTATCTGCCATTCCTGCATCTTTTATTAAATATGCTCCAACATAATAAATTGATAGTGTTACCATATACATGATTATATACATCATTGGTTGCATTATTGCAAATACTTTTTGATTAAATAATTGTTGATTTGTTAAATTATTATTTGCTTTATCAAATTTTTCTTCTTGATATTGTTCTGCATTAAATGCTCTTACAACTCTTATTCCTGTTAAATTTTCACGAGTTACTCCATTTAATTTATCAATTAATTTTTGTACTTTTTTAAATCTTGGTAATACAATTACCATTAATATTGCTATCGTAGTCATTAATACTCCTACTGCAACTGCTGTAATTGCACTCCATTGCCAGCTTTTATTTAATATTTTTGTTATTGCCCATATTGCTGTTATTGGTGCTTTTATTAATAGTTGTAATCCCATTGCTATTAACATTTCTATTTGTGTTATATCATTTGTTGTTCTTGTTATTAAACTACTTGTAGAAAATTGTTTTACTTCTTGCATTGCTAAATCTTCTACTTTATTAAATAGTTTTTTTCTGATTGTCTTTGAAAAGTTTGATGATATTCTTGATGTTATATATCCTGTAATTACTGCTGCCACTAAACTACCTAGCGCACATGCAAGCATATATCCACCATTTATTAGAATATCTTTCATTTGGCTTCCTTCTGTTTGTACTAGTTTTGTTATTTCAGACATATAGTCAGGCATTTTTAGTTCTAACCATACTTGTGTAACTACTAATACTAAACACATTAATGCCAAAATCCATTCTTTTTTCGTGAAATTTTTTATTAGTTTAAACATTTTTTTCTCCCTTCTTTTTTGCGTAATAACTTTTCATATTTTAATACTAATTGTCAAATTTGGCAACATCATTATGCAAACTTTCACATAAAATTTACATTTTATTATATTCATTTAATTGATTTTTGAATAACGTTTTGGATAGAATAAATATCCACCAGCCTAGCTCAATGTCAACAACTTAAGAAAAAGAAGAAGTTTTTATATAAAATTTCTTCTTTTTTTGATATAATTTAAGCA
>CAKPCK010000002.1 GCA_934141555.1 uncultured Clostridia bacterium | reverse complement strand
TAGTCATAAAAATTCCTTCTTTCTATTGTTAGTATGCCAAAATTATACAATATTATATGGAATTTTACAAGTAAAATCTCAAAATTTATCGACCGATAATTCAGCTTGAAAAAAAGTCTTGCATTAAATTTGATTACATTATATAATAAGCATATGAAAAAATGATCTAATTTGAGAAAAGAACGGGTGAAAAAATGAATAAAACAAAGAGAAAAATATTTGAAACTTCAATGAAGTTATTTGCAGAAAAGGGATATGATGCAACAAGTATTGAAGAAATAACAGCAACAGTAGGAGTTGCAAAAGGAACATTATATTATCATTTTGCTAGCAAAGAAGAAATATTTAACTTTTTAATTGAAGAAGGAATAAAACTATTGCAAAATAGTGTTGATATAAAAACAGCAAAACATAGTAATTATATAGATAAAATAAAAGCAATTGTATTAATACAAATAAAAATAGTAGCAAAATATGAAAATATTATAACAATAATATTAAGTCAATTTTGGGGAACAGAACAAAGAAACAAAAAATGTCAAAACCTTGTATATGAATATATTGGACAAATTGAAAAAATAGTACAAGAAGGAATAGAAAAAGGTGAAATAAAAGAAGGAGATACAAGAGCAATAGCATCAGAAATATATGGATTAATTTGTTCTACACTTGTTTATAAAAAAAGAGAAGGCGAAAACATGGATGTAATGCGTTTATATCATGAATATGAAAATACTGTAATAAATGGATTAAGAGTAAAGTAGTATGAAAAATTTTATTACAATGTGCGTTTTAGAGAATCGAGAAAGGAAATAGAAAATAAAATGGAAACAAAATCAAGAAAAATGAAATTTACAGATTTAAAAGATATGTTAAACCAAACAGGAGAAGTATATGGAGATAGACCAGCATATATATTTAAAACAGAAGAAAAAGGAAAATTTAGAATAATAACACATAAAGAATTTAGAGAAAATATAAATGCATTAGGAACAACATTAATTCAAATGGGATTAAAAGATAAAAGAATTGCAGTTATTTCAGAAAACAGATATGAATGGGAACTTTCATATTTAGCAGTTGTAGCAGGTGTTGGTGTAATAGTACCATTAGATAAAGCATTACCAGATAATGAACTTGAAAGTTTAATACTTCGTTCACAAGTTGAAGCAATAATATATTCATCAAAATATGATGCAATAATGAATACATTAAGAGAAAAGAAAAATACTAATTTAAAATATTTTATTTCAATGGATTTAGAAGAAAACACACAAGGAATTTATGCAGAAAAAGCTTTAGTTGAAAAAGGAAAAAAATTATTAGCAGATGGAAATAAAACATATATAGATGCAAAAATAGATGCTGAAAAAATGGGAATAATGTTATTTACATCTGGTACAACGGCAATGTCAAAGGCTGTAATGTTATCACATAAAAATTTAGTAACAAATGTTATGGATATAATTCAAAGATTTGATTTAACAGATGAAGATAGATTTTTATCATTTTTACCATTACACCATGTATTTGAATGTACAGTTGGATTTTTATATCCAATATCAATTGGTGGATCAATTGCATTTTGTGAAGGTGTAAAACACATGGCAGAAAACATAAAAGAATTTGAAATAACAGCAATGATATCAGTTCCAGCAGTATTTGATATTATCTATAGAAAAGTAATGAAAACTATAGAGAAAAAAGGAAAATTAGCTAATTTAGAAAAAGGAAAGAAAGTTTCTCAATTCTTATTAAAAATGAAAATTGATTTAAGAAAACAATTATTCAAAGAAGTACATGAAAGTTTAGGACCAAAACTAAAACTAGTAGTAACAGGAGGGGCAGCATTAGATCCTGAAACAGAAAAAGGATTTAATGATTTAGGATTTGATGTAGAACAAGGATATGGTTTAACAGAAACAGCACCAGTAATTGCAGCAGAAACACCAAAATGTAGAAGACTTGGTTCTATAGGAAAGAAATTTCCAAGTGTAGAAGTAAAAATAAATGATCCAGATGAAGAAGGTGTAGGAGAATTAATGGCAAAAGGTCCATCTATAATGTTAGGATATTATGAAAATGAAGAAGCAACAAAATCAGCATTAGAATCTGATGGATGGTTCCATACAGGAGACTTAGCAAGAATTGATAAAGATGGATTTATATATATTTCAGGAAGAAAGAAAAGTGTTATAGTATTAAATAATGGAAAAAATGTTTTCCCAGAAGAAATTGAGACATTACTAAATAAAGTAGAAGGAATAAAAGAAACATTTGTATTTGAGAAAAAAGAAGATGATGGTGATGTTAAAGTTTGTGTAGAGATTGTATATGACAAAGAATTAATAAAAGAATTATATCATATTGAAGGAGAAGAAAACATAAAAGAATTTTTATGGGATAAAGTAAAAGAAGTAAATAAACTAATGCCAAAATATAAATATGTTAGGGAAATGGTTATAACAGAAGAACCATTAATAAAAACTACAACATTAAAAATCAAAAGACATGAAGAACTAAAAAAAGTATTAGAAAAATAATATTACAGTAATATTACAAGATGTGCAAAAATGTTACATCTTGTAATATTTTTGTAATAAAAATGTAAACAAAAAATAGGAATAAATGCTTGTAGTTTTACGGAAACTAGTATATAATAAAAAAGAATAATAATTTTAGACGACAGAGAAAGAGGAGGGATTTGCATGTCAAGGAAATCTAGATCTGGCATAGTAAATGTACGAATGGTAATAACAGAGGAAAAAATATTATCAAACATAGATAAAGTTCAAAAATTAATTAATCCAAAAAGTAAAAAGCAAATAATTCAATTTGAAGATGATACTTATTTTAAAGACTTAATTGAATCTATAAAAGCTTATTTAATAGAATATCCAAAGAAGAAAAATTTCCCAGCAAGTGTATATAAAGCTGCATATGAGTTAGTAGAATTTGCAACAAATCAATTTGAAGAAAACACAAAAAGAGTTGAAGAATTAATTCGCCAAAGAGAAGAGAATATTGCATTAGCAGGTCAATTAAAAGATTTAATTGAAGCTGTAGAAAATAAAACTGAAGATTGGAAAGATAGAATTTCAGAAGCAGAAGAAGAAGGTAAATTTTCAGAAGATGTTATAGATACTTTAAGACTTGTTGGAAAAGATAAGACAAGAAAAAGCCAAAATTATCAAGATGCAATAAAGTTATTAAATGCAAGAGTAAATAATTTAGAGTCAAATCTTCATATTGAAATAGATATGGAAAGAATTGAAGATAGATCTAAAGCTTTAAGTTATATAGGAATAGAAGTTGCAGAAGCATTGAAAGTAATTCCAAAACCAGTTGATTTAGGTAGTGCGGTAAGCGAAAGTGAAAAAGTACAAGAAGAAGTAAAAATTGAAGAAATTGCAGAAGCACAAAAGGCTGAAAAGGTTGAAGAAAAGAAATCTGAAAAAATAGAAAAAGTTATAGAATTACCAAAGGAAAAAGCTATTGAGAAAAAGGTTGTTTCACAAGTTGTTGATATTGAAGAAACAAAAACAATAAGTGAATTAGTTGATATGTATGAAGAAAATAATAAAGTAGAAGAATATGAAAAATCAATTATGTTTGAAAAGAAACCATCTTTATGGCAAAGATTCAAAAATTCAAAATTGGCAAGAGCTGTATCATATGTATTCAAGATTAGAATTAGAATCGAATTACCAAATGCTTTACCAGAGGGTAGAGGAGAATAAAATAAATGCTCTATATTAGTTGCTGAGCGAAAGAGAAAAACGAATGTATGTTGTAATAGTACATTCGTTTTTTATATTAAATAATATTTTCATATTTATTACCATGAAGATATATATCTAAAATTCGTAAATTTTCATCATTATCATCTTTGTGAAAAACAATTTCAATATAATCTTTTGGAAGAGCATCTTTTATCAATTCTCCCCATTCAATAATAGAAATTCCAGAACTAAAATATTCATCTCCACCTATTGCGTAAAATTCATCAACATCTTCTAAACGATAAACATCAAAATGGAAAATTGAAATATCCTTATTTTTATATTCATTTACAATAGTGAATGTTGGACTTGAGATCTCTTTATCAAGGTTAAAATAACTTAAAAAACCTTCTGTAAATTTTGTTTTTCCAGAACCTAATTCTCCTGTAAGAACAATTATATCACCTATATTTAATTTACTTGCTATCTGTACAGCAAGTTTTTTTGTTTCATTTTCATTATGTGAAATATATCTAATATTTTTCATTTTTACATCCTTTCAATAGCTATATTTTACAATAATATTTTAAATTTGTAAAGAATCAATTAAAAATGCAAAAACTATGTGAAATAAATGTTTAAATTTGTCGATAAAATTTCATTGACAAACTCAAAAAGTGAATGTATAATATGCTCATATTTTAAATTAATTTTGATATCAAAAGATTTAATTCAAAAACTTAATTCAATTTAAAAATTTATTCTAATATTTTTATTTTAGTAGAATTTGTAGAAATTAACCTAAAGAAAGAGAGGAATTATATGAGTGATGAACTGATAGTAGAATTAATAAAAACAATAAATTCATTTAGAGATGAGTTTAATCAGAAACTTGATGTAATGCAACAAGAAATAGTAGAGATGAAGCAAGATATTGCAGAATTGAAGAAAGATGTGTCACAATTAAAAAAAGATGTTGCAGAGTTGAAGAAAGATGTAGCAGAGATAAAACAAGATGTAGCTCAAATAAAAAAAGACATTGCAGAGATAAAACAAGACATAGAAAAAAATTGTCCAAAATGTCAAAATAAAACAGCATAAATACATATAATATCCAAGAATTGAATAAAAAAATTCACCATTGCCAATAATAGTAATAAAAAGCGCAAGGAGTGGATTTTCTGTGAAAAAATATAAAAATTTGAAAATAGAAGGGGCAATTCTAAATGAAAAGCAATTAGAAGAATATTTAAAAAAGATATCATTACAACATAATATTGGAAAAAAATCAGATAAATTAACATATCCAATACCTCAACTATTGGAAAATTATAATATTATTAAAATAGTATATAATTTATTGAATGAACATATAAAGCTTGGAATAACAATTAATCCAGCAGGAGAATGGATTCTAGATAATTTCTATATTATAGAAGAAGTTGTACAACAAATTGAAAAAGAATTAACAATGAAAAAATATGTTAATTTTGTTGGAATACAAAATGGGCAATATGCAGGATTTGCAAGAATACATGTACTTGCCTCTGAAATTGTAGCATATACAGATAATATAATAAGAAGTGAATCATTAGAAAAATATTTAACATCATATCAAAATAAAAGAGCATTAAATATGGACGAAATATGGAATATAGGAATTTTTTTACAAATTGCAATTATTCAAAATATAACAGATATCTGTATAAAAATTTATAATAGTCAAGTTCAGAAATATAAAGTTAAAAATATTATAGAAAGATTAGTTGAAAAAAAGGATAAAAATAAATTAGAATTTAAACCAATATCAATGAATAAACTAGAAAAACAAGATTTTCAAGATATAAACTATTCTTTTATTGAATATATGTCATATTGTTTAAAAAAATATGGAAAAAAAGCATATGGATATTTAAAAATATTAGAAGAAGAAACAGAAAAAGCAGGAATAACAGTACAAGATGCAATTCAAAAAGAACACTTTGATATTGCAATATGTAAAACATCTATGGCTAATTGTATTATAAGTATGAAAAAAATACAAAGAATAAATTTTTTAGAAATATTTGAAAAAATAAATGGAGTTGAAGAAATATTAAATCAAGATCCAACTAACATATATAATAAAATGGAATATAAAACAAAAGAATTATATAGAAACAATATTAAAGAATTGGCAAAACAATCAAATATATCAGAAATATATATATCTAGAAAGATACTAGAATTGTGTCGAAGAACTAATTTACAAGATAAACAAAAACATATTGGATATTATTTAATTGATGATGGTAGAAAAGAGTTATGTTATGAATTAGGAATAAATGAGAAAAAGCTAAGTAATAATGTAAAAACACAAATATATATTTTAGCTATAATAATATTTACAATTTCGATTTCAGTATTTTTATCAAAAACAGTAGTAGAAGATAATCTAGTAAAAACAATAATTACAATATTACTTTTGATACTACCAGTATCAGAATTTGTTGTTCAAACAATAAACAGAATTTTAAGTAAATATGTAAAAAATAAAATTATACCTAAAATGGACTTTTTTGAAGGGATAGGTAGTGAAAATAGCACATTTGTTGTAATACCAACTATTATAAAATCAAAAGAAAAAGTAAGAGAATTATTTAGAAAATTAGAAGTCTTTTATTTAGCAAATAAATCAAAAAATATATATTTTGCATTATTAGGAGATTGTTCTGAAAGTGATAAAAAAGAAGAAAAATTTGATAAAGAAGTAATAGCTGAAGGTTTATTACAAGTACAATTATTAAATGATAAATATCAGAAAGATACTGAATTTCCAATTTTTCATTTTTTATATAGAGAAAGAGAATTTAACAATTCAGAAGAAAAATATCTTGGATGGGAAAGAAAAAGAGGACTTTTAATACAATTTAATGAATATATATTAAAACACAGTAAAAATAAATTTAAGATAAATACAATAAGTCAAGATATATTACCAAAGATAAAATATGTAATAACATTAGACGCAGATACTGAATTACCACTTAATACAGCTTTTGAATTAGTAGGAGCAATGGCACATATTTTAAACAAACCAGAATTAGATGGAAACAAAAATATTGTAAAAAAAGGACATGCACTTTTACAGCCAAGAGTAGGAGTAAATTTGAATGATAGTAATAAAAATGTATTTACAAAAATATTTGCTGGTGCAGGTGGAATTGACAATTATACAAATGCAATTTCAGATGTATATCAAGACAATTTTGATGAAGGAATTTTTACAGGAAAAGGAATTTATGATTTAGAAATATTTTCAAAAGTTTTAACAAATGAGATACCAGAAAATACAGTCTTAAGTCATGATTTATTAGAAGGTTGTTATCTAAGATGTGGACTTGCATCAGATATAATTTTTTTAGATGGATACCCAGCAAAATATTTAAGCTTTATGAATAGACTTTCACGTTGGATTAGAGGAGATTGGCAGATAAAGAAATGGCTAAAAAGTAAATTAAATACACTTTCAAAATTTAAAATTTTAGATAATTTAAGAAGAAGTTTAATTGAAATTTCAGTAATAATTTTATTAATATGGAATTTACTATTTTTAAATAAGAATAAAACACTTTCATTAATAAGTTTAGGAATTATAATTTATCCATTTATATTAGAATTTTTTTCAAAAATTTTTTCTATTAGAGAAGGAGAAAAAAAGCAAAAAACATTTAATCCTCAAATAGATGGAATAAAAGGGACAATTTATAGAGCAATTATAACATTAGGCTGTTTACCATATAAAGCATATGTCTCAAGTAAAGCAATATTCAAAACATTATATAGATTAATGATTTCACATAAAAATATGTTAGAATGGACTACATCTGAAGAAGCAGAAAAGCAAACAAAAACAGATTTAAAAACATATTATGACACAATGTTTGTAAATGTAATTTTTGGAATAATCACAATATATGTATCATGTTTGTATTTTAATTTATTTACATTAATTCTTGGATTATTGTGGATAATTACACCATATATAATGTGTAAAATTAGTGAAATAAATGAAGAAAAACAAATTGAAATAAATGAAGATGATAAGAAATATTTAAAAGATATTGCTCAAAAAACATGGCAATTTTTTAAAGATTATATAACAGAAGAAAATAATTATTTAATGCCAGATAATTATCAAGAAGATAGAAGAAATATTGTAGTAAATAGAACATCTTCAACAAATATTGGACTATCTCTTTTAGCAGTAATTTCAAGTTATGATATGGGATTTGAAAAAAATGAGGATATTATAAATTTATTGGAAAAAATAATAAATACAGTGTATGAATTACCAAAATGGAATGGACATTTATTCAATTGGTATAATGTAAAAACAAAAAAGCCATTATATCCTAAATATGTATCAACAGTTGATAGTGGAAATCTAATAGGGTATTTATATACTACAAAATCATTTTTAGAAGAAAATATTGAATTTGATAAAGAAAAAATAAGTAATATGATTGAAAAGATAAATTATATTATTGAGCAAACAAATTTCAAGGTATTATATAATAATGAACAAAGAGTGTTTTCAATAGGATTCAATGTGGAAGAAAATAAATTAACAGATTCATATTATGATTTATTAGCATCTGAAGCAAGACAAGCAAGTTTTGTGGCAATTGCCAAAAAAGATATTTCGCCAAAACATTGGGGAAACTTAAGTAGAACGTTAACAGTATTAAAGAAATACAAGGGATTGGTATCTTGGTCTGGAACAGCATTTGAATATTTAATGCCAAATATAAATATGAAAAGATATAAAGGAAGTTTATTAGATGAATCTAGTAAATTTGCAATAATGAATCAAATAGAATATAGTCAAAAAGTAGGAATACCATGGGGAATGTCTGAAGCGGCATTTAATTTAAAAGATTTACAAGGAAATTATCAATATAAAGCATTTGGAATTCCATGGCTAGGTTTAAAAAGAGGACTAGAAGATGATATTGTAATTTCAAGTTATGGGACTATATTGGCAATTTCAGATGTTCCAAATGAAGTTGTTCAAAATTTAAAAACATTAGAAAAAGAAGGAATGAAAGGAAAATATGGTTTTTATGAATCAATAGATTATACGCCTGAAAGATTAGAAAAAGGAAAAAAATCTGAACCAATAAAAACATATATGGCACATCATCAAGCACTAATACTACTTTCATTAAATAATTACTTCAATAATCAAATATTTCAAAAAAGATTTTCACAAAATGCAGAGATAGAGGCAGTAAATATATTATTACAAGAAAGAATGCCTGAAACATTTATAATAACAAAGGAAAATAAACAAAAGCCAGAAAAAATTAAATATAAAGATTATGAAAATTATAGTGTTAGACAATATAACAAAATTGATAATAGAATTATAAGAGGAAATTTAATAGGAAATGAAAAATATACAATTGCAATAAATCAAAATGGAGAAGGGGTAAGTAAATTTGGAGATAATTATATAAATAGATATAAAAGAACAGCAGATTATCCACAAGGAATTTTTATATGTGTTAAAGATGTAAAAAATAATGAAATAGAATATATGACAGGAAACAAAAATTGTAATAAATATGTTATAAATTTTGCTCCAGATAAAAGTCAATTTGAAAAAGAAAAAAATCAATTAAAAAGTAGAATGTCAATTATAACAGATGCAAATGAACCTGTTGAAATAAGAAGAGTAGAATTAGAAAACTTATCACAAGAAGAAAAAATATTAGAGGTTGTATGTTATTTTGAGCCAGTACTTTCAAGAAAAGAACAAGATTATGCACATCAAGCTTTTAATAATTTATTTTTAGAATATGAATATGATGATGTGAATGATACAATAATTGTAAAAAGAAGAAAAAGAGAAAAAAATGAACAAAATTTATATTTAATTGCAAAATTACAAACAAATATAGAAAAAATTGGCGAAACAGAATATGAAATAAGTAAAGAAAAATTTATAGGAAGAAATAATCTAGATATACCAGAGGCAATAAGAAATTCAATCCCATTATCAAAGAAGATAGGACTTACAACAGAGGGAATTGTAGCTTTAAAAAATACAATAAAAATATTACCAGAATCAAAAGGATATATAGATTTTTTAATATCTGTAGAATATGAAAAAGAAATTGCAGAGAAAAATATTAATAAATATAGTATTACAGAAAATGTTACAAAAGAATTTGAAATAGTAAGAGCAAAAACAGACGCAGAATTAAGATATTTAGAAATGAAAGGTAGAAATATTGATATATATCAAACAATAGCATCATATATAATATTTGACACACCATTTTATAAAAAAGTCAAAAATAAATCTTGTCAATATAATCAATGTGATTTATGGAAATATGGTATTTCAGGAGATTTGCCAATAATCACAATAACTATAAAATATTTGAATGATGTATATGTAATAAAAGAAGTTTTAAAAATGTATGAATATCTCCGTACTAAGAATTTAAAGACAGAATTAGTAATTATAGATGAAGAAAAATATAGTTATGAAAATTATCTAAAAAATGAAATAGAAAATGCTATTCAAAACAGTCAATTAGCATATTTGAAAAATATATTTGGAGGTATATTTACTTTATCAAGAGCAGAAATGAATCAACAAGATTTAGAAATGATAAAATTTATATCAATTTTTGTTATTGATGCACATCTAGGAAACTTAGAAAATATTATTAAAGACAAGGAAACAGAAATAATTGATAATTATAAAATTGTAGAACAAAATATGATTTCTGAAAACATTGAAGATGATTCAAATGAAATTGATTTATTATCAAATACTGATGAATTAAAATATTATAATGAATATGGAGCATTTTCAAAAGATGGAAAAGAGTATATTATAAAAATTAATAAAAATCAAAAAACACCAACAACATGGAGTCATATTATTGCAAATGAAAAGTTTGGAACATGTGTTACAGAATCTAATGGAGGATATACTTGGTATAAAAATAGTAGATTAAATAGGGTATCAAGCTGGGATAATAGTAGCATAATAAATATTCCGTCAGAAATAATCTATTTACAAGATGAAGAAAATGGAAAGACATGGACACCAACAGCAATGGTAAAACCTGATAATAAAAATTATAACACGATTTTCGGATTTGGATATGCAAAATTTGTTCATTGTAGTGATAATATAATGCAAGAATTAGAAGTATATGTGCCAATAAATGAATCAGCGAAAATAAATATTTTAACATTAACAAACAATGCTCCAAAAAAGAAAAAAATAAGAATTATTTATTATATAAAACCAGTAATAGGTGAAGATGAGATAAAATCTGATGGAAAAATATCTTTAGAATATAAAGAAAATAATAATATGATTATAGCAAGGAAAATATACAATTCAGATGAATTAAATAATATTGTTTATATATCTAGTAGTGAAAAAATAAAATCATATACAGGAGATAAAACAAAATTTTTAGGAGATGGAGGATTAGAAAATCCTGATGGTTTAAAAACAATTAGGTTAGATAATAATGATGTATTAGGTAAAAAAACATGTATTGCAATAGAATTAAATGTTGAAATTGAAAGTTTTTCTAATAGAAAAGTTTCAATAATTTTAGGAGCAGAAGAAAATGTTGATATTGCAACAGATGTAGCATATAGATATTCAAATCTTCAAAATTGTAAAACAGAATTACAAAATGTAAAAAATAAATGGAATGAATTATTAGGAAAAGTAAAAGTAAATACACCATATGAATCACTTAATATAATGTTAAATGGATGGACTATGTATCAAACAATATCAAGTAGAATACTAGGAAAAACAGGATTTTACCAATCTGGTGGAGCTTACGGATTTAGAGATCAACTTCAAGATGCTTTTTCAACAAGATTTATAGATTCACAAATATTGTATAATCAAATATTAAAGCATAGTAGACATCAATTCATAGAAGGAGATGTAGAACATTGGTGGCATGATGAAAATGATAGAGGAATAAGAACAAGATTTTCAGATGATTTATTATGGCTTCCATATGCAGTTATTAAATATATAAATTTCACTGGAGATTATGAGATATTAAATAAAAAGACAACATATTTGCAAGGTGAAGAATTAAAAGAAAATGAAAACGAAAAATATAATAAATATATTTCTAGTAATATTGAAGAAAGTATATATGAACATTGCAAAAAAGCAATAAAAAGAGCATGCAATTTTGGAGAAAATGGATTGCCTAAAATAGGAATTGGAGATTGGAATGATGGTTTTAGTAATATAGGAACAGAAGGAAAAGGTGAAAGTGTATGGCTAGGATTTTTCTTGTTTATAATTTTAAAAGAATTTTCAAAATTAATAAAACAATGTAAACAAGAAGAAATAGAGACAAGTAATTGGTATGAAAATATTGCAGAAAAACTAAAAGAAAACTTGAACAAAAATGCATGGGATGGAAAATGGTATAAAAGAGCTTTTGCAGATAATGGTGATATATATGGAAGTATGGAAAATGAAGAATGTAAAATAGATAGTATAGCACAAAGTTGGAGTGTTATATCTGGGGCTGGAGATATAGAGAAAAAAGAAAGTGCAATGAAGAGTTTAGAAAATCATTTGGTAGATAATGAAAATGGATTAATAAAATTGCTAGATCCAGCATTTGATAAAAGTAAATTAGAACCAGGATATATAAAATCATATATACCAGGTGTTAGAGAAAATGGTGGACAATATACTCATGCAGCTGTATGGGCAATTATAGCAGAAGCAATATTAGGTGATGGCAATAAAGCTATTGAATGGTATAAAATGATAAATCCAATAGAACATTCAAGGACTAAAAAGGAAGCAAATAGATATAAAGTTGAACCATATGTAATGCCAGCAGATATATATGGAAACAAAAACTTACTTGGTCAAGGAGGTTGGACTTGGTATACAGGTTCTAGTAGTTGGTATTATACTGCAGGAATTGAATATATATTAGGTTTAAAAATATATCATAATGTTTTGAGTATAAATCCATGTATTCCAAAAGAATGGGATGGATATAGCATACAATTTAAATATAAAGAGAGTATTTATAATATAAATGTAAAAAATATTTCGAGAGTGTGTACAGGTGTGAAAAAAGTTGAATTAAATGGAATTGAAGTTGAAAACAAAATTTTATTAGATGGTTCTGGAAAAGTTTATAATATAGAGGTAAAAATGTGATTATAAGTAAAACTTATAATATCTATAAATAATTGTAGCTTAATGGAAACGACATCGTGGTGAAGAGCGCAGACATGACCGTCAGCTCTTGGCGTGATGTTGTGGATGCAGGTGCAGACTGCGATATTCTTGCAGTTGTTCTGCCTCCTGCTATCCTGGCCGATCTGACCAACCCCCGGAACAACAGCAAACCTGTTATCCGAGCTAAGGCCAATCGCGTGGCGACCGGCAAGACCATCATCAACCCTGCCACTGGCAAAGAGGAAGCAGAATACTGCTTCCAGCATGCTGGCTGGGAACAGGTGCTAAAGATTGAAGTTGTAACCAAACAGCTTTAAGCTTTGAGCCAAACAGATAGAGACTACATTGGAGTTTCTATCTGTTTTTTTGCATAATAATAATTATTTTTATATTATACATGAAAAATTCATAAAAGTATGATAAAATGCAAATGAAAAATAAAAAAAGGAGAAAAGCATATGGCATATATAGAATTTAAAAATATTGTCAAAGAATACAAGATGGGAGAAGTAACAATAAAAGCATTAAATAACACAAACTTTGAAATAGAAAAAGGAGAACTTGTAGTAATAGTAGGGCCATCAGGAGCAGGAAAAACAACAACATTAAATATATTAGGAGGAATGGATAAAGCAACATCAGGTGAAGTAATAGTTGATGGAAAAGAAATTACAAAATTAAATGATAAAAAACTAATTGAATATAGAAGAAATGACATAGGATTTGTATTTCAATTCTATAATTTAGTACAAAACCTAACAGCTAAGGAAAATGTAGAATTAGCAACTCAAATATGTTCAGATGCTTTAGATGTAAATGAAATATTAGAAAAAGTAGGATTATCAGATAGAAAAGATAACTTTCCAGCACAATTATCAGGAGGAGAGCAACAAAGAGTAGCAATAGCAAGAGCAATTGCAAAAAATCCCAAACTATTATTATGTGATGAGCCAACAGGAGCATTAGACTATAAGACAGGGAAAAGTATTTTAAAACTATTACAAGAAATGGCAAGAAAAGAAAAAATGACAGTTGCAATAATTACACACAATGGAGCAATAGCACCAATGGCAGATAAAGTAATACATTTCAAAAATGGAACAGCAGAAAAAATTGAAATAAATGACAATCCAATATCTATTGATGAAATAGAATGGTAATGCAACTGGTTAAAAAATAATTGAAATTTTGACTAAGTAAAAAATTCAACTATTTTACAACTAGAAATGTACCTTTAGGAAGGAATGAAATAAAAATGAAAAAATCATTGATAAAAAATAGTTTTAAAGAAATAAGTAAAACCAAAAGACGTTTTCTTTCAATTTTAATAATGGCATTTCTTGGAGTAGGATTTTATGCAGGACTTGTAGCATGTAGTCCAGATATGCAAGACAGCTTAGATAAATATGTAGATAAAAGTAATATGTATGACATTGATGTTATATCAACATTAGGATTAACAGATGAAGATATAAATGCAATAAAAGAAATAGATGGTGTAGAAAATGCTTATGGAATACAATCAAAAGACACATTTATAAATTTAAATGATAAAGAAAGTATATGTAAAGTAATAGAATATAATGAAAATATAAATAAACCAGAAGTTATTTATGGAAGATTACCAGAAAATTCAGATGAATGTTTATTAGATGAAAAGTATTCATATTTTGGAAGTTCAGAAGAAAATATAGGAAAAATAATAAAAATAGAAAATGAAGACTTAGATGAAAATGATAATCCAATATTTACACAAAAAGAACTAAAAATTGTAGGAATAGTAGATTCACCATTATACATATCAAGTGAAAGAGGCTCATCATCACTTGGAAGTGGAAGTATATCATTATACATATATTGTAAAGAAGATGTAATAAATTTAGAGTATTATACAGAAATTGCAGTACAAGTAAAAGGTGCAAAAGAACTTGTAACAAATAGTGATGAATATTTAGCAGTTGTGAATCCAGTTATTCAAAAAATAGAAGAGATAAAAGAAGAAAGACAAGAAGCTAGATATAATTCATTAGTAAATGATGCAAATAAAAAAATTGATGATGCACAAAAAGAATATGATGATAAAAAAGCAGAAGCAGACCAAGAACTATCAGATGCTGAACAAAAGATAAATGATGCAAAAAATGAATTAGATAATTCAGAAAATAAGTTAAATAAATCAGAAAAAGAATTAAACCAAAAAGAAAAAGATGTAGCTAAACAGTTTGAAACAGCAGAACAACAAATAGAGCAATATGAAAATCAAATAAATGCAATGATCGCACAAATAGGAATGGAAACACCTGAAATAACTGTTCAAAAAGAACAAATTCAAAAGCAAAAAGAAGAACTTGAAACACAAAAAAATACAGCAAACAATCAAATAACAAGTGGAAGAAAAGAAATTGAGAATGGAAGAAAAAAGATTAAAGATGCTAGAAAAGAACTTGAAGAAAATGAACAAGAATATAATGACAAAAAAGCAGAAGCAGAAGAAAAATTAGCAGATGCACAAATCAAAATAGATGATGCAAGAGCAGATGTTGCAAAAATAGAAAAGGCCAAATGGTACATACAAGATAGAACAGATAATACAGGATATTCAAATATATTTGACGCAATAAAGACAATGAAAAACATTTCAAAAATATTTCCAGTAATATTCTATTTAGTAGCAATACTAATAAGTTTGACATCTATGACAAGAATGATAGAAGAAGAAAGAATAGAAATAGGAACACTAAAAGCATTAGGATATACAAATTTACAAATAATTTCAAAATATATTTTATACGCATTTTTAGCATGTATAATAGGTGGATTTTTAGGAATGACAATATGTTTTTACATATTACCTAAAATTGTATGGACATTATATTCAATGGTATATACAATGCCACATTTTTATATGACATATAGATTGTCAATTGGATTAATGGGTATATTAATTGCATTTATATGTATAGGTGGTGCAACATTAATAGTAGCATATAGAGAATTAAAAGAAATGCCATCTGTATTAATGAGACCTAAAGCACCAAAAAACGGAAAAAGAATTTTCATGGAAAGAATTACTTTCTTATGGAAAAAATTTAATTTTTCACAAAAAGTAACAATAAGGAATATATTTAGATATAAAAAGAGAGCATTAATAACAATAATAGGAATTGCAGGTTGCACAGGACTTATGTTAGCTGGATTTGGAATAAGAGATTCTGTTATAGATATACCAAATTTACAATTTGGAGAAGTATTTAAATATGATACATCAATAACATTATCAAATACAGATGGATTAAAACAAATTAATGAATATTTACAAAATAATGATAATGTTGAAATTTCAAAAGAATTATATGCAAGTTCAGTAACAGTAAGTAATGATAAATTAAATTATAGTGTAACAGTATTTGTTCCAAATACATCAGAAAAATTTAATGAAGTTTGTAATTTAAAAGATGCAAAAACAGGAGAGGACTTAGAGATTTCTAATGAGGGAGTTATTATTACAGATAAATTAGCAGATGAATTTGGAATAAAAAAAGATGATGAAATAACAGTAAAAAGTAGTGATGATATAGAATATAAATTTAAGGTTGTAGGAATAACTAAAAACTATGTTGATCATTATATTATTATTTCAAAAGAATTATATGAATCAGAAGTTGGAAAATATAAAACAAATATGATTTGGGTTAATTTGAAAACAGATGACAAAGATATTCAAAGTAAAATATCTGAAGATATTTTGAATTTTGATGGAGTTGCTTCAGTATCTGTAATGTCAACTTTTGTAAAAGCAATTAGTGATATGTTAAATACAATGAATTATGTTGTAGTTGTATTAATTGTTACTTCTGCAATGCTGGATTTTGTTGTATTATATAATTTAGCCAATATAAATATTGGAGAAAGACAAAGAGAAATTGCTACACTTAAAGTTTTAGGATTTTATGATAAAGAAGTAGATAATTATATAAATAAAGAAAATGTTATATTTACAATTATAGGAATTGCGCTTGGATTAGTTTTTGGAACATTTTTAACATCTGCAATTATTTCAAGTATAGAAATAGACAGGTTGAGATTTACAAGAAATATTTTAACATCAAGTTATATATGGTCAGCTCTAATAACTGCAAGTTTCTCATTTATAGTAAATAAAATTATACATTTTATCTTGAAAAAGATAGATATGATTGAAAGTTTGAAAAGTGTAGAATAATAAAGGAAAGATGAGTATTGGAAGTGAAATAACCAATATTCATTTTTTTCTTAAGTATAAAATAAAAAAGCAATAACTCTCTTGTCAAATAAGCAAAAAAGAGATATAATATAACATCAAGGAAACAAGAAAAAACACCACCTGAAAGGAAAAAAGTATAACCATGCTAGTAAATGAGAAAATAAAAGAAGAATTATATGAAAATGCGGGAGACATAAGGGTACAAAAAGCAAGACTATATGCAAAAACAGGGAAAGTAGAAATAACAAAAATAAATTATACAAACAAAGATAATTTTGAAATAACAGGAAAAGTAACTGGCCAAGAAATATATAGAACAAATGTAACAGTAGAAAGTGGAGAAATTAGTGATATAACCTGTGAATGTCAAGACTATAGACAAAGATATGCAGCATGCAAACACATAATAGCAACAATAATGGAATTTGATGAAAATCAAAAATATGAAAATATGCTATTAAAAGATAAATCAACATTAGATATAAATAAAAAAATTAGAGCAAATGCCAAATATAGAAGTTTTACACAGATTGTAAATGAATTATATGAAGAAGAAATGCATGAAGTAGAAGAAAAAAAGGCAGAAGAATCAGATGGAAAAATTAGGATAGAACCAAGATTAATATATGACAAATATTATTCATTGTTAAAAATGGATTTTAAAATTGGTGATAAAAGAATGTATAAAATAAAAAATTTAGTTGAATTTTTTGGTAGGATGCAAAAAGGAGAAAAATTCAAATATGGAAATAATTTAGAATTTATACATACAAAAGAAGCATTTGCAGAAGAAGATCAGCCAATTCTAGATTTTATTTTAAAACATGCAGAGACTATAAATTTTGTAAATTCAAACTCAAATTCAAATTATAGATATTATGGAAAAGCATTAGATGAAACATGTATATCTGTAAGCCAAACAACACTTGATGAAATATTTGAGTTATTTAAAAATAAAGATATTGACTTCAAATCAGATGCAGGAGAAAGTACAATAAAAATTATTGAGGAAGATCCAAAATTATATTTTCAAGTAAAGAAAATAAGTGATGAAGAATATAAAATAATATTAAATAATAATATAAATTTAACAAGAGATTTTAGTGTATTTGAAGGAAAAAACAATAAATATGTATTATTAAAACGAGCATTATATAAATGTAGTAAAAATTATGAGAACTCAGTGATGAAGCTGTTATGTATATTTAAAGAAAATTATTTAACAGAAATATCATTTGGAAAAGAACAATTACCAGAATTATTTTCAGTAATTATTCCAAGACTAAAAAATAACATAGAATATCAAGAAATTGAAGAACAAGACATTGAAAAATATAGACCTAAAAAATTAGGTGTAAAAATGTTTTTGGACTTTGATGAAAATGATAGAATTTTGGCTGAAATAAAATTCTGTTATGGAGAAACAGAATTCAATCCATTACAACCTAAAATTGATTCAAAATATCCAAGAGATATGATTGCTGAAAACAAGGCTGTAAACATGTTAAGAAAAACAGGATTTATGTTTTATGAAGCTAAAGGATGTTTCATATTACCAGAAGAAGAGAAAATTTATAACTTTTTATCAAATGAAATAGATACATATATGCAAGTGTTTGAAGTAATGGTAACAGATAATTTCAAGACAAAACAAATAAAACAACCTAAAATTGGAAGTATAGGAATAAAAGTTGAAAACAATTTATTAACAATAGATTTAGAAAAATTAAATATAGATCCAAAAGAACTTGAAGAAATAATGCAAAGATATAAATTAAAGAAAAAATATTATAAACTAAAAGATGGAAGTTTTATAAATCTTGAAGAAAATCAAGACTTGGAATTTATTGACAAAATGATGTCTGGAATGGATATAAATTATAAACAACTTGAAAATGGTGAAATAAAAATTCCTGTAAACAGAACATTATATTTAAACCAATTATTAAAAACAGTAACAGATACACAAATAGTAAAAAATGGTGAATATAAGAAAATAGTAAATGAACTGGATAAAGAAAATGGAGATGCAGACATTAAAATTCCAGCAGTTGTAGAAAATACATTAAGATATTATCAAAAAACAGGATATAAATGGTTAAAGACATTAGATAACTATAAGTTTGGAGGAATACTTGCAGATGATATGGGATTAGGAAAAACAGTGCAAATGCTTTCTATAGTGGCAGGATATGTAGAACAAGAAAATCAAAGAAGAGCATCAATTGTTATATGTCCAAGTTCATTAACATTAAACTGGCAAAATGAGGCTCAAAAATTTACAAATGGATTACAAACATTAGTAATTAGAGGAAATGCTGAAGAGAGAAAAGAATTAATAAGAAAAATTGATAATTATGATATTATAATAACATCATATGATTTGCTAAAAAGAGATATAGATGTATATAAAGAAATGAAATATCAATTTAGATTTGCAATAACAGATGAAGCACAATATCTAAAAAATAGTAATACACAAAATGCTAAAGCAGTAAAAGAAATTACGGCAGATACTAAATATGCTTTAACAGGAACACCAATTGAAAATTCATTAGCAGAACTATGGTCAATATTTGATTTTATAATGCCAGGTTATTTATTTTCATATAAAAAGTTTAAGACAGAATATGAAACTCCAATAATAAGAGAAAATGATGCAAGAGCAATGAAAAAATTAAAAATGTTAATAGAACCATTTGTGTTAAGAAGAACAAAAAAACAGGTATTAACAGAGCTTCCAGAAAAAACAATAACAGTATTAAATAATCAAATGAAAGATGAACAGGAAAAAATATATCTAACATATTTAGCACAAGCAAAACAAGAAGTAGCAGAAACAATTCAAATGAACGGAATTGAAAGAAGTCATATTCAAGTATTAGCAGCACTTACAAGATTAAGACAAATTTGTTGTCATCCAAGTTTGTTTATAAAAGATTATAAAGATGGAAGTAGTAAATTAGATCAATGTATGGAAATAATAAATGATGCAGTAGAATCAGGACATAAAATTTTACTATTCTCTGGTTATACATCAATGTTTGATTTAATTGAAAAAGAATTTGAAAAAAACAATATAAAATACTTTAAATTAACAGGTGCAACTAAAGTTGATGAAAGAATTAAGATGGTAGATGAGTTTAATGAAAACAAAGATATAAAAGTATTTTTAATTTCATTAAAAGCTGGAGGAACTGGACTAAACTTAACAGGAGCAGATATGGTTATACACTATGATCCTTGGTGGAATGCATCTGCAGAAAATCAAGCAACAGATAGAGCATATAGAATAGGACAAAAAAATAATGTTCAAGTATATAAATTAATTACAAAAAATTCTATAGAAGAAAAGATTTATGAATTACAACAAAAGAAATCACAACTAATTGACAATATGCTTGATACCAAAACATCATTTATTAGCAAACTTTCAAAAGAAGATATTATGAAATTATTCGAATAAAAAACTTGTAGCCAGCCTAAATAAAAAGATACAGAAAAAATGTGAAAATTTTGTGAAAATTAGCACTCTTCTATTGACTTTGCTAAAATAAGAGGTATAATAGATAATGTAAATAGAAATTAACCAAATAGTTAATAATATTTATATGTGTACCAAAAAAGGTGTCAACACATAAAATTATAAGGAGGTAATGTATTATGATGATGATACCAGCTAGAAGAAATGGAAATGGATTAGATATTTTTGATGAGGTTTTCGCTGACCCATTCTTTGGAGAAAAAGAAAACAAAATAATGAAAACAGACTTAAAAGAAAAAGATGGAAAATATATGTTAGAGATTGATGTTCCAGGATATGACAAAGAAGACATCAAAATTGAATTAAATGAAGGATATTTAACAGTATCTGCAGAGAAAAATGAAGAAAAAGAAGATAAACATGCTAAATATCTAAAGAGAGAAAGATTTACTGGAATGTGTTCAAGAAGCTATTATGTTGGAGACAACTTAAAAGAAGAAGACATAAAAGCAAGTTTCAAGAACGGAATTTTGTCAATAGAATTCCCTAAAGAAGTAGAGAAAAAAGTTGAAGAAAAGAAATATATTCCAATTGGAGAATAGAATATAAGGTTCATAAATTTATTTATGAACCTTTATTTTTTGCATAAAGCTTTAAAAATTGCTTTTTTTATATAAAATGATGGAAAATATTATTGAAATATGTCGGATTTAATGTTATAATTACAAAGAAAGGAGCTCAGATGGATAAAAAGGAATATATTATAAATGAAGTTGGGTTAGAAATTGCAAGGGAGAACCTTGCAAAAAAAATGCAAAAAACAATGATGAACAAAAGTAAAATAGAAGAGATACAACAATTAATTATTGATAGAGATGAATTAGATAAAGGAAATATAAATATAATAAGAAAATATGTAGGAGAGTTGGAAAGTGAATAAAGAAGAGATAAGTAAATTACAAGAAAGATACAAACTTACAGAAGAAGAATACAAAGATTATTGTAAAAAAGTTATTTTATTTTTCACGACAGGAAAAAAATCAGTAGAAAATCCAAGATTATCATTTGTTGCTGGGCAAGCTGGAGCAGGAAAATCAAAATTAATTCCAGTAGTTGAAGAAAATTTTAAATCTAATGCTGTAATATCAGATTATGATATGGTAAGAGCATTACATCCAAATTTTGACAAGGCAAGTAAAGAAGTTCCAGAAGATGTTCATATGGCTTTATTACCAGATGCCAATAGAGCAAATGAAGATTTAAGGCATTATTGTAGAGATAATAATATGAATTTAATATATGAAGGGACAATGAGAGGAACACCAGTTTTTTTAGAAATAGCTAATGAATTTAAAGATGCAGGCTATGAAATAGAATTAGCATTAATGTCAGTTCCAAAACTAGAAAGTTATGGTTCTACATTATTAAGATATGCAACAGACTTAATGTTAAAAGAAAATGGAAGATGGGTTTCTAAAAATGTTCATGATGAATCTTATGACAAATTTATAGTTACATTAACTGAATTATCCAAAAGAGGATTATTTGATAGAGCAAAAGTTTATCGTAGAGGTAGAGAATCTGAAAACGGTATACCATACCAAATATATTCTACAGAAGGAAGAGAATTTTCTAATGCTATAGAAGCTGTTTTATATGGAAGAGAGGCTTATAGGAAAGATGCTGTTGAAAGATATGAAACAATGCATGATTTGGTACAGGAGGTTTTTGAACAAAAGGCACCAGAATTATTACCAAATCTAAAAGAATGGGAAAAACTATATGAAGCTGAACGAGAATATGTTAATAAAAATAGTCAAGAAAAATAAATTTAGATTTGGAGGAAAATTATTTATATGAAAAAATTTTTTAACAGAATAAATGAGATATGTAGTAAATATAAAAAAGTTGCAATTTTTATTGATATGGATGGAACAATTAATGAATATACGGTATATTCTGATAATGAGATTTTAAAAAGGATGGGAGATAACTATAAAAATGCAGAACCTATTCAAGAAGTAATTGAATCTCTAAGAAAAATTAGTAAAATACCTAATATTGATTTATATATTTTATCACTTTCCAAAAGTAACAAAATTTCTAATGAGAAAGATATATGGCTTGAAAAATATACTAATTTTATTCCAAAAGAAAATTGGATAATTCTTACAAAAGAAAATGGAGACTATGATAATGAAAACAGAGATCAGATAAAACCATTAAAAATGCAAGAAAAATTAAATAAATATGAACATGTAATATTATTAGATGATGATCATAGAATTTTAAGACAATCAAAAATAATGTTAGAGAATAAAGTAGATGTTTTCCATGTTACATCAGCATTAGTATAAATAATAGAAATTTATATTAGTTATGAAACAATATTAAATTTGACAATAATATAAAATTATGATATAATGGCAATTGTTAAATTTATAAAAATGAGGTAAAAAATGAAAACCAAACAATTAATAATAACAATACTAATGATAACAATTGGAATAATGCTAACAACAAAAGTAGAAGCAACAGAAAACACACAAATAGAACAAACACAAAATATAGAAAAAGATAAGCAATATAATTTAACAAATGAAGTTAAAGTAAAAACATTACCATTAATTTTTGCAATAGAAAAAGAAACAATACCAAGTGGAAATATTAGAGTAACAGATATTTTAAACGATTGGTGTAAAATAGAAAATGCAGAAAAAAGTGGTTGGATAAGAATTAATGCAATAATAAAAAATTCAGTTGAACAAGAAAATAATCAAGAAGAGACAAAACAAGAAGAAAATTTAAATACTGAAGAAAACAATCAAGAACAACCAAATACTTCTAATGAAGAAGAAAATAATCAAAATCAACAAGAAAATAAAACAGAAGAAGTTACGGAAATAAGTAAAACAGGATATGTAAAAGCAGATGGCTTAAATATAAGAAAAGAACCAACAACATCAAGTGAAGCGATACACAGTTTAAGTTTTAACTCAAAAGTAAAAATAACTGGAGAAGTAGATGGATGGTATAGAATTAATTACAACAATCAAGTTGGATATGTATCACAAAAATATGTATCAGATACAAAATTACCAGAAACAACAGCCAGAGGTGGATATGATAGAACAACAGCTTCAGAAGAAAATACAGTGACTAGCCAAGAAACTGTAGAAGAAAATCAAGTTGAAACTGAAAACGAAGCTGAAACAGAACAAGAAGAAAGTTCTGTAGGTTCAAGTTCAGAAGGAAAAGATGTTGTAGAATTTGCAAAAAAATATTTAGGATATAAATATGTAGCAGGAGGTTCATCACCATCAACAGGATTTGACTGTTCAGGATTTACAACATATGTATTTAGAAATTTTGGAGTATCATTAAATAGATCATCAAAAGATCAAATAAAAAATGGTACAGCAGTAAGTAAATCAAATTTACAACCAGGAGATATAGTAATTTTCAAAAATCAAGGAAAAACAGCAATAGGGCATGTTGGAATTTACATAGGAAATGGTAACTTTATACATGCAGCAAATAAAAAAGAAGGGGTTGTAATAACAGCATTATCATCAAGTTATTATTCACAAAGATATGTTGGAGCAAGGAGAGTAATTTAATTGAATAGACCAATTTTTATCATATTAATTGGTTATATAATAGGTATATTATGGGGACTATACTTAAAAATAAGTATAGTCTTTTTTTATATAATTTTGTTAATTTTATATTATATATCCAATATTTCAAAATTCAAAAAGAAAAAGTTTTTTCATTATATCAAAATATTAATTAAATTTAATGTATTATCATTAATAATTATTTCATCATTAATTTCTAAT
Source organism: uncultured Clostridia bacterium (assembly GCA_934141555.1). Lineage (GTDB taxonomy): Bacteria > Bacillota > Clostridia > TANB77 > CAG-508 > CAG-269. Next base: position 114,713 of record CAKPCK010000002.1, on the reverse strand, counting down.
ATTATAATCAAATTTCAAACAAAAAAATATCAAAACTTATATCATGATGGAGAAGAGTTAAAAATACAAGTAGAAATAATAGACAATAAAAAAGAAAAACAATATTATAATAGATATAAAATCAAAGTTTTATCATCAAAGCACAAAGATACATATTTATATATGACAACAAAGAAAAATTTAGAATATGGAGAAATTTTAGAAATACAAGGTAATTTTTCTGAACCATCAGAGGCAAGAAATTATAAAGGTTTTAATTACAAAGAATATTTAAAAACATTAAAAATATATGGAACTATAAGAGCAGAACAGGTAAAGAAAATAGATATTCATAAAGGAATATTATATTATACTAATAAACTGCATTTAAAAATAAAAGATAATTTAGAAAAAACATATAATTCAAATACAATGCCAATAGTTTTAGGAGTATTATTAGGAGATACAAGTGAAATTGATGAAGAAACAAGAGAAGATTTTTCGCAAAGCAGTATATCACATGTATTAGCTGTATCTGGATTACATGTGTCATATATTATTTATCTATCAGAAAAAAGTACTCAAGGCATATTTGGACAAAGAAAAAGCAGAATTATAGAAATACTAATTTTATTTATATATATGGCAATAACTGGATTTAGCATTTCAGTTATAAGATCTGTAATAATGGCAACATTAATGTGTACTGCATTTCTAGTATATAGAAAAAGTGATACATTAAATAACATTTCAATATCAGCTATTATAATATTATTTATGAATCCATATAATTTATTTAGTACAAGCTTTCAATTTACATATGCAGGAACAATAGGGGTTGTATTTTTTAGAACAATAGTAGAAGATTTCATAATGAATATAAAAATAAAATCACCATGCTTAAAAGAAAAATATACTAATTTTTGTATAAAACATAATTCATTTGTAGAAGAAATTGCTGTAGCAATATCAGCACAATTTATGACTATGCCAATAATAATTACCAAATACAATTTTATAAGTTTGTCGTTTATATTAACAAACATACTTGTAGGAATCATTATAGGACCATTAGTTATAGGAGGAATAATACAAATATTAGTTACATTTTTATCATTAAAAATAGGAACAGAAATTGCTAAAGTAGTACAAATTCCAATAACAGCATTATCATTAATTTCAAAGATAGGAACAAAATTTCCAATAACAAATTTTAAGGTGATAACTCCAGATACATGGCAAATTATAATTTATTATTTTATCATATATATTATTTATTATAGACATAAAATAAAAAAGATTCAAAAATATAGTTTTAATCAAAAAATAATTTTAAAGATTTCAAAATATGTTTATTCAAAGAGAAAAATAATAATAAGAGTATTCATTATTATATTAATTAGTTCAATTATAATTAAAAAAATTCCGGAAGATTTAAAGATCTACTTTGTAGATGTTGGGCAGGGAGATTGTTGTCTTATAGAAACACCAAAACACCAGAAAATATTAATAGATGGAGGAGGTCAAAAAAACTTTGACATTGGAAAAAATACATTATTACCATATTTATTTAATAGAAAGATTCTGGAAATAGATTATTGTATAATAAGCCATTTTGATCAAGATCATTGCGGAGGAATTTTATATATTTTAGAACAAATAAAAGTAAAAAATGTAATAATAGGAAAACAATACGAAGATTCAACTAATTATAATAAATTTAAAGAAATAGTAAAAAAACAAAATCTAAATGTAAAAATAGTAGAAGCAGGAATGAGAATAAATATAGAAAAAAATTTATACTTTGATGTGTTATGGCCAGATTCTCAAAAAATGATATCTGACAATGCAATTAATAACAATTCATTAATATGTAAATTAAATTATAATAAATTTTCAATGCTATTTACAGGAGATATAGAAGAAATAGCAGAAAAAGAGATTGTTTCCAAATATGCAAATAATACATCAATATTAAAATCAACAATATTAAAAACAGCACATCATGGTTCAAAAACATCATCAATAGAAAAAATACTAGATGTAGTAAAACCACAATATGCATTTATAGGTGTGGGAGAAAACAATACATTTGGACACCCATCAAATATTACTATTGAAAATTTAGAAAAAAGAAAAATTAAAATTTATAGAACAGATAAAATGGGAGAAATTTGCATAAAAATTACCAAAAAGGCAATAATAAAAATAAATACAAAGCTTAATACAAGCTAGAATGAGAAGGGATTGCCATGAAAAAACAATATATTATTGCAATATGTATAATTGCATTTTTCACCAGCTTAATTATAACGATGAATATTGTAAAGGAAAATAAATTACAAAATACAAAAAAAGAAGCAAAAATTTCAGAAAAGATAGAAGATGAATGTACAGAAGAATATACTAAAGAAACAAAAATAGAAGAAGTAGTTGCAACAAAGGAAAAAGTATCAGCAAATTCACAGTTAATATTAAAAAAATATTTCAAACAATGTGACCATACAATAAATGAATATGTAGAAATGCCACAAGAACTTGTAAATTTAACAAAAGAAGAAGTACAGAATAAGTATAATGATTGGAAAGTAATTGGATTTGAACCCAATAAAGTAACTTTATATAAAGAATTTGATGATATGTGTGGAGAACATTTCAAATTAAAATTAGAAGAAGGAAAAATAGTTATATATCAATTGGATAAGGAAAGGAATGAATCAATATATGAAAAAACAAATATTTCAAGTGAATACTTAACTCAGACAGATTTGATAAGTATAGAAAATGGTGGATTAGATGTTTATGGAAAAGAAGAATTGAATAAATTAATTGAAGACTTTGAATAAAAAAATCCCTCAGTTTAACTGAGGAATTTTATATTGGTAGCGAAGGGTGGATTCGAACCGCCGACCTGTCGGGTATGAACCGAATGCTCTAGCCAACTGAGCTACTTCGCCATGAACAAAAATATTATACTTATTTTTTTATAATTTGTCAAGTAGTAATTTTAGTTTTTTTGGAGGCGAGTATCGGATTCGGACCGATGATCACGGTTTTGCAGACCATTGCCTTACCACTTGGCTAACTCGCCATAATAAAATTATAAAAAAATAATATTTAATAATAAAATGGAGCAGGTAACGAGAATCGGACTCGTGACTAAACCTTGGCAAGGTCTCGTTTTACCACTAAACTATACCTGCAATTATTAAATATTTAAAGATTAAGTATTATCATATATAGGAGATGATTTCTTAATCAAGCTATTTAATAATAACAAAAGATTTCCAATTTGTCAATAGAATTATTTGAAGTTTTTTTAAATCTACAGTTATTTAGAATTTTGTTTTAAATTTTAAAAATTATTTATTAAAAATAATAGATTCTAGGCAATAAGGATAATTTTTAATAAGATTTTTTAAGAAATCTTTATAAGTCATTTTTGAAATAGAGTTTCCATTCTTTATATTTAATGTAATAATATTTTTGTCATCTATATTAACATCTAAAGTTCCAATGGAAGAATCTTTTTCTAAGGGAGCTATTAAATTATAATTACAATATATGTATATGCTTAAATTTTGAATTTGATTACTAGATAAAGGTAAATATTCATAATTTAAAATTTCTAAGTATGGAGAAATATCATTTGAAAGTCCTTTTGAAACATAAAAACTATTTGAGTTACACAAAATCCAGTTTTGAAATTCATTTTCGATTTTCTCTTTAATATTATAAGGTGAAAAATTTTTAAAAACATATTCAATAAGTTCAATACTATCACGAGTTCTATCTTTTTTTGTATCAGCACCAAGTACAATACATATTAAATCCATATTATTTCTTTTTACAGCAGTAACTAAGCAACGATTAGCACCATTTGTAAATCCTGTTTTTACACCATAAACACCATCTAAATATCCAAGCAATTCATTTGTATTATTTAATGTTTTAGAATAAGTATTTATTGTAATAGTTTGAGATTTTGTACCAACATATTTTCTAAAAATATCGTTTTTTAAAGCATAATTAGTTAAAAGAGCTAATTCATAAGCAGTGGTATAATGTTCTTCATTATCAAGACCATGAGGAGTAACAAAATGACTTGATTTTAAACCAATTTCGCAAGCTTTTTGATTCATTAATATAGCAAAATTTTTAACACTTCCACTAATGTGTTCAGCAAGTGCAACAGCTGCATCATTACCAGAACATAGCATTAATCCATAGAGTAAATCGGCAACTGAAATTTTATCATCTTTATGAAGACCTAGACGAGAACCACCTGTTCCAGCAGACTTAGAAGAAATTGTTACAATATCACTTAAAGTTGAATTTTCAATAACTAATATAGCAGTCATAATTTTAGTAGTAGAAGCCATCTTTCTTTTCTCATTTTCATTTTTTCCATATAAAACCATTCCAGAATTTCTATCATAAACAATAGCAGCTCTTGAATTTATAGAAGGAATTGTATCTTGAGGAGAAATAGTTTCAATAGAAGAATCTATTTCAAAATCTATATCATCAGCATAAACAATTCCAGAAAGGAGAAATACCCAAATTAAAGATAAAATAAATAGTTTATTTGTTTTCAATTTAAAAACCTCCAATAAAGAATATGAAAAAAAAATAAACTTAGAACATCAAAAGGGTTGAAAAATAAAATAATTCGTGGTAATATTATAAAAGTTAAAAACTGAAAGGAATTGATAAAAGAATGAGCATTTTTAATAAAATATTTAAGAGCTACAGTGAAAAAGAAGTAAAGAGAATTATGCCAATAGTTGACAAAATAAATTCATTAGAGGACGAAATATCAAAACTAACAGACGAAGAACTAAAAAATAAAACAAATGAATTTAAAGAACAATTAGATAATGGAAAAACATTAGATGATATATTACCAGAAGCCTTTGCAGTAGTAAGAGAAGCATCAAAAAGAGTATTAGGAATGAGACATTTTGATGTACAATTAATAGGTGGTATTATTTTACATCAAGGTAGAATTGCTGAAATGAAAACAGGTGAAGGAAAAACACTTGTTGCAACATTACCAGTATATTTAAATGCACTAACAGGAAGAGGAGTTCATGTAATAACAGTAAATGATTATTTAGCAAAAAGAGATAGTGAATGGATGGGAAAACTATATAAATTCATGGGACTATCTGTTGGATTAGTTATTGCAGGAATGGATCCAAAAGCAAAGCAAAAAGCTTATGCTTGCGATATTACATATGGTACAAATAATGAGTTCGGATTTGATTATCTAAGAGATAACATGGTTATATATAAAGAACAATTAGTTCAAAGAGATTTAGCATATGCTATCGTAGACGAGATTGATAGTATATTAATAGATGAAGCAAGAACACCACTTATCATTTCAGGAAGAGCAAATCAATCATCAGATTTATATAAAAAAGCAAATGATTTTGTAAAAAGATTAACACCAAAAATAATTGTAGAAGAAGATGTAAAAGATGAAGCACAAGCAGAAGATAATGAAAATTATGATTATATAGTTGATTTAAAAGCAAAATCTGCATCATTAACACAAAAGGGAATTAAGAAAGCAGAAGAAGCATTCCATTTAGAGAACTTTAATGATATAGAAAATTCAACACTTGTTCACCATGTAAATCAAGCATTAAGAGCACATGGAGTAATGAAAAAAGATATTGACTATATCGTAAAAGATGGAGAAGTTTTAATTGTTGATGAATTTACAGGACGTATTATGTATGGAAGAAGATATAATAATGGATTACATCAAGCAATTGAAGCAAAAGAAGGTGTAAAAATTGCAGATGAATCAAAAACACTTGCAACAATCACATTCCAAAACTATTTTAGAATGTATGATAAATTGTCAGGTATGACAGGTACTGCAATGACAGAAGAGGCTGAATTTGAAGAAATTTATAATTTAGATGTAATTTCAATCCCAACAAATAAGCCAATGATAAGAAAAGATTTAAATGATGCAATTTATAAGAATGAAAAAGCAAAATTTAATGCAATAGTACAAAGTGTAAAAGAAAGTCATGAAAAAGGACAACCAGTATTAATTGGTACAGTTTCAATAGAAAAATCTGAAAAATTAAGCAATATATTGAAAAAAGAAGGAATTAAGCATGAAGTATTAAATGCAAAATATCATGAAAAAGAAGCTGAAATAATAGCACAAGCAGGAAAATTTGGAGCAGTAACAATTGCAACAAACATGGCAGGACGTGGTACAGATATTATGCTTGGTGGAAATAGTGAATATCTTGCAAAACAAGAAATGAGAAAAAATAAAGTTCCAGAAAACTTAATTGAAGAATCAAATACATATTATGAAACAGATGACCAAGAAATATTAAGAGCTAGAGAAAAATTCAATGAATTAGAAAAGAAATATGATGAAGAAATCAAAGAAGAAAAAGAAAAAGTTCTAGCAGTAGGTGGTTTAAAAATAATAGGAACAGAAAGACATGAATCAAGAAGAATTGATAATCAGTTAAGAGGACGTAGTGGACGTCAAGGAGACCCAGGAGAGTCAAAATTCTATATAGGATTAGATGATGACTTAATGAAAATCTTTGGTGGAGACATGATTACAAAAGTATATAATGCAGTAGGAATGGATGAAAGTATTCCAATCGAAAACAAAATCATCAGTAATGCAGTAGAATCAGCTCAAAAGAAAGTTGAAGGAAGAAACTTCAGTATTAGAAAGAATGTATTAAAATATGATGATGTAATGAATGCACAAAGAGAAATCATATATAAACAAAGAAGACAAGTTCTTGATGGTGAAAACTTAAAAGATAACATTTTAAATATGATAAAATCTTTAGCAGAAGAAGTTGTAATTTCACAATTTGCTGGTGATAATGATGTAAATCAAGAAGCATTAAACACAAATATAAAAAATATATTTGGTGTAGATATTAGTGATTTCGTAAAGGAAAATGCAAAAGATTCAAACAAAATAATAGAAAAATTACAAGAAGTTGCATTATCAGAATATGATAAGAAAGAAGCAGAAATTGGTTCAGAAGAATTGAGAGAACTAGAAAGAGTTGTAATGCTTAAAGTAGTAGATCAAAAATGGATGGATCATATTGATGCAATGGATGAATTAAAAGATGGTATAGGTTTAAGAGCTTATGGACAACAAGATCCTGTTGTTAAATATAGAATAGAGGGTATGGATATGTTTGATGAAATGGTATTAGATATCAAACATGATGTTGTTCAAATGATGATGAATCTTCGTAAACAAGATGAAGTAAAACGTGAGGAAACAGCTAAAATAACTGGTGCAGCTTTACAAGCATTAAATAGCTTGGATAATGGTGAAAAAATGAAAGTTGAAGAACACAAACCAGTTGTTAACGATGGGCCTAAAGTTGGACGTAATGATCCATGTCCTTGTGGAAGTGGCAAAAAGTACAAAAACTGTTGTGGTAAAAATCAGTAATAGCAATGGTTACAAAAAAACTGTTATTTGATATAATTTATGTAAATTGTCAATTTGTCAACGATTTGTCAACGAAATTTTTTAAATGAGTTGACACAAAATAGCTAGCATTTTATGATGCTAGTTTTTTTGTATTGCAATAATTTTTAAAAAAATATTGAATTTTTATTATATATATGATACAATACAAATGTTCGCAAAAATAAATGGCAGATAGGAACTTATATAGCTTTTTAGGAGGTACAAGTTTGAAAGATAAATTAACAATTGGAAATGAAAAGAATATTTTATTTTATAGTGATGAAGAAGGGAATACAAAAGTAGAAGTACTATTAGAAAATGAAGATGTTTGGCTAAATACAGAAGCATTAGCAACATTATTTAATGTTAAGAGACCTGCAATAACAAAACATATTAATAATATATATAACGATCAAGAACTTGAAGAAAATAACACATGTTCCAAAATGGAACATGTGGGTAATGATGGCAAACAAGTTTATAACACTAAATATTATAATCTTGATATGATTATTTCTATAGGATTTAGAGTTAATTCCAAAAAAGCAATTAAGTTTAGAACTTGGGCTAATAAAATAATTAAAGAATATATGATTAAAGGCTTTACCATGGATGATGAAAGACTAAAAGGAAATGGAGGAGGTAATTATTGGAAAGAATTACTTGCAAGAATTAAAGATATTAGATCATCAGAAAAAGTAATGTATAGACAAGTGTTAGATTTATATGCAACTGCAATAGATTATGATCCAAAAGATGAAAAAACAATTGAATTTTTTAAAATTGTTCAAAATAAATTACATTATGCAACTCATGGACATACTGCTTCTGAAGTAATATATGAAAGAGCAGATTCAGAAAAGCCATTTATGGGATTAACAACATTTAAAGGAGATATTCCAGTATTACAAGATGTTGTAATTGCTAAAAACTATTTAAATGAAGAAGAACTAAAAATTTTAAATAATTTAGTATCAGGATATTTTGATTTTGCAGAAATACAAGCAATAAGGCATAATCCAATGTATATGAAAGATTATATAAAACAATTGGATATGATACTTTCATCTACAGGTGAAAAAATGTTAAATGGTCTAGGAAGGATTAGTCATAAAAAAGCTATTCAAAAAGCCAAAGCAGAATATAGAAAATATCAAGTAAAAACTATAAGTCCTGTTGAGGAAGAGTATTTAAATACTATAAAAGAAATTAATAATAAAATTGAAAAGAAAGAGAAAAATGTATAGGAAAAAAGTTTATGAAAAATAAAAGTAAAAAAATAATAATTGTAATTGCAATAATAATTGTAGTATTTGTAATTTTAATAAATACATCATTTTATAAGATTCAAAAAGCTAATATGATATACGGAAAAGAATATTGTACTAAAAATGAAAAACAATCATCATTTTATGAAGATAAAGAACATCCATTATATGGTGGAGATGCCATAACTATGTATAGATGTAAAATCTGTGGAAAAATAAAAGAAAATTCAACAACAAGTACACCTAAGATATGTACGGAATGTGCTATAATTACAAATAGATGTCAACAATGTGGAAAAATTAAAAAAGTAAATTTGTGATAGGAGAACAGAAATGTCAATATATAAATCAAAATTAAATGAAGAGAAAATAAGAAAGATGTTGCAAGAAGAATATCAGATAAGTGTGAAGAAAATTGAAAAGATAGAAAAAGGAACAGCAAATATATATATAATTTTTGCTGAAGATGAACAAAAATATATATTAAAAGAATTTGATGAAAGCAGAAAAGAAGAGTCTATAGTAAAAGAAATACAAATAATTAACTTTTTAAGATGTAGAAAAATAAGTGTTCCTCAATATATAAAAACAAAATCAAATGAATTTTATATAAAATATGAAAATGAAATAATAGTACTTCAAAAATTTATTGATGGATATACAATTGATAATAATACAGGTGATCATGACAAAGTAATAGAAAGTGCAACAATACTTGGAAGAATAATAAAAGAGCTTCAAAAATATAAAGAACTTAATGATGAAAATATAATTGAAAAATGGTTTTCAAAAGAAAGTTTTGAAAATAAAATAATTCAAATGGAAGAATTTAAGAAATCAATAAAAAATGATAATAAATATAAAGAAGCTTTCTCAAAAGATTTAGAAGATAAAATTGAAATTGCTAAAAAACTAAAAGAACAATTTGATTTTTCAATTATTTCAAAAATGTCAATAATGAATAGTCATGGAGATTATAGTGTTCAACAATTAATATATAATGATGAAAAAGAAACATCAGTAATTGATTTTGAATCTGCCAAGAGATTACCAATAATGTGGGAAATAATAAGATCATATACATATATTGATAAAGATGTAAAAAATGGAGAGATGAATATAGATACATTTGTAGAATATGTTAATGAAATTTCAAAATATGTAGAATTAAATGAATTTGATTTAAAATATTGTGCATATATTTATTTAATACAAATTGTTGGAAGTTTATATGGATATAAACAATATAATGAAAATTATAAACAAACAGAATTATTAAATTTTGCAGTTTTTAGAACTAATTTATGTAGATATTTATATGAGCATTTAGAAGAAATTGGTACAAGATTAGAAAAAGAAGTTACAGAATATATGAAAAAAGAAAAATTAGATGTTTTAAATGAAAGAGGAGAATTTACAGGAATAATTGAAACAAGAGAAGTGTGTCATAAAAAAGGTTTGTGGCATAGATGTGTATATGCATTTGTTATAGATAAAGATTCAAATATATTACTTCAAAAAAGAAGTGCAAACAAAAAATTATGGCCTAATGTATGGGATGTAACAGTTGGAGGACATGTTGATTCAGGAGAATTTGGCAGACAAGCATTAATAAGAGAATGTAAGGAAGAGCTTGGAATAGATATATGTGATGATGATATAAAATATTTAGTTGGATCATGTTCAAAAACAACAAAAGGAAAGATTATTAATAATCAATTTAATGAATGTTATTTGATTACAAAAAATATAGACATATCAAAAGTTAAATTACAAGAAGAGGAAGTTGCAGAAATAAAATTTTTTACTAAAGAGGAAGTATTAGAAAGAATTAATAATAATTATGATGGTTTAACAGATAAAACAGGGCCATGGAATTTTTTATTGAGAATATTAGAAAAATAAAAGACTAATTAAAAATTAGTCTTTTATTTTTTCTTCTGCAAGTACTGTAGGTGGAATTTCATATTTTATATCAAAACTATTAAATTCATTTAATGTTCCATCTTCTAAACAAGCAAGATAAATGTCGAGTTGATCTAATGAATCACAAGCTGTTATAATTGCAGGATGTAAATTATAATTAACAAAAAGTTCACTTGCTAAGCATAATGCCTTGAATTTAGAACTATGTTCTTTTAAAATCATTAATCTATAAGCTTCTCTAAAACGAGCAATTGCTGAAAATTTATAATCTTTCATTGGCTTCGTATAAAGTTTTTCAATAACATCTGAAATAGTTGTGTATTTATGTTCTTCATCTGTTTGAAGAATTTCTTGGATATCAGCCAATGTATAAGGTAAAATAACTTTTCCTTGCAAATCAGAAATTACTAAAGTATTTTCAATATAAGCTCTTTCTAATTCATCACTGTTTATAGTAGTAGAATCATTTTGAATAGATTCTATATCTTCATTAGAATTTAGTTCAGCATTTGATTCTTTAGCAAGTTCTGCAAGTAATGATTGCATATCTATTGTTGAAATTTCATGTATAAATTCTTCAATTGAAGAAGTATTTTCATAAATTGAATCAAGAATTTTACTAAATTGAGAATTATATTTATCTATTTTTTTTAGAAATGTTGCAGTATGTTTTTGAGTTCTCATTGATGTTGATATACTTTCAAGTGTTGTTAATAATCCTTTTAATGATTTTATGTTTTTATTAGATTTTGTTAGCATTGAAACAGATGTATTTATATAGTAGAAAGCTTTACTCTCAGAATTAAAATTTATATTAACTTGAACATTTCCCATATAATTTTTCATAAATGTTAACAATTGCGTATTCAAATTCTGCTGAATAGCTAAAGTTGCATTTAATGATGCTCTATCTAAATCTATCATTTTTTCCCTGTTTTCTGTATCTGAAAAATTAATCATTTGTAACCTCCATAATATATAAAAATATTATAACATTTGTGTCAAAAAAAGTAAATGGAAAAAATGAAAAAAAAGTTGAAAAAAATAATATTATATGTTATATTGTGAATAGATTTTTTGATTTACAAAGGAGGGAAAAATGAAAAAGGCAATTTCTAATATAATTTTTACACTTTATATTATTATAGCAGTATTTGTTACAGTATGTTTATTATCATACAATGACTATAAAGTAACAGTATTTGGAGACAAATCACTTATTATAATATCAGATAACAAAATGGAGCCAACATTTCATAAAGGAGATTTAGTTATAGCAACAAATGAAGATGATGAAATTTCAAAAGGTAAACAAGTATTATATTATAATACATATAATGAGCAAATAAAAGTAAGATTAGGAACAATAACAGATGTTGAAAAAGATGCATCAGATGTTATATATTCAATTGATAATGGAAATGCAAAAATTTCAAGTAAATTTTTAATTGGAGAAGTATCTAATGCAAAATACATGAAAAATGTAGGAACAGTATTAGGAATTTTTGAATCAAAATGGGGATTCTTATTCTTAATAGTATTACCAGCATTATTGGCATTTGTTAATCAAATAATCGTTGTGATTTCTGGAATAAAAGAGGCAAAAGAAAAAGATGAGTAAAATCAGTCAAAAAAATTTTAAGAAACTTTTAATTTTGATTTCTTTATTCATGATTTTAGTATTAATTTATGGGGTAATAAGAATATATGCTTTATTCCATAGTGAATTAAACTCAGAAGTTCAACTAAAAAATGGAACATGGAATATTATTGTAAATGATGTAGACATCTCAAAGGGAAAAGATATTAATTTTGATATCAATGATATTTCAGTTGAAGAAAATAGCCATGTTAAACCAGGAAAAATTGCACCTGGTTTAACTGGAAGCTTCAAAATATCAATAGATCCAAAAGAAACCAATGTTTCAATAAGATATGATGTGAGTTTAAATGAACAGGAATTAACAAATAGTAATTTAGTAATAAAATCAGTAACAGAAACAAAAATGGGAAATAGTCTTGTAAAAGTAGATAAAAATACATATGCAGGAATTATTTCATTAGAAGAAATAGAAAAAGGTAATAAAAATGAAATAACAGTAGAAATAGAATGGCTAGATAATGAAGAAGATACTGACCAAGATATTGAGATAGGTGAACATGAGAATTTTTCATATAAAATTCCGATCTCAATACATGTATGTCAATATTTAGGAGAAGAGTTAAATACTTATATAGAAAATTAGAATGATACAGGAGAGAAAATGTCCAAGAATAGTAAAGAAAAGCCAATTGGTATTATATTAGGACATATATTAGATGTTTTACTATGTATTGTAACAATTTTAATAATTATAGGAGGTTATTATGTTGTTCAAATAAAAGTTTTGGGAGATGATTATGCAAATTTATTTGGGTATACGTTTTTTGAGGTAGCAACAGGAAGTATGTCTAATACGATAGAAATTGGTGACGTAGTTATTGTTAAAATAACAAAAGAAGTGAATAAAGGTGAAATAATTGTATATAGGGATGAAGATAATTTTGTAACACACAGACTAATAGAAAAAGATGGAAATAAACTAGTAGCAAAGGGAGATGCTAATAATAGTGAAGATAAACCTATAACAGAAGATCAAATATTAGGAAGAGTAATATATATAATTCCTAGATTAGGTGTGTGGAGAAAAGTTTTCTTATCACCAGAAGTAATAGGTATGATAGTAATATTTATGATATTATTAGGTCTTGCATTTACTATAACATCAAAGCAAGAACAAAATGAAGATAAAACAGAGGAGAAGAAAGATGAATAAGAAATTAAAGAGATTATATATAAAATTAGTAATTCTTATATTATGTTTCTTAGTATTTGTTAGAATTGTAGTACTTGTTTTATCCAAATATGAAAGCCAAGCGAAAGCAACAGCAAATGTTGATATAGCATTTTACTTGTTAAATGAAGATTATAAATCAATGTCATTGAATTTAGCATCAATATTTCCACAAAAAAATGCATATACTTATACTTTTTCAGTAGGAAATATTAAAGATGATAAAACTGCAGAAATTGACTTAGTATATGATTTAACAATAAGAACAACAACTAATTTGCCATTAACATTTGAATTGTATAAAATAGTAGATACTGGAAATATAAATGCAGTAAAAACTAATGATATAGAAACAGACGAGGATGGAACATATTTTAGAAAGATAACAACAGAAGAAGAAAACTTATATTATAAAGAACCAAAAACAAATTTATATCAAATAGTTTTTTATTTTCCAGAAAATTATAATACAACAAATTATCAGAATATAATGGAGTTGCTAGAAATTAATGTTAATTCACATCAGGTAACATCATAAAACAAAGGAGAGCAACATGAAAGTTGGAAAAAAATATAAGAGAAAGCAATTAATTATTCTAGGCTTAATTGTACTTAATTTAATTTCATTTATAGTAATATTTGGAAGATATTTAACAAATACAATAAATGATTTTTTTATAAGAAGTAAAGAATTTTATTTTTATAGTGATAAACTTTCAGAAGATAATTCAGTTTATCAAGTAGACAACTGGTCAGGGGTAGATGATTATATTATTACAATAAATATGAATAGTAATAACAATAATATTGAAGTTGCATCATATGATATTGGTTACAATATTTCATATAAATGTACAGATAATGCAATTTGTCAATTAAGCAAAACAGAGGGAATAATATTAGCAAATACAAATTCGGATTTTTTTAATTTAACAATTACACCTAATATGCAATTAAATACAGGAGATAAAGTTGTTGTAGAAGTTGAAGTAAATTCAACAGCACCATACAAAAAAACATTAAAAGGAAAATTTACATTAGTAGTTGGAAAGGAAAAATTAACATATCAAATAACAGATAGTGCACAAAATCCATATATGCAATTAAGTATGACAAATACATTAACATTTTATAATGTAAATGAAAGCTTTGGTACATATAATGTTGGAGATAAAATAGACATTGATACATATTTAGGATTGTCAGATGCTGAAAAAGCAAAATGTTATTCTGCAATGGTTGATATAAAATTTGATCCAACAGAAATATTATTTGATGTAACAAATAGTGCATATTCAGATGCAACAAATATGACAACAACCACAATAAATGGAAAAACATATATAAATGGCTTTACAATAAAAATTGATGCAATTTCAAGTAAAGAAATTAGATTTTACAAAGTTGATGTAAGTAAAAATTATACATATCCAAACAAAAATAATGTATCAATAGTTACTGTAACAAGCCAATAGAAAGAAGGAAAATATGTCAATTAATATAATGAATAAATATATTGAAATTACCAAAAAACAAATTTCAACATATTTAAAATTAGTATTTGAAAAACAATATAACAAAAGATATAATGATATATATACTGAGAAATATATTAATTCAAGATATTATAATTTTTTTAATGATAATGATGAAAATACAACAATTAGGAAAATAGTATTAGAAGAATTAAGAAAGACACAAGAGTATTTAATATCAACAGATTTACAAGAAAAAGAAATAATAGAAAAAATACATATTTTCTTTTGCTATTTCTTATATTTTGATGATGTGGTTTATTGTAAAGATGTAAAGATAAAAATATCACAAATTGCAAAATTGAGGAAAAAAATTCTAAATAAAGAATGTGAAGAATTTGAAGAAAATTTATATAGAGAAATGATTACATTGAATGATGAAAAAGAAAAATTGTTATCAAATTTTGATACAGATGAATTTTCTTTAAAAATAAAGAATTATAAAACAGTAAAAAATATTTATAGAGTTATATTAAAGCAAAATATAAAATTTCCAATAGAATATAGTGAATTAGCTGTAAATAAAGTTTTTAATGTAGGAATTATAAATGAAGATAAATTAATAATAGAATATTATTTAATAACAGTACAAATTATAAAAGATATTATAAGGCAAAATTTTAAAAAACAATATATAGTTGAATTTGCAGAAACATTACTATCAAAACCAAAAAAAATATTAGGAATTTTAAATGTAATAGATAATTCAGCAATACAAGATAAAATAAGTTTAAAAGTAAGATATGAATATTATTTGGAGAATAAAGAAAAAATCTATGAATTAATGAGGGAAGGATATAGATTTGCAATTATATTAGATAATTCATTTGAAGTAGACTATAAAAATATGGAAAATTTAAAGATGTTTAAATATGTATTATTAAATAGAGAATCAAAGCATTATTCTAAAATAATGAAACTAAATGAAGATGTAAACAATAATATAATTGAAATATAATAATTAGATTTTAAACTTTGAAAAAAAGGAGACAAAAATGGAGACATTTTCAAGATTTTTATATGAATTTTTAAAACAGTTTTTTTCAGGAGTTTTAACTATAATAAAAAGTATAGGAACAGGAATAACTGAAACACTTAATTTTAAAGCATATCAAACAATATTAGATACATATAAAAATGATTTAACAACACCAGAATGGGTGCTTGTTATAATTTCACTTTTATGTATAGCTATATTTGTAGGATTGATAATAGCTTTAATATATTTATTATGTAGAAAATACATGAAATTTAGAAAAAAGGCAATAGATCAAGATGAATTATTAGAAGAAGTAGCATCATTAAATAAACAAGTTGAAACTTTAATGAAAGAAAAAGAAAAAATAATGGCAATGAAAGTATCTCAATTAGGATTAAAGCCTGATGAAGCATCAGAAGTTGAAGAAGGAGAAAAGTCTGAGGATGAGAGTGTTGATAATCCAGATATAAGATTTTCAAAATTAAATGAAATAGATTTGGAATATGCAAATTATCGTCCAATTGATTATGGAAATAGTTTTTCATTACCAGATCTTTGCAATAATTTTAGAAATTTTGCTGCATCAAAGCTTAGATTATATTATAAACCAGAAATGGTAAGGATATTTATATCAGGACTAGCATCAACAAAATTAATTATATTACAAGGTATTTCTGGAACTGGTAAAACATCACTTGCATATGCTTGGGGAAAATTTATGAGACATGATTCATGTATTGCATCTGTTCAACCATCATGGAGAGATAGAACAGATATGTTTGGATATTTTAATGAATTTACAAAAAAGTTTAATGAAACAGAAATGTTAAAAGAAATGTATGTAGCTGGATATGTTGATGAAGTTTATACAGTAATATTGGACGAGATGAACTTATCACGTGTAGAGTATTACTTTGCAGAAATGTTATCAATTTTGGAAATGCCAAACAGAGATGAATGGATAATTGAATTAGTTCCTAATAGCTGGAAAACAGACCCTAAAAAAATTATTGGTGGAAAAATAAAAGTTCCAGCAAATATGTGGTATATAGGAACAATTAATAATGATGATTCAACATTTGCTGTAACAGATAAAGTATATGATAGAGCAATGCCTATAGATATAAATGATAAAAGTGTACCATTTGAACCTATTGATACAGAAGCACAAGGAATTAATTTTTCATATTTAGATAATTTATTTAAAACTGCAATACAAGAAAATCCAATTTCACAAGAAACACTTGATAAAATTGAACAAATGGATAATTATGTAATTCAACATTTCCGTATTGCATTTGGTAACCGTATAGTTGCACACATGAAGAAGTTTGTTCCAGTATATGTTGCATGTGGTGGAGACGAAATTGCTGGAGTAGATTATTTTATAGCAAAGAAAATATTGAGAAAGTTCGAACAATTAAATATGTCATATATTAGAGACGAAATTGATCCATATATTCAGTTCTTGAATACTACATTTGGTAAAAATAAAATGAATGAATGTATAGAATATTTATTAAGATTAAAGAAAATGTCATAATGATTAGGAAGGTGAAAAATAAATGGGAAATTTAGGAGTAATAGAATTATATGATGAGGCAAATAAAGAAAATACACAAAAATTTATAGATTCTTCTGAATCAACTCTAAAAGTTCAAGTAGATAAAAAAATTATTACAAAAGATACAGAATGGATTGACTTAATGGAAGAAATAATTCCTCATTTAGATATAATATTCAGAAAGCCTAATCGTTTTATAGAAAATGAAGAAGAAATAGTAAAAATAGAACAAACAAGAAAAGTATCTGTAGAAACAATAAAACATTTATCAAAAAATACAAATTTCATTCAAAAGATTGATGAAAAAACAGGAGATGTAATACCATCAAAATTATTAAATGTAAGAAAAGAGGAAAGTTTTAATACATATGAAAATCGTTTAATATATACATTGATGCAAAATGTCAAATTTTTTATATATAAAAGAAAAGAATCAATTGAGCAATCTCTTGGAAATAATAACAATGATGATCAAGGAAAAAACAATAAACAATTAGAATATAATGCAAAGTCAAAATTAAATGAAGAAGATGTTGATATAAATGTATCAATAAGTTCAAAATTAAATTCACAAGAAAATGAAAAAAATAATGAAACAAATAATCTTTTAGAAAGAATTGAAGAAATTGAGAAGAAAATAAAAGATGTTGAGTCATCAGAGGTATATAAAATATTAGACAAATTAAATGTAATATTAGTAAAAGATCCTGTTAGAAAAACCAATGTTGTACTGAAAAATGTGCACTTTCAATATGCAATGAAATTATGGGAATACTTAAAAGCCAATATGGATGAACAAGCTAATTCATCAGACGAAAATAGAGATTTTATGGATGAAGGTCCATTGAAAAAAATGATGGATGAAGCATTTATGTTACAATATCTTATAATGAAAACATTAGATGATGATGGAAAAGAAAAACAAGATACAAAAAAAGAAATAAAAGCATTAGTTGTTGAACAAATGCTTGATAAAATAATGGACTTTGATGAAGATATAACAGAAGAACAGTTGCAACAATTGGTAGCAGAAAAGTATGAAGTCATAAAATATAAGAAAATGGCAGTATTACAGGATATTCAAAAAATATTCAAAAAACATATTGAAAAATATGAAGAAAAAGTTGAATAGAACATTAAGGTACAGAAGAAAGGTTTTTAATAGAAATGAAGAAATTTATACAAAAAATAAAAGATAATAAAGTATTAAAAGTAATTTCAAATATTATATATGTAATTATTTTTATTATAGTTTTACTATTGTTGATAATGGTAATTTTTCAAAGAACGAGTAATAATGAAATGGCAATTGGAGGATATAGAATATTTGTTGTAGCAACAGGAAGCATGGTGCCAGAATATAATGTTGGAGATGTTTTATTATCAAAAGAAGTAGATCCGAGTGAATTAAAAGAAGGAGATAATATTGCATATAAAGGTGCAATAGGAAGTTTTGATGGAAAGATTATTACACATAAAATAAAGAAAATTGAAAAAAAAGAAGGAGAAAATTATAAAATAATAACACAAGGTGTTGCAAATACAGGAGAAGACCCAGAAATAGATCAAACACAAATTTTAGGAAAGATTACTTATAAAATAGTAATATTAAGCTGGTTTGAAAAAATAGTATCGAATAATTATGCTTTTTATTGTATCATATTTATACCAATAGCACTATTAATATTTAAACAATTTAGAAGCTTTATGAGTGAAGAAGATGATGAGGAAACAGAAGAAAATAAAGAACAAAAATAGTTTGAATCAAAAAATATCTTAAGAAAAGGAGTGAATGAATATGCAAAAATTAATTAAAATAATGAAAAAGATAAAAATTAAAAATATATTAATTTTAGTATTACTATTATTATTTAATACATATGCATGGTTTATTTATTCCACAAAAGTTAATATGGATATAACAGCACATGTTAGTTCTTGGAATATAGAGTTTATTACTGATGATCAAGTTGTAACAACAAATTTATTAATAAAAATAGATAGAATTTTTCCTGGTATGGAAGGAGAAAAAAAATTTGAAAAGATTGTAGAAGTAGAAAACAAAGGTGAAAAAAGTGCGACATTAAGTTATAATATTCAAGAAGTAACTATAATGGGAGAAAAATATACTATAGGTGGAGAAAATGGAAAAACAGAAGAAGAATTAAATCAAATTTTAGATGGATATCCATTTAAAATAAAAATTGATATTGATGATGAAGATTTGAAAAATAATAAAGGAAATGGAAAGTTTATAATAAGTCTTGTATGGCCATTTGAATCTGGAAATGATGAATTAGATACATATTGGGGAAATAAGGCATATGAATATTATTCAGTACATCCTGATGAAAATTCAGTAGAATTAAAAATATTATTAAATGCATCACAAAAAGCAGAATAATTTATTTATTCTGCTACTTGTGTAAAAGATATATTAACTGATAATAGTGCAGGGGTATCAAATATTGCAGAAGCAGTATCATCTTCATTAGACATTGTTTCTGTTTTAGCATCATCATTCCAAAGAATATAAACTCTAATTTTTCTTTGCTTAATGTCAGAACTTAATAATATTGTATCAGAGATTGTTTGATTAAAAGTATCAAAATTAATAGTTTCGCCATTATCGATTGAATAACCTGTTGCGACAAGATCTTGTACAGAACTGTTTTCAGCTGCTGAAACATTTATTTCATATTTAAAAGATACATCAGCATCTTTAAAGTCGAAATCTAAATCAAAATATCCTGTTGCTGTTGGAGCAATAATTCCAGCCGATATATTATCATTACCCTCAAAAACAGGAACGATTTCTGAAGATATATCTGAATTATTTTTAATAGATTTTTTATTTACGATTATATTCCATTTTGCAATTGTTAAATTTGTTTTACCTGTTGAAGAGGTTAAATATTTTGCATAAATTTGTATTATAGAAAATAAAAGTAAACATATAAATATTCCAATTAATAATAACATAAATTTTTTCTTATTTTTCATATAAAATCCTCTTTAGTTTTTTTTACATTTTAACATATGATAAAATATAAAGCAATAGATTATTAATTAAAAATATAATAGAGAAAGGAGAAAAATACTATGTCGCCAAAAGATAATAGCAAAAAAAGAGAAAGTTTTGAGAGTGTAAAATTAAATTCACAAAAAATTAGAGAAAGAGATATAAAAATAAATGCAATAAAACTCGGACTGATAATAATGGCATTGTTTTTAATTATAATATATTTTCTTTTGACAGCATTTTATGAAGGAGGAGATTTTACAGTTTCATTAGATCCTGCATTCGCTCAAAAAAGTGGACTTATTATGTATGAAAAAGATGGTGATGAAGATAAAAGAATTTTAAAAGCCAAAAAAGCAGAATTTATTGATAATATTTCAATAAAATGGATTCCTCAAGATATAAATAAGCAAGGTGAAGGAAGCCATAATGGTGATAATTATTTAGCATATAGTTTCTATATAAAAAATAAGGGAAGTGATGTTATAAATTATTGGTATGAAATTATTATTGATGATGTAATAAAAAATGCTGATGAAGCAATAAGAGTAATGTTATATAGAAATGATGAGCAAACAGTTTATGCAAAAGCAAGTAGTAAAACTGGTGAAGCAGAGCCTGGAACCAAAATGTTTTATTCAGATAAAGAAGTTGCAGTTGAACAAAGAAAGGATTTTCAACCTGGAGAAGTTGATAAATTTACAATAGTAGTATTTATTGAAGGGGATGATCCAGAATGTTTAGACAATTTAATTGGTGGAGAAATGAAAATGCATATGGATATAACAGAAGAACATATTGCTCAAGGGGAAAAATAAAACATAATGTTTCATAAATATTACATAAGTGTTACACAAATATTACAAAAAAATACATAAATTACAATTGTATTACTTTTTACAACAAATATTGACATTAAAAAAATGATATGATATTCTTTAAGTAATAATTTTGAAGTACAACTAATGAAAAAAGTTATACTTGACAGGTTTATAGGTTAAACCAAAAAAACCTAAGTATATTTATAAGGAGAAGAGGAAAAATGAGTAAAAAAACAAAAAGAAAATTTGACTTAAAATCAGCAATATTAATATTATTATTGCTAGCAGCCTTATTAACAGCATCAACATATGCTTGGTTCACTGCAAACAAGGTTGTAACAGTTAGTGATATCGATGTACATATCGAAGCACAAAATGGTTTACAAATATCAGCAAATGGTACTGATTGGAAATCAATTTTAACATTAGATGATTTACTAGCAGGATATACAGGAGATACAAACCAAATTCCAGATAATCTAGAACCAGTATCAACAATAGGAAAGGTTGCAGATGGAAAATTAAATATGTTCTATGGTTCAGTCACATCAGATGCTGGTGGTAATTACACATTAACAGCTACTGATTTAACAGGTACAGAGAAAAAAGAAAATGGAAATACTGCAACAGGAAAATTTGTTGCTTTTGATATATTTTTAAAAGTTAATAATGATCAACCTAATATTATATTAGGAGAAAATTCAACAGTTACATTTAATACAACTAAAAAAATAGGTGTAGAAGGACTACAAAATGCAGCAAGAGTTGCATTCTTAAAAGAAGGAATATCACCTGCAGATGCAGATGCCTCTACATATCAAGCACAAAAAGGAGCATTATCACTTGGCGAAACAGATGATGGAGCATTAGGTGCAGATGGGGCAACAGCAAATGCAAATGCAGTAAAAACAACAACATTCTGGGAACCAAATGCAGATTCACACAATGCTACAGCAGTTAGAGTTGGTACAAACTATGGATTAACATTAACACAAACATCTCCAGCTAAAATGACATATTGGGGATTAAAACAAGCAATTACTACTGACAATGCAGTTAATTTAAAAACAGCAATGACTGGTAAAGATTCAACAAATTTCTCATCAGTTACAACAACAGCAACTCCAACAGCAATGACAGATACAGCTAATATATTCTCATTAGCTCAAGGTGTTACAAAAGTTAGAGTTTATATGTGGGTTGAAGGTCAAGATATTGACTGTGAAGATACAGTATCAGGATCTGATATAACATTTAAATTAGAATTTAAATTACCAGATGCATAAAAAATAAAAAAGCAGAATTTTCTGCTTTTTTTTGTTTCTATAAATTTATATAAGCTTAAAAATTAACTAAAAAATTCTGAAACTAATAGACATTTTTTTACGTTTATGATATTATAAAATTACTATAAAAGTCGAAAAAATAAATACGAAAGGACAGATGAAAAAATGAATTTTAATAATTTAGAAACAGAAGAATTAATTGAAATTTATAAAAAGGTAGATGACTTTTTAAAATTTTTAGATAAAGAACATAAGAAAAATGAAAAATAGGAGGCCTTGGAATGTCAAAAAAATCAAAAGAAATAATAGATAAAATTGATGCAAGTAAGCAAGTATTGTCTACCATGCCACAAAACAACATAAAAAACAAAAAAATTTATCAAAAGAAAGTTGAAGAATTAGAAGAAGAATATCAACAATATAAAGAAGAGATTGCTGGAAAATTACAGAAAAAATATCAGAAATTTATAAATATAGAAGAAGATAAAGAAGTAGAAAATTTAGAAAAAAGAATAGAATCAATAAAATATATTTTAAAGATATTAGATGATGACAAAACTTCTTTTGAAAAAATGGAACTTGATAAATCAATATATATAATATCAAGGTATTATAAAGACAATCTTGAGAATATAAATGAACAAATTAAACAATGTATAAATAAGTTTAAAACAGTAGGTATTATAATAACAATAGATGATTTTAAATATAGTATATATAGTCAAGAATATATGAAAGTTTTTTTTCAAGAAATGACTAAAGAAAATATAAATTCAGATAAATTAAAAGAAATATTTGAAGAAATATACTGGAAATGTCCTGAAATTATTAAACATATAGAATTAAATTTAAGACATATTTATTTAGAAAAAAAGCAAATGATAGATAAATATTTCGAAAATGAAAAAAATGAAAAAATAAAACAATTCAATATAAATCAAAAAGAAATAAAGAGAAAAGACATAGAAGTAAGAAAAATGTTAATGGAAAAAAATGATAATAATCCACAAACATTAAAAAATGAATTTATAAATGGAAAACTAAATATTAAAGATTTTTCAAATGAAAAAATAAAAGCAAATATTCAAAAAGTATTATCAAAAGAAATTGCTAATGAAATAGAAGAGAATAAAGAAACTCAAGAGAATATCAACAAATGTTTGAATAGCTTATATGAATATCAAAATTATAATGAATTCAAGTTTATAGTTGATGATATAAAAAAATATTATAAAGACAAAGAAAAATATAAGAAATCTTATGAAATAACAAAAAAGGAAATAGATAAATTAGAGAAAAAGTTGCACACATTAAATAAAAAAGTGATTAGAAAAGGGCTATTTAGAGTAAAAAAGGTAAGTTATAAGCAAACACCTGAAATAAAAGATGTTATACAGAATTTAAGTGATAAATATAAAACATTAGAATTGAATAAATTTTATAGTAAGATTTATTCAAATTTAAATGATAATTCATCAATATATGATGTATTGAAATTAGCTTATTCATATTATTTTTATCTAACAACAATAATTATACAGAATTTTGAAGATATAACTCAAGAGGGGATAGATGAAAAAATAAATAAGCTTGGTAGATTTTTAGAAAACCCATATAATACAATAATAACTAATACAAATATTTTAGATGAAAATGATATAGCAATTGTTATAAAAGATAGATATAAATTATTAGGTTTTAATATTGAAAAAGAAGATATGTCACCAAATGAAATAGATTCATATATTACAAAATTAAAAAATATTCAAATTTCAATTAATTTGAAAAATGCAAATATAGATATTAAACAAATAGAACAATTTTGCGAAATAAAGAAGATGTTAAAATTATGATGGAGATTTTATAGATGAAAAAAACAAGTAAAAAATATATAGTAATTTTAATTATTTTAATAATATTAATAATTGTTGGATTAAAGGCATTTATGAGCTCTAAAGCAAATAAGCAAATAGAAATAACGGCAAATTTTAGTGATTTAAATAAAATGGCTAATGATGAGAAAACCACCATTTTAGCAACAAATGATGGTGAGAATGGAATGGAGATTATATTGCCAGAATTTGCAAATGAAAAAAAAGTTAGTAAATATATTATAACTAAAAAAGATATTATTAATGATGAAACAGAAAGTACGAAAACAGAAAGTGCGAAAACAGAAGATACGAAAACAGAGAGTACAAAAACAGAAAGTACAAAAACAGAAAGTACAAAAACAGAAAATACAAAAACAGAAAGTACGAAAACAGAAAGTACAAAAACAGAAAATACAAAAACAGAAAGCACAAAAACGGAAAGCACAAAAACAGAAAGTACGAAAACAGAAAGTACAAAAACAGAAAGCACAAAAACAGAAAGTACAAAAACTGAAAGTACGAAATCAGAAAGTACAGAAACCCAAAATACTAATGCAGAAGAAAATCAAATAAATAATACAGTAGTTGAAAAACTTCCAGGAGAAAAAATATATTTAACTCAAGAAGAAATAGAAAATAAAACAATTAATTTTGAGGTAATATATGATACTATAGAAATTGAAGGAAAAATATTTTATAGTAAAAAAGTAGCATATAAAGATGAAGATAATTATGAATTAGTGGCTGTGTTAGGATATATGCCAGAAAATACACAAATAAATGTAACAGAAATAGATGTATCTGGTTTAGAAGAAGAAATATCAAGAAATTATTCAAATATGTTACTTGTTCGGAAATTATAATATAGAATTAACAACAGAAAATGAAAAATATGATTATCAAAAATATGAACAAAAATTACAAATAGAAATGTCAGTTAATCAAGGAGTAAAATATACAGTTCTTGAAATTGAAGATAATCAAATTCAGGGACAAGTAAA
The DNA here is from genome assembly GCA_934141555.1 of uncultured Clostridia bacterium. Classification (GTDB taxonomy): domain Bacteria; phylum Bacillota; class Clostridia; order TANB77; family CAG-508; genus CAG-269. The sequence goes on along the minus strand of CAKPCK010000002.1, from coordinate 89,129 downwards.
AATAAAAGAAGAAAAAGATAAAATAACATTTACAGTAAAAAATTTAAAATCATATTTGTTACTTGAAGAAAAAAAAGGAATTGAAAGTTTTGTATCTGAAACAGCTACGGATGATTCAGTTGTTATAGGTGGACCAAATACAAAATTAGAAATTGATGATTATGATTCAGATAAGAATTATTATCTTGGATTGAATTATACAGAGAAATATTCTGAAAAAAAGAATTCAAATAAATATAATGATAGTAATTTAAAAGATATTACAATAAATTATTATGGATATGATTATGATTTGACTGAATTCCAAAAGCCAACTAATTATGATGTTACATTAGATTCAACAATAGTAAAAACACAAACTGGAAATGTATCAAGTACTGGATGGGTATGGGATGGAAATAGATATAATAGATATTATGTTAGAACAGATAAAATAACAATTACTGTCAATGATTTAAATTTATTAAAAGAATTATATCCGGGCTTTAGAGCAGAGTCTGGCTGGACGGCTCAAATGAGTGTACCTAATAATGATTTTTCTAATAATTTTTATCAAACAGGAACAGATGAAGCAAATTCATCTAATGGAATAAATGTGAAAATCGAAAATGGAATCATCACAGTAACAGGTGATAATTCAGAAAGTTTAGAATCAAATAATGATACTTGTACATTTACATTTTTTGTTACATTTAGATCAACAAATCAGAATACAATATATAATATTAATTATTATGAATTTGATACAACATCATTTAAAACAACATTAACTATTGGTGAATATACCCCATATGGAACTTTGTCAGATACAGAGCAACAAATCTTATTATCATATAGAAAATGTGTACCAGTAGATAGTAGTGGAAATATTGAAATAGAATTAATAGATAATCCTTTTTTTAATAGGCCATTAGAAAAAGGTTTCAATGGATGGAAAACGAACAATACTAAATATAAAAATAATATTAGTACAAATTCAAATACTTATGTTCAAAAGTTGAAAACAAATATAAATAATATTAAAGATGATTCTGGAAAATACGTAATAGACTTATATCCTGATTGGATTGAAGCAAATATTATATTTGTAAGTTCATCAGGGAGTAATTCAAATTCAGGACAATCAATCAAAAGCCCTATATATAACGATTGGTCTACTATTAGTAGCAAATTAAATTCAAATATAAAAACTTGTACAAATGCATCTAATAGAGAAGTGAATATTGTAGTATTAATGAATGGAACATTAGATGTAAGTGGAATTACAAATCCAAATACACCATATACATTAACAAGTTTATATAATGGAATAAATTATGGTAGTTCAAGTACATATTTGAATGTTGGAGGAACATCATCATATCTAGATAGTGATCTTCAATTAGATTACATAAATGTATATTCTAATTCATCATATGCATCAGCAAATGTAACTACAGATGGTACAAGTTCAATATCACCATGTATGTATGGAAATATGTATAATTTAAGAATAGGAAGAGGGATTGTACCTACAAGTTCTGCTAGGTGTACATGGGCACAAGTTCAAGGAGGAAATTATAATCATACAAGTAATGAATATAAACTTGTAGTTGAATCTGGAAAATACTATACTTTACAATTACATAGAGCAAATGGAAACAATAGTTATTCAACATACACTTCGAATGGAACTCTTGTTTTAGGATCAGATATAGATAGAATAAAAAATAATAATGATAATTTAAGAATTTATAATAGAATAGCATCAAGAACATCAACAGAAACTAATAGACCATATACAAATAATGATTCAAATGCTATAATTACTAGTATGTATGTAAAAAGTGGAACGATTGGAGTAGACTATTTTAATTCAGCAAGTACTAGTGATAGTAGTGAAAGAAATTATGCTGGAATATATGTTGGAGGACATGGACAAACTGGATATGATAAGTCAGATAGAATGATAATTGTTGAAGGTGGTGACATTGCAAATTTAATTGGTGGGTTAAATGTTGAAAGTTCAGATATGTATAAAACATATATGTATGTAAAAGGTGGAAATATAATTAATATTACTGGAGGAGCAGGATATACACATACATATGGAGATAGAATAATACAAGTGACTGGAGGATGTATAAAATATAGTATAAGTGGAGGCTCTAATGGTGTTGCAGCAAATTCATCAAGCAATAATGGACAATTAACAGGTGAATCAATTATTTATATTGGTGGTGATGCACATATAGGAGCAACATATACAATAGATGAAAATGGAAATAAAGTTATAACAGAAACAAGTAAAGATTTAGTTTTATATGGAGTTAATGCAGGAACAGTTTGTGGAGGTGCAAATGGAAATGATGGTTATGCAGGACAAACAGATGGAGCATATATAATAATTGATGGAAATGCAGTAATACACAATAATGTATTTGGGGGAGGAAATTATGGAATTATAGGTACATCAAATAACAATCAAGGTACGCCTGTAATAACAATAAACAATGAAACTTCAAATTTTACAGAAAATAAAGAATATTTAATTACATCAAATTCAAGTGGAGGACAAGGACTTTCTACTAATGGAAGTGGTATAATAAATGAAACTATTTCAGAAACTTCATTCCCAAGTAGTGAATCAAAATGGATATTCGAAAGTGCTGGTAGAAGTAATTATTATATAAAAAATGCTTCAAATGGAAAATATTTATATGTAAGTTATGTTAGCCAAAGTGGTGGACGGAGGCTGGGGAGGTGGAAATAGAGGATACACAGGAAATATGATATTAGATAGTAATAACAAAACAGCCTTTTTAGTTAGTGGAACAAGTTCAAAAATGATCTCATACAATTATTCATCTGGATGGAATTCTTCAACATTATATTTAAAATTAATTTCAACATATGATTGGAATAGTGGAGAAAATTCATATACATGGTCATTATCATCAAACAATAATTATAATAATAGTTTATATTTTTTAACATATCAACTTATTGATAATGGTGGAGAAGTAGAAGATGGAAACACATTAGTAAATATTAAATTATATGGAGGAACTATAAATAATAATATTTACGGAGGAGCTAATCAAAATAATATAAATGGAACTGTAAATATAGATGTTGATGGTGGTAGTTTAAATGGAACTCTTTATGGAGGATCAAATTTAAAAGGAACAGTTTCAGGATCAGCATTAATAGATATTTCTGGAGGAACATTGGGAACAAAGTCAGATGCTGTGGCAACAGATTATACTAATATTGATGCAGTGTTTGGTGGTGGACTTGGACAAAATACAAGTATAAAAGGAAGAGTTTTATTAAATTTAAACGACAGAAACAATAATTTAAATATTTATGGAAATGTATATGGAGGAAGTTCACTTGGAAGTATAAACGGAAATGTTATAGTAAATATAAATGATATATATTCTGCACAAAATACAATAGATATAAATGGATACGTATTTGGTGGAGGAAAAGGAGATACATCAACAGCAGCAATTGTAACAGGAAATATTAATGTAAATATAGATGGAAGCAAATTAAATAATTGTAGTGTATTTGGAGCAAGTAATATAAATGGAAAAACTATAGGAAAAATTACAGTAAATGTTGGAGAAAAAAATGAGTCAGTATTATATGCAGTATATGGAGGAGGAAATCAAGCAGGAATTAACACAGATACTCAAAGTGTATATGTATATCTTTTAAGTAAAGCAAATGTTACAAATGCATTTAATGGTGGAAAATCTGCAGATTTATTATCTGGTGGAACAGATGATAAAACAAAAGGAATATATTTACAAGGTGGAACAGCGACAAATATTTATGGTGGCTCAGATTCATCAGGGACTGTAACAGTAAGTAATGTATATATAGAATCAGGAAATGCAGTAAATGTATATGGAGGAAATAACTTAGGTGGAACTACGCAAACTTCAAATGTAGATGTAACAGGAGGAAAAATCCAAAATGTATATGGAGGCGGAGAAAAAGCAGAAACAACCACTTCAAATGTAAATGTAAAATCAGGTGCAATAGGATATGTATTTGGTGGTGGAAATCAAGCAGGAGTTACAACTACAAATGTTTTAATTAATGGAGGAAATATTACAAATGTGTTTGGAGGTTCAAATACAAGTGGAAATGTAATAACTTCAAATGTAACAACAAATTCAGGAGCCAATAATTCAGAAGATGGTTTAGTGATGACTGTAAAAACAACAGTAGAAGATTCTAGTTGGAGAAAAAATCAATATCCAGATTATCCAACATATGCAAAATTAGAAGTAACATACACAAATAATTCAAATGAAGATATAACAACATGGAATTCTAGTATTGTAGCAGAAAATTCGATATTATATAGTAATTATTCTGGATCTGAAATTGAAGCAAAAGATGGTATATATACATTAACAGAGAAAAATAAATGGGATTCAGCACATCCAGTAAAAATTTCAGCAGGTGGAACATATTCAATTACATTTGAAATATTATCAAAACAAAGTATAGAAGAATTTAAAATAGGATATGCAATATCAGGACAAGACTCAAATGGAAATTCATCAAGTTATAATAAGAGTGTTATTTCAAATGTATATGGAGGAAATAACCAAGGTGGTATAACTGAAACATCAAATGTTACAATTAATGGAGAAGGAGTTCAAGATGTATATGGAGGAGGAAACCAAGCTGTAACAAATGAAACAAATGTCACTATAAATGGTAAAGTTGGTAAAAGAGTATTTGGAGGAGGAAACCAAGCAGGTGTAAATACAAATACAAATGTAACACTTTTAGGAGCAACGATAGAAGATAATGTTTATGGTGGAGGAAATGAAGGAATTGTTACACAAAATACATATGTAAATGTAAAAAATTCTACATTAAATAATAGTTTATATGCAGGAGGAAATGGTATTTCTGCAATTGTATATGGAAACACAAATTTAATAATGCAAGGAACAAATAATGTTGCAAAAAATGTATTTGGAGGAGGAAATCAAGCTGCAACAGGAACAGAGGAAAAAGATAATTCTTCAAGTACAGTAAACATAGTAGGAGCAACAATTGGAGGAAATGTATATGGTGGTGCAAATACATCTGTAGTATATGGAACAACACAAACAAATATAGGATATAATGCAGTTGGAGACACAGCACTTGAGATAGGAAATATTGAAATAAAAGGAACTGTATTTGGTGGAGGAGAAGCAAATGCGTCAGGTTCTGAAGTATATGATTTCTCATTTATAAGTGTAACAAAAGGAATAAATATCGAAATTGATGGTAAAGATCATACCAAATTTTCTATAACAGGAAGTATATTTGGTTCAGGAAATGCATCAAGTACAAGTGGAAAGAGCTATATAAATATAAACAATTATGGAACAGTAGATAATCCTCAAAGTAATATATCTATACAAAGAGCTGATTGTGCAACAATAAGTAATTCTGCAATATCATTATCAGGAGCTACAGATAGAACAAATGAATACTCAGCAGTATTTTTCTCATTAAGTAGAGTTGATCAAGTAAAATTAAAAAATAATTCAGTATTATATTTATGTAATGGTGCAAATCTATTAAAAAAATTAGATAGTTTAGTTGATAATAATGGAGTAGAAGAAAAAGCTGTTGTTACAATAAATCCAGATACAGGAGAAGTAACAAAAAGAAATGTTGATAATAGAATATATATGTTAGAGGGCAAAAATCTAAATGTTGCAACAAATGAACAAGCTACAGCATATGGGCAAGTTCATGGAATGTTTTTCTTAGGATTATTTACAAGTAGAAAAAGTCCAGGAACAAGTACAGGATTTTATCATAAAGGATATGAAAATGGTGATGTGATAACAAATGCAGGAACATTTTCATCAAATTCTTATGTAATGGCACAACATATGACAGAACATGATATAACAATAGATGGATTTTATACAAATTATAATAAAGATGGAAAAATCAATGTTAATTATGTTGATACAACACCAAAAGATGATGTTTACTATATATGGTTAGTTGGAGAAGAATTAGATGTTACAAAATTCCAAGTTGAACTATCAGCATCAAAATATGCTACATTAGGAACATATGAACTATTATTAAAAGGATTTTCAAATCCAAACTTAAAATTTTCAATGAATGGATTTTCATCAGGTTTAGCAGATGGAATATCACTTGTAGATCCAGATGAGATAAAAGCAATAGAGCCAGATGACGATAAAGCAAACAGTGTATATGGATTATCAATAAGAACTGGTAATATAGGATGGCAAACAAAAGGAACAACTAAATTTTTAACACAAAACGGAGGTTCTTATATTGGTATGAATGACTATGATAAAGATAACTCATCATATACTCCAACACTAAATATATGTTTTTACCATTCAGAAAATATAACAGTAAAACAAGCTTTAGGAGATGTAAGAATAAGATTACAAGTATTAACACCAATTGATGATTTAAATTATAGTTTATCATATATTGATATTGAAATTACATTATCAAGTGCATTATATCAAAATGACTTTTTTGAAGCGGCAATTACACCAGGACAAGAATATGGATTATTCACCACTACAGAAACAGCAATAACAAATAAGAGTGTATTTTCAACATATTATTCATTATTTATTGAAGAATTTTCAAAATCAAAGTATTTTGCAAATTACCAAGTAGATAAAAGAGTCTTAGTATCAAGAGATGTAGACAGCAATCCATATTCTTTTCCAGAAAACACTAAAATAACAATGTTAGATATGGTAACAAATAAATATTATTATTATATAGTAACATCAGATGATGTGAAAAATAATAAATATATATATTATTTATCAGATTTTATGGTAATGGGAAGCAATGACAGTAAATTTGATGAAGCAGAAGCATGTAAAAAGTATTATAACCAAGACAAAGATATGATATATGAAAACTTTATATTCCATATAAATTTTGCAGATACTAATATAACTAAAAACATAGAAAAAAATTCATTGCTAATGGAATTACAAGATACAGAAGGTCAAACATTATTAGGAGTATTAGGTATTCAAAGAGATAGTATGGTATATACAGTATATACTGGAACAGAAGCAACAATAAAGCTTGATGCTAATTTGGCACCTGAAACATTATATTTAGGAAAAACATTAGACTTAAATGTAATTACAAAATTTACACAAGTAATTGTAGATTCAAGAACAGTATATGATACATCATATTTTGATAAAAAACTTGGAATAAAGATAAGCATATATGACTCAAATGGTAACCATCTAAATTTAGACAGTTTATTTGGAATAAATTTTGAATTAGACGGAAAACTGTACTATCCAAGAATAGATGGAACAACAAGAATAAATATAGCAGATAAAGTAACAGATGTATTAGCAAAATTAAAAATGAATACAAGTGGAAACACTACATTAGCATCAGGAAATTATAAAATTGTTATTGAATCATTTGGTTCAGCAGATGGAATATATTATGGATTAACTGCATCAGACAAAATAGAACTTGATTTAAGAGTAATAAATTCATCATATGGATTAAAAATAACAAATAAGGATGAATCAAAGATAATAAATAAAAAAACAGGAAAAAATGAAGAAGATACAAATTTAGTAACATGTACAGTTGAATATTCATCAAAATTTACAAATCCAAATATAACAGTATCATTATATAGGAGAGATTATTCAGAAGAATATTCACAAAATTATACATTAGTTGATTTGCAAGATTATGTGTCAGACAATCTTGTAACAACAAATAAAGAAAAAGAATATTTAGTGTCAGATTCACCAGAAGCTGTAATGACAAATAATTATACACTTAAAGAAAATTTAAAAACAGGAACATATAAGATTGTATATAAATTATATGATGAAGAAACATATGTTGGAGAAGCATTTGACTATATAATAATAAAATAACTTATGAGGAGAAATGAAATGAGATATGACATAGAGGCAATAAATAAAAGAAAAAAAAATGTAGAAATTTTTAAAAGAATAATAGGTGTCATTTTAATTATATTAATTTATAATATAATATTAATATTCATTTCTTCTGATAATTTTAATATAGGAATAAATTTATTTGGATATAAATCATATATAATAACTTCAAAAAGTATGGAACCATCAATACATTTTGGTGATGTAATACTAGTAAAAAAATGTAAAGAAAATAAGTTAAACATAGGTGATATAATAACATTTAAAAATAATAACGAAGTTATTACACATAGAATATTAGAAATAGAAAAAAGCGAAGGAAAAGAAACATTATATATAACAAAAGGTGACAATAATAATACTGAAGATATAGGAAAAGTAACATTTTCGAGTATTATAGGTAAAAGTGTTTTAATAATACCATATTTGGGAAAAATAATTATGGCTATTGATAATAAATTAATATTTCTCATAATTATTCTTATAATATTGATTTTAGTTTTTATGAAAATACAAAAACAAGAAAAAATAGAAAATAGGAGAGAAAAGAAGAGAATTGAAAATGAAAAAAGTAAAAAATAAAATTATTATAACTATTTTTAAAATAATATTATCAATAATTGTAGTATATAATGTATGTTTTTTTATAAATACAACTATAACTAAAAAAGATTATTTTAGTATATTTGGAAAAAGCTTTTTCTATGTTAATACTAAGACAATGGAACCAGATTTGAAAAAATATAATTTTATTATAGTAAAACAAAGTAAAAATGAATATGAAGATAATGATATAATTATATATGAAACAAGTAATCAGATAAAAATTGGAAAAATTATAGAGACTAAAATTGAAAATGATAAAAAATGTTATATTGTAAAGGCAAATACAAATTATTATCCAGAAAAGGTTAAAGTTGGTCATATAATTGGAAAGAAAATTTTTAGAATTCCATTATTGGGATTATTATTAAAGATTGTTCAAGGAAAATTTATTACTATTATAATTGGTTTTTCACTAATATGTTTGCTTTTTTATAATAGATATAAATATTTGAAAAGTTTAGAAAGAAAAAGAAAGAAAAAAAAGCAAAATGATAATTATTGGAACGAATAAAAGATTTAAGAAGAATTTCTTAAATCTTTTTTAATGTCATTTAATAGTCACTTATAACATTGTATAATAAAACTAGAAAAATAAAAAGAAAGGAGTTCGTATAATGTAGCATTTCATTGTACGAGGAAATTAAATGGAAATATTAAAAGTTGAAAACTTATGTAAGCAATATGGAAAAGGAGAAAATAAAGTAACAGCATTAGATAATGTTTCATTTACAGTAAATAAAGGTGAATTTGTAGCAATAGTAGGAGCATCAGGAAGCGGAAAATCAACACTATTACATTTAATAGGAGGAGTTGATAGACCAACAAGTGGAAAAGTATTTATAGATGGAAAAGATATTTATAAATTTAATGATGACGAACTAGCAATATTTAGAAGAAGACAAGTTGGATTAATATATCAATTTTACAATTTAATACCAATATTAAATGTAGAAGAAAATATCACATTACCATTAAAATTAGATAACAGAAATATAGATAAACAAAGGCTTGATGAATTAATAAAAGTATTAGGATTAGAAGAAAGAAGAACACATTTACCAAATGAATTATCAGGAGGTCAACAACAAAGAACATCAATAGGAAGAGCAATGATAACAAATCCAGCAATTATATTAGCAGATGAGCCAACAGGAAATTTGGATTCTAAAGCAAGTGATGAAATTGTAGCATTATTAAAAAAATCAAATAAAGATTATAAACAAACAATAATAATGATAACACACAATTTAGAAATAGCAAAAGTTGCAGATAGAATTATAAAAATTGAAGATGGAAAAATTGTTGAGGAGGTGTAATAAATGAACATTCTTACAAGTTTATCTATCAGAAATTTAAAATTAAATAAAAAAAGAACAATAAGTACAATAATAGGAATAATATTATCAGTAGCATTAATATGTGCTGTTGCAAGTATGGGAATGAGTTTTCAAGGAACATTAGTAGAAAATGCAAAAAATCAATCAGGATATTGGCATTTGAAGTTAGAAAATGTTAGTGATGAAGAAATAAAAGATATACAAAATAATAGAGATGTAAAAGATACATTTGCAATAAAAATATGTGGATATTCAATTTTACAAGGAAGTCAAAATGAGTATAAACCTTATGCAAGATTAATTTCTATGAATGAAAGTTCATTTAAGGATTTGCATTTTGAATTAATAGAAGGCAGATTTCCAGCTAATAATAATGAAGTAGTAATTAGTCAAACTATAATGACAAATGGAAAAGTAGAATACAAAATAGGAGATACAATTAATTTAAATGTTGGAACAAGAAGTACCAAACCAGGAGTTAATGAAAAAGAATATGATAATATATATGATGCAGAAGAGATAATAAATGCAACAAATTATTCATTTAAAATAGTAGGAATCATAGAAAGACCAGATACAAGTTTTGAAAAATATTCAGAGCCAGGATATACTGTAATTACAACAGGAATAAGTACAGGAAGATCTGATTTATATATAAGTTTAAAATCACCAAAAAATTATAAAGAGACAATACCTCAAATACTAGGAATTCAAAGTTATGAAAGTTTGTCAAAAAATGATACTGAGACCAAATATGATTATACTTTAAATAAAGAATTATTAAGATGGGAAGCATTTGCATTTTCAGACTCAACAGTTACCATGTTATATTCAGTAATTGGAGTAGTAATAGTAATAATATTATTTACAAGTATATTTTGCATAAGAAATTCATTTGCAATATCAATAACAGAAAAAATAAAAATGTATTCAATGCTTGCAAGTGTTGGAGCAACTAAAAGACAAATAAGAAAAAATGTAATACAAGAAGGATTAATATTAGGATTAATAGGAATACCTTTAGGAATACTATCAGGATTTTTTGCAGTATTTGTATTAATACAAATAGTAAATTCACTTTTAGGTGATTATTTATTACAACATGTTGATGGATTAGTATTTAAAATATCAATATTACCAATTATTTTATCAGCAGTATTAGGATTTGTAACAATATATTTATCATCAATAACATCTGCTATAAAAGCAAGTAGAGTAAGTCCAATAGAAGGATTAAGAGGTTCTAAAGATATAAAACTAAATTCAAAAAAATTAAAAGTACCAAAGATTATATCAAAATTATTTAAAACTGGTGGAGAATTAGCATACAAAAACTTAAAGAGAAGTAAGAAAAAATATAGAACAACAGTTGTATCAATTGCGGTAAGCATATTTGTATTTATCACAATGAATGCATTTATAACTAATATGTTCCAAGAATCACAAAAATATTATAAAGACTATGATTATAATATACAATTAAATGTTGGAAAAGTATCAAATGAAGAAATAGATAGAATAATTTCATTAGATAATATAGAAAAATATTCAATATTGTATAGTTTAAATAATGGAGATATAAAAATAAAAGATATTGATAAAATTAATTTAGCTTCTGGTACATTGTCAGAAGAAGGATATTATGATGAAGAAAATGAAGAATTCATAGAGACAGGGGAGAAATATTCAGCATTACAAATTATGGCATTAGATAGTGATTCATTTAAAAGATATGTAAATAAAATTGGTGCTAAATATGATAAAGTAAAAGATAAAGGAATATTGTGTGACGAAGTAAGTTGGATAGAAGATGGTCAAGTAAAAAATGGAAGAAAATATAAATACAATGTTGGAGATATAATAGAAGGAAAAGATTACAATGATAAACAACGTTCAGTAGAAGTTGGTGCAATTTCAACAATTAAACCAGATGGAATTGATAGAAGTTATTATGAAGGTGGATATTTAATTTTAGATATATCACAATTAGAAAATGAGGAAAAGCCAGTATATAATACAGTAACAATACAATCAAATAATCCAGACCAACTAGAGAAAGATATAGATGCTTTACATTTAGATATTAGAATTTATAATATTGATGCATCTGCCAAAGAAGAAAGTGCAATGGTATTAGTAACAAAAATATTCTTATATGGATTTATAACAGTAATAACATTAATAGGAATTACAAATATTTTTAATACAATTACATCAAATATGGAATTAAGACAAAAAGAGTTTGCAATGTTGAAATCAATAGGAATGACATCAAAAGAATTTGATAGAATGATAAATTTAGAAACAATATTTTATGGAACTAAAGCATGGGTTATAGGAACAATCATGGGATTAATTGGAACATTTGCAATATATAAAGCATTTTCAGTAAAAGTTGAAAAAGGTATATATATACCTACAAATGCAATTTTAATTTCTGCAGTTTTTGTATTCATATTTATATTTATTATTATGAGATATTCAATTTATAAAATTAATAAACAAAATACAATTGAAACTATTAGAAATGAAAATGTATAAAAAGGGGGCTTACAAAGTCCTCTTTTTATGATAAAATATATTTCAAATAAAGATTAATGGAGAAAGATTATGGAAGAAAAAATAGAAATATATAATAAAGAAGAAAAGTGCAATATAAGTGCAAAAATTATTTATAATGAAGAATGTAGAAAAGATCAAATTTTTATAATATGTCATGGATATTGTAGTAGTAAAGACAGTAATACTAGAAAAGTAATTGCAGATAAATTATTAGAAAATGGAATACAATCTATAGCTTTTGATTTTCCAGGGCATGGAGAGAGTGTTCAAAGTGCAGAATATTTGAGAGTAAAAACATGTATATCATACATAAATTCAGTAGTAGATTATATAAAAGAAAAATATGGAGATAATACAAAAATATCTTTTTTTGCAACAAGTTTTGGAGCATATATTTTATTAAACAAACTTATTGGAGATAAAAATAAGTACGAAAATATAATTTTAAAATCACCAGCAATAAATATGCAAAAAGTATTTAAAGATATTTTATTAAAAGACTCATTTGAACAGTTTGAAAGCAAGAAGATTGGAAGAACAGGAAAAAATGGAAAAATTATTGTACAATATTCATTTTATGAAGATTTAGTAAAAAATAATTTATATGAGAATTATAAAGAAAAAAGAAATGTAATAATATATCAAGGAGATTTAGATGAAACAGCATTAATAAAAGATACATATAAATTTATAGAAAATAGACCAGAAATCGAATTGGTTGAATTAAAAGGAATGAAACATCATATGGAAACAGATGAATTAGAAATAGTAGCAAAACAAATGATAAAAAAAATAAGTTTATAATATGTGAAAGGCAAAATATATGAAAATATTATTAGTAGAGGATAATGAGATATTAGCTAAAGGATTAATATACTCTTTAGAACAAAAGAAATATCAAGTAATACACACATTAAATGTAGAAAATACACTTAAAATATTAAAAACAGAAAAAATAGATTTAGCAATATTAGATGTGTCATTACCAGATGGAAATGGATTTGATTTATATAGAAATAATATAAAAGAAAAGAATATACCATCAATTTTCTTAACTGCTAAAGATGAAGAAGATAATATTGTAAAAGGGTTAGAATTAGGAGCAGAAGATTATATTACAAAACCATTTTCAATAAAAGAATTGATGGCAAGAATAAATAGAATAATATTAAGAAACAAGAAAAACACAATAATACAAGTCCAAAATATAAAATTTGATATGGACAAAATGGTTGTATATAGAGACAATGAAAGTGTAGAACTTACAAACTTAGAGTTGAAAATATTGAATTTACTATTCTTAAATTTAAATAAGGTAGTAAAAAGAAGTGAAATAATAGACAAAATATGGGAATGGACAGGAAATGATGTAAATGATAATACTGTAACAGTATATTTAAAAAGAATAAGAGAAAAAATTAAAACAGATATTATAATTACAATTAAAGGAATTGGATATAGAATTGATAGTGAAGTAGATTAATAAATTATCAATAACATCTAAGTTTTGAAAAGGAATGAAATAAAAATGAAAAATAAAATAGAATTAAAGAAAATGTGTATTACAAGTTGTATTGTAGCTATTATATTTCTAATTATATTTTCAATTTTAATATATAAACAATACAAAACATATACATATAATTTTAATCAAAAAATAGCAGGAATTGTAGATAATGTTTTAGAAAAATATCCTGATATAGAAAAAAGAGAAATTGTAGAAATATTAAATAATAGTGATAGAACTAATAATGAGATATTAAGGGAATATGGCATAGAACTAGATAAAGATTCAGTAATATTAGAAAATAACACAGATTTTCAAAAATTTATTATTATAGATGTAAGTACATTAATAGTATTTATTTTAATATTATCAATAATAGTCTTCAAATATAATCATAGTGAAAGTAAAAAAATTAATGAAATAACAAAATACATAGAAGAAATCAATAGAGGAAATTACAAACTAAATATAGAAGAAAACACAGAAGATGAATTGTCAATATTAAAAAATGAATTATATAAAATAACGATAATGTTAAAAGAAGTTGCTGAAAATTCTCAAAAAGATAAAACAACATTAAAAGATTCATTATCAGATATATCACATCAAATAAAAACGCCAATTACATCAATTTTAATAATGTTAGATAATATTTTAAGTGATGAAAATATGCCAGAAGATATAGAAAAAGATTTTATTAAAGATATAAAAAGAGAAATAATAAATATAAAATTTTTAGTAGAATCAATTTTGAAATTATCAAAAATAGACAGTAATTCGATAAAATTTATAAAAAAAGAAGTTTTTATAAAAGATATAATAAATGAAGCGGTAAAAAATGTATCAATGTTAAGTGAATTGAAAAATATAGAAATAATAGTTTCAGGAGATGATTCAATAAAAACAATATGTGATTTAAAATGGCAAGTTGAAGCAATAACAAATATATTAAAAAATTGCATAGAACATTCATATGAAAATAAAAAAATTTATATAAATTATAATCAAAATAATATGTATACAGAATTAAAAATTGAAGATAATGGAACAGGAATAGATGTAAAAGATTTACCACACATATTTGAAAGATTTTATAAAGGAAAAAATTCATCAAGTGATAGTGTAGGAATAGGTTTAGCTTTATCAAAATCAATAATAGAAAGTAATAATGGATATATACAAGTAGATTCAGAATTAAATAAAGGAACAACATTTATAATAAAATATTTAAAGTAGCCAGAGACAAATTATTGTAGCAAGGCTACTTTTTTTGCATATTATGTAATATGACAAATCAAAAATTGATTTAATTATATTAAGAGGAGGAAAAATATGTTTACGCGTAGATATCAAAGATGTTCATGTATGAATAATCAGGCATGGAATACATCTGCAAATATGATTGAAGATAAATGCAATAATAACTGTTCTACAAATTGTAGTTATGAACAACAAGAACCTGTAGACTGTTGTGAATGTGGATTTGACGAAGAATATGAAATGAGTGTATTTCCAGATAATCCAATGTTAGCTCAAAGCTATGTTCCTTGGCAATATATGGATAAAACATTTAGACCAGAAATTGGACTAAAAATGGGAACAATATTTCCTGAATTAGTAAGTCCATATACACCATGTCAATCAATGAGAACAAATGAGTTTTTAGAAACAACAAATCAAATTGGGGAGGGCTGTAATAATGGAAGATATATGTAACCAATCACAAACAACAAGAGAAGAAATGATGGAAAGAATAAAAAGTTTGAATTTTGCAATAACAGAGCTTGGATTATATTTAGACACACATGTTGATGATCAAAAAGCACTTTGTTTACACAGAAAATATTGCAAAGAATATAGAGAATTAACAGATAAATATCAAAAAGTTTATGGACCATTAACAATTCAATTTCCATGTAATAAATGGAGATGGATTGAAGAGCCATGGCCTTGGGAAAGGGGGAATTTCTAAACTATGTGGACTTATAATAAAGTATTACAATATCCAATAAATATAAAATGTGCAGACCCTCGTCTTGCAAAAGTAATTATTAGCCAATATGGTGGACCAGATGGTGAACTTGCAGCATCTTTAAGATATTTATCACAAAGATTTGGTATGCCAGACCAAAATGCAAAAGCTATTTTAAATGATATTGGAACAGAAGAATTAGCACATTTAGAAATGGTAGGAACTATAGTTCATCAATTAACAAAAAATGCATCAATTGAAGAAATAGAAGCAGCAGGTTTAGGAGCATATTACACAGATCATGGTGTAGATATATATCCACAATCTGCAGCAGGAGTGCCATTTGATGCAACATGTTTAGCATGTAAAGGTGATGTAATTGCAAACTTACAAGAGGACTTAGCTGCTGAACAAAAGGCAAGAGCAACATACGAAAAATTAATAGATTTATGTAGAGATAATCCAGAGGTAGTAGACCCATTAAGATTTTTAAGAGAAAGAGAGATTGTTCACTTCCAAAGATTTGGTGAAGCTTTAAGAATTGTTCAAGATAAGCTTTCAGATAAGAAATTTTGTATGAATAATATGTAAATAAAAATTATATAGCGTATTGAAACTTTTTTATGATTCAATACGCTATTATTTTGTTATAATATTTGGTGAAATTTCAAATTTTATATTAAAATCTTTAAAATCATCAACTTTATTTTTTTCTAAGCAAGAAATATAATTTTCTAATTGCTCTTGAGTTTTACAAGCAGCAATAATAGTAGGATTTAGTTTTGAATAAAACATAATATTTGTGGCATATTTTAATGAATCAATAAAAGATTTGCCTTCTCTATCTCTTATTAAAGAATAAGTTTCTCTAAATCTTGCAATAGAAGGAGATTTTAAGTAATAATCAAGAGGTAAAATAAATTCTTTATTAATAACATCTTCTAATGAAGAATAATCATTTGGAAATTGTTCTAAATAAAGTTGAAGTTCAGATTTTGAGTAAGGGAGGAAAACTTTATTTTCTTTTTCAGAAATTATCAAAGTTGAATTATTATATGAAATGGAGCTTGTATATGTATAATTAATAATATTATTGTTTTTTTCATTAAGATATTTATTAATTAATTCATTTTTAAAAAAAGAATTAATTTCAATATCATTTTTGTCTATTTTGCTTGAAAAAACAGTACTTCTATTCAAAAAAGAATGTATTGATTCTTTTAAAGAGTTTATGTTTTTTTCAAAAAAGTCAGTAGTGTTATAGGAGTTAAATATTTTATGTGGCAAATTTATAATATTATTTGAAACTTTAGAATATTCGAGAGTAATTTTATAAATCATAATTATATTATTATTAACTTTTTTCAAAACTTCTTCAGCATCATAAATTGTGTTCAATAATTCAAAATTAATTTTTGATGATTCGAAAGAATTTAATTTTGAAATTATATCAACAATTTTATCTCTAAAATTTAATTCTCTAAAAATAATTGAATTAATTTTTTTATTTTCCGTTTTATAATTACAAATAAAATTAAATTCGTCTATAGAAAGATTATCTTTTAAAGATTCAAAGTCATATATAATTTTTGCTTCCATAAAATTCCACCTCCTTTACTAGAATAACAGTATATCATAAAAAATGACAGAAAACCATTACAAAAATATTACAAAAATAGGATAAATTGTCGAAAATGTAATAAAAATGTAATATAAATGTCAAATAATAGAAATGGTTATTAAAATATTTATATGTTATAATTATAAAGAATTAAATTAGGAGTACAAAATAATAATATACAAAAGATTATTTAGTACCAAAAGAAAAAAGAAAGGAAGGATTTTGAAATGAAAAAAAGCAAAAAAAATAGTATAACAATAGCACTAATTGTTTTACTATTAGCATTAGCTGTTGGTTATGCAGCATTTACATCAAATTTAGTAATTAATGGTACAGTTGCAGGAAGTGGAAAATGGGATGTAAAATTTGATAGTGTAACATTAGTAGGTGAAAATATGGAAGCTGATTCAACACATGGAACTGTTACACTTTCAGATGATAAACAAATAGCAACAGCAAATATTAAATTATCTTATCCAGGTGATGGTGTTATGATTCAAGCTGTAGTAAAAAATACAGGTAGTATAGACGCATTACTAGAATCATTTGAAATTACTGGGGCAGATGATGCAGATATTGAAATAACAAAAAATGCTGCAATGGTTGAAGGTCAAACATTATTAGCAAATGGTGGTTCTTGTATAGCTCAATTTGCTATAAAATGGAAAGCTGATTCTACAAAAACAGATCTTGGAACAAAAGAATTTAAGATAACATATAATTATACTCAAAAAGCCCAAGAAGTTAATTTAGAGCCACAACATAATGATGTAAATCCATCATAGTAATAATCCCTATAAGGCTTTGACCTTATAGGGTAATAATTTTTACCTAATTTAATTTTATAAAATGAGGAAAATAAATGCAAAAATCGAAAAAAGCAACTATTATAACTATAATATTAATACTTCTTGTGGGAGTCTTAAAAAATTTAAAAATTATAAAGCAAATAAATAATATATATATATATATAATTAATCCATTATCTTGGATTATTATATCAATTCTTATGTTTTTGACATTTTCTAAAAATATTGGGAATCAAAAACTAAAAAAGCAAATAATTCAATATACAATTAACGCTAGTATTAGTTTTGTTATAATATATATGTTGACAGGTTTAATTGTTACATTTGGAAAAAATTCTTATGATACAACTATAAAAGGAATTATAATAAATATATGGATATATGGAATTGAACTTATAGCAAGAGAATTTATAAGATATAAATTAATTGATAATGTTTATGATAAAGACAAAGAAAAAATAGCTATACTAATTATAATTATATATGTTGTAATAGATATACAACTAAATAAAGTAATTGGAGATGATGTTACAACATTTTCTTGTATTAGATATATATTACAATATGTTTTACCTAATATTGCTAAAAATATACTTTTTTCATATATGACAATATATAGTGGATGTGTTCCATCAATAATTTATCAATTAATAACAAATTTATATTTTTGGATTTCACCAATTTTACCAAATTCACCATGGATAATGACAACAATAATTGAAATTACTATACCAACAATATTATATTTATACATAAGATATTCCAAAAATAAATTAGATATATTTAAATCAAGAAAAAACTTAATAGATTCAAATCCTAAAAATATAATTTCACTTGTAATTTTTATAATATTAGTAATTTGGTTTGCAATAGGTATATTTCCAATTCAGCCAGTATCAATAGCAACAGGAAGTATGGAAAAAGAATTAAATGTTGGAGATGTAGTAATTATAAAAAAATGTAATTCAAATGATGTAAATGTTGGAGATATTATTCAATATCAAATGGAAGGATATACAGTAATTCATAGAATTATAGAAAAAAAACAAAAAAATGGAGAGTTTTCTTTTATAACAAAAGGTGATAATAATAATACACCAGACAAAGAAGAAGTTAAAGAAAATCAATTAATTGGAAAGGTTGTATTTAAAATAAAATATATAGGGTATCCTGCAATATTATTACATAATTTACAAATTAATAATAAAAATCAAAATATTCAGGTAGAAACTTAGAAGGAGAGAGTAATATGAGAATAAAGCAAGTTAAAAAAATGCGAAAGTCAATGAAATATGGAATAACAATATTTGCTATTATTCTTATGTTATTGTCTTTTTTTAGTCTCGAACAAAATTTGTCAAAGGAAAATATAAAAACCAAAACAAAAGAGATATACAAATATACAAATAAATTTAACTATGATTATAAAGTAAATCTTATAGAAAATAAATATATGAATGAAGAAGATGATGATAAAACACTTGTATATGTTACAGATTTGATTGATACTACACAAATTTTTATGAATTATGAGTATTTGGCAGATAAAGAATCTCAAATAAAATATGATTATTTAATTGAAGGAAATATGAAAGTAGTATATATAAAAGATGGAGAAGAACAAAAGATAATTGATGAAAAAGAGACTATAATAGAAAAAAATGATCAAGAGTTTAGTGGAAATGATTTAAAAATAAATGAGAGCTTTGATATAGATTTAAAAAGCAAAAATGAAATGCTAAATGATTTTAAACAAAAAATGGGGATGAATATTGATGCTAAATATATAATAACATTAAAGGTAAAAGTAAATACAAATATCGAAGAAAATGAAGTTAATTCAGATTATCAATCAATAGTTCAAATAAATCTAGCAGAAAAAACGACAAAAATTTCAGGTGAAAATAATAAAGAGGAAAGTAAATATATTTCAAAAGAATATAATGTAAGTGTTGAAAAAAATATATACATAATTATATTTGATATTATATTAATTGTGATATCAATAATTATATTAATATATTTGAGAGGTTTTAAAATTGCAAATAATATAACAAATGAATATAGAAAAGAATTAAATAAAATTTTGAAATTATGTCAAGATAAGATTGTACAAGTTAACACAAATCCTAATGAAAATGATAATATAATTGATGTTAAAGATTTTGAAGAAATAGTAAAAGTTTCAGAAGAATTATTTAAACCTATTTTGTATTATTTTGATAATGAAAATCAAGAAGCTATATTTTGTGTTATAACTGGAAAAATAACATATAGATTTATATTAAAAAGATAAAGAAAGGTAAATATGAGATATAGAAAGAAAAATAGAAAAAAACCAATTAAGACAATATATATTTTTTTACTTTTTGTGATTTTTCTAATAATGCTATCAATTTCATATTCATTATGGAGTACAACATTAGTAATTGATGGAACAGCACAATTAAAATATATTGAGCCACAATTACCTGTTGAAATATCACCAAAAGGAACAGATGAAAATGGAAATAACAGATATACAACAAATACGAGTATGGCTCCAGCACTTTTAGGAGATGTATATAAATTTGTATCAGATGAATATGAAGGTAACACTATAACAACCACAATAAAACACACTCGTAAGTTATCATCATTTTTAGCATTCTTTACAAATCTTTCTCCTACATTTACAATTGAAATTCCAAATAACACATCTAAGGATTTTTCAAATGGAAAAATCGAATTAATAGATAGTAAAGATACAAATAATATATTATCAAAATTAGATTATAAATTGAGTTCAGATACTATATCTGCTGGTGAAACGGCAAAAGTAACTGTTACAGGAACACTAGCAACATCTAAAGATGTTGCAACAAACACATATTATAAATTTGCTATTTCATATAAAATTAATGAAGCAGAATATTATTTTTATTATACATTGGTAATTTTACCACTTAATTAATAAATAAATATTGAATAAAAGGTCATCTTGTGTTAAAATAAATTCTGTACAAAAGTAATTACTTTTGTATATAGAATTTATTTTTTTTGGAAGTTAAAAATGGAATTTAAAGAAGAATTAAAAAAATATCAAACAATTATAAATACAGAACTAGAAAAATATTTAAGAAAAAGTGAATGTCCAGAGAAGGTTTTAAATGAATCAGTAAGTTATAGTTTAATGGCAGGTGGAAAAAGACTAAGACCAATATTAGTATTAGATGTATATAAAATGTTTAAAGAAAATTATCAAGAAGCAATGCCATATGCAGTTGCAATAGAAATGATACATAATTTTTCATTGATACATGATGATTTGCCAGAAGTAGATAATGATGATTTTAGACATGGAAAGCCAACAAATCATAAACAATTTAATCATCCAACAGCATTACTTGCTGGAGACTCATTATTTAATCAAGCATATATAGTTATAAGTAAAGATTTAGCAAAATCAGCAACACCAAATAAAATAAGAATATTTGGAGAATTTTCAAACGCAGTAGATAGAATGATAGCAGGAGAGTATTTAGACACAGAACTTGAAGGGCAACAAATTAGTAATCAAATGCTTCAATATATACATGAAAATAAAACAGGAGAATTATTAAAATTAAGTATAAGAATGGGAGCAATATTAGCAGATGCAGATGAAAAAGATATAGAAAAGCTATCAAAATTTGCAGATAAAATTGGTTTAGCATTTCAAATAAAAGATGATATTTTATCTGAAGAGGGTAATCCAGAAGTAACAGGAAAACCAGTTGGAAATGACAAAGAACATAATAAATGCACATATGTATCTGTGTTTGGAATAGATGGAGCCAAAAAAGAATTAGAAAAAATAACAAAAGAAGCAATCAATATACTAGAAGAGTATGGCAATAAAGCAGAATTTTTAAGACAATTAGCAATTTATATTAAAGATAGAAATAAATAAAAATAAATCCCCATTAACAAAATTGTTAGTGGGGATTTGTTGTATTAAACATTAAATTTTAATTCATTATTTTCTAAATCAACATTAATAGTTTGACCATCATGAACATCACCTTTTAAGATCATTTCAGAAATTTCATCTTCAACATATCTTTGAATTGCTCTTCTTAAAGGTCTTGCACCATATTTTAAATTAGTTCCTTTTTCTAATATAAAATCTTTTGCATTATCTGAAACATTTAAAGAAATATTTTTATCAGCCAAAGCTTTTGTTGTATCTTTTAACATTAATTCAACAATTTGTAATAATTGAGGTTTTGTTAATGAATCAAATACAATAATTTCATCAATTCTATTTAAAAATTCAGGTCTAAAAACTTGTTTTAGATTTTCTTCTATTTTATTATTATCAACTATTTTTTTGTCAAAACCAATTGAATTTGTATTAACATTTGAACCAGCATTTGATGTCATAATTATAATTGTATTTTGGAAACTAACAACATTTCCTTGTGAATCTGTAAGTTTTCCATCATCTAATACTTGTAATAAAATATTAAATACATCAGGGTGTGCTTTTTCAATTTCATCAAATAATATAATAGAATAAGGTTTTCTCTTTACTTTTTCAGTAAGTTGACCTGCATCATCATATCCAACATATCCTGGAGGTGCACCAATAAGTTTTGCTGTTGAATGACTTTCCATATATTCAGACATATCAACTCTTATTATTGAGTCTTCAGAACCAAACATTTCATATGCTAAACTTTTTGCAAGTTCTGTTTTTCCAACACCTGTTGGACCAACAAATATGAAAGATGGTGGACGTTTTGTACTTTGAAGTCCTGCACGATTTCTTCTTATTGCTCTAGAAACAGCACTTACAGCTTTATCTTGACCGATAACTCTTTTATGAAGATTTGTTTCAAGATTTAATAATTTTTGTGTTTCAGCTTCTGTAATCTTTTTAACTGGAATTTTAGTCCAATTTTCAATAACTTGTGCTATATCTTGAACTGTTAATGATTTTAATTTTATTGTACTATTTAAATGATCAATTTCTTCAATTAATCTACATTCTTTAGTTTTTAAATCTGCAGCTTTTTGATAATCTTCTGTTGAATCTGCTTGTGCAGCATCTTCTTTTTGTGCTTGAACGTCAGCAAGTTCTTGTTTTAGCATTTCAAGTTTAAACAATTCTTTATTCTCAAGATTAATTCTTGAACAAGCCTCATCTAAAATATCAATTGCTTTATCTGGTAAAAATCTATCATGAATATATTTTTCAGACATTATAACAGCTTGTTTTATAACATCATTTGAAATCTTTACTTTGTGGTATTCTTCATAATATTTTTTTATTCCTGTTAAAATTGAAATTGTATCATCAATGTTAGGTTCTTCAACTAAAACTTGTTGGAATCTTCTTTCTAATGCTGTATCTTTTTCTATATATTTTCTATATTCTCTTAAAGTAGTAGTACCAATCAATTGAATTTCTCCATTTGCAAGTGAAGGTTTTAAAATATTAGCAGCATTCATAGAATGTTCTCCATCACCAGCACCAATTATATTGTGAATTTCATCTATTACAAGAATAATATTTTTGAATTCTTTACATTCATCAATAATACCTTTCATACGAGCCTCGAATTGACCTCTAAATTGAGTACCAGCTATAACAGAAGTCATATCTAATAAATAAACCTCTTTATTTAAAAGTTTTGCTGGAACATTATTATTAGCAATTTTAATTGCCAAACCCTGAGCAATTGCTGTTTTACCAACACCAGGTTCACCAATCAAACAAGGATTATTTTTAGTACGTCTATTCAAAATTTGAATAACTCTTTGAATTTCCTTATCACGGCCGATAACCATATCAAGTTCATTATTTTTAGCTTTTTGAGTTAGATTTGTACCAAAAGTATCAAGATATTTTTTCTTTTTCTTAGCCTTTTTAGCTTCAACCTTTACTTTTTGTCTGCCACCAGTAGTTTCTTCTTCATCTTTTTGTTTCTTAGGAACAAAGTTAGCAAAGATAGAACCAATAGGGATTCCCATAGAAATACCTTCTGGAGCATTTTCATCATCAATATCCTCATCACCATCAGACTCAAAATTTTCAAAATCCATATTTTCAAGATTCTCCAACTTCAAATTAGAAGACAAATCCTTAAACAAAGACTCCAACTGTTTTGACATATTATTCATATCTATATTATTATTCGTTTGATTAGAATTAGACTGATTTGTATTAGAATCAGGCACATCTAATCCACGCTTTTTAGCACACTCTTTACATAGACCTTCCATTGAAGAAACGCCATTTTCAATTTTGTTTATAAATACAACTGCAGAGCGTTTTTTACATTGTGAACATATCATATACTATAATTCCTCTTTTCTTTTATTAAAATATTATATATTCTACATTAATTTTTCCAAATAGTCAAGAGAAAATACATTATAGTACTAGACAAAAAAATAAAAATATGATATAGTAAAAAAGTCTTTGAAAAAAGAAAAAATAATAAGCCGATGTGGCGGAATTGGCAGACGCACCAGACTCAAAATCTGGCGGGAAACCATGTGGGTTCGAGTCCCACCATCGGTACCAAAAAATAGTAGTATTTGAGAAAAATAAATGAATACTATTTTTTTATATCATATTTAAAGTGGGACTCGAAAAGGAGGAAAAGAAAATAGTCCAGTGGACTATTTTCCCGACGCGGGTAGTACAGTCCCACCATCGGTACCAAAGATAGTAGTATTTATGAAAATGATAAATACTATTTTTTTATATAAAAAGAAAGGAAAACAAAAATGGTAGATTATATAACAATAATAGGAGGAGGCTTAGCTGGTAGTGAAGCAGCATATCAAATAGCCAAAAGAGGAATAAAAGTAAAATTATATGAAATGAAACCAAATAAATATACAGAAGCACACAGCAACAAAAATTTAGCAGAAATAGTATGTAGCAACTCATTTAAATCAAATCTACACACAAATGCATGTGGTTTGTTAAAAGAAGAACTAAGAAAATTAGACTCATTATTAATAAAAATAGCAAATGAAACGCAAATACCAGCAGGTCAAGCATTAGCAGTTGATAGAGAATTATTTTCACAAAAAGTAACAGAAGAACTAGAAAAAAATCCTTTAATAGAAATAATACATCAAGAAATTACAAATATAGAAAAAATGTCAAAAGAAGGAATTGTAATAATTGCAACAGGACCACTAACATCAGAAGGATTATCAAAAGAAATATCCAAAATAACAGGAGAAGATAAATTACATTTTTATGATGCTGCAGCACCAATTATCACAAAAGAAAGCATTGATTTTAATATTGCGTTTTTGGGAAACAGATATGAGCAAGAAAAAAGAAAAGATGAAACAATAGAAGAATGGAAAAAAAGAATACAAAAACAAGAAGCAAGTTATATAAATTTACCAATGAACAAAGAAGAATATGAAAAATTTGTAGAAGAATTAGTAAATGCAGAAGTAGTAACATTACATGAATTTGAAAAAAAAGAAATATTTGAAGGCTGTATGCCAGTAGAAGTAATGGCAAAAAGAGGAAAAGACACATTAAGATATGGACCATTAAAACCAGTCGGATTTGATGATCCAAGAACAGGAAAAAGACCATATGCAGTAATACAATTAAGACAAGACAATGAATTAGGAACAATATATAATATTGTAGGATTTCAAACAAACTTAAAATATGGAGAACAAAAAAGAGTATTTGGAATGATTCCAGGATTAGAAAATGCTGAATTTGTAAAATATGGAGTTATGCACAGAAATACATATATAAATTCAACAAAATTATTGGATAATACATATAATTTAAAAAACAACAAAAATATTTATTTTGCAGGTCAAATAACAGGAGTAGAAGGATATGTTGAATCAATTTCATCAGGAATGGTATCAGCATTAAATGCAGTTGCACAAATAAAAAAAGAAAATAAAATTGAATTTTCAAATTTAACAATGATAGGAGCATTAGCAAAATATATTTCAACATCAAATGACAAATTTCAACCAATGAATGCAAATTTTGGAATTGTACCAGAACTTCCACAAAGGATAAAAGATAAAAAAATTAAGTATGGAAAGCTAGCAGATAGGGCAATTGAGAATCTAAAAATCTATTAAACAAAAAAGAATAAAATATTTTAAAAAATGACAAAAAACTATTGCAAGAAATAAAGTGATATGATAGAATAACAAATGAATAAAATTCGGAAATAACAAAAGAAAGGAATATATTAAGGAGCAATCAACTTAATATTACAGGTTAAAAATGATGGAAGAATTAATAGAAGAATTAGATAGATTTGTTAATGAAAAAGCAGTTTTGAGTGCGCAAATAAGAGATATAGAAAATAAAAGAAACGAATTAGCAAATGAAAGAAATACAAAAAAAGCACAGAATAAAATAAATAATAATGAAGAAGTTTGGTCAGAAGTAAATTGCTTAGGAAAACAAATATCAGATTTAGGAAAACAAAGCCAATGGTTTCAAAATCAAATTAATTCTAAACGTTTAGAAATTAGAGAACAAGCATTTATTGAAATAGATAATTTGATTGCTGAAGATGTAAGAAAAAGCCGAATTATAAGTGAACAAATAGAAGAAAATAGAGATAACCTAGAAGTAGATGAAATTTATGAATTAACAGAGTTTATAAATGAAATAGGAAAAAATATTGCAAGAATAATGTTTGCTAAGAAATTAATAAAACATAATCAAATTATAGATGTAATTAATTTATTTGCAAATAATCAAGAAGAACAAAGTGAAAAAATAGAAGAAAAAGCTGAAATACAACAAGAAATTAATGAATCAATAGAAAATTTAAGTATAGATGAAGAATTAAAAGTAGAAGAATTTCAACCTATTGAAGAAATAACAATAGAACCATCAATAGAAGAATACTATAATAATATTGAAGAAATAACAGAATTATTAAAAAAACATTTTCAAAATGAACAAGAAATAATTACATTTGAAGAAAGTAATGAACCAAAAATAATAGAAGAAAATTGTACAGATGGATATATATATTTAAAAAATATTGTTATAAAAGTAGAAGAAAATGAATTAGTGTATAAAGCAGAATTAAATAATGGAAAAACAATTAAAATATATCCAGTAAGAGAAAAATTATTGGAAAAAGAAAAATTTGAAAGAGAAACATGGAAAAGAGAATTAATAGAATATTCTGCAAAGAACTATAGAAATTTAAGAAATATAGCAATAAAGAAAATGGATCCAATTGTTTGTGAAGTTTTAGATAGATATGCAGTACAATATGATATGGATTCTCAAAATTTAGTATATAACTATGTAATGTCATTTTCATCAATAGATGATTACGATTCAGATATATTGCCAGCGATAACATATAATTTATCATATATTAATGAAGCAAAAATAAATAAAAAAGAAATAAAAACATTACAAAAAATAGTAAAAAATGCAAATCAAAATGCATTAGTAGATATAATTGGAAATATAACTTTATCAGAAAAAATAAAATGTTTTATGAAAAAAATCTTCAATATAAGTAGTGCAAATGTATTACCAGAAGGTAATAAAGAATAATTTATAATTTTAATATAAAAACATTGACATAACAGGAAAAAAATGATAAAATATTAACCGCAATGCGAATTATTTTTAATAATTTGTTTGCGGTTAATTTAATTTTTATAATTAAGTAAAATTAGGAAAAGAGGTGAAATTTAAGTGCCAACAATTAATCAATTAGTAAGAAAAGGAAGAAAATCAACAAAGGCAAAATCAACAGCTCCAGCTTTACAACATGGATGGAATTCAAAAAACAAAACATTAACAAACAATAAAGCACCACAAAAAAGAGGTGTATGTACAGTTGTAAAAACAGTAACACCAAAGAAGCCAAACTCTGCTTTAAGAAAAGTTGCCAGAGTTAGACTTTCAAATGGTTATGAAGTAACATCATATATCCCAGGAATAGGACACAACTTACAAGAACATAGTGTTGTTCTAATCAGAGGAGGAAGAGTAAAAGACCTTCCAGGTGTTAGATATCATATTATCAGAGGAACATTAGATACAGCAGGTGTAAAAGACAGAATGCAAGGACGTTCAAAATATGGAGCAAAACGCCCAAAGAAATAAATCGATAAAGGATTTATTTTATAGTGCATGCACATCTTACTAAATTAAGGTACTTAAATTTAGAATAGATAATGTAGCACTAAACGGAAAATCAATAGATTTTCAGAGTAACTTAGATATCTTATAGATATCATCAATAAGAGAGCAAATCTCAGAAAGAAAAGGAGTGAAGAATAGTGCCAAGAAGAGGATTTATAGCAAAAAGAGATGTATTACCAGATCCAATATACAATAGCAAAGTTGTTACAAAATTAATTAACAACATAATGTTAGATGGTAAAAAATCAGTTGCTCAAGGAATAGTTTATGATGCTTTTGATATAATAAAAGAAAAAGAAGGAAAAAATCCATTAGAAGTATTTGAAGCAGCATTAGAAAACATCATGCCAGTTCTTGAAGTAAAAGCAAGAAGAGTTGGTGGAGCAACATACCAAGTACCATTAGAAATTAGACCTGAAAGAAGACAAACATTAGGTTTAAGATGGTTAGTAACATATGCTAGAACAAGACATGAAAAAACAATGGCTGAGAAATTAGCTGGTGAAATCATGGACGCTGTTAACGGAAACGGTGGAGCATTCAAGAAGAAAGAAGATACACATAGAATGGCAGAAGCTAATAAAGCATTTGCACATTATAAATGGTAAAATTTAGATTGAGAAAAAAAGTGTAACAATTATTTCAATCATAAAATGAAAAAAAGGAGGGAATAATTACATGGCAGGAAGAGCATACCCACTAGAAAGAACTAGAAATATAGGAATAATGGCTCATATTGATGCTGGTAAAACAACAACAACAGAGAGAATATTATTCTATACAGGAAAAACACATAAAATAGGAGAAGTTCACGAGGGTGCTGCAACAATGGACTGGATGGAACAAGAACAAGAAAGAGGTATAACAATAACATCTGCTGCAACAACATGTTTCTGGAAAAATAACAGAATCAATATAATTGATACTCCAGGTCACGTTGACTTTACAGTAGAAGTACAAAGATCTCTAAGAGTACTTGATGGTGCAGTTACAGTATTAGCAGCAAAAGGTGGAGTTCAACCACAAACAGAAACAGTTTGGAGACAAGCTGATAAATACCAAGTTCCAAGAATGGTATACGTAAATAAAATGGACATAGTTGGAGCAAACTTTATGCTTTGCGTTGACCAATTAAAAAATAGATTACATGCAAATCCAGTACCAGTTCAATTACCAATCGGAGCAGAAGATAACTTTAAAGGAATTGTTGATTTAATTAAAATGAGAGCATTCATCCATAAAGATGATTTAGGAAAAGAAATTGAAGAAACAGATATTCCAGAAGATATGTTAGAAGAAGCTAAAAAATGGAGAACAGCTATGGTAGAAGCTGCATGTGAACAAGATGAAGAATTAATGATGAATTATTTAGATGGAAAAGAACCATCTGAGGAAGAAATCAAAAAAGCATTAAGAAAAGGAACAATAGCAAATCAAATCGTTCCAGTAACATGTGGTTCTTCATATAAAAATAAAGGTGTACAAGAATTATTAAATGCAATAGTTGACTATATGCCATCTCCATTAGATATACCACATATCAAAGGAACGACATTAGATGGTGTTGAAACAGAAGCTAAGACATCTGATTCAGAACCATTTGCTGCATTAGCATTTAAAATTGCAACAGACCCATTCGTAGGAAAATTATGTTTCTTTAGAGTATATTCAGGAACATTAGAAACAGGATCTACAGTTTTAAATTCAAGCAAAGATAAAAAAGAAAGAATTGGAAGAATTCTACAAATGCACTCAAATCACAGAGAAGATATTGAAAAAGTATATGCTGGTGATATTGCTGCTGCAGTTGGATTAAAAGATGTTACAACAGGAAATACATTATGTGATCCTGAACATCCAATAATTCTAGAATCAATGGAATTCCCAGAACCAGTTATTGATATAGCTATTGAGCCAAAAGATAAAGCAGCTCAAGAAAAAATGGGAATAGCTTTAGCAAAATTAGCTGAAGAAGATCCAACATTTAAAGCATATACAAATCAAGAAACAGGACAAACAATTATCGCAGGTATGGGTGAATTACACTTAGACATAATTGTAGATAGATTAAAAAGAGAATTCAAAGTAGAATGTAATGTAGGTAAACCACAAGTTGCTTACAAAGAAACAATTAGAAATAAAGTAAAAGTTCAAGGTAAATTTATTCGTCAATCTGGTGGTAAAGGACAATACGGTGACGTATGGTTTGAAATGGAACCATTAGAACCAGGAAAAGGAATTGAATTCGAAAGCAAAATCGTTGGAGGAGCAGTTCCAAAAGAATATATTAAACCAATTGAACAAGGAATGAGAGAAGCTGCTGAAAGCGGTATCTTAGCTGGATATCCAGTAATCGACTTCAAAGTATCATTAGTTGATGGTTCTTACCATGAAGTTGACTCATCAGAAATGGCATTCAAGATTGCTGCATCTATGGCATTCAAAGAAGGATGTAAACAAGCTAAATCAGTTATCTTAGAGCCAATCATGAAAGTAGAAATAACAGTTCCAGAAGAATACATGGGAGATGTTATTGGAGATGTAAACTCAAGACGTGGTAGAATGGAAGGAATGGAAGCAAATGACGGAATGCAAGAAATAAAAGCATTCATACCATTATCAGAAATGTTTGGTTATGCTACAGACTTACGTTCAAAAACACAAGGTAGAGGAACATACTCTATGGAACCATCTCATTATGAAGAAGTTCCAAAATCAGTACTTGAAACAATTGTTGCTTCAAGAGCTAAAAAAGAAGACTAATTTCTTAAAAACACTTGCATTTTCTGGCAAAATGTTATAAAATGCAAGTGCATAAAGAAGTTATTATTATTAAAAAATATAAAAAAGGCCAGTAAATGGCAAAAAATAAGGAGGAATTTAAAAATGGCAAAAGCAAAATTTGAAAGAACAAAGCCACACGTTAACATCGGTACTATCGGACACGTAGACCATGGAAAAACAACAACAACAGCTGCTATTACAAAATATTTATCATTAAAAGGTCAAGCTAAATTCGAAGCTTATGATCAAATCGATGGAGCACCAGAAGAAAAAGCAAGAGGAATCACAATTAATACAGCTCACGTTGAATATGAAACAGATACAAGACACTATGCTCACGTTGACTGCCCAGGACATGCTGACTATGTAAAGAACATGATCACAGGTGCTGCACAAATGGATGGTGCAATATTAGTTGTTTCTGCAGCTGATGGACCAATGCCACAAACAAGAGAACACATCTTATTAGCTAGACAAGTAGGTGTAAAATACATCGTTGTTTACTTAAATAAATGTGATATGGTTGACGATCCAGAATTATTAGAATTAGTTGAAATGGAAGTTAGAGACCTATTAACAGAATATGGTTTCCCAGGAGACGAAATTCCAGTTGTAAAAGGATCATCATTAAAAGTATTAGAGAGCACATCAACAGATCCTAACGATCCAGTTTATGCTCCAATGAAAGAATTAATGGATGCAGTTGATAGCTATATCCCAACACCAGAAAGACCAATCGATCAACCATTCTTAATGCCAGTTGAAGACGTATTCACAATCACAGGACGTGGAACAGTTGCAACAGGTAGAGTAGAAAGAGGAATTGTTAAAGTTTCTGACGAAGTTGAAATCATCGGTCTATCAACAGAAAGAAGAAAAACTGTTGTTACAGGTGTAGAAATGTTCAGAAAATTATTAGATCAAGCTGAAGCTGGAGATAATATCGGAACATTATTAAGAGGAATTGATAGAAAAGACATCGAAAGAGGTCAAGTACTATGTAAACCAGGAACAATTCATCCACATACAAAATTTAAATCAGAAGTATACGTTCTAACAAAAGAAGAAGGTGGACGTCATACACCATTCTTCAATGGATATAGACCACAATTCTATTTCAGAACAACAGACGTAACAGGTGTTATTGAATTACCTGCTGGAACAGAAATGGTTATGCCAGGTGATAACGTATCAATGACAATCGAATTAATTACACCTATCGCTATTGAAAAAGGATTAAGATTCGCTATTCGTGAAGGTGGTAGAACAGTTGGTTCAGGTGTTGTTGCTGATATAATCGAATAATATTTGAATAAATAAGAAGAGCTATGAATTTTCATAGTTCTTTTTTTGTAATTATATTGAAATATAAATTTAATATAAATGTAATAAAAATGATATATTTATATGATATACTTATTAAGTAAAATATCTATTTTACATAAAACTTGACATTTAAGGAGTATTATAGTATAATAGAGTATGGTTAGTATATATAGAAATTATATAAAGTATTAAAGGAGATGGTTTTTA
The DNA here is from genome assembly GCA_934141555.1 of uncultured Clostridia bacterium. Classification (GTDB taxonomy): domain Bacteria; phylum Bacillota; class Clostridia; order TANB77; family CAG-508; genus CAG-269. Next base: position 56,272 of record CAKPCK010000002.1, on the reverse strand, counting down.
TGGCAAATAAAAGAAAATGGGAAGTTGAATATGAGAAGTTTGCAAGTAATGATATAGAAAATGACATAAAAGATTATGAAGACTTAGAAAAAGAAAATAAATTAACAAAGGAACAGTATAATAAACTAAAAAAATTAAGAGCTGTAAAAAATAATATACCAAAAGTAAAAAATATTTTGGAACTTAGAGATAAGTTAGTTGCAGAAAGAAAAGAAATTATTGCAGAAATAGAAAAAAGGGAAAAAGATGATAAGGCAAGTAAAGAACCAACAGAACGAAAAAATGAGTTGGAAAAAGAAAGAATCGAATTAGAAAAAGAATATAATGAATTATGTGAAAAATTAAATGCCCCAGATTTAGATAAAAAAGGTAAAGAAGAATTAAAAGCAAAAATAAAAGAAAATCAAGCAAAAAGACAAGAAAACAATAAAAAATATAATGAAATGACAGCTAAAGAAGTAAAAAGTGAAACAACTAATGATAAATTTAAAAAAGAATCTTTAGAAAGTTTAAAAGCCAAAAAGCAAGAAATATCTGAAAAAATAGGAAAATGTAATTTAGCATGCAATATTTTAATGCAAGGAAGAGATTGGAAGTCAGTAGAGGTCGAATTAGAAAAATTTAAAGGAAGAAAATTTAAAAGTTCTGATCAAAATAAAGATAAAGAAAATGGAGCAGAGAAAGAATCAAGCGATAAAGAAAACGAACAAGAAAAAGAATCAAGCGATAAAGAAAATGAAGCAGATGCTCAAGAAAAAAATGAAGAAACAGCTTTAATACCAGTTAAGAAAAAAGGACTTTGGGATAAATTAGTGAATTTCTTTAAAAGAGAGAAGAATGATGGAAAAATCTTAGAATTTAAAGATGAGACAGTGGAGAAAAAATCATTATTTCAAAAATTAAAAGAGAGATTTTCTAAAAAAGATGTAGATATGGATATTAAATTAGAAGATAAAGAAGAAGATAAAGAAGAAGACAAAGAAGAAGAGAAAAAATCAAAACAGGAAGAATTTAGAGCATATTTAAAAAATGTTGCAGAAAATGGAATGGATGAAGCTGAAAAAAGTCATAGAGAAGATTTAAAGAAAAGACTAGAAGGCTATAGAAATGCAGAGGCTCAAAGAATGGCAGAGATGCATAAAAAAGCAGAAGAAGCAGCTAAAGGAGAAGATAGATAATAATAATATAAAAGAAACACAGTTATGTGTTTCTTTTTAGTTTTTATTTAATAAACCTATTGCAATTTTAATAAAACAATAATAAAATATAAACATCATGAATAAGAATAATAGCAAAAAGAAAACAAACATAATAAGAAAGGAAATGAAACAATGAATATATTACTAGATGCAATGGGAGGAGACAATGCACCAGATGCTAATATAAAAGGAGCATTAAAAGCAGTTAATCAAATAAAAGCAACAATAACATTAGTAGGAAAAGAAGAAGTAATAAGAAATAAAATAAAAGAATTTACAGGAAAAGAAATTGAAGAAGTATCAGATAGACTAAAAATAAAAAATGCAACAGAAACAATAGAAATGGAAGATGGACCAACAGATGCAATCAGACACAAAAAAGATTCATCAATGGTAGTTGGATTCAAAATGTTAAAAGAAGATGAAGGTGATGTATTCATATCTGCTGGAAATTCAGGAGCATTGCTTGCTGGAGCAACATTAATTGTTGGAAGAATAAAGGGAATAGATAGACCAGCATTAGCAGGAATATTACCAGCATATAAAAGCCAATTATTATTAATAGATTCAGGATCAAATACAAATTGTAAACCAATTAATTTATTACAATTTGCTCAAATGTCAACAATATATTTAAGAAACACATTTGGAATTGAAAAACCAGCAGTAGGTTTATTAAATATAGGAACAGAAGAAACAAAAGGAAATGAACTAGTAAAAGAAAGTTATCACTTATTAAAAGAGAAATCAGAAGAATTAGGAATAAACTTTATAGGAAATGTTGAAGGAAGAGACGCATTTTCAGGAAAAGTTGATGCAATAGTAACAGATGGATTTACGGGAAATGTATTTTTAAAAACAACAGAAGGACTTGGAAAATTTGTAAAAAGAACTTTATCAGAAAGTCTAACACAAAATATATTTGCTAAAATTGGAACAATACCATGTTTGCCAGCTATTAACAGATTCAAAAAGACAATGGATTATAAATCATATGGAGGAGCATTATTTTTAGGAGTAAAAAAACCAGTTGTAAAAGCACATGGAAGTAGTGATGAAAAACTATTTGAATTTACTATAAAACAAGCTGAAAAATTTGTTGAGAATAGAGCTGTAGACAAGATGATAGAACACTTTGAACAAATTAATAAAAATTAAATTTTGAATGGTCAGTATAAAAAATAAAAAAAATCCAAATATGCTTGACAAAATAATAAACATATAATATAAATGTTAAAGAAACATTTGAAAATTAAATGAAATATATCATTTAAAATTGAGAGGGGGTGAACTTGTAGTGAGTTCAGAAGAAGTATTTGAAAAAGTAAAAGGAATAATTGTTGAACAATTAGGTGTAGCTGATACAGCAGTTACATTAGAAGCATCTTTCATTGATGACTTAGGTGCTGATTCTTTAGATATAGTAGAATTAGTTATGGCATTAGAAGAAGAATTTGATATAGAAATCCCAGACGCTGATGCAGAAAAAGTTGTTACAGTTGGAGATGTAGTAGATTACATAAAAGAAAATGTATAATAAAAACAAAAGATAGGCATGTTAAAAAACATGTCCTTTTTATTGCAATTTTTTATTTGATATAGTAAAATAGAAACATATAATAATGGAAAAAAGAGGTAAGTTAAATAAATCATGAAGAGTTTAGAAGAAAATATAGGATATACATTTAAAAATAAAGAATTACTAAAAAGAGCATTAACACATACATCATATGCTTATGAAAAAGGAGTTCAAAGTAATGAAAAACTAGAATTTTTAGGTGATAGCATATTAGAATTTATATCAAGTATATATATATATCAAAACTATCCAACACTAAAAGAAGGTGAAATGACAAAAGTAAGAGCAACAGTAGTATGTGAAGATAGTTTATATAAAATAGCTACAAAACTAAAATTTAATGAGTTTTTATATTTAGGAAATTCAGAAATAAAAGGAAAAGAGCAAATTAGAAAAGCTATTTTAGCAGACAGTGTTGAAGCAGTAATTGCAGCAATGTACTTAGATAGTAATTTAGAAGAAGCTCAAAGATTTATTATAGATAATTTGAAAGACGAAATTGAAGTTGCAACAAAACATGTTGGACAAAAAGATTATAAAACAGTACTTCAAGAAAAACTACAAGCACACGGAACAACAAGCATAAAATATGAAATAATAGATGAAAAAGGACCAGACCATGCAAAAATATTTGTATCACAAGTAGAATGGAATGGAAAAAAACTTGCAACAGGTGAAGGAAAATCTAAAAAAATTGCAGAAATGGAAGCTGCAAGGAAAGCTCTTGAAATCTTAAAATAAAATAAATATATAATGTAAGAAAGGAATTAAAAATATGAAAAAACGCTATATAATTCCAATATTTGTACCACATTTAGGATGTCCAAATGATTGTGTATTTTGTAATCAAAAATCAATAAGTGGTCAACAAAAAATGATAACAAAAGAAGATATAATCAAAACAATTAATTTTTATTTAGAGAACATAAAAGATAAAGAAGCAAAAAAAGAAGTTGCATTTTTTGGTGGAAGCTTTACTGGAATTGATGTAGATAAACAAGAAGAATTTCTACAAACAGCATATAAATTTATAAAAGATGGAAAAATAGATAGTATAAGAGTTTCAACAAGACCTGATTATATAAATAAAGATATATTAAAAAGATTGAAAAAATATAAAGTAAGAACAATAGAATTAGGTGTTCAGTCTGCAAATGACTATATATTAAAACAAAGTCATAGAGGACATACATTCGAAGATGTAAAAAAAGCATCAAAATTAGTTAGATGGTATGGATTTAATCTAGGACATCAAATGATGGTAGGATTACCAGAAAGTACTAGATTAGATGAAATAAATACAGCTAAAGAATTAATTAAACTAAAACCAAAAATGGTAAGAATTTATCCTGTATTAGTAATACATAATACAAAACTTGAAAAAGATTATTTAGAAGGAAAATATAAGCCATTAACAGTTGTACAAGCTGTAGAAACATGTAAAGAGATTGTACCATTATTTAGAGCAAAAGGAATAGATATAATTAGAATAGGACTTCAAAATACAGATGAAATAACAGATCCATCTGTAAAAGGAAGTGAAGTAGTTGCAGGTCCATATCATCCAGCGTTTAGACAATTAGTAGAAGCAAATTTATGGTATGATGATATATTACAAAGAATAAAAGAAATGAATACGAAAGTAAAAAGAGTAAAAATTATAATTAATCCTAAAGATGTAAATAATGTTGTTGGACATAAAAAAGAAAATATAAAAAAATTAAAAGATGTATATGAATTAGATTTAATAATTGAGCAAGATGAAAAAATGAAAGAGGGAAAATTTAAGTTAGAAATACTAGAAAAATATCCAGAATTTTTAGATGAAAAGGAATAAAATAAACTATGGAAAAAGAAAATAAAATGATAAACATATTATTAATTGTTATAATGATATTAGTTGTTGTCGGATGTGTTGTTGCATATTTATATTTTACACATACATGGGAAAAGAAAGATAAAAATCAAGAACCAATTTTTACAATGGAAAATTATCCTAAAATAGATGGTTCAACAGCTACATTGCCTTTAGCACAAGCATATAAATCAGCATTTACCGGAACAGATATTGAAAAAGTTGATGTTACACATTCAAAAACTCATAATGCATATGTTAATTTAATAAATAAAAAATCAGATTTAATATTAGTAACATATCCATCTGAAGATGAACAAAAACTTGCAAAAGACGCAGGTGTAGAATTAGAAATTGTACCAGTTGTAAAAGAAGCATTTGTATTTTTTGTTAATAAAGAAAATTCAATAGATAATTTAACATTAAATCAAATTCAGGATATATATTCAGGAAAAATAACTAATTGGAAAGAAGTTGGTGGGGCAGATGCACAAATATTGGCATATCAAAGACCACAAAATTCTGGAAGCCAATCAGGAATGTTATCACTTGTAATGCAAGGAATAAAAATGAAAGAACCTGAAAAAGAAACAATTGCACAATCGATGGTAGATATAGTTGATGTAGTATCAGATTATCAAAATAAAGAGAATGCTATAGGATATTCATATTATTATTATATTACAACAATGTATTCAAAAGACAAAATAAAGCTTTTATCTGTAAATGGTATAGAACCAACTTATGATAATATAAAAACAGGTTTATATAATATTCAAACGGCATATTATGCAGTAATAAGAAAAGATGAGCCAGAAAATAGTGATGCTAGAAAATTATTAAATGCAATGATATCAACATATGGTCAAAAAGTTGCTAAGGAGGCAGGATATGTTCAAAACTATTAAAGGAAAATTGATCTTTGTTGTTACATTTTCTGTTATTTGTATCATAATAACATCAATATTAGTTATGTATAAAAGAATTGATATAAAAGATGATAATTCAGAAGAAATAGCAAAAACAGAAGAAACAAAAAAAAATGAATCAACAAATGAAAAAGGAATTGATTTAAAAGGAAAATATAATCAAAATGATTTGAAAATCACAGAAAAAAGAGCAACAAAAGAAAGAGTTGAAATAACGTACTTCCAGATAGATGGTTTAAAAAATCAAAAAATTCAAGATAAGATAAATAAAGAAATTGAAATTGAAGCACTAAACGGATATAAAGAAAATATTGATTTAGATAAGGTTGTAAATGCTTCAATAAGCTTATATGAAACAGCCAATTTCAGTAATATACTTTCATTATCTGCATTCTCATGGGGAAAAATAAATGATGACAGTGATGATTTAATAAATGTCCAAAAAGGCTTTACATATGATTTAAATACAGGAAATATAATAAAACTAGAAGATTTATTTACAACTAATGCGCCTATAACTGAAATTTTAAGAAAATCAGCATATTATGGATTTGTATCAAATAGAGCAGAAATGAATTTAAGCGGAGATTTACAGGTCAATGATTATGGAAATATAGAAGAAGATGTTGCAGATTTTATAGAACAATATAAAAGTGGAAAAATAACAGAATTTTATTGTACACCATCAGCAATTATGATAGTGTATAATGAAACATATATAACAGTTTCTTTTGAAGAGTGGGCCGATTATATAACAATTTATAGCAAATATTTATCAAATGAGTCATTATATAAAACAGATAATATAGGATATAAGAATTTATATACATTGACAGATAGAACCTTAAGTAATTTCTATTATTATACAAATTACCAAAATGAAAAGAATTATTTTATAGAAATTTCAGTATTATGGGATGAAGATAATAGTAGTGACTTTGAAAAACAGCTAGTTTCAAATAAAATAAAAGACATAGAACGAGAAATTTCTAATTTAAAAGTAAAAGCAAATCAAGATACAAATAATTTTTATATTTTGAATTATTATATTGAAATAAATGGATTTTTGGAACAATCAATGGATGAAGAGTTAGTATCTGTAACAGAATGGGGAAATTATTATGATATGACAGTACATGATTTTGAAACTACAATTGAACCTATAATAATAAAATATGATAGAAGTGTAAATGAAGGTGGAGGAATTCCAGAATATGTATATGATTTTTCAGATTCACTAAAAATAGAACCTCAAAGACTAACAGAATATTATAATATTGAAACAGGTGAAAAAGTGGTTATCTAATATAATATGTATAAAAAAACTATATATTACAAATAATTGTAATATATAGTTTTTTATTGTGTAGGAAAAATTGCCTAATAGGTAATTTCTATACACAAATAAAGGAGATATTGGTGAAAAGTGAAGTAAAACAAGCTATTTTAGATGGAATTGGAACAGTAATAGGAGCAATGATAATGGCATTTGGAACCTCGTTATTTTTACTACCAAATCAATTATCAACAGGCGGATTTTCTGGAATAGCAACAATAACATACTATTTATTTAATATTCCTATGGGAGTAATGAACTTAATATTAAATATTCCAATGTTTATTTTTTCAAATTATCGAATAGGAAAAAAATTTTTAGTAAAATCTATTGTGGGAACATCGAGTTTATCGATTTTTATAGATATATTTGATAAAATTGAACCAATAACAACAGACAGATTTTTAGCATCAGTATATGGAGGGGCAATAATAGGAATTGGAACAGCAATAATTTTAAAAGTAGGGGCATCTACTGGTGGAACAGAATTAATTGCAAATTTAATAAAATCATATAAACCTAATATTACTATAAGTAGATATTTAACAATAATAGATATTATAATTGTTATTGCAAATGTATTTGTATTTAAACATATCGAAATAGGATTATATTCTGCAATTGCAATATATTTATATGGAAAATTAATTGACACTATATTTGAAGGTGTTTATTACACAAAAATAATGTTTATAATTTCAGACAAAAGTGAGAAAATTTCAAAGCAGATAGAAAAAAATGTAAAAAGAGGAGTAACAGGGCTTTACGGAAAAGGAATGTATAGTGGAAATGACAAATTAGTATTAATATGTGCAGCAAATATAGGAGATATACCTAAAATAAAAAGTATTGCTCGAAATATTGATGAAAAATGTTTTATTGTAGTTGCAAATGCAAGAGAAGTATTGGGAAAAGGATTTAAAGAATCAAGTTAAGTGCAAATGTAAAAATACATTTGCACTTATGTTTTTGTTATGAGTAATGAAGAAATAATGTTAACATGTGTATTACAATTAAAGTTGGCATGTTTTAATTTTTCTTTATAATTAAAATCATCAAAGTTTTTTTGATAAGGAAAATATTTTAGAATGCTTAAATAATATTTATCAATATCAACATTATACTTTCTTGCAGTTTTATCAAAATATTTATTTAATTCGTCATTTAAACGATTTTGAGTAGCTGTGGATATCTTATTTATAGTATCTGTATCTTCATAGTTTATATTTGAATTTAATGAGATTATATTAGCCGTTAAATTTAGCTCAACATTTATATTTATAATATCATTTTCGATATTAGATGTTATTTTTGATTTTTTATTAGGAGAAAGTTGAATTTCTAATTGTTTATTTTCAACTAATGGATCTTCAACAGATATTATACAGGTATCAATAGAATTTGTGATAAGAGAATGACAAATAGATTCCCAAACAGTTAATTCTCCAATATATTTATCACCAGAAAAAATAGCAAGACCAAGGTCTTCTGTACCTCTTCTACCAACAATTGAACTTTTTCCAGCAACTAAATTATTCTGATTAGTTTCAATATCTTGTTTTTCTTGCTCCTCAACATCTTGTGAGGATGAATTAGAATTTGAGGCTTCACCATTTATATTGTCTGAATTGCCACTATTTGAAGATGAAGAACTTTCTTCAGAAGAATTTGAAGATGATTTATTTTCTTCAGAACGTGCTGTTGAATTTAATCCACCTAAGACTGCTATTGGGTCTGAATTGCTTTCAGATAGATTATTAAAAAAATCACCCAGTGTTATATTTGAAAAATATCCAGTCAGTTTACTTGTAATATCAAATGTATCAAAATATTTACTTGTTAGATTTTCTAAATTAGGTTTACTATTATTAATATAATCATATGCTTTACAATTTGTAACAACAATATTAGCAGAAGAACGAATTTCTTCATTATTTATTAAACTATATATCTCTGATGAAATGCCTTCTTTGGCAATTTCTTCTGAAAAAACGATAACACTACAATGTGCAAGATTAATTTCTTTACCTATATAACTATTTAAAAGGTTTAATCCACTAAACATAGAATTAGCTTCGCAAGATGTTAATACAATTTGCGAAGAATCAGAAGATGCACCACTTGATGAAGAAGAAACATTTATAAATTGAGTAGAGATTTTTAATTTTGCTTTTTCGCCTTTATCAATTCCAAGTACAAGAACATATGCAAGATGTTCTATACGATGAGAGACGTATGAATTGGAAAATCCTGCAATAAATGTAATAAAGACAACAAATAATATTAAAATAATTATAAATTTTTTCTTCATTGTAACCACCTTTTAATTTTCTTTTTTATAAATGCTAATATTAAAACTAACATAGCAATTACAAATACTAATATAAAAAAGAAATAACTTAAAAAATTTTCAGTAAACATCAAAGAGGTATTATAATTTTTTTGCCATCCAGATGTTATAAATAATAAAAATGCAGAAATAAATATAAAGAAAAAGTTAGATTTGGAATATGTTAATTTTTTAAAAATATTTGCTGAAAATTTTAGTGTTAAACTTAAGTAACTTACAAAACTAATAATCCAAATTAGAAAAAATATAGAATCCATTTTTCTGAAAAATTCACCATATTCTATAAGCTTTACTGCTGAATATAAAGGTAGTAATTCATCTATTTCTGTAAAACCATCAAATGTAAAAAGAACTGTTGCAACACATAATAAGTTTAAAATACAAGATATTACAATAGATGTTATTGCAATTTTTTTTATGTTTTGAGTATTTTTTAATAATGGTGGCAAGAAAAAAATATATGCTAAACTTTGAAATACAATCATATTATTTAATCCACCAACAAAAGTGTAAAATAGACTATCTCCAAACATAGGGTATACATTTTCAATGTTAAAATATTTCATATCAGAGAAAAACATAAAAATAGTAGTAATTATAATTAAAGGAAAAACAATAAAATTGCTTCTATATAAGGCATTATTTTTGAATAGGCAAGTAATAGTAGCACCTATTATTAAAAATGATCTTATAAAAATCAGTAGAGTTAAAGGAAAATATATTATTTCTAAACATGAAGAAAACAGATGAAGTGAATTTCCTGCAAAAATAATAAAATATATAAAAAATAAAATTCCAACAATCCATTTTAATATTTTTCCACCAAGATAATCAGATATATCAAGTAAATCAAATGATGGAAATTTATTTAATAAATAACATATTAAACTTGTGAAAATTAATATAATAATACTTAAATATAGTAGATTAAGTAAAGAAGCAGAAGATGTATTATTAATTATAGATTTTACTCCAAATATAATTATTTGATTAAATGAGATTGTTGTTAAAAGGGCAATTGCTTCTTTATTTCCGATTTTAGTATTTTCCATAACAATCCTTTCTTGTAAAAAATATTATAATGCTATTATTTACAAGAAAATGGAATTTATACAATTGACAATTATATAAAAATATGCTAAAATATCAAATGTGTTGTCAAGAGATTGATTTGATTTTATCGTATGAAATGATAAAAATAGTAAATAATTATGAGAGATAATTAAATAAAAAGAGAGGTTTATAAAGCATTTTTGTAAGCTTTATTTAACATTGATACAGATAAAATTAAAAGAGAAAGGAGAATAGATAAATAGATATGTCAGAAGAAAAAAATATATTAGAAGAAACAGCAAATACAGTTGCAGAAAAAGTAAGAAAAACAAGAAGAAACTATCATAAAAAAGAAAATCATAAAGAAGAAGGAACAAAAACAAAGAGAAATTATAAAACAAGAACACCAAAAATAATGCAAGAGGTAAAAGAAGCAGAATTAGTAGAAAATAGTACTGCAAAAGAAATATTTAAAAAATCAAGCATAAAGATAATTCCATTAGGAGGATTACATGAAATCGGAAAGAATATTACAGTATTCGAATATGAAGATGAAATGATTGTTGTAGATTGTGGTTTATCATTTCCAGAAGATGATATGCTAGGAGTTGACTTAGTAATTCCTGATATAACATATTTAGTAAAAAATCAAGAAAAATTAAAAGGAATGGTTATAACACATGGACATGAAGATCATATAGGAGGAATACCATATTTCTTAAAACAAATAAATACACCAATATATGCAACAAGACTAGCTGCAGGATTAATAAGCAATAAATTAGAAGAACATAAATTATTAAGAAGTACAGAAATGCATATAGTAACACAAGGTGAAACAATTCAATTAGGAAAGAACTTTAAAGTAGAATTTATAAGAAGTTCACATAGTATACCAGATTCTGTAATGTTAGCAATCACAACACCAGCAGGAACAATATTACATACAGGAGATTTTAAAGTAGATTATACACCAATAGATGGACAACTTATGGACTTTGGAAGAATTGCAGAGTTAGGAAATAAAGGAATATTAGCATTAATGTCAGATAGTACAAATGCAGAAAGAAAAGGCTTTACAATGTCAGAAAGTTCTGTAGGAGAATTATTCGATACAGTATTCCAAAATTGTTCAAAAAGAATAGTTGTAGCAACATTTGCATCAAATGTACACAGAATACAACAAATAGTAAATTCAGCTATTAAATATAACAGAAAAATAGCTGTATGTGGAAGAAGTATGATAAATATTATAAATACATCAATAGAATTAGGATATATAAAATGTCCAGACAACATATTTATTGATATTGATATGATAGGAACATACACAGATGAACAATTAGTTATTATAACAACAGGAAGTCAAGGAGAACCAATGTCTGCATTAACAAGAATGGCAGCAGGTGATCATAGAAAAATAACAATAACACCAAATGATTTAATAATAATATCAGCAACACCAATTCCAGGAAATGAAAAATATGTATCAAAAGTAATAGATGATTTAATGCAATTAGGTGCAGAAGTTGTATATAGTGCATTAGCAAATGTACATGTTTCAGGACATGCGTGTCAAGAAGAACAAAAATTAATAATGGCATTAGCAAAACCAAAATATTTTATACCAGTACATGGTGAATATAGACAATTAAGAGCACATGCAGATACAGCAAAATTAATGGGAATAAGTGAATCAAACATTTTTATGCTTACAAATGGTAGAGTATTAGAAATGAATGAAGATGAATGTAAATTTAATGGAAGTGTACCAAGTGGAAGAGTATTAGTTGATGGATTAGGTGTTGGAGATGTTGGAAATATTGTATTAAGAGATAGACAACATTTAGCACAAGATGGGTTAATAGTAATCGTATTAACAATGGATTCACAAACTGGGGAAGTTGTAGCTGGTCCAGATGTAATATCAAGAGGATTTGTATATGTAAGAGAATCTGAAAACTTAATGGATGATGTAAAAAGTGTTGTAAGACATGAAGTAGCAAAATGTGAAGAAAGAGGAATACGTGATTGGACAACAATAAAATCAACAATTAAAGAAAACTTAAGAGATTACTTATTTATTAAAACAAAAAGAAATCCAATGATAATACCAATAATCATGGAAGTATAAATAAAAAATAAGGGGCTTATTAGTAATAAGTCCTTTTTTATATTTTATGATGAAAGGAAAGATGAAAAAAGACATAATTAATAGTAAAAAAATTCAAAAAATATTAGACATTTTTTATCCACAAATGTGTGGAATTTGTGAAAAAGAAAGTAAAAACTCACTTTGTTACAAATGCAGAAAAAAACTACAAAAAGAATTCGAGTTTACTAAAATTTATTCCAAAAATCAAAATTTTTCAGAACAATATTATTTATTTCAATACAAAAATTTAATAAGGAACTTAATTCTACAAATGAAATTTCAAAAAAAGCCATATGTATATAAAACCATTGAATATTTTTTACAAAATAACCAAAAAAAATTGGAAAACTTAAAAAAATATGATATAATTATAGTGGTACCGTTAAGTTGGAAGAGAAAGCTACAAAGGGGCTATAATCAAAGCCTATTAATAGCCAAAATAATTGCAAATATTTTACAAATAAAAATAGAAAGTAAAATATTAAATAAAAACAAAAATATTGTACCACAAAGTACACTAAATAAAAAACAAAGAAAAGAAAACATCAAAGGAGCATTTAAAATAAAACATATAGAAAAAATAGAAAATAAAAAAATTCTTATAATAGATGACATTTATACAACAGGAAGTACATTAAATGAATGTGCAAAAATTTTATTAAGAAACGGAATAAAAAAAGAAAACATAGGTGTACTAACTCTTGCAAAAGATTAAATAGAAAGGAGAAAATGCGAAGGAAAGCATTTGCTATATATTTATGGAAGACTTAGTTGAAAGCATATTAGATTATGTAAGAGCAGATTATACAGATTATGCAATAATGATTAATGGAGAATGGGGATCAGGAAAAACCCATTTTTGGAATAACAAAATTAGAAAAAAAATAGATTCAATGAAATTTAATGGAAAACAATATAAAACAATATATATGTCATTATATGGAATTTCTAATCTTGAAGATATAAGTAAAAAAATTTTTATAGAAACAACACAACTAATGGATAAAAATTTAAAAAAATATATGAATCAGCATGAAGAAATGACTATACCAGAATATGCAAAAACAGGATTAGACATGGCAAATTTATTTGGAGTATCAGCAAATGAGGGAAAAATAGATTATGAAGAATTTTTTTCAACAGATGATAAAGTATTATGTTTTGATGACTTAGAAAGAGCTAATGTTGATGTTATAGATATTTTAGGATATATAAACAATTTTGTTGAACATGATCATATAAAAACAATAATAATATGTAATGAAAAAGAATTATCAACAAAAATAAAAAGTAGTAATCTAGAAATGAAAACATTTATAGCTACATATATACTTGACAAAGAAGGAGAGCTCAAAGATAATAATAAGCCTATGGTTGAAAAGATAAAAGATCAAATAGAAAATGTATTTGACAAAGCAAATGATTATGAAAGAATTAAAGAAAAACTTATAGGTGAAACATTTGAATATGTGCCAAAATTCGATTATATAATAAATGGAATTTTAATAAGATATGAAGATGATAAAGACTTAGAAAGATTTTATAGAACAAATATAAATCTTATAGTATCAACCTTTAAAAAGAGTGGAACTAGAAACTTAAGAATATTAAAACATTCTTTAAAAGATTTTCAAAAAGTATATCAAGTTGTAACTCAAAAATATCCAGATATTAGTAATAAGATAATGCAAACAATGTTAATATTCACAATTGCAATTTCATTTGAAATAAAAGCAGGAAAAATTACAAAAGATAAATTTATAGATATAAAAAACAATGAGGAATATAAAGCACTTTTAGTATCATCAAGAGTATTAATGGATAACAGACAATTTTATATTAAAGAATTTGATAATAATTATTATTATAATTTTAGAACAGAATATAGATTTTTCAAATTTATTGAATATTACGTTAGAACAAGAATATTTGATATGAAATTGCTAAAAAATGATATGGAAGAAATAAAAAATACAATTGAAAACAGAAATGTATTAGCATACAAAAGATTACTTACAGAAGAATATTGGAAAATTCCAGATGAAGAATTTTTAAAAGTAATAACTGAAATAATTGAAGAAATAAAAAAAGGAGAAATTGAACTTGTTGATTTAGTAAAAATATATATGTACTTTAATTATTTCGTTAATAAAGGATTAATTCCATATAAAATGCAAACATTGAAAAAGATTTTTAGTGATGGAATGGATTTAGTTGCTCAAAAATCTGTATATTGTGAAAATATAGAAGAAGAATTAGAAAAAATAGCAATAGATAAGAATTATAAAGATATAGAAGATATACTTAACAAATTTTATGATCTTAATGAAAAATTAAAAGAAAAAGCATTAGGACAAAAGGCAGATGAAATATTTAAATGTATTCCTATGAAAATGGAAAGTTTCTATGATAGATTTGACAAAGAATGTATGAATATTCCAATTTTTAAATATCAAGAGCCAAGAATAGTATTTCAAAGGATTATGTATTCAAGCAATGAAGATATAATAACAATAAAAGATAGACTTATAGAAAGAGCAAATATTTATAAAGAACAAATAAGTTCAGAAAAAGACAACTTAGTACAATTAAAAGAAATAATAGATTCTTATATTAAAGACAAGAGCATTTCTATAAAAACAGTTATGTTAGAAGAATTTTCAAGAGGATTAGAAGAAATAATAAATATATATGAAGAAAATTTGACAAAATAAGAAAAATAATGTTTAATAATATTAAGAGAAGAAAGGATGTGGTTTTATGCAAAGTACAACGACTAATGTAATTGCAATATGTTTAACAGCAGCATTATTATTTGTTGCACCATTAATTGCATTAACAGAAAGAAATGATAATGTAGTTCAAGAAAATGTCGAATTAATAGTAAATGAATTTGTAACAGATGTACAAAGTACAGGTGTTATATCACAAGCTAAATATCAATCATTAGAAAATTCATTAGCTGCAACAGGAAATACATATAATATAGAAATAGAGGTTCAACATTTAGATGAGAACCCAGGTAAGAAAACAACACAAGCAAACTATACTAAAATAGGTGAAAATGTATATTATTCAGATTATACAACTCAAGTATTACAACAGTTACAAAATGATAGTAAAAAGATTTGCTTAAAACAAGGAGATAGAATTGTAGTTGATGTAAAAAATACGAATAATACTCAAGCTCAAACACTAAAAGGTTCTCTTTTAAGTTTTACAAATGCAGGTCAATATACAATATCTGCAAGTAGTACAGGAATGATAAATGTAAATGGAAAATAAAATGAAAGAACGAAAGGAAAAAATACAAAATGAAAAAAATTAGAGGATTTGAAATAGCAAAAGGATTTGAAGATAAAGGAATAAATTTACCAGAAAGAAAAACAAAATATTCAGCTGGATATGATGTAGAAGCAGCAGAAGATGTAATAATTCCAAGTTTTAAAAAAGGAATGAAACCAACATTGATAAAAACAGGAATAAAAGCATATATGCAAGACAATGAATATTTAATGTTAGTAAATAGAAGCTCTAATCCAGGAAAAAAAGGATTAATATTAGCAAATAGTGTTGGAATTGTTGATAAAGACTATTATGGAAATGAAGATAATGATGGACATATAATGTTTGCTTTTTATAATATAAAAGATGAAGATATAGAGATAAAAAAAGGTGAAAGAATAGGACAAGCTATATTTACACCATATCTTACAGTAGATAATGATAATGCTGAAGGAGAAAGAAATGGTGGATTTGGATCTACAAATTAGTATAAAAATATAATTAAAAAAAATAAGAAAAAATGGCAAATGTTTTGACTTTTGCCATTTTTTATGATATAATAGAGAAGGTTAAAGAAATCTAAAAAACAATAAATTTTATGATTGAAATATGCCAAATAAATTTACTGAGAGGAGAGAAAAGACATGTATAATGTAGGAGACGAAGTTGTATACCCAATGCATGGAGCTGGAAGAATTGTAGCAATAGAAGAAAGAGAAGTAATGGAGGAAAAACAATCATATTATATATTAGAAATGCCAGGAGAAGTTAAGGTAATGATACCAACTGCAACAGCAGAAGAACATGGTATAAGAAATGTAATAAATAAAGAAGAAGCACAAAAGGTTATGTCTGTATTAGAACAAGATGAAACAGAAATGGAGAAAAATTGGAACAAACGTTATAGAGAAAATATGGACAAAATGAAAAGTGGAAATATTTATGAAATTGCAGATGTTGTTAGAAATTTAAGTTTCAAACAAAAAGAAAAAGGATTATCAACAGGAGAAAAGAAGATGCTATATAATGCAAAACAAATACTTGTAAGTGAACTTGTTTTTGCAGAAGATTCAACACAAAACGAAGTTGAAGAATTAGTAGATAGTAAGATAAATTCATCATATGCTATGTTCAGAACAAATGATGGAGAACTTGGAAAAGCATCTGCTGGAAGTATAGTAAACAAATTCATTCCATTTAATGGATAAGAAAAAAGAAAAAAGTCGGAATCACAATTATATTGAAAAATTGTGGTTCTTTTTTTATTCTTAAAATTAAAAAATCTATTGTAAAAAAAAAAATATTATGATATTATCGAATTGGAAAAATGAAGGACAAAAGAGAAAGGATCGTAAAAGATATATGATATATACAATAACATTTAACCCTGCTTTAGACTATACAACACAAGTTGAAAATTTTGAAATAGGAAAAATAAATAGAACAAAAACAGAAAATATATTAGCAGGTGGAAAAGGATTAAATGTATCAATAATTTTGAAAAGGCTTGGAATAGATAATATAGCATTTTCATTTATAGCTGGTTTTACTGGTAAAGAATTAGAAAGAATAATAAATGAATATGATATAACAACAGATTTTATTGAAGTAAATAAAGGATATACTAGAATAAATGTAAAAATTAGTTCAATAGAGAAAAATTCATTAATTCAAGAAAGTGAAACAGCCTTAAACGGAAATGGACCTGAGATAACATCAACAGATATTGAAAGATTATTAAAAAAAATACAAAAAATAAATTCAAATGACATGGTAATATTATCTGGAAATATACCTAAATGTATAAATGAAGATATATATGAAATAATATGTAAAGAATTAAATAAAAATAAGGTAAAATTTGTAGTAGATGCATCTCAAAGTTTACTAACAAATTGTTTAAAATATAAACCATTTTTCATAAAACCTAATAAAGATGAACTAGAAGAAACATTTAATGTAAAAATAACAACAAAAGAACAAATAATAATTTATGCAAAAAAATTACAAGAAAAAGGTGCACAAAATGTGCTTATATCACTTGGAGGAAATGGAGCGATATTAATTACAGAGAAAAATGAAGTGTATTATTCTAATACTCCAAAAGGACAAGTTATAAATACAGTTGGTGCAGGAGACTCAATGGTAGCTGGATTTGTAGCAGGATACTTAAAAACTCAGGATTTTAAAAATGCATTAAAATTTGGAGTAGCATCTGGAAGTGCAACAGCATTTTCAGCAGGATTAGCATTAAAAGAAGAAATTGATGAATTATTAAAACAAATTACTATAGAAAAAATATAAATAAGTTTATAAAATTCTTTAAGATTTAAGCTTAAAGGTCTTTATATAGAAAAACTAAAGAAAGGATGAATGTTATGAAAATTACAGATTTACTTAGCAAAGATGCTATAAAATTAAATGGCATAGCAAATAGTAAACAAGACGCTATTAATAAATTAGTAGATTTAATGGCGAAAAATGGAAACTTAACAGACAAAGAAAAATACACACAAGTTGTATTAAAAAGAGAAGAAGAAGGGTCAACAGGAATTGGGGAAGGAATTGCAATACCACATGGAAAAACAGATGCAGTTTCAAAGCCAGGATTATCAGCAATGGTAATAAATGATGGAGTAGAATTTGATTCATTAGATGGACAACCAGCAAAATTATTATTTTTAATAGCTGCTCCAAATACTAAAGATAATGTACATTTAGATGTATTAAGTAGACTATCAACATTATTGATGGATACAGAATTTAGAAAATCTCTAATGGAAGCAAAAACTCCAGAAGAATTTTTAAGATGTATAGATATTGCAGAAAATGCAAAATTATCACAAACAAAGAAAAATGATGAATATGAAATATTGGCTATTACATCATGTCCTACAGGTATTGCTCATACATATATGGCAGCAGAAGCATTAGAAAAAATGGGAGAACAATTAGGACATAAAGTAAAAGTAGAAACACATGGTTCTTCAGGTGTAAAAAATAAATTTACAAAAGAGGAAATAAGAAATGCTAAAGCAGTAATAATTGCTGCAGATACAAAAATCGATTTATCAAGATTTGATGGAAAGAAATTAATAAAAGCAAAAGTTGCAGATGGAATTAATAGACCACAAGATTTGATAGAACATGTATTATCAAGTGAAGCAAAAACATATCATTCAAATAATAAATCTGAAAATAATGATTCAGATGAAAAAGAAGGATTTGGAACAAAAATATACAAACATCTAATGAATGGTGTTACACATATGTTGCCATTTGTTGTAGGTGGAGGTATTTTAATTGCAATAGCATTTTTATTAGATGATTATTCAATAGATCCATCTAATTTTGGTATGAATACACCAGTAGCTGCATTCTTTAAAACAGTCGGAGGAGCAGCATTTAATGTAATGCTATATGTATTGGCTGGATATATAGCAATGAGTATTGCAGATAGACCAGGTTTAGCAGTTGGATTTGTTGGAGGAATTTTAGCAGTTCAAGGAACAACATTTGCATCATTAACAGATAGTTCAGTTGTACTTGT
The DNA here is from genome assembly GCA_934141555.1 of uncultured Clostridia bacterium. Classification (GTDB taxonomy): domain Bacteria; phylum Bacillota; class Clostridia; order TANB77; family CAG-508; genus CAG-269. The sequence goes on along the minus strand of CAKPCK010000002.1, from coordinate 36,981 downwards.
AAGTTCAGGATTTTTAGGAGCTTTAATAGCAGGTTTTGTTGGTGGATATATTGTAATATTATTAAAGAAAATTTGCAGTTATTTACCAGATAGTATAGAGGGAATAAAAACAATCTTATTATATCCAGTATTTGGAATTTTACTTATGGGAGCATTTATGTTATTAATTAATCCATATGTTGGAGCAATAAATACAGCAATAAATAATTACTTATCATCAATGGGAACAGCAAATAAAGTTGTTTTAGGAGCAATCTTAGGTGGAATGATGGCAATAGACTTGGGAGGACCAATTAATAAAGCAGCATATACATTTGGAACAGGAATGTTAGCATCAGGACAATATGAAATAATGGCAGCTGTAATGGCAGGAGGAATGGTACCACCATTAGCAATAGCATTTTTAGCAACAGCATTCCCAAGAAAAATACCTAAAAAAGATAAACAAGCAGCATATGTTAATTATATAATGGGACTTTCATTTATATCAGAAGGAGCAATACCATTTGCATCTGCAGACCCATTAAGAACATTACCAGCATTTGTTGTTGGTTCAGCAGTAACAGGAGCATTATCAATGATATTTAATTGTACATTGATGGCACCACATGGAGGAATATTTGTTATAGCAACAATAGGACATCCACTATTATATTTATTAGCAATTGCTGTAGGAACAATAGTTTCAACATTAATTATGGCAAAACTAAAGAAGAATTTACCAGAATATGATAAAAAATAGTGAAAGGATGTAGAATATGAAAACAGAAAAAATTACATTAAAAAATGAAACAGGTTTACATGCAAGACCTGCATCAGAAATAGTAAAAATCGCATCAAAATATCAAAGTACAATAAACTTAATTGCAGATGGAAAAACAATTAATGCAAAATCAATTTTAAATATTATGGCAGCTGGAATTAAATCAAGTACAGAAATTGAAATTCAATGTGATGGAGCAGATGAAGAATCTGCAATGAAAGAGCTTTTACAAGCTTTTGAAAATAACTTTGGAGAATAATAAAAAAATGCCTATAATAATTTTATTATAGGCATTTGATATGTTAGGAAGGAATGTGATAAAAATGATAAAAGGAAAAGGAGTTTCAGCAGGTATTGGATTTGGAAATATTGTTATTTTGAAAAATGAAGTAAGAAAAATAGAAAAGAACATTATAGAAGATTCAGAAAAAGAGTTAGAAAGATTCCATAAAGCTCTACAAGAAGTAATGGATGAAACTACTAAAATTGTTGAAAAAGCTACAGGAACAGAAAAAGAAATTATGACAGCATATTTAATGATTATGCAAGATCCATCATTAATTTCAGAAACAGAAAATCAGATAAAAAATTCAAAAGTAAATGCAGAATATGCTACAGAAACAGGATTTAATTCTGTAATACAAATATTTGAAAATATGGATGATGAATATATGGCTGGAAGAGCTAGAGACATTGCAGATATAAAAGATAGAATAATAGGAAAATTATATAATGAAGAAAAAATAGATTTAAGTAAATTAAAACCAAATACAATAATAGTTGCAAAAGAACTGACAACATCAGATACAGCAAAATTAGATTTTAAAAATATATCAGGAATAATTACAGAAGTTGGTGGAGAAAATTCTCATACATCAATTATGGCAAGAACACATTTACTTCCAGCAGTAACAAAAGTAGAAAATGCAACAACAATATTAAAAAATGGAGAATATGTTGCTATAAATGGAGAAAGTGGAGAAATCTTTGAAAATCCAACAGAAGACCAACAACAAAATTTAATAAAAATTCAAAAAGATTTTATTGAAAGTAAAGTTGAACTAGAAAAATATAGAAATTCAGAAAGTAAGACAAAAGATGGAATTAAAGTTGAACTTGTATCAAACATAGGAACACCAGCAGATGTTGAATTAGTTTTAAAAAATACAGCAGAAGGAATTGGATTATTAAGAAGTGAATTTTTATATATGGATAGTGAAGAAATGCCAACAGAAGAAGAACAATTTAATTCATATAAAGAAGTTGCTGAAAAAATGCAAGGAAAACTAGTAATAATAAGAACATTAGATGTTGGAGGAGACAAAGAAATTAAATATTTAAAAATGGAAAAAGAAGCCAATCCATTTTTAGGATATAGAGCAATTAGATTATGTTTAGATAAGCTAGAGATATTTAAACCCCAAATAAGAGCATTATTGAGAGCAAGTGCATATGGAAATATTGCAATAATGTTCCCAATGATTTCTTCAATAGAAGAATTGAGAAAAGCAAAAGCAGTAGTAGAAGAATGTAAAAAAGAATTAGATTGTGAAGGAAAAGAATATAAAAAAGATATAAAAATAGGAATAATGGTAGAAATACCATCTGTAGCAATTATTGCTGAAGAAATTGCAAAAGAATGTGATTTCTTTAGTATAGGAACAAATGACTTAATTCAATATACAGTTGCAGTAGAAAGAGGAAATGAAAAAATATCAAATTTATATTCAAAATATCATCCAGCAGTTATAAAATTAATAAAATCATCAATTGATGGTGCACATAAAGCGGGAATATTCTGTGGAATGTGTGGAGAAGCAGCAGGAGATGAATTATTAATTCCTTTATTAGTTGGTTTAGGATTAGATGAATTTTCAATGAATCCTAATAAAATATTAAATTCGAGAAAAATTGTTAACATGTTAGATAAAAAAGAATGTGAAAAATTAGTAGAAGAAATATTAAAATTAGGAACAACAAGTGAAGTTGAAGAAAAATTAAAGGAATTTAATAAAAAAATAGTTTAAAAATTATTAATATGTGCTATAATTATAATGTTCAAAAAAACAGTGGGAAAGGAATGTGATTTTTATGGATACAAATAAAAAAGTAGTATTAGTAGGAACAGGTTTTGTTGGAATGAGTATGGCATATGCAATGCTAAACCAAGGAGGAGTAGATGAACTTGTACTAATAGATGTATTAAAAGATAAAGCAAAAGGTGAGGAAATGGATTTATCACATGGATTACCATATGCCCCACAAAAAATGACAATAAAAGCAGGAGATTATTCTGAATGTAAAGATGCTAATGTAGTTGTTATAACAGCTGGATTACCACAAAAACCAGGACAATCTAGATTAGAATTAGCAGTAGCAAACACAAAAATAGTAAAAGAAATAACAGAACAAGTAATGGCAAGTGGATTTAATGGAGTGTTTATAATTGCAAGTAATCCAGTAGATTTGATGTCATATGTTGTTTCAAAAGTTTCAGGATTACCAACATCAAGAGTAATAGGATCTGGAACAGTATTAGATACAGCACGTTTAAGATATTTAATTGCAGAATATTTAGATGTTTCAAGTAAAAATGTACATGCATATATCTTAGGAGAACATGGAGATTCATCATTTGTTCCTTGGGAACATTGTTATGTTGGATGTAAAAAAATGATTGATATAATGGAAGATAATAATCATCCAATGGAAGACTTAAAGAAAATACATGATGGAGTATGGAAAGCTGCATATGAAATAATAGATAAAAAGAGAGCAACATATTATGGAATAGGAATGGCGTTAAATAGATTAGTAAAAGCAGTTCTAAATGATGAAAATGCAATTTTAACAGTTTCAACATATCAAAATGGAGAATATGGACAAGAAGGTTTATATATAGGAGTTCCAGCAATAATAAATAAAAATGGTGTAAAAGAAATATTAGAATTAAAACTTAATAAAGAAGATCAAGCAAAATTTGATCATAGTTGTGATATAATGAAAGAAAATATTAAAAATGAAATTAATCCAATGCTAGAACAATAAAATAAAAGTTAGGTAATTACTTATTGAATTACCTAGCTTTTTCATGATTGAAAGATGTAATTTTTATTATTTCTTACTATTTACAACTAAAAATCAATATGGTATAATTCAAATTATAAATAGAAAAAACATGAGGTGAAGATATGAATCAAATATTGGATACAGGTGATGAACAATTTAGAAATAATAGTATAAATTATGGAAATTATAATAAGCAACCCAAACAAAAAGTTTATAAGGAAAAATCAGCAATAGAAATAAACAAAATAGTAATATTTTTTTCAATCAGTATACTAATTTTAGGAATATGTATTATTGCAGGAAGTATATTTGCAAAAAATAAAATAAATAGATTTGTTGAAGAATCAGCAAGACCAACAATTGATTTTAGTCTTAATGAGGAAGATAATTCAGTAGATGTAATTGTTAAACATCAAAAAGGAATTGCACAAGTTTCATATAAATTGAATAATGAAGATGAAATTGTTGTTAATGGTAATAACCAAAAAACTATTAATAAAAATATAAAACTTAGTGCAGGAGAAAATAAAATAATAGTAAAAGCAATTGATGAAAATAATAATATTGTAGAATATGAGCATGAATATACAATTGGTAATTTAGCAGAAATTACCTTAAAAAATGTAGATAATGGTGTAAATCTAGAAGTAAAATCTGTTAAAAATATAAAAAATATAACATACAATTGGGATGGAGGCGAAGAAACATCAATAAATGTTAATTCAACAAGTTATGTAGGCGACATTGCGACACCAAAAGGAAAACATACATTAAAGATTGTTGTTTTAGATGAAGATGGAACTCCAACAGAAAAGACTCAAGTAGTAATAGGAGCAACAGCACCAAAAATAGTAGTTCAAGCAATAAGAAAAGACGATGGAAAAATATATTATTTAATAAATATAACAGATGAGACAACATTAAAAAATGTAAAAATTACATTAAATGACGAAGAGAAAATAAATACAACAGTAAATTCTAGTGAGTATACAACAGAATTAGAATTGCAAAACAATTCAGCTAATAAATTGATTGTAGAAGCATCAAATGAAAATCTATCTAGTAATTCAAAGAAAAGTTGTCCACTAAATCAATAAAAGTAGTAAAAGAAAGAGGAAAAGTTATATGGCACAAGATATATATGTAATAGATGATGACGAATCATCAATACCAGTATTTAAAGAGTTATTTAAAAATGACAAGGAATTTAAATTTATTGGTGTAAAAACAGAACAAATAGATATAACATTAAAAAATATACCATTTCTAATAATAGTAAATGAAGACTCAATAGATAGAGATATTGTAACTTTGTGCAAACAAATAAGAACAGATGAAGATAATCAAATAACACCTATAATAGTAGTTTCTTCAAATACAGATAAATATCATAAATTAGATGTATTAGAACAATCTGTAGAGTATTATATAAAAAAGCCAGTTGATACTGAATATATGTATTACACTATAAAAAATTTAGATAGATTATTAAAAATGAATAGAAGAATAAGCCCATTAACAGGTCTTCCAGGAAATGTACAAATTCATGCAGAATTAAAGAAAAGGATTACTAATTCAGAAGAATTTTCCGTATTGTACTTAGATTTAGATAATTTTAAAGCATATAATGATGTATATGGATTTTTAAAAGGTGATCAAATAATAGAGTATACAGCAAATACAATATTAAAGTGTATACATGAACAATTTAAGGAAAATTATTTTGTAGGACATATAGGTGGTGATGATTTTATAGCGATTGTTCCATCATTAGATATAGATAAAATATGTCAACTAATAATAGCGAATTTTGATGAAGGTGTAACAAAGTTTTTTACAGAAGAAGATTTAGAAAAAGGTTATATAGAGGTTGCAAATAGAAAGGGAATTATAGAACAGTTTGCTTTAACATCTATTTCTATAGGAGCGGTAATTGCCGATAAAAATAGATTTGCTAATATATTAGAAATTGGTGAAGTTGGAGCACAAGTTAAACATATTGCAAAATCAATTGTTGGAAGTAGTTATGCAACTGATAGAAGACATGAATAAGAGTAGAACGGTTGGTTTTACTCTTTTTCATTGACAAGTAAACTAAAATGTGTTAAAATAATAGTATTAAATTCTTTTTGAAGAAGCCAAAGGAGGGCTCTTATGAAGAAATGCACAACATATTCTGAACAGGCACGGAACAATTTGGTGTGTCTGCAGGAAGACAGAGAGTACAATGATCGCAAAGAAATTTTTGTTCAATTAGTGAAAAAGTTTAACGAAAAGAATATTCATTGGGCATTAGGCTGTTCGATGAATTTATTCTGCCGTGGGATTGTGGATGATTTCCATGATCTTGATCTTATTGTCGATATCAAAGACATCGATAAAATTAAAGCGGAAATGAGAAAAATGGGGGCAGATTTAATTCAGACTGGAGGAAACGGATTCTGTGAAAGTGACGTTTATCTCCACTACCAATTAGGTCGGGTTGATATTGACATCATTTCTGGTTTCCGGCTCTTGACTTTCAATACGACCTATTACTACCAATATGATAGTAGTGAAATTGACTGGCAGGAGGTAATGGAACTTAACGTCCCGTTGATTTCTATGGAAGCACTGTATGTGCTTTACTACATGATGGAAGGTTGGCAGCCTCGGCGTAAGTTTAAGAGAATCCTCATTGAGGAGTACTTTGCTGAGTGCCAGGTTGCTCATCCGGAAGTATTACAGAAAGCCATCATTGAAAACAGTTTGCCTGGACAGATTAAATTGGCGGTCAAAGAACTGCTCAAAATGGAAGAGTAATCTACTTTGGTGAAGTAGGGGAGCATATGCTCCCCTATTTTCATGTTTGTATTGATATTTAATAAAAAATGTAATATAATAATAAAAAAATGGAGGAAGAGATATGAAGGAACAAACTTTAAGATTTTTAGGAAGAGACTCAGGATTTGGAAAAGAGAATAATTCTACATATATAGAACATGAAAATAAATTTTTTTTAATAGATTGTGGTTTTACAGTATTTTCACAGTTAAAAGAAAAATTTGATTTTAATAAATATGATGAAATAAATGTAATAATAACACATTTACATAATGACCATGCAGGAACATTAAGTCAATTTATATTATATTTATATTTTATATATAATAAAAAAATAAATGTAATTACAAATTGTAAAAGAATAAAAGAATTTTTAGATATAACAGGGACTCCTGAGGACGCATATATTTTAAAAAAGGAAAATGAATATATAAAATTTATAAAAACAGAACATGTAAAATATTTAGACTCATATGGTTTTGAATTAAACATAAATTCGAGAAAAATTATTTATACAGGAGATACTAATACTCTTGAACCATTTAAACCATATTTGAAAGATGTAGATGAATTTTATGTAGATGTTTCAAGATATGGAGGAGCACATTTAAAAATAGATGAAATTAAAGATGAATTAAAAGAAATACAAGAAAATGGAACAAGAGTATATTTAATGCATATGGATGATGTTGAATATATAAGAAAAGTTACAAATGATATTTTTGAAATATAATGGATATGAAAATGTTATTATAAAAAATGCAAATATTACTATTTGCATTTTTTATTGTAAATATCTAATTTTATTTTTCCAAGAATCTAATATTTCATTAGGAATTTGCATATTTCCGTGTCCAATACCGATATCTACATCTGGTCTTATAGTACCATGAAAATCACTACCACCAGAAATAAATAAATTATGTTCTTTACAAATATTCAGTAATTTTTTATGTTGCGCTTCTGTAAATGTTGTATAATAACATTCAATTCCATCAATTTTATAATTTTGCAAAATGTATTTTAAAATAGTTTCTGAATTTTTTTTATATTCATAAATGTGAGGAATGAATACTAAGCCTCCAGCTGTTCTAACTAAATTACATGCAGTTTCAAAATCTGGTACAAGATCATCCATTTCAACATATAATTTTGTTTTTGGGTCAGACATATATTGCCTATAAAATATTTTACTAGAATTCCAAGCGTCTTCAGATAATAACTTTTTATTTTCTTTATGTTTGGTTATTTCTTTATGAAAAAATATTGATGCAAACATATCTGGTAAATAGTTTTCTAAACAATGTTTATCTAGAATAATTCCAGCATTAATGCATTTGTCATATAATCTTTTTACTTCAATTTTATTTCTTTCCTCAGCAGGAATATATATTTTTTTTACAAGCTCATTCATTTTTTTGTAATCAATACCATAGCCTAGAATTTCTATAGGAATATTTAAAACTTTTGTATTAAGTTCTATTCCAGGAATAATATGGCCATTAAAAAGTGAAGAAATATTTTTATCTTCCAATTCTTCATATCCCAAAGCAGTATTATGATCTGTTATTGAAATAAAATCTAAGTTTTTGTTTTGGCATTTTTTTAAAATTGTACTACAACTTTCAGTGCCATCTGAATAAGTTGAGTGCATATGTAAATCTATCATAGAAAATCTCCTTAATCAGTATATTAACACTTTTTTTATTGTATGTAAATGAAAAGATAAGATAATAATTAAAAATAAAATTTTATAAGATATTGAAAAATTTCAAAAAATATATTATAATAGCTACATTACATTTTTAGGAGGAACAGCATTATGGAATTTGTTGGATACTTGTATGATGGTGTAGAAATTATTACCGTAGAGTTCATGAATAAATTAAATGAACTTCGGAAGAAGTATGCGACATTTGGAATTGGCGTATATACTGATCGAATGTTTACCCAAATCTATGGTAGAATGCCTTTAAGACCGTATGAGGAAAGAGAAAAACTTGCATCTGCATTCAAAGGTGTTGATTTTACTTTTCCTGTTGATTCTTTTGAGTGCGAAATCAAAAAAAATCAGCGAAAAATAAACGAAGTTGAAGGAACAAAATTGTATCATGTTGGATATGCTCCTGGAACTTATGACATTTTGCATGAAGGGCATTTAGAACATTTGAGTTTTTGTAGAAGAATGTGTGATATTCTTGTAGTTGGTGTAAAGACGGATAAAAATGTCTTTGAAACTAAAGGAAAGAAAACATATCAAGAACAAGAACTCAGAAAAACGGTGATCCAAAACTTGGAGATGGTTGACTATGTGATTTTTGTTGATACTCGTGATAAGCGGGTGGCAAATCAAGAAATTCAAAGATTGGTAGGAAGCCCTATTGATGTTGTTTTCCTTGGTTCTGATTGTATGGGACAGGAAAATGACCAAAATCCAGACAATATTCGTTTCATTTACACAGATAGACCTGAAGAAGTAATGAAAACGAGAAGTTCGTCTTTCTATAGAGCAGAACTTGAAAAAATCCATAAAGAGGCCGAGAAGAAATAAGTCAATATAGGGATGGAGAGTTCCATCCCTATACTATATTAAAATAAAAGGAGATTTTTAGATGCCAGGATATGTAATACATTTAGCAGTTGCTGAAGAATACTTAAAAAAGAATAAAAAAAATGAAAAATATAATGAATTTATAGATGGAATAATATTCCCAGATAGTGTTAAAGATAAATCATTAACACATTATGGTGAAAAAAGTTCTAAATCTAATTTATATAAATTTTTAGAAAACAATAAAATAGACAATAGTTTTAACAGAGGATATTTTTTGCATTTATTAACAGATTATTTGTTTTATAATAGATATATAGACACATTTTCAAAAGATATTTATAATGATTATGACATATTAAATAATTATTTGATAGAAAAATATGATGTAAAATTACCAGAAAAAATAAAAGAATCTGTTTTCTTTAAAGAAGGAAAATTACATATATTATCATTAGAAATAATAGAAAAACTAATTGAAGACATATCAAATTTAGACTTAGATGAAATAGCAAAAGAAGTAATTAATGACCCAGAGAGTTGGACTAAAATGAGGGAGATGAAAAGAATTTAATAAGATTATGGAAAATATAGTATTACCAAATTATGAAAATTGTATACTTAATACAATAACATCAATATTAAAATATTATAATGTTGAAACAAAACATAAGAGTTTAAAAGAACTTGATGAAGTTTTACAAAAAAGGTATAGAAATATTATTTTTATTGTTTTAGATGGAATGGGAGAACATGTATTAACACCAATTTCGCCAAATGGATTTTTTAAGAAAAACGAATTAAAAAAAGTAACATCAGTATATCCATCAACAACAACAGCAGCTTTAACAACATATTATTCTGGAAAACCACCATATGAGACTGGATGGATTGCATGGTCTCAATATTTTAAAGAATATGGAAGAGCAATTGATATGTTAGCACATATTGAATCATATAAACATGAATCTATTAAAGATGCAAAAATGGATGTGTTTAAAGAAGTAGTAAATTATAAAACTATTTTCGAACAAATTGAAGAAAAATCTAGAATAAAAGCATATGAAATAATGCCATCTTATTCAGATAGAAGATCAAAAAGAACAATAAAAGCAGATTCTATTGATGAAATAGTTGATAATATACTAATGTTGAGTGATAATCCTGATGAAAAGTTTATAATGGCATATTCAGACAAACCAGATGGTCTATTGCACAAATATGGAACAGATTCTGTAGAGGCAGCAGATTTTATAAAAGAAACTGAAAGTAAGATTGAACAGATGTGCCAAAAACTTTCAGATGATACAATTGTTATAATTTCAGCAGACCATGGACATAAAAACATAAAAAATCCTCATACAATATTAGATTATGAAGATTTACAAGAATGTTTCTTAATGCCACCATCATTAGAGGCAAGATGTTTAACATTTTGGATAAAAAATGATATGAAAAAAGAATTTGAAAGAAGATTTAATGAAAAATTTGAAAAAGAATTTTGGCTAATGACTAAAGAAGAATTTTTAAATAAAAACTTTTTAGGATTTGGTAAGAAACATAGAAAAGTTGATGAATTTTTAGGAGATTATATTGCTATATCTATAGGTGATAGTATGATAAATTTAGAAACATATTTAGCACCTGGAAAGCCATTAAAGAAATCTACACATTGTGGTTTAACTAAAGAGGAAATGGAAGTGCCTGTAATTGTTGCAAAAAAATAAAAATGCAAATATTATTATTTGCATTTTTTTGTGTTAATTGTAAGATACTGCCAATTTTCTATTGATATACAAAGGAAAATGTATTATAATAATGGTGAATGGAGGAGAGAAAATGAAAAAAGAAAATGAAGAAAAAATAAAAGAAGCAAAAGAAGTAATAGAAAAAGCAAAGAAAAAACAGGGAAAATTTTTAAAAGAATTTAAAGAATTTGCATTAAGAGGAAATGTTTTAGACTTAGCTGTTGGAGTATTAATAGGAGGAGCATTCCAGAGTGTAGTAACATCATTCACAAGTAATATAATATCACCAATATTAGGTTGTTTTGGAGGAGTAAATTTTTCAGAGTGGGTATTAGAAATTGGAAAATTAAAATTAACATATGGTGCATTTTTAACAGACATAATAAACTTTTTAATAATGGCATTTGTAATATTTATGTTAGTAAAAGTTATGAATAAAATAGCTAAAATAGGAGAAAAGCCAGAAGAACCAAAAGAAGAAACAACCAAAATTTGTCCACATTGTTATAACAAAATAAATATTAAGGCAGACAGATGTCCATATTGTACATCAAAATTAAATGAAAGCATAGATAATATTAAGGAGAATCTTAATAAATAAAACATTGATTTAATAAAAATATTGTGGTAAAATATCTACGAAATAGGGGGAAGGAAAAGAAAAAATGAAAAAAATATCAATAGTAGTGCCAGTATATTATAACCATGATAATTTGTTACCATTATATGCTGATTTAAAAGAAAAAGTACTATCAAAATTAGATAGAGAATATGAATTAATATTTGTAGATGATGGGTCAAAAGATGATTCATATTCTGTAATGAGAGAATTGGCAAAAATAGATTCAAATATAAAAACAATAAGATTATCAAGAAATTTTGGTGAACATTCAGCAATATTAGCAGGGCTATCACAATGCACAGGAGATTGTGCAATAAGAAAAGCAGCAGATTTACAAGAACCATCTGAAATGATATTAGATATGATAAAAAAATATGATGAAGGATATAAAGTTGTGTTAGCAACAAGAGCTGATAGAGAAGAACCACTAACACAAAAAATGTTTTCAAATTTATATGCATTTTTAATGAGAAAATTAGCATTACATAATATGCCAAAAGGTGGATTTGATTCATTTTTAATAGATAGACAAGTTATAAATTTGTTAGTAAAAATGCAAGAAAAAAACACATCATTAATGAGCCAAATATTATGGGCAGGTTTTGAAACAACAACTATTCCATATGTAAGAAAGAAAAGAGAAATAGGAAAGTCAAGATGGACATTATCTAAAAAAATAAAATTAGTATATGACTCATTATTAAGTTTTTCATATTTTCCAGTAAAAATGATAACAACTGCAGGATTTTTAACATCATTATTATCATTAATTTTATTAATTGTTATAGTTTGTCAAAAAATAACTGGAAAAATAGATGTTGAAGGATATACATCACTTGTAATGATTATGCTTATGGGATTTGGCATAATTATGCTTTCAATAGGTGTTATAGGAGAATATTTATGGAGAACATATGATGCAGCAAGAAAACGACCACCATATATAATTGAGAAAGTTGAAAAAGGGGAAAAAGAGCAAGATGACAAATGAAATAAAAAAATACAAAGTTAATATTAATAACTTTCTTGAAAAAAATAAAAAAATAATAATGTTATTATTCTTGATATTATTATTTTGCTATTATTCAATTTGGACAGTTTCACAACCATATGATTCATGTCCAGATGAATATATGAAATGGGATATATGTAAATATATGTTTGAAAATAATAAATTACCAAGAGGCGATGATCCAAGTATACGTAATCCAATATGGGGAATTTCATATGCATTTCAGCCGATTTTTACATATATGATTAGTACAATATTTATGAAAATAGCTTCTATTTTTACAATGAATCAATTTTCACTAGTAGTTGCGGCAAGGCTTGTAAGTACTATAAGTATGACATTAGCAATATATTTTGTAATAAAGATAGCAGATAAATTATTTAAAAATCAAACAATATATAAGATGTTATTTGTTGGATTAATTGCATTTCAACCAATAACGGCATTTCTAGCATCATATATAAATAATGATTCAACAGCAGTGTTAGCAACAACAATGATAATATATTTATGGATTTTAGGATTAGAGAGTAATTGGAAAACAAAACATTGCATTTTATTAGGTTTAGCAATTGGCTTTTGTGCACTTACATATTATAATGCATATGGATATATATTATGCAGTATAATTTTATGCTTAATATCAGTAATTTCTAATAAAATGAAATGTAAAGAAATATGGCAAAAAGTTTTAATAGTTGGATTAATTGCATTCATGTTCGCAGGATGGTGGTTCATTAGAAATGCAGTATTATACAATGGAGACTTTTTAGGTATAGGAATACAAAATGAATGTGGAGATAAATATGCATTAGATGAGTATAAGCCATCAACAAGGATGACAATTCAAAAACAAGGAAAAACATTTATTGAAATGCTTTTTAAAGAAAAGTGGTTAAAAACTACTATAATTAGTTTTGTTGGAATTTTTGGATATCATTCAATAATAATGTCTCCAAAAATATATTATTGTTATTTTGCAATATGGTTAATTGGTGGAATAGGATGCTTAATAAATTTCAAAGATTTATTTATATACAAAAAAGAAGAAAAAAATAAATATCTTTTAAACTATATATTGGTATTATCAATAATAATACCAATTGGACTAAGTGCGGTATATTCGTATTTTAGTGATTTTCAACCACAAGGAAGATATATTATGGGAATTATAGTACCATTTACATATTTTTTAGTAAATGGAATTAAAACAATTCTAGACAAAATTGTTAAAAATAAGAAAATAAGAAATATTATTGTTGGAATTATAATTGCTCTAATAATAGTAATATCATTTAAAGCATTATTTTCATATATAATACCAACTTATAAAGGAAAATAGAAAGAAGAGGGTAAAAATGATAGGTTTTAATGTGCCAATTTATATTAAAGAATCAGTTGATTGTGTAAGAAAGGCTGCAGAAAATAGGAAAATATGTGGAGACGGAGCATTTACTAAGAAATGTAGTGAATGGATGGAGAAAAAATTTAATGCTAATAAAGTATTATTAACTACATCTTGTACATCTGCATTGGAAATGGCAGCTCTATTATTAAATTTAAAGCCAGGTGATGAAGTAATAATGCCATCATATACTTTTGTATCAACAGCAGATGCATTTGTAATGGTAGGGGCAAAAGTTATATTTGTTGATGTAAATCCAGATACAATGGATATAGATGAAGAAAAGATTAAAGATGCAATCAATGAGAAGACAAAAGCAATTGTAGTTGTACATTATGCAGGAGTTTCACCAGACATGGACAAAATAATGAAAATTGCTAAAGAACATAATTTAAAAGTTGTAGAAGATGCTGCACAAGGTTTTATGGCAAAATATAAAGATAAATATCTTGGAACAATAGGAGATATAGGATGTTATAGTTTCCATGAAACCAAAAATTATAGTATGGGTGAAGGTGGAGCTATTGTAATAAATGACCCAGAATTAATTGAAAGAGCAGAAATAATAAGAGAAAAAGGAACAAATAGAAATAAATTCTTTAGAGGCGAAATCGATAAATATACATGGGTTGACTATGGCTCATCATATTTACCAAGTGAATTAAACTGTGCTTATTTATATCCTCAATTAGAAAAAGCTGAAGAAATAAATAATGCAAGAGTAGATTCATGGAACTATTATAAGAAAAATTTAGAAGATTTAAGTAAAAAAGGATATATAAAAACTGAATCAATACCTGAATATAGTACAAATAATGCACATATGTTTTTTATAAAAACAAAGAGTTTAGATGAAAGAACAAAATTAATAAAATATCTAAAAGATAATGGAGTTCAAGCGGTATTTCATTATATACCATTACATGATTCACCAGCTGGAAAAAGATTTGGAGAATTTTATGGAAAAGATGAATATACAACATCAGAAAGTGAAAAATTAGTTAGATTACCAATGTATTATGGATTAACAAAATCAGAACAAGATGAAGTAATAAAAGATATAAAAGAATTCTATAAAAATGAAGTAAAATAATTATATTGAAAAAAGTTATAGAGAGGAAGTTCTTCAAATGAAAAAAATTGTAATAATAGGTGCAAATAATTTTCAGATGCCATTAATAAAAAAAGCTAAACAATTAGGATATGAAACACATGTTTTTGCTTGGGCAGATGGAGCTGTTGGAGCAGAATTTGCAGATTACTTTTATCCAATCAGTATAGTAGAAAAAGATGAAATATTAGAAAAATGTAAAGAAATAAAACCAGATGCTGTTACTTCTGTTGCATCTGATTTAGCTACACTAACAGTAAATTATTTAGCAGAAAAATTAGGACTTGCTGGAAATAGCTTAGAATGTACTAATATTTCAACAAATAAATATGAAATGAGAAAAGCATTTCAAAAAAATGGTGTATCAGTACCTAAGTTTTTTGAAATATCAAATGTTAATGAATTATCAAAAATAAAAGAAATGAAAGCACCAGTAATAGTAAAACCAACAGATAGATCTGGAAGTAGGTCAATTACTAAAATTGAAGACTTAAATGATGTTGAAAAATTAAAAAAAGCAATAAATGAAGCAATAGAAGTATCATTTGAAAAAAAGGCAATTGTAGAAGAATATATTGATGGAGAAGAATTTAGTGCAGAAGGAATTACATATAAAGGAAAACATACTTTATTAACAATAACAAGAAAACAAACAACTGGTGCACCACATTTTATAGAAACAGGGCATACTGAACCAGCAGGATTAAGTTATGAAATGCAAGAAAAAGTAAAAAAAGAAGTATTTGCAGGTTTAAAAAGTTTAAAAATAGAAAATAGTGCATCACATGCAGAATTTAAAATAACACCAGAAGGTGAAGTAAA
Organism: uncultured Clostridia bacterium; assembly: GCA_934141555.1. Lineage (GTDB taxonomy): Bacteria > Bacillota > Clostridia > TANB77 > CAG-508 > CAG-269. The sequence continues at coordinate 21,055 of CAKPCK010000002.1, read as the reverse complement.
AATAATAGAAATAGGTGCAAGAATGGGTGGAGATTGTATAGGATCAGATTTAGTACAAATTTCCACAGGATATGATTTCTTAAAAATGGTAATAGATGTAGCATTAGGAAATGCTCCTGATTTTACAAAGGTAACAGAACCTAAGAAAGCAGTAATAAAATTTATTTTTACAAAAGCTGATGTAGAAGAATTGGAAAAAGTAAAAAGAGAACATCCAGAATATATTTATTATATTAGTCCAATAGATGAAATAAATTCACATGAAATTATTGATAGTTCAACAAGATATGGATATTATATTTTAGCTATATAGAAAAATATAAATATTATTGAAAGGAAATAATTTTATATGGAAGTAATTATAATAACAGCAATAATTGCGATTATAATAGTGATAATATTAATGCCAATTAATATTAAGAAAATGAATAAAATAGCGACAGATAAAGAATTAAATGAAATATCAGAAAAATATCCAGATAATACTGAGATGTGTAAAGAAATATTATTAAAATTAGAAAATACAAAAACTAAGATAGAAGAAAATAAAGATTCTGAATCAACATTATATGTTGCATTACAAGACAAAATTTATATAGGAAATACACATGGAAGTTTTACAAGAATTCAAACAATTGCACATGAATGTTTACATTCCATACAAGATAGAAAAATGTTGATTTTCAATTTTATATTTTCAAATATATATTTATTATATTTTGTAATAATATGTATATTAGTAATTTTAAATAAATTGCCAAATAAATTAGTATATTCTAATATATTATTAATATTTAGTTTTATTTATTATGCTATAAGAATATTTTTAGAAAATGATGCAATGATAAAAGCAGAATATTTAGCCAAAGAATATTTACAAGAAAAACAAATATCTAATAATGAAGAAATTAGAAATATAACAAATGGTTTTAAAGAAATAAATAAAAGTGGAATTATAGCTATAAACACTAGTTTATTTATAAAAATTATGTTAAAAGTTGCAGTTTTTAATTTATTAGCATTGATTTTCTAGGAAATATATGTTAAAATGTTCTAGTATTATAAATATGAATAATTAAACCGTTAGGAGGAATACTAAATGCAAGTAGTAAAAATAATATTAGTTGTAGTAGATTTAATAATTTGTTTAGCATTAACAATATTAGCCATGATACAATCAAAAGATGATGCAGGATTATCATCAACAATAACAGGTTCATCTACAAATAACTTTTTTGAGAAAAATAAAGGCAGAACAAAAGAAGGAATGCAAAAAAAATGGACTATTATATTAGGAATAGCATTTGTAATAGTTACAATAGCACTTTCTATAATTTACATAGCATAAATTAACAAAAGCGGTTCACTAGAACTGCTTTCTTTTATATATTAAATCATAATTTAGGAGGAAAAATGAGCAAAGAAGAAATAATTGGAACATATAGAAAAAATCAAAAAGGATTTGGATTTGTAAAAATAGAAAACCAAGAAGATGAAATATATATATCAAGAGAAAACTCTAAAAATGCCTTAAATGGAGATACTGTATCAATTAAAATAATAGCAGAAAAAGAAGGAGATAAAAAGCAAGAAGGAAAAATAATAAAAATAGTAAGACATGAAAAAGATACAGTAGTTGGAACATTTCAAAAAAGTAGGAATTTTGCATTTGTAGTTCCAGACGACAAGAATTTTGGAACAGATATATTTATATCAAAAGCTAATTGGGGAAAAGCAAGAGATAAGAAGAAAGTATTAGTACAGATTTTAAAATATCCTGAAAAAGGAAAAAATGCAGAAGGAAAAGTTATTGAAGTATTAGGTGGAATTAATGAAGCAGGTGTTGACATGTTATCATTAATAAAACAATATGAACTTCCATATGAATTTCCAAATGAAGTTATTGCAGAAGCAAAAGCTTATGGAGATAAAATTGATCCATCAGATTTACCAAGAAGGAGAGATTTACGTAATGATATAATATTTACAATTGATGGTGAAGATGCAAAAGATTTAGATGATGCAATACATGTAGAAAAATTAGAAAATGGTAATTATAAATTAGATGTTCATATTGCAGATGTAAGTCATTATGTAAGAGAAAAAACAGAACTTGATAAAGAAGCATATTTAAGAGGAACAAGTATTTATATGTTAGGAAGAGTAATCCCAATGCTTCCAAGAGAATTATCAAATGGAATATGTAGTTTAAATGCAGGTGAAGATAGATATACATTATCATGTTCAATGGAAATAACTCCAAAAGCCAAAATAGTATCATCAGACATATATAAAGGTGTAATACGTGTAACAGAAAGAATGTGCTATACAGATGTACAAAAAATATTAGATAGATCTGATGAAACAGTATTAAAAAGATATGAAAAATATATTTCATATTTTGATTTAATGGCAGAATTAGCCAATATATTAAAATCAAAAAGAAAAGAAAATGGATATTTGAATCTTGAAATTCCAGAAAGTAAAATAATACTTGATGAAAATGGTATTGCAATAGATGTAAAAAAATATGAAACATATTTTGCAAATGAAATAATTGAACAATTTATGCTAATTGCAAATGAAACAGTTGCTGAAAAATTTTATTGGTTACAATCACCATTTATATATAGAAACCATGAAGCACCAGATGTTGATAAAGTAAAAGAATTAAATAAATCATTATATAATTTTGGATATAAAATAAAAATTTCAAAAGAAGAAATTATTTATCCAAATGAATTTGCAAAGATTCTTGAAGATGTAAAAGGAAAAGATGAAGAAAAGGTAGTATCAAATATAATATTAAGAACTTTAAGAGTTGCAAAATACGAAGCGGAAAATAAAGGACATTTTGGAATTGCAAGTAAATATTATTGTCATTTTACATCACCAATAAGAAGATATCCAGATTTATTTATACACAGAATAATATCAAAATATCTAGATAATGATTATTTAGTAAATGATTTTTGGATTAAAAAATATGAGAAAAGAGCAGAAAAGAGAGCTGAAAATTGTTCTGAAAGAGAAAGAGTTGCAACAAAGGTAGAAAGAGAAGCAGAAGATATTAAGAAAGCAGAATTCATGGAAAGTAAAATTGGTGAAGAATATGAAGGAATTGTATCATCTGTTACTAATTTTGGAATATTTGTTGAACTTGATAATACTGTTGAAGGTTTAATTCGTTATGAAAAATTAGGTGATGAATATTTTATTTATAATGAAGAAAAGAGACAAGCTATTGGTGAACATACTGGAAAGGTTTATCAAATTGGAGATAAGGTTAAAATTAGAGTTGTTAATGCTAATAAGTTGTTGAGACAAATTGATTTTGAGATATGTGAAGAAAAGGCGGAATAAAAATATTCCGTCTTTAATTTTTTAAATCCATTCACCATATTTCTTAATATAAATCTTTTTAGCAATAACTGCAACAAAGCAATACAATATTGGAACACCAATAATAACTAAGAAATCTTTAGTAGCAAGAGCAGTAAGACCAATTGCACGACCTATAAAAGTAAAAGGTATAATCATAGCAATAATACAAATTGAAATTGATGAAAAGTAAACAGCTTTTGAAGCATGACTCTCTTTAAAAGGAATCTTAGCAGTTCTAATAACATGCATTCCAACAAGGTTTGAAACAATACTATAAATAAACCAAATAGTTTGGAAAATTGCAGGTTCATGAATATCATAAGTAAACCAAACTAAAGCAAAAACTAGTAAATCAAAACATGAACTAAGTGGACCCATAAATAGCATAAAATGTTTTAAACTCTTTACATCAAACTTTTTAGGTTTTCTCAAATATTCTTCATCAACATTATCTAAAGGCAAAGTCAATTGACCGAAATCATATAATAATCCCTCAACTAAAAGTTGAATTGGTGTTTCTGGTAAAAATGGAAGAATAACACTTGCGATAATTACAGACATAACCTCGCCAAAGTTAAAGCTTGCAGCAAGTTTAATATATTTCATTAAATTTGCATAAGTATGACGACCTTCTTTCACACCATCAAGTAAAACATGTAAATCTTTCTCAAGTAAAATAATATCTGCAGATTCTTTTGCAATATCAACAGCTGTATCAACAGAAATACCAACATCAGAATTTATAAGTGAAGGACTATCATTTATACCATCACCCATATATCCAACAACATTTCCACTATCTCTTAAAAGTCTTACAATACGAGCTTTTTGAATAGGAGAAAGTTTTGCAAAAATATTTGTCTTTTTCAATAATCTTTTTAAAGCAATATCTTGTAATTTATCAATTTGACTTCCAATAACAATTTTTGGTGATTTAATACCAACTTTATCACAAATACATTTTGTAACTTCAACATTATCACCAGTTAAAACAATAACTCTAATTCCATTTTTATTAAGTTTTTCAATTGATGATTTAGCACTTTCTTTTGGAGGATCAAGAAATCCTATAAAACCAATTAAAACCATATTTTTTTCATCTGATACTGTAAATTCAGAAGTTTTTTCTAAATTATTTTTTTGACAAACAGCAACAACACGAAGCCCCTGTTTGTTTAAATCTTTAGTAATCTTTTTGATATTTTCTTTAATTGCATTTGTTATAGGAGATATATTACCTTGATAATCAACCATTGTAGAAATACTTAAAATTTCTTCGACAGCACCTTTTGTAATCATTTGAGTTTTTTGACCATCACTAACTATAATAGAAAGACGACGTCTTGCAAAATCAAAAGGAATTTCATCAATTTTTGTATATTTTTCTGATAATTCACTTAAACCATGTTCATTTATATGATTTATAACAGCTTCATCAATATTACTCTTTAATCCAGTCTGAAAATAGCTATTCAAAAAAGCATGTTTTAAAGTTCTCATATCTTCATTTCCATTAATATCAAGATATTTTTCAAGAACAATTTTATCTTCAGTTAATGTACCAGTTTTATCTGTACATAAAATATTCATTGCACCAAAACTTTGAATTGAATCAAGCTTTTTTACAATTGTTTTCTTTTTTGACATTCGTAAAGCACCTTTTGATAAACTAGATGAAAGTATAACAGGTAATAGAAGAGGTGTAATACCAATTGCAATAGCAACAGCAAATGTAAATGATGTTATAATACTATGTTTTTGGACTGTAAGTATAAAAACAATAGGTATTAAAATTAGCATAAATTTTATTAATAATTTACTTATATTTTCGATACCTTTTTGAAATGCTGTTTTAGGTTTACCAGAAGTTAGTGTATGAGATACTTTCCCAAAATAAGTATCATCAGCAGTTAATACGACAATACCTTTAGCGCTACCACTAATAATATTTGTTCCCATAAAACATATTGTATCAATATCTGAAAGATTTTCTATATCAGTATCAAAATCAAGTTCTGTAGTATCAAGTTTTTTTATTGCATCAGATTCACCAGTTAAACTTGATTGACCAACATATAAATCTTTTGATTCAATAATTCTTAAATCAGCTGGAACCATGTCACCTGCTGAAAGTAATATAGTATCACCTAAAACTAAATCTTTAAAAGGTACTTTTTCTTTTTTACCATTTCTTACAACTGTTGCAGTAGTTGAAACTAATTGTTTTAGTTTTTCAGCAGCCTTGTTTGATCTATATGAAGATATAAAATCTAATAAAGTGCTTATTGTAACTAAAACGAGAATTACAATAATATTTGCATAATTAGGGTCTTCAGCTAAATAAACATCTGTGTAATATAATACACAAGATATTGCCAATAATATATTATTAAAAGGTGTAAATAAACTATGAAACAGGTAATTATACCATTTTTTTGGTTTTGTTTGGGTAACTTCATTCAAACCATATTTTTGCCTTCTAAATGTTATTGCTTCATCAGATAGGCCACCTTCTTTTATTTTGAACTTTGTACAAAATTCTTCTTTTGGCATTTTACATAGATGCCCATAAATTTTATTGATGTCAACATCATCTTTTTTGTCATTTGCCATATTTTCTCACGTTCCTTTCATATTTATTATGTTTTTTCTTTTGAAATTTTAAACATATTTAATATACCACTATGAAAAATAAAATTCAATTGATATAAAAATTTTTTAAAATTCTTGACAAAAAAATGACATATTATATAATATAGTGGATAAGATAAAACAAAAGAGAGTCATGCGGTTAAAAAATAATTATAATTTAATTCTTTTTCAACCATAGTTTGAGCTCTTGAACAGAGGAGCGCAACTGACGAAGAAAGGAAAAAAGATAAAATGGAAAATCAAAACCCTGAAGAAGAAGCAAGAGTTGAGCAAATGATAGATGAACTAATGAGAAAAGCAAAAATAGCATCACAAGAATATATGAAATTAGATCAAGAAACAGTTGATAATATAACGAAGGCAATGTCAATGGCTGGATTAGAGCATCATATGGAATTAGCAAAAATGGCTGTTGAAGAAACTGGAAGAGGAATATATGAAGACAAAATAACAAAGAACATGTTTGCAACAGAATATGTATATCATAGTATAAAACATGAAAAAACAGTAGGAATAATAAAAGAAAATGATGAAGATGGTTATGTAGAAATAGCAGAACCTGTTGGAATAATAGCAGGTGTAACACCAGTAACAAACCCAACATCAACAACAATGTTTAAATCTATAATAGCAGCAAAAACAAGAAATGTAATAGTATTTGGTTTCCATCCATCTGCACAAAAATGTAGTGTTTCAGCTGCAACAATATTAAGAGATGCAGCAGTAAAAGCTGGAGCTCCAGAAAATTGTATATTATGGGTAGAAGAACCATCAATATTAGCAACAAAATTATTAATGAACCATCCTGATGTAAGTTTAATATTAGCAACAGGTGGAACAGGAATGGTAAAATCAGCATACTCATGTGGAAAACCAGCATTAGGAGTAGGTCCTGGAAATGTACCATGTTATATAGATAAAACAGCAAAATTACAAACATCAGTAAATGATTTAGTAATGTCAAAATCATTTGATAATGGTATGATATGTGCATCAGAACAAGCTGTATTAGTAGATAAAGATATATACCAAGAATTTGAAAAATTAATGAGAGAAGCAGGATGTTACTTTGTAAATCCAGAAGAAAAAGAAAAACTAAAAAATAGTATGTTTGACTCACAAAATGGATATAAATTAAAATCACATGTACCAGGACAAAGTCCAGCAACAATTGCAAGAGAAGCAGGATTTGAAGTACCTGAAGATACAAAAGTATTAGTTGTATATGAAGATGGAATTGGAGAAGGATATCCATTCTCTAAAGAAAAATTAAGTCCAGTATTAACATATTATATTGTAAATGATTCTGAAGATGGAATATCAAAAGCAGAAAAATTGCTAGAATATGGTGGATTAGGACATTCAGCGGTAATACATTCAGAAGATAAAGCAACAATATTGAAATTTTCAAAAACAATGAAAGCAGGAAGAATTATTGTAAATTCTCCATCAACACATGGTGCAATAGGAGACATATATAATACAAATATGCCATCATTAACACTTGGATGTGGATCTTATGGAAGCAACTCAACAACAGCAAATGTATCAAGTGTAAACTTAATTAATATAAAAAGAGTAGCAAAAAGGAGAGTTAATATGCAATGGTTCAAAGTACCTGAAAAAATATATTTTGAAGCTGGTTCAATATCATATTTAGAGAAAATGCCAAATATAGAAAGAGCATTTATAGTTACAGATCCAGGAATGGTTCAATTTGGATATGTTGATAAAATATTATATCACATTAGAAAAAGACAAAATCATGTACATTGCGAGATATTTAGTGAAGTAGAATCAGATCCATCATTTGAAACTGTAAACAAAGGATTATCTGCAATGAACAACTTTAAGCCAGATGTAATAATTGCATTAGGTGGAGGAAGTGCAATAGATGCAGCAAAAGGAATGTGGTTATTCTATGAAAATCCAGATGCAGATCCAGAAGGATTAAAATTAAAATTCATGGATATTCGTAAACGTACTTATAAATTTCCAAAAATGGGAACAAAAGCAAAAATGGTTGCAATTCCAACAACATCTGGAACAGGTTCAGAAGTAACATCATTTGCAGTAATTACAGATAAAGTAAAAAATAAAAAATACCCATTAGCAGATTATGAATTAACACCAGATGTAGCAATTGTTGATCCAGATTTAGTTATGAGTTTACCAAAATCAATTACAGCAGATACTGGAATGGATGTATTAACACATGCATTAGAGGCTTATGTTTCTGTTATGGCATCAGATTATACAGATGGATTAGCAGAAAAAGCAGCAGAATTAGTTGTAAAATATTTAAGAGAAGCTTATGAACATGGAGATAATAAAACTGCAAGAGAAAAGATGCACAATGCAAGTACAATTGCTGGTATGGCATTTACAAACGCATTTTTAGGTGTATGTCACTCTATGGCTCACAAAATAGGGGCAGAATTCCATTTACCACATGGTAGAATTAATGCAATATTATTACCTTATGTAATTAGATATAATGCAACAGAACCAACAAAATTTGTATCATGGCCAAAATATGAATATTATATAGCAAATGAAAAATATGCAACAATTGCTAGAAAGATAGGATTAAAAGCAGATACAGTTGAAGAAGGGGTAGATTCTTTAATTGCTGAAGTAAGAAAAATGAATGAAGAATTAAATATTCCAAAATCATTTAGAGATGCAGGTATTGATGAAAAAGAATTCTTGGCTAAAGTTGATTTACTAGCAGATAGAGCTTTTGAGGATCAATGTACTACTGCAAATCCTAGAGTTCCTCTTGTTTCAGAGATTAAACAAATGTTATTAGATAGTTATTATGGAAAATAGAAAAGTTTGACATTATGTAAATAATGTGTTATACTATATATGTATGTTATTTTACTGCTTGATGAGATTAATGTCACATCAGGCCACAACAAAGGAGAAAAGCTATGCGAAAGTATAACTTTACCGAAAGAGAAGAAGAGGTCATTGAAAGCATCGAACATGAAGTGGGAGATGTTAAGGATATGGCCAAGGCTGGGATGTTGCAAGGAGAAGCTCGTGGATGTGTAATCAGAGCAATCCTGAACATCATGGATAACTGGAAGCCACGGCTTACAGGCAAGGAGCGAATTAAAATTTGTGATTATGTGCAGGAGCAGTACGGAATCTGCATGTAAAAACTTTCTGAATTCGTATTTGGATTTTGCCATATTTTCGAAAGAAATTATGGCAAAGTCCATTTTTTTGTAAAAATACTTCAAAAAAAATAATCAATATGCTAAAATAAAAGAAGTAAAAAGTCGAGAAATCGAAAGAGAAAATGAGAGGAAAACACTATGGAAGAAATGTTTGATATAGAAAAATTTAATGTAAAAAGAAGGAGGAAAAGAACAATATGACTAAATATAAAAATGCATATACAGAAGTATATGAAATAATAAAGCAATTAGATGAAGAAGAATATAATAAAATACCTTTAGAAGTAATTAAAGCAATAGAAGAAAATAGAAATAATGAATATGAATTTGACTTAGATGAAGATATAGAATTAAAAGACCAAGAATTATTACCAGAAACAAAAGCAATTTTATTCAATTTATTCAGAGATTATTTATCAACAGCAGAACAAAAAGAAAAAATAATAAAAATGCAAGCAGAAGAAAGACAAAAAAATGAACAAAATAAAGCAGAACAATATAAATCAGATGTATTTGTTAGTAAGAAAAAAGTTCAAGACATTAGAGAGGAACATACAGAGTTAATTGAATATAAAGAAAATATATTAAAAAGAATATTTAATAAAATAAGACAATTTTTTCATGTGTAAAAAAGCGAGTCTAAGATTTTCTATCAAATGAAAATTTTAAGAAAATCTAAGACTCGCCATATTTATCTAGTACAGAAAGTTCTCCTACAAGGAGAACTTTCCTACTATATAAAAAAGAGCCCAAATAAAAGAGTTTATTAAGGCTCTTTTTGGCTATTTATATTTTATCACTTGAAATGAAAAATTTAATTTGTTATAATATGAAATAAATTAATAAATGAGGAAAAGAAAATGAAATATGGTTTAAAAGATGAAATATATGATAAAATATTAAATATTGCCCGAAAAAACAAGCAATATAAATTTATATTATTTGGTTCAAGAGCAAGAGGAAAATATAAAAAAGAATCAGATATAGACATAGCAATAAAAGGAAATATTAAAACAGAAGATAAATATAGAATAATAAATGAATTTGATCTTATAAATACTATTCATAAAATAGATTTAGTTTTTATTGAAGAACTTACTAAGAAAGAATTGGTTGAAAATATTGACAAGGAAGGAGTAGAGATAAAATGAGAAGATTTGAAGAAAGAAAACAAGACCTATTAAATGCAACAGAAAGGTTAAAAGAAGCATTAAAGCAAGAAGAAAACGATATAGTAATAGATTGTGTGTTACATAGATTTGAATTTACATTTGAATTAGCATGGAAAACAATGAAAGACTTTTTAGAATATAATGGAATATCAGAAAATATAGGAAGTCCAAGAGAAATATTAAGACGAGCATTTGAAAGTCATTTGATAGAAGATGGAGAAGAATGGATAGACATGATGCTTGCAAGAAATAGCTTATCACATTTATATGATGAAGAGACATCTAGAAAAATTTATAAAGATATAAAAGAAAAATATATAAAATTATTAGAAAAACTAAACCCAAAATTTGAAACATTAATATAAGAAAATGCTCTATGTCAAAAGTTGAGTTAGAAAACTTTTAAAGTTTTCTAACTCAGCTTTTTTTTCCATGTTGCCTTTTAGAAATCGACACTATCAAATATAAGTAAAACTAATAATTTATATAAAAACTATTAATTTTACATAACAGGAAAATAATGTTAAAATAATTATGTAACCAAACGAGAAAGGAAATGAATAATATGGAAGAATATTTAAAAGAAAGAAAAAGTAAATTTAATGGATTAAAAATTAAAGGAAGAATAATTGAAAATCAAGGATTAAAAACACACAATCCAGGAAAATCAGACAAGCCAGATCACACACGTGATTATGGAAGAAAGAGCCAAAAAGTAAATGAAAGAATAGCGAGAAAATTAAGACAAAATGAAAGAGATGAAGAAGTAGAAAGTGTAGATACAAGAGATGAATATGAAGAAACTTTAGAATTAGAAGAACTAAAAGAAAGAGCATTAGAAGAAAGTAGCAAACTTCAAATAGGAGAACAAGCAATAGCGGAAAAAATAATTTATATAGAAAATATGGAACAAGAAGAAGCAGAACTTTTAAAACAAGTACAACAAATAAGATTTAAAAGAGGAAAAGAAAAATTAAAACTTATTTCAAATGGTGAAAACATATTAATTTCATTTGAAGAATGGAGAGCATTAAAAGAACAAATATTAGCAAAAGCCAAAAATAATAATATAGGTGGATTAATTTCTTGGAAAGAATATAGATATAATCCATATGGTAATTATACAGAATTAGATGAATATGTAATTAGATTACAAAATCAATTATTACATATATATGAATATGAAAACCAAATACAAGCAAATTTAGAACAATTAACAGAAGAAAGAAAAGAAATGTTAGAAAGAAAAGCACAAGAAGATAGTAAAGAGGATGAAATGATAGGATGGAAAAAAATATTAGGAAATCAATATTCTCTAGAAGAGTCATTTGATATTGAAGCAGTACTAGAAAATAACTCAAAAGTTTTATCACATTTTGAACAAATATTAAAAGAAACAGTTAATAGTCAAAAAGTAGGAAAAGGAACAAGAGAATCAGTCCAAATAATTTTAGATAATATGCAAAATTCACAAGAAGAGAGAGAATAAATACAAAAAATGAAATTAAATATAAAAAAGGAAGAAAATAAGAAATGAATAAAGAAGAATTAAAACAAAAATTGGAATCAAAAAAATTTAATGACACAACAATAGAATTTTTAACAAATGCCATAAATGATGTAGAAGAATTATATGGAGAATATATCTCTGAAGAAACAATATTAGAAAGAATAAAACAAAATTTAAATTGTGATATAGAGTTTATGGATGATAGTGAGAACAGGACAGTAGGAGAATATTTTTCAGATTTGAAAAGTATAAAATTGAAAAAGAGAACTCCTGAAGAAGAACATCAAACATTTTTGCATGAATTTTTACATTGTATTTCAACACATAAAATGCCAAATGGTAAGGTTTTTATAGGCTTTAAAAACAACAGAGCAGAAGCTGGAATCAATGAAGCAATGACACAATACTTAACAGAGCAAAAATATCCCGAAAGTAATAAATCATATCAAGAAATAAAAAACATCTTACAAAAAATATTAGAAATAATACCAAGAGAAGAGATGATAAAATCATATTTATATGGTGAGCCTGAAATTGAAGAATTAATAGAAAAATATGGTATGAATAGTTGGAAATTAATATATAATTTTGATATTCTTTTAAAAACTTTTAGAAAAGAATCTATTTTAGAAAGAATAAATTTTAAAAATTTAGATGTTATAGCAGCAAAACAAGAAATAATATTAGAATATGTAAAGGGGTACTGCAATTCAAAAAAAATAGAAGAAATAGATATAGAAGAATTAATGGATAATGTTAATGAATTAGAAAGAATTATAGAATGTGAAGTTAGTGAAAAATCAGACTTTGATTATATGCAATATATAAACCAAATTATTGCTCAAAAATTGCAAAAAGGAATAGATGAAGAAAAATTAAAACAATTACCAATTGAATATATTAACAGAATAAATCAACAAAGAGCAAAAGAAAAAATTTATAATAAAACAAGAAAAAGAATTTTAGATGAAGACTTTTCAAATGATAAAGATACATATAGTGATTTTTTAGAAGATAGTATGTATATGAATAAATTGATTCAAAAAATATGTGGAGAAGGAACAATATTCGAAGATGAGCAAATGAGATTTAATTTGGCAACAAAATTATGGAATGAAATAAAATCAAGATATCCAGATGTAGATTTTGATTGGATTGATTTTGGATTTTTAGATGATAAATATATTATTGCAAGAATAGATGGAAGAATAATTGGAGCAATGAATATAGATGTTTATGATGAGAATGAATATCTAAAATATAAAGAAGTAGTTGAAAGTGGAAAAAATAGTAGAAGATACAGAATCATAAGTAAAGAAAATGAATATATAGATTTAAATGATGCTCAAAATGAAGGAAAATTTTATCAAGATGGAAAAATAGTATATGAATCAGAAAGTTTTGAAGAAGGTTTAGAAAGACTAAAAAAATTATATGAAAAAGAAAAAAATTTAAAAATATTAAAAGATATGGGTGCACCAGATGTTGTATTAAAAGGTTGTGAAGAAGAAATTGAGAAATTATTACATCCTAAAGTAAAAGAAAAAAAATATAGTATAAAGTATGCTGGAAGCTATTTAGAAAATCAAAAAAATAAAAGTGAAATTGATGATGATGAATATATTAATGGAATTTATGAAAGAGATATATGGCTAAAAAATCACATTCAAGAATCATCAGTAGATGAAAATGAAAGATAAAGATAAGAAACTGCAAATTATATAAATTTGTAGTTTTTTCCTATATATATTGAAAAAAATAATACCAAATGATAAGATTTATTTAAGAGAAAGAAAAGGAGAATATTATCATATGAATGCAAATTTAGAATTATATAGAATATTTTGTGAAGTAGTAAAATACAAAAACATATCTAAAGCTGCCGAAAACATATATATATCACAATCAGCAGTTACACAGTCAATACAAAAATTAGAAAAAATATTAGGAGGAAAATTATTTTTTAGAAATAAAAATGGAGTAGAGCTTACAGAAGAAGGAAAAAATCTATATGAGTATATAGGCGATAGCATTGAGAAAATGAATAATGCAGAAAACTTATTCTCTCAATATATAAATTTAGAAAAAGGAATAATAAGAATTTGTGGAGGAAAATTTTTAGTAAATAAATATGTTATGCCATCATTAGTTGAATTTATTAAAGATTATCCTAACATAGATATAAGAATATCAAGAGCTACAACACAAGAAAGTTTAAAAAAATTATCAAATGGAGAGATTGATATTGCAATGCTAAATCTGTCAGATATCCCTACGGAATATTCTAATATAGAATTTATATCATTAAAGAGCATTCCAAAATATTGTTTTATAGCAACTAAAGTGTATATAAATAAAAACAAAATTTCTAAAGATACTAATTTGGATAACTGTAAAGTTATAATTCCTAAATCATCAGCACTAAAACAACATTTAAAAGAATATTGTTCTCAAAATAATATTGATATTGTTCCAAATTATGAAATTGGTGATACAGAATTAATTGATAGATTAGTATTAAATAATTGTGGAGTTTTACTTTCAAATATAGAATATGAAGAAGAATTATTAAAAAGAGATGATGTTCAAATAATAAAAGAATTTCAAATTGGAGAAGATAATAAATCTATAGCAACATTAAAGAAAAATATGTGTAACAAAGCTACACTAGAATTAGTAAGAAGAATAAAAGAAAATTTTATGAAATAAAAGGAGAAGAAAATGGAAAAAAAAGAAATGACAGGATTTCAAGGAATATTTTTGGATGAAATAAGTAAAAAAAGATTAATTGATTTACAAGAAAGGAAACTAAAATACATAGTTGAAGATATGCATATTACTTTTAAATTTGGAAAAACAGAGATGTATCCAGAAGAACTATTAAATAAAGATTATGAAGTTAAAATTGTAGGATATGCAGCAACAGATAAAAATAGTGGATTTCAAGTTGAATTACCTGAAGAATTAAAAGCATATTTTAAAAATGAGAATGGACCACATATTACAGTTTCTATTGGAGAAGTTGACGGAGTAAAAGGAAAAGCATATGAAACAGGATTACTACATTTTAATGAAATAAAAGAGCCTTTTATGATTTCAGGAAGGTTAGGATATTATATTTATGGAAAAGGAAAAATAATGGATAATACTGTTTTTAAAAAGAAAGAAATTGATGATGAAATTTCAAGATAATAAAAAACCTCATTTACAAATGAGGTTTTTTGTATGTGCAAAGATTGAAAGACTAAAATATAGAAAATTTTATTATTTTAAGAGTAATTTTAAAGCATTAATAAAATAATCAACCTCCTCAAAAGTATTAAAATCACTAAAAGTAGACCTAATAGCAGAATTAATATATAATTTAGGAGTATTAATAGCAGACAAAACATGAGAAGGAGTAGTATTACCAGAAGAACAAGCAGAACCACTAGAAACACAAATTCCCATATTATCAAGTTCAAAAATTAATTTAGAAGCATCTGCACCAACAAAAGAAACATTAGCATTTCCGAGGTAATCTATTTTGAACAGAACCATTAATTCTAAATCTATCTTTAAAATATCTATTAAGTAAATTGAAATAATAATTTCTAAGTCTTGAAAGATAAGTAATGTGTGAACTTAAATTTATTCTAGCAATTTCACAAGCTTTGCCAAGACCAACAATTTCAGAAACATTTTCAGTACCAGCTCTTTTATTTTTTTCCTGATGACCACCATTCATAAAATTCTCAAATTCAATTCCATTTTTTACATAAAGAGCGCCAATTCCTTTAGGTGCATGAATTTTATGACCTGAAAGAGAAAGCATATCAATATTCATTTTTTGAACATCAATAAAACAATTTCCAATAGCTTGAACTGCATCTGTATGAAAAATAATATTGTGATTATGAGCAATTTTTGAAATATCTTCAATTGGCTGAATTGTACCAATTTCATTATTAGCAAACATGATACTAATCAAAATAGTTGTAGGTCTAATTGCATTTTCAAGTTCTTGTAAATTAATAAAACCATCTGAATCAACATTTATATAAGAAATATCAAAGCCCTGTTTTTCTAAAAATTTACAAGACTCTAATATTGCAGGATGTTCTATTTTTGATGTAATAATATGATTACCTTTTTTCTTATTTGCAAATGCAATACCTTTAAGTGCAGTATTATCACTTTCAGAGCCACAACTAGTAAAATAAATTTCATTTGGATTACAATTTATTAAACTTGCAACTTGAGCTCTA
Source organism: uncultured Clostridia bacterium (assembly GCA_934141555.1). GTDB lineage: Bacteria > Bacillota > Clostridia > TANB77 > CAG-508 > CAG-269. The sequence continues at coordinate 4,902 of CAKPCK010000002.1, read as the reverse complement.
GCATTATCAATTGCATGTTTTGATGTTCTACCAATAGAATATAGAGAAGAAGCATTTCCATAATTTGATGTTAAATATGGTATCATTTCATTTAAAACTTCAGATCTAATTTTTGTTGTTGCAGCATTATCAAAATAAACAATATTCATATTAAAAATCCTTTCTTAAAGGTTTATATATTATATGAATAAAATACTAAAAAGTTAAAACGAACACAAGTTCTAAAACATAGTCAACTCTAAGTCGAACAGATTTTCTTTAAAAGCAAAAATTTCAAAAATTTTCCTAAAAATACTTGAAAAAAAATAGTATTTGTATTATTATTTATGCATAGTGGTTAAAAGTGGTACAAAGTGGTAGAAAAAATGGAGAGGAGGAAATCCAAATGTTAATTGGTGAATACGAGCATTCTCTAGATGTAAAAGGCAGATTAATAATGCCAGCAAAATTAAGACAAGACATCGGAGAAACATTCATAATAACAAAAGGTTTAGATGGATGTTTATTTGTATTCTCACAAAATGAATGGAATAACTTCGAAGAAAAACTAAAATCATTACCACTATCAGACAAAAATGCCAGAAACTTTGTAAGATTTTTCTTATCAGGAGCAACAGAATGTGAAATTGACAAACAAGGAAGATTTTTAATACCTGCGAATTTAAGAATTGTAGCAAAATTAGAAAAAGATGCAATGATTATAGGAGTAGGAACAAGATTAGAAATCTGGGACAAAGCAACATGGCAAAAATGTGATGAAAACATATCTGCAGATGAGATTGCAGAAAATATGACAATGTTAGGAATTTAATTGTGAGGTGCTGAAAATTGGAATTTAAACATAAACCTGTACTATTAGAAGAAACAATTGAAGGGCTAAAGATAAAAGAAGATGGAATTTATGTAGATGGGACATTAGGTGGAGCAGGACATAGTAAAGAAATTCTAAAAAGATTATCATCAAAAGGAATGTTAATAGGAATAGACAGAGATGAAGAAGCACTAAAAGCAGCAAAAGAAAATTTAAAACAATACTCAAATGTAAAATATGTACATGGAAATCATGATGAAATTGAAGAAATTTTAAAAAATTTAAATATAGAAAAAGTAGATGGAATATTACTTGATTTAGGAGTATCATCATATCAATTAGATGAAAGAAATAGAGGATTTAGCTATTTAGGAAATAATGAATTAGATATGAGGATGGATAAAACTCAAAGTTTGACAGCGAAAAAAGTCGTAAATACATATTCTGAGGAAGAATTAGCAAATATAATATACGAATATGGCGAAGAAAGGTTTTCAAGACAAATTGCAAGAAATATATGTATTGCAAGAAAAGAAAAAGAAATTGAAACAACAGAAGAATTAGTTAAAATAATAGAAAAATCAATGCCTGCATTTGCAAAAAAAGAAGGACATCCAGCCAAAAGAACATTTCAAGCAATAAGAATAGAAGTAAATAATGAAATAAAACCATTATATAATACATCAAGAAAATGTATAGAATTATTAAAAAATGAAGGAAGATTATGTATAATAACATTCCATTCATTAGAAGATAGGGCAGTAAAAAATGCTTATGTTGATGCACAAGGAAAGTGCACATGTCCTAAAGATTTACCATATTGTGTATGTGGTGCAAAATCAGAAGGAAAAATAATAAATAAAAAACCAATAATAGCAACAGAAGAAGAACAAGAAGAAAACTCAAGATCAAAAAGCGCAAAATTAAGAATTTTTGAAAAAATAATTAAATAAAGCGTAAGAAAAGAACAAAGTACAAAGGAAGGAGGTAAGTAACATGTCAAGAAGTTCATATCAATATGAAACAAGTCCTAGAAAATATGAGCCAGATTATGATATACCAAGAAAAAGAACACAACAAACAAGAAGAAAAAGCAGTACTAAAAAAACAATAGCAAAAAAACAAACAATAAAAACAAATTATCAAATAAAAAAAGAAAAACAAAAAGCTGAGAAATTAAAACATGTAAAGCAAATTTTGGCAGTACTTGTAGTATTTGGCATGTTACTTGCAGTAAGCTATAGAGAAATTTCTATAATGGAAATGTTCAATAATAAGAAAGACATGGAAAATCAGCTTGCATTAATTCAAAAAGAAAATGGTCAAGTTGAAAAAGATATAAAAGCACAAGAAAGCAAACTTGATTGGAATATGATAAAACAAAAAGCAACAGAAGAGTTAGGAATGCAAGAAGCAAGTAAAATTGCTATAGAACTTGATAAATCTGATAATGTTGAAAAAGAAGTAACATTGATTAAAGCTGATAATACAAGCTTTATTGAGAAATTAATAGAAAAATTTATAATAAAATAAAACAGATTAATTTTATAATATTAATAAATTCTTATTGATATTATAAAGCTAATCTGTTTTTATTGTAGTAGATAAAATTTTAAATAGTTATTTTTGAGGCAAATAGAAAAATTGCACCAACACCAGCTAAAGGCAAAAGTATATATAAGAAAATGTATGAAAATATTACCATTGCTTTTATAGGTAAATTAAAAATATAGCAAATAGTTTTTATAAATAATTTATGAACAGAATGTAATCCTTCTGAATATCCATTACTTTTGGCTTGTACTAATATTTCGCTTGGAATTTGATATAATTCAGAAAGTTTATATATTGTATTTAAATCAGGGTATTCAAAACTGTATTCCCACTTTTTAACATTTTTTGCGGTAATGTTAGGAGTAGCTAATTGTTTTGCTACATTTTCATAATTCCAACCTCTTTTTAGTCTTTCATTTTGTAAGATTACTTCTAATGTAATCGGATTTTCTTTTGGTTCTTTTAATTTAATTTTCATATGTAAATCCTTTCAAGATTATTATATAAATAAAATGTTAAATTAGCAATAAGAAAAATAGATTTTTTTTTGACAAAATCTTAAAGCTTTTTGACCTTCTGGTCGTAAATTTAACTTGACAATAAATGTAAAAGAGAATATACTTTATGAAGTAAATTCTATATATAATATAAGAATTAAAGGAGGAAAAGTTGAAAAGATACAATTCAATAGTTTATTTTTTCAACCAGATTCGAGCCTTAAGAAAGGAATGAATTAAACATGAACAATTTAATAGAAATTAGATGGCATGGTAGAGGCGGACAAGGAGCAAAAACAGCATCATTATTACTTGCTGATGCAGCATTTAATACAGGAAAATACATTCAAGGATTTCCAGAATATGGACCAGAAAGAATGGGAGCACCAATAACAGCTTACAATAGAATAAGTGATAAACCAATAACAATACATAGTAATATATATGAGCCAGATTATGTAGTAGTTGTAGATGATACATTATTAGAAAGTGTACCAGTAACAGCAGGACTAAAAAAAGAAGGAGCAATAGTAATAAATACTACAAAATCACCAGAATATTTAAAAGAAAAATTAAATGGATATGATGGAAATATTTATACAATAGATGCAAGAAAAGTATCAGAAGAAACATTAGGAAAATATTTTCCTAATACACCAATGCTTGCAGCAATTGTAAAAGTAACAGGAATAATGAGTGATGAAGCATTTTTGGAAGACATGAAAGGCTCATTCAAACACAAATTTGCTAAAAAACCAGAAGTTATAGAAGGAAATATGAAAGCATTAGAATTAGCATTAAAAGAAGTAACAAAAATCCAATAAATAAAAAGGAGGGCTGGAAAATGACAGAAATAAACAAAGAAACACCAATGAAAGACTTAACAATTGGTGGAAACATATATTGTGCAGGAAATGCAAGAGAATTTAAAACAGGTGACTGGAGAAGCATGAAACCTGTATGGGATGAAGAAAAATGTAAACAATGTGGACTATGTTTTGCAGTATGTCCAGATAATTCAATACCAGTAGGAAAAGATTGTAAAAGAACAGAAACAGATTTTGACTATTGTAAAGGATGTGGAGTATGTGCACAAGTATGTCCATTTAAAGCAATAGAAATGAAAGTTGAATAATGAGAAAAAATTTAGAAAGGAAATAAGAAAATGAGTATAAGAGAAAGATTAAGTGGAAATGAAGCAACAGCAATAGCAATGAAACAAATAAATCCAGATGTAGTTGCAGCATTCCCAATTACACCATCAACAGAAATACCACAATATTTTTCAACATTTGTATCAAATGGAGAAGTAGATACAGAATTTGTTGCAGTTGAAAGTGAACATAGTGCAATGTCTGCAACAATTGGTGCAGAAGCTGCTGGAGCAAGAGCAATGACAGCTACATCTGCAAACGGATTATCATTAATGTGGGAAATGATATATATAGCATCAAGTTTAAGATTACCAATAGTAATGGCATTAGTAAATAGAGCAGTTTCAGGACCATTAAATATCCATAATGATCATTCAGATGCAATGGGAGTAAGAGATGCTGGATGGATAATGTTATTTTCAGAAAATAACCAAGAAGCTTATGATAATATGTTAATGGCACATAGAATTGCAGAACATAAAGATGTTCAATTACCAGTAATGATATGTCAAGATGGATTTATAACATCACATTCAATTGAAAATATTGAATTAGAAAATGATGAAGAAGTAAAGAAATTTGTTGGACAATATAAACCAGAACATTATTTATTAAATGATAAAGAGCCAATAGCAATTGGACCATTAGATTTACAAGCATATTTATTTGAACATAAGGCTCAACAAGCAGAAGCTATGAAAAATGCAAAAAAAGTAATAAAAGAAGTTGCAGAAGAATTTGAAAAATGGACAGGAAGGAAATATGAATTCTTTGAAAAATATAAATTAGATGATGCAGAGATAGCAATTGTATGTATGAACTCAACAGCAGGAACAACAAAAGCAGTTGTTGATGAATTAAGAGAAAAAGGTGTAAAAGCAGGATT
>CAKPCK010000001.1 GCA_934141555.1 uncultured Clostridia bacterium | reverse complement strand
TTGAAAGGAGATTTTTGTATACTCATCGCTAAAGCTTTCTCGAACCCCCAGACTATCTGGGGGTTTTCTAAAAACAATAAACCAGATATTATAATAATCTGGCCTTTCATATTTCTATTATTTTTGCTGTTATATCTTGTTCTTTACATTCCATAACAATTTTAATTATTTTATTAGTATTATTTTTAAATTTAAAATCATAACTCCCATATGCAACTGCTGCATCTTTTCCCTTTTCTATATATGGTACATATCCACTATGTTCATGTCTTTCTACAATTTCTAATCCTTCAACTTTTATAACCGCATTATATAGAGTTGTACTAACTTGACAATTTCCTCCACCAAGACCTTGTTTTTTTTCTCCTTCTACATATATATCAGCTTCTTTGTACCCTTTTTCTTTTGTTGCCTTACCAACTGTATTACAAAATGAAAATGTTTCTCCTGGTTTTATTTCTGTATTTGTTAATGAATTACATGTTATTCGTATATTATTTTGTCTTGCTTCTTCTTTATTATGAATTTTTGTCGAAAAATTTGCAATCTCTTTTTCAATACTTTCTGTTATTGATTGAGTATTTGATACTGAATTTGTTTTATTTATACTATTTGGATCTGTACTACTTCTTTGAGCTTGATAATTTTGATTATTTTTATTATTATTTGTATTTTCCTTAAATGTCCATATACCTATTCCTAACATAATTACTATTAATCCTACAAACAAAAAAATTTTTTTCATTTAATCTTTTTCCTTTCTTATTTATGTATATTTTCTTGACTTTATTTTGTCCAAAAACTCAAAAAATATTGACAAATCAATAAAAAAAACGTATAATTGTTATGTATTAAATTTTTAAAGGAGATTTTATTATGTTAGCTAAATATTGGAAAAAAATAGGATTATTTATTTTAATAGTTGCTTGTATTTTTAATATTATGAGTAAACTTATAAAAAAAGTATCTTTAAATACTGAATTAGAAGCTTCTGCAACATATATAAATCAAATTAATCAAGAAGAAAATAAAAATTTAAACAAATAAGCTTGAAAAAAGTATAAAGATATGGTAATATAATAAAAGGCAAAAATTACTATTGTAAGAAAGAGGTGAATTTGCAAATGAAAGAAGGAATACATCCAGCATATAATCAAACAACTATTACATGTGCTTGCGGTAATGTTATAGAAGTTGGTTCTACAAAAAAAGATTTAAAAGTTGATGTTTGCTCAAAATGTCATCCATATTGGACAGGTAACTTAAGACTTGACACTAAAGGTGGTAGAGCAGATAAATTTAAGAAAAAATACGGTCTTGCATAAAAAAGAAAACATTTTAAAATGTTTTCTTTTTTATATCTATTCTTAATATTCAAAAAACGACTCAATGAGCCGTTTTCATTTTAAAAATGTTTTCCTCTAGTTTTTGTTCTTTTTACTTTTGTATCTTTTCTATCTTGACCTGCAAAATATTCTTCAAGCATCCTTTTTCTTTCTATGTCTTCATCATTTTTCTCTGATTCATTATCATTATAATAATTAGAAGTATTTTCTTCTTTATATTCTACTTCTACTGGTTGATCTTTTATTTTTTCTTCATCGTGTTGAACATTATCATTATAATAATCATTATTTAAATTTGTACTATATGGATTTTCATCATTCATATCATCATTGTAGGAATTATCATCTAAATTTCCATTATCTGATAATTCTTGATGTTCAAACATTGCTCTATCTAATTCTTCTGCGCCAGGGAATTCAATTTCTTCTTCTTCATCTTTTTTGATTTTTATTTTTAATATTATTGAAACTATTATTGTTAATATCAAAAATCCTAAAATAGCAACCAATATATATTGTTCTTGTCCCCAAGTTTTTGTTTTTAGCCAGTCAACTTTTCCTACAATTTGTTGATTTTCACTTTTATTTGATGTACTTTCTGTTTTCGTTGTTGATGTTGTTGTTTTAGTATTTTGTGTATTTTCTGAAATTGTTGTTGAAGATGTTGTCGCTTCTGTTTTTGGTTGTTCATCTATAACTGGTTCTTCCACTGGTGTATTTGTCTGTTCTGCTTCTTTTCTAGTTATATTTAATGTATATGTTTTCTTTGTTTTTCCATCTTCTGCAACAACTACAATTTCAAATTTATTTTCTCCTTCATTTAATACAACATTTCCATCTCCTGATTTTACTTTTGCATTTGTGTCTTTTGTAGTTGCATATATATATACTTTCTCTGCTTCATTTGGAACTTCTATATCATATTCATATGTATCTGGTTTAAAACCTTTAAAATCATATTGTTTTGGATTTAATCCCAAATCTCTTAATCTTGCCTCAGATGACTTTGTTGTATTGTTATTTGAAGTATTATTATTTGCTGTATTACTATTTGAACTTCCAGAATTGCTTGATGTGTTATTATCTTCTGTTGGAGTCTCCGCCTTTGGAGCTTTTACTGTTAATATTGCATTATTATCAACATTAGGTAAATCTTCATCATTGACATTTGCCATTCCAGTAATTCTAAATTTTATCTTATATGTTGTATCTGATGTTACTGTTGGCACTTTAAATGTATAACTTCCTAAATCCGTTATTCCTGTTGCTGAAGCCCCTGATATTTTAGTTCCATTTGCTGTTCCACTTGGACCAGCACTAGAACTAACTAATTCAAGTCCTGCATTATCAACTAATTCTAAGCTATATGCTCCTAATGCTTCTTTTGAACTTATTGATATTGTTACATTTCCATCACCAGACTCAACTTGCTTATCTGTTGAAACAATATTTGAAGCATTAACTTTTGTCTCAAAAATCAAAATTGAAAATATTGCTATAAGTAATATTTTAAATATCTTTTTTTTCACAATTATTCCTCGCTCTCTTTTTATAATTCTATTTTATACGTATCTACAGCATATTTTAAAATTCTCAATGAATCTCTTGCATCAATTATCCCATCTTTACTCAAATCTGCTGCTCTTGCATATTCATTTTTTAATTCATATGAGCCAACTGCATATTTCAAAATTCTTAATGAATCCCTCGCATCTACTATTCCGTCTCCACTTACATCTCCAAGAACTGAAATTGTATATTTATCATTTACAACATAACCTGTTGCAAGATTTGATTCATCTGAAACCACTTCTCCATTTGAATTTTTCACAACTATTTCTGCACCTAGTAGTTCTTTTAAATCTGCAATAGTTGAATTTGGAATTGATGTTATTTCATTTGTAGTATTATTTATCCTTAGTTTATCATTTTCTACAACTTCCTTATTTCCATCATCAGGATTATCTGGAACATCTGGTGTTGGATTATCAGGTGTATCATTTCCATTATTATCTTTTATTGGAACTAAATATAATTTATATACTGGCTCATCATCAGATGTTGCCCTTGCTGCATATCCTTCTACACCATTTGCTTTTCGAACTAAATCCCAATATGTACCTGCAACTTTTTCTGTTGCTTTTTCAATTACTGTTACAACTTCATTTAAATATATTTTTTCTCCAATATATGTTCCATTAGGGTTATCTCTTAATCTTAAACTTGGATCTGCATTACATCTTACCAAATTACTATCTATTTCTGGTTCATTTGGTGTTTCATTACTGTCTGTATTTGGTCTTTCACATGCTGTATCTGGCATATTTTTATATACTGGAATTATAAATGTATAATCCATATCTATTGACTCACATTCCTCAAAGGCTACTCTTAATTTTGTTCCTTCATTCTGTGGTGCCATTATATTTTGTTGATATTGATGCCAATATAATCCAGCCTCTGAACTATCAACATCAAATTTTTGAAGATACATTGTATTTTGTCCTCTATTAATATATCCTTTTGAGATAAATTCAACACCTCCATCAATTGATAATTCAATTGATGTCCAACCTTCTTGCTGCGCTCTAGCAAGTCCATTTAATATAACATTGTCTTTTCCGCTTCCACTAGCACCTATATTAAATACATTATATACCCCAACATATTGATCATTATATCCTTCACCTTTTACTAATGGTGATGTTCCATTTCCTTGTTCTTGTAATATTCTTGCTATTACATAATAAACATTTACATTATATTTTTTTGATGCCTCTATAATTGCATTTATGTATGATTCATTATTCCAAAAATCATATTTTTTTAACATTGCTTGTATTGTCTCTATTTTATAATCTGTATATGTTAATTCTAAAAACTGAAAAACATCTGATGAATTTAATGAATTTCTTGGATCCATCATATATTTTAATGCTGATTGTGATGCACAATGCCATTTTCCTGAATCATATGTTGTATCACCACAAATAGGACATATCCATTCTCCTTCATATGAACTACTTGTTGGTACTAAATTTCTTGGTGATGCACCATGCCCTACATATTCATTTTCAATTACTTCATTCCAATCTAAATCTGTATATAATATTTTAAAGTTCCAATTTGGATGTTCATTTTTTAATTTTTGTATCATTTCTTTTATTTGTGGATATTTAGTTGAATCTATATTTTCTATATCTTGACTGAATTCTTGATTTACTGCAAATGTTTTGGTAAAAAAGCAAAAATATTGCAATATTAAAATTATCATTATTAAGATAAAAATTAACTTTTTTTTCATTTTTTCTCCTCTTCTTACAGTGTTTTATATATTATCTACTTTTGTTATTTTTTTCATTTTTCTTCGACAATAGTATATCATTTTTTTATTCTTAAAGTCAACCTTGGTGATATGTATTTTATATTACATTTATATTACAAATTCCTTAATTTTTCTTGTAGTTTCTACCTTTTTTATGATATAATATTTTTTATAATGATTGGAGGATTTATGATGGAATTACTTTCACCTGTTGGTGATTTTGATTGTTTAAAAGCAGCTGTACAAAATGGTGCAGATGCTGTATATTTTGGAGCAAATAGTTTTAGTGCAAGAGCTTTTGCTTCAAATTTTGATGATGATACACTTGAAAAAGCTATAAATTATGCAAAAATAAGAGGTGTTAAAACAAATTTAACTTTAAATACTCTTATAAAAAATGATGAAATGTATAATGCAATAGCTTTAGCGAAAAAAGCTTATGAATATGGTATTGATGCAATAATTGTTCAAGACTTAGGTCTTGCTCGTTATATGATAAAAAATTTTCCTGGTCTTGCTGTTCATGCAAGTACACAAATGTCTGTACATAATTTAGACGGTGTTCTTACTCTTCAAAATATGGGCTTTTCTCGTGTTGTACTTTCTAGAGAACTTTCTATTCAAGAAATTGAACATATATGTAAAAACTCAAATGTTGAAATCGAAGCATTTGTACATGGCGCTCTTTGTATTTCATATTCAGGTCAATGTTTATTTTCAAGTATGGTTGGTGGTCGTTCTGGGAATCGTGGAAAATGTGCCCAACCTTGTAGATTACCTTATGAATTATTAGAAAATGATACAACTATTGATAAAGGCTATTTATTAAGTCCTAGAGATTTGTGTGGATTAGAATATTTGCCACAACTAGTAAATGCTGGGGTAACTTGTTTAAAAATTGAAGGTAGAATGAAAACCCCTGAATATGTTGCAACTGTTACCAGAATTTATAGAAAATACATTGATTTAGCAATATCAAAAAATGATTTTAAAATTGATGAAAAAGATAAAAAAGATTTATTACAAGTATTTAATAGAGGTGGATTCTCAAATGGACACCTATCTCCTACTGAAAATAAAAAATTAATATATCCTCAAAAATCTAATAATATGGGAATATATTTAGGAACCATTTCAAATTTTAATAAAAATCATGGACATATTTCATTTACAACTAATGAAATTCTACATGTTGGAGATAAAATTTGTGTTGAAAATAAAAAACATGAAACAAATCTATATACTATTTCTGAATTAATGAAAAATGATAAAAACATTACAGAAGCACATATTGGTGATAAAATAAAAATTGGTAGAATGAAAGGTGATATTTTTATAGGTGACAAATTATTCAAAATTTCTGATAAAGAATTAACAACTTCTGCATTAGAAACTATTGAAAAAGAGTCTAGAAAAAGAAACTTATCTTGTGAAATGAAAGTTATCTTAAACTCCCCTATTTCTTTAAAAATATTTGATGATAATATATCTGTTAAGATTGACTCTAATATAATTCCTGAACCTGCTCAAAAATCACCTATGACAAAAGAAAGACTTATTTCTCAAATTTGTAAAACTAATAATACACCTTATAATTTTGAAAACATAAATATTGAATTAGGAGAAAATCTTTATGTTCCAAGTATTAGTGGAATTAATGAACTTAGAAGACAAGCATTAGCTCAATATGAAGAAAAACTTATTTCAAGTTTTAGAAGATTATCTAATACTAATTATACAGAAAACAATCCAACTTCATCACATAAAGAAACAAAAATAAGTTTATTATTAAATACATTAAATTTAAGTTATGATTATTCAAAATTAAAAAATGTATCTAAAATATATATACCATTCAAATATTTTATAAATAAAGACTTCTCTCTCCTACTTTTAGATCTTTGTAAAAAATTTGATACATATATTTATATGCCAACAATAATTAGAAATAATTACAATAGATTATTAAAAAATAACTTACCAACTATTTTAGAAAAATACAAAATAAAAGGATTTGTTTTATCAAATATAGGAAATTTTGAACTTTTAAAAGATTACAAAGATTATGAATTTATATGTAATTACACATTTAATATATTTAACAATTTAACTATTAATGAATTACCTGTAAATACAATAACACTATCCCCTGAACTTAACAAAACTGATTTAGAAAACTTTAACACAAATAAGAAAACAGAATTAATTGTTTATGGAAGAACTCCATTGATGAATTCAAATTATTGTTTATTAGGTAAATCAAATAAATGTTATTCAGAATGTGATCATAAATGTAATTCAACAAATAAATATTATTTAAAAGACAGACTTGGATTTTTATTTAGAATAATACCAGATAACATCCAAACAATTACAACTATTTACAATAGTAAAATAACATCAATTGAATATGCCGGACTCCCTATTGACTTTGCGAGAATTGATATTTTAGATGAAAACATTTCTGAAATTAATAATATTATAAAAACTGTTTTAACTGGTAAAAAGCTTGAAGGAAATCAATATACTAATGGAAACTTTAATAAAGAAATTTAAAGGAAAGAGAAAAATTCTCTTTCCTTTTTTATTGTGTAACACTTTTTCTATATTTCCATATTATATATTATCAAAAGAAAAAATTTAAAGAATTACTTAAAATTCTTTAGCAAATCTTATCTTATTTATAAAGGAGGTGTTTTGTATGCCAGAAAATAGAGGTTGTGGATGTGGCTTTGGTTTTGGAGATGACTGCTGCTGGATAATAATTCTTATACTTTTAATTTGTTGCTGCTGTGGTGGTAACAGAGGTGGATGTTGCTAATCCTTTAGACATATATAAAAGGTCCTTATGGACCTTTTTTCTATATAAAAAAACCTTATATTTCTATTGCATTTTTCTTATTAATATATTAAAATATTACTGATATATTGAGAAGAAAGGAAGATATTTTTATGAAAAAGAAAATTTCAATAGCACTATGTTTGCTATTAATATTAATTTCAACAACTGTTTTCGCCTCAACACCAGTAAAAATGGAAATTGTTGAAAATAATATATGTAATATTGAATTAAATGAAGACTCAAAATTTGAAAAGAAAATTATAAGCTCTAACTTAGACAAGCACCAAGTAACTTTACAATTGCAAATAAATAATAATGCAATTAATGAAATTCCAGAAGGAGAATTAATGTTAGTTATAGATAGTTCTGATAGTATGAATACAAAAATAACTGATACAACAACCAGAAAAGACTTAGTCTTAAATTCAGCTAACAAACTTGTTGAAAATCTATTATCAATTAACTCTTCTACTCTAAAAATTGGTGTTGTAACATTTTCTGCAAGTCAAGAACAAACAGAAATGGGAACTGAGAAAGATGCTCAATTAGTAACTACATTTACAAATGATTTAAAAACTTTAAAAACAAAAATCTCTGCAATTGAAGGAACTGGATCTTTTACTGATTTAGATGCTGGTTTAAAATTAGCTCAAAAGACTTTCACAGCTGAAAAAAATAATAAATACATAATTGTTTTAACAGATGGTGTACCAAATATGAATGTTGGAAATTCAGATTTAGTTAAAATTGAAGCTTTAGAAAAAGTAATTTCTACAACAAAAGAAACATTATTATCATTAAAAGATATTAATGTAATTTCACTTCTAACTGGTATAGACGATGAAAAAGCTACTGTTAGAACAGATGGCACAAATTCTTATACATATGGTCAAGTTATAGAAGGTGTTTTTGGAACAGAAGAAAAACCAACAATTGGCAAATTTTATAAAATAAATGATAAAGAAATTGAAAAAACAATTACAGAAGAAATCTATTCTGATTTAGTACCTGTTGCAAAAACATTAAAAGATATAACAGTTGTAGATTATTTTCCTAAAGAAATTGTAGAAAATTTTGATATGGCTTATGTTCAAGGAACTGATACTTCAAAAATTTCTTTATCAATTGATAAAGAAACAAACAGCATAACTTGGACTATTCCTGAACTAGAAGCTGGAAAATCAATAAATGTACAATATACATTAACTTTAAAAGATGAATTTGATGAAAAAATAATAGATAAAATTTTAGATACAAATCAAAAAGTTGATATTGATTTTAACGATTTTGATAATAAGAAACAAACAAAAACTTCTGATGTAACTCCAAAAATAAAACTTACTGAAATTAAACAAACAGAACCAACAAAAGATGATACAAAAGCTCCAGAAGAACTACCAAAAACTGGTGCTCCAATATTAATTGGATTTGTATCAATTGCTTTTATTACAACTATTGTATTTGCAATAAAATCTAAGAAATTTAATATTTAACATTTAAGAAAGTCTATAAAATATAGGCTTTCTTTTTTGCTATATGCAAACATAATATTTTTCGTTTTTTTGAAAAAATCTATTGTAATTTTTTTTAATCTGTGTTAATATAATTAAGTAATTGATTTAGGGGCATAGTGTCAATGGTAGCACATCGGTCTCCAAAACCGCTTGTCTGGGTTCGAATCCTAGTACCCCTGCCAGTCATCTTGAAGAGAATAGTATTAACTATTCTCTATTTTTTTATCTCAGAAAGGAATGATTTTTTGAAAAAAGTTATTTATTCATTAATTATATTAACATTTTTTATCTGTATATTTTTTATTCCATTTTTTTCTTCTTCAAATATAAAACAACTCCCTTCAGAAAAAGATTTAATATTTTTAGGAAATTCACTTTATGCTTGGCCAATTCCAGGTTATACTACTCTCTCATCAAAATTCGGAAAAAGAGTAGCTCCTACAACAGGTGCTTCAACATTTCACAAAGGTATTGATATTCCTGCACCTGAAGGCACAAATTTAATTGCTACCTGTGATGGAATAATAACATTTATAGGATTTCTTGGTGGAGGTGGATATACAATAACTCTAACAAATTATGACGGTATAAAAATTTCATACTGTCATGTCTCCCCTAACTATATTGTTTCAATTGATGAAATTATAGAACAAGGACAAATTATTGGAAATGTTGGCCCAAAATATGTATATGGAGTATCTGGAAATAATTATAGTGATCCATCAAACGGAAAGCCAACAAATGGAGCAACAACAGGATGTCATCTTCATATTGGTTTTAGAATTGAAAATAACTATGTAAATCCTCTCGATTATTTACAATAACACATTTTTGTGATATTATCATTAAGGTTTATAGATTCCACAAAAAATCTAAATTTATGAATAAGGACTGATTATAATGGCATTTGATGGAATTGTTACAAAAGCAATTACACATGAATTTAAAAATATTCTAATTAGTGGCAAAATTGACAAAATACACCAACCTGATAAAAACACTATTGTTTTAGGAATTTATTCAAACTCAGTACATTATGCATTAAATATATGTATTGATGCACATAACTGTAGAATTAATTTAACCACAAAATCGAAACAAAATCCGCTTGTTGCTCCTAATTTTTGTATGTTACTAAGAAAACATTTAATAGGTGGTAAAATTTCAAATATTGAAATGTATGGATTAGAAAGATTAGTGAAAATTAATATTGAGACAATAAATGATTTTAATGAAATTGAAATAAAAAGTCTAATTATAGAACTTATGGGAAAACACAGTAATGTTATTCTAACTAATAATAAAAATATTATAATTGATGCACTAAGACATATTTATGCAACAGATACTATTTATAGAGATATTCTTCCATCAAGAACATATAACTTACCCACTTCAGAAAAGTTAGATTATTACAAAACTAATGATATATATAGTATTTTTCAAAACTCTTTCCCCCTATCAGTTGAAGAATTCGCAAAATTATTTGCTAATACATTTATTGGTTTCAGTTTATCATTTGTAAAATTTGCTATTGAAAAATGTAATATTACTACTATTGACAAAGAGAACATATTGAAATTAGAAAAATATATAAATGATATTTTAACTTTTCCAAATACTTTACATTTCACTGAAATATATAAAAACAATAAACTTTCAGATTTTGTATTAAACATCGGAAATACCGAATCAACAGAACTTTCATTAAATAATTTTATAGATAATTTTTATTTTAACAGAGAAACTGTAGAAAACTTTACCACTTATAAAAACAATGCTTTAAAATTAGTAACTGACTCTCAAAAAAAATTATTAAATCGTTTAAATAGTATTAATAATAAATTAAAAGATTGTGATGAAAAAGATAAATATAGACTTTACGGAGAATTAATTACTTCTAATTTATATAAATTATCTAATACACATACAGATTATATTGAACTCGAAAATTATTATGATAATAATAATTTAATTAAAATACCATTAGATAAAAAATATTCTCCAAGTATAAATGCAAAACATTATTTTAAAAAATATACAAAATTAAAAAATGCATTTCAAATTGTCTCTGTTCAAAAAAATGAAACAGAAACTGAATTAAATTATATTGATAGCATCATTTATGAAATAGAGTCTGCTTCTTCTCTTGTAGAAGTTCAAGAAATATTAGATGAAATATCTGAGAATTTAATTAATAAAAGAAAGTTCAGTACGAAAAAAAATAACAAAAAAATTACTAAAAAGAAAAATCAAACTAAACAATATTCTCCATTACATTTTAATATAGATAATTTTGAGGTATATGTTGGAAAAAATAACAAAGAAAATGATTGGCTTACATTTACATTTGCAAATAAAAATGATATTTGGCTTCATACAAAAGATATTCAAGGAAGTCATGTTATTATTAAAACTGCTGGACAGAATATCTCTGACAATACATTAGTAAAATGTGCAAAACTTGCAGTTGAACATAGTAAAGCAAAACTTTCATCAAATGTTCCTGTTGATTATTGTAAAGTTCAGTATGTAAAAAAACCTAATGGTGCAAAACCTGGTATGGTAATTTTCACAAATAATAAAACAATTTCAGTCACATCATATGTGCAATAATAATTATTGGGTATTTTTCTACAGGCATTGAACTTTAAAGATTTTCATGTTATAATTATCATACGTTTAAATTCACCAACTTTATGGGAGGAAATATTATGTTAGAATTGTACTCAAAAAAACGGTTTGTAATTATTTTTAAAGACTGTCTATTTGATGGCAATTGGAAAAATTCATATTTAAAAGAAAATGATACAGAATTAGGCGCTTTGAAAAAGTCTGGAAATTTTATTATTTTAAAGAGTTTATCTATCAAGTTTCCTTATAATAAATTCTTGAAATTAATTGAGTCTCCTGAAGCTTCATTTGAAGATTTATTGCGTATTAGTCCCAATGTGTTAAAAATTTCTGATAGCCAAAATATGATTGAACAATTTGCATTTCAAAGAAATCTTTTTTGGAGAAGTTTTTTTAACGTAAAAACTCAAAAGCAAAGTTTCTTTGCTTTTAAGCTATAATTTCAAAAATGAGGCTCATTAATTTGAGCCTCATTAATTTTTATAATAACCATTCTATGCTTCTGGTTCTATTAAACCAAAGTTTTTACCATCTTTTAATCTATGTATAACATTTACTTTACCAGTTTCTTGATTAACAAATGTTAAAAACATTTGACTTGGTCTTTCTTCTAATTTTAATTTTGCATCTTCTGGTGTCATTGGTTTTATTTCATAATATTCTACTTTTAAAATTTCATCTTCAACTTCATGTACTATTGTTTGTGCATTTAACTCTTTTAAGCTTGAATCTTTTTGCATTTTTTCTCTTTTTGTTTTTGATTTTCTAATTTGTCCTTCTATTATATCTATATCTTTATCTATAGATGCATATAAGTCTTTTTCTTCAGCAACTGCTCTAAATGTTTCTCCATTAGCTATTACTTTAATTTCTGCTACTTGATAGTTTTTTTCAACTCTAGCTATTATTTCAGCTTCAGCATTATCAAAGTATTTATCTATCCTTTCCATTTTCTTTTCTGCATAATCATTTATTGCATCTGTTATCTTAAGTTCTTTTCCTGTAATTTTTATTTTCATAAAAAATCGCTCCTCTCTTTTCTTTTATTGTTGACACCTAGTTCACTTTCATTATATCTTTTTTCTTGCTTTTTGACAAGGCTTTTCATATAAATTTTACATCAAAACTGATATATAAAAAGAAACGAAAAATTTTCGTTTCCTTTAATTTAATGCTTTTTGTAATTCAGTATTAATTATTGTCCATACATTTGATGTTTCCATATCTTTTCTCCAGCCTGATGTTCCAGCTAATCCATATTTTGAAACTAATGAAGCTTTAGCTGTAATTGATGTTCCATCTTCAATCCACATTTTTATAGTATCTTTTCCATCTGCATATTCAATATAATATTGTTGTAATTCTTCATTCCATTGTTTTTCAACACCATTCGGAATTTTTATATTTAACATGCTTACTGTAGATGGCTTTCCTGTTAATTCTCCATTAGAATTTACTTTCCATTGTCTTGTATAAAATGGTAATGCCAAAATAATTTTGTCTGATTTTACTTCATCATATTCAATAATTTTCTTTAAATTTGTTTCAACCCAATTATATCCAGCTGTTGTTCCTGGCTTTGTACTTGAAATACCATATTGATCATATGCCATAAATATTAAATAATCTGCAACATGTCCAATTACATTTCTATCATAACATAATGACCAGTTTGCATCTCCATCTGGTGCTGTAACATCAACAGATAATACTACTCCTAATTCTTTCATTCTTGGATCTAATTCTATTATAAATCTTGAAAATTTATCTTTATCTGCTTGATACATATTTTCAAAATCTATATTTATTCCATCTAATTGATATTCAACACATACATCAACTATATTTTCAATTAGCTCTTGACGTTTTTCATAACTATTTAATATTGTTGATGTTACTTTTATTCCTGCTTCATCATTTTGAACCATTGGCCAAACTTTATATCCATTTGAATGTGCCCACTCTATATATTTTTTTCCTGATTCACCTATTTTTGTTTTAAAATTTCCATTTGAATCTATATAGAAAAATGCTGGTGAAACAACGTTAACTCCTTCAATTACTTGTCCTGTCCTATCTGGTGCTTGTACATATTTTGAGTAATAATCCCAAAACATATTTACTTTTCCTGTTATTTGTTTTTTGTCTTCCCAATCATCTCTAGTTGTTGTATAATTTGTTAATTTACCACTTTTTACAAATCCTACATTTCCATTTTCTGTTCTGATTCTTGTCCACCCATCTTTTTCTTCAATTGCAATTACTACATCACCTTTATTGATTTTGTCTACTGTTTTTGAAAAGAAATCTGATTTCCATTTTACTGATAAATTAGATTTTGCATATGCTTTAACTTGTTTTCTTGTTAATGAATCTAATATTACATTTTTATTCACAATTGTAGTTTCTAAATTATATACATCTTTCATTTCAACAATTGGCATATATATTACATCATCTTTTTTTATTGCATGCGCATATATCTTTTTAGTTGCACCATTCAACGTTAATTTATTTGTTTCAAATCCTATGCTTGCAATCTGTTTATCATATGTTGTTACTATTTCATTTATTTCGTCTTCTATATATATGTATTTATCAAAATAGTTTTTTATGTCATCCATTGACATATATATATTTCCATCTTCTTCTATTATTTCATGTTTTAAATTTGCTGTAACATTTTTATTATTTAATACTAGATTTATTTCATTTGCAGTTTTTTCTTTTAAATAGTTTTCTGCTTTATTTAATACAAACACTACAATAAATAAAAGTAATGCTATTATTAATATTCTTTTTAATATATTGTCATTTCTTTTTGGCTCTTTGTCTATCTTAATTTTTAGATCATTTTTGTGCTTCATTTGTTTGTTCTCCTCGTTTTTTTTTATTATATTATATCAATAATAAAATAGCAAGATTTTTCTTGCTATTTTATATTAATTTTTTCTTATTACATTTTTCTAAAAACTCCTGCTACTTTTCCTAATATCCTGCAGTCTGGAACTATTATTGGATCCATTGTATGGTTTTCTGGTTGAAGACGAATATGGTCCTTTTCTTTATAAAATGTTTTTACTGTTGCTTCATCTCCAATTAAAGCTACTACAATTTCTCCATTATTTGCATTGCTTTGTTTTTTTACTAATATATAGTCACCATCTAATATTCCAGCTTCTATCATACTTTCTCCTCTTACTGTTAGCATAAAGCTTTCACTATTTCCTACAAAATCTACTGGAATTGGAAATGTATCTGTTACATTTTCTACTGCTAATATTGGTTGACCTGCAGTTATTCTTCCTATAACAGGAACATCTACTAATTCTTTTTGAACATAAAAATCTTTAGAAGATTTTACATATGGTTCTCCATTACTTCCTTTTATGATTTTTAATGTTCTTCCTTTTTTATCTTCTTTTTTTATATATCCATCTTTTTCTAATTTTTCTAAATATGCATGGACTGTAGCTGTTGAACTTAATCCAATAGCTTTTCCTATTTCTCTTACTGATGGTGGATATCCATTTTCTAATACTTGTGTTTCTATAAATTTTAAAATTGCCTTCTCTTTTTTTGTAGTTTCAGCTCTTGTTCCCATTTAATCACTTCTCCTTTTACACAGAACATTTATTCCGTTTATCATGATTATATACTATCATAAAAGAAAAAAAATGTCAAACAAATATTTGACATTTTTTAAAATTATTTTGTTATTGATAATATTTCATATTTTATAACACCTGCTGGTGCATTAACTTCAACTGTACTTCCTTTTTTAGCTCCTAATAATGCTTTTCCTATTGGTGACTCATTTGATATCTTATTTTCTGCTAAATTTACTTCTGTTGAACCAACTATTGTATATTCAACTTCTTCATCAAATTCTACATCATATAATTTTACTGTATTTCCTATTTGAACAGTTTTTGTATCTATTTCTTTCTCATCTATTATTTTGGCATGTCTTATTTTATTTTCTAACTCTGCTATTTTTCCTTCATTTTCTGCTTGTGCATTTTTGGCTTCATCATATTCAGAATTTTCTGATAAATCTCCAAATCCTAATGCAACTTTTATTCTTTCTGCTATTTCTGTTCTTTTTTCTGTTCTTAAAAATTCTAATTCTTTTTCTATTTTGTCATATCCTTCTTGTGTTAATATTACTTCTTTTTCTTCCATAATGATCGCAATCCTTTCTTATGCATAAAATATTTGTAAACTATACAAAATTTTCCAAAATTTATAATTTTGTTTGTGCAATATATTATATTATTTTTTTTATTTTGTCAATAGTTTTTAATCTTTAAATAACTCTTTTCCATCTTTTAAATAATTTATTCCTGAGAATATTGTAGCTATTACTGATAGTATTAATACTATTGTTGTTATTATATTTATTATAAATTGTCCTGTTGTCATATATATACCTGCAGAGTTTATTTGCGCTTCTGCTTGTGTTGATACTCTAAATATAAAATCTCCAAATTTAAATTTATCTAAAAATGCAAATATTATTCCTATCATTTGAGTTACTGTTTTTAATTTTCCCCATATTGATGCTGCAATTACTTTTCCACCTTTTTCTACTGCAATTAATCTATATCCTGATACTATAAATTCTCTTGCCAATACAATTATAGGTATCCATGATGGTATTTTACCATATTCTACTAGTATCACTAATGCTGATAATACTAATATTTTGTCTGCTAATGGATCTAAAAATTTTCCAAATGTTGTTACTTGATTTCTACTTCTTGCTATATATCCGTCTAATTTATCTGTTATAGATGCTATTATAAATATAATATTCATTATCCAAAATGCTGTTGAAATTCCTAAAAATTCTCCAGGAATTCCTACTAAATTATCAATTATTGGAATTAACATTATAACTGGTACTAATATTATTCTAAATATTGTTAGTTTATTTGCTAAATTCATCTTCATTTTTATTTTTCCTTTCATTATAACTTAAATATAAGCTACTATCGTAGCTTATATTTGTAATCTAATTTCCTATTTTATCTTTTAGTATTTCTTTGGCTTTATTTAGTTGAGTATCGTTTGCATCTGTTGGCTCTCTTGTTATGCTTGTTTCTAATAATACCTCATAGTCTGGTGTTATACCTACTTTATTTATCTTTGTTTTATTTGGTGTATAATATTCTTCAACAGTAACTTTTAAACCTGCTCCATTACTCAATGTCAAAAGTTGTTGAATTACTCCTTTTCCATAAGTTTTAGTTCCAACAATTTGCGCAGCATTTAAATCTTTTAAAGCTCCTGCCATTATTTCAGAAGCACTTGCAGAACTTGCATTTGCTAATACTACAACTGGTTCTTCAATTAATTTATCTTCTTTTGATTTTGTAACTTCTTCTTTTCCATCTTTATCAACTGTTATTAATACTGTTTGATCTTTTGGAACTATATAATCAACTATTTTTAAAGCCTCATCTACAAGTCCTCCTCCATTGTCTCTTAAATCTATTACTAATCCTTTTATTCCTTGTTCTTTTAAAGATAGATATTTTGATTTAAAATCTTCTGCTACTCCTTCATCAAAGCTTGTTATTTCTAAATATCCAATATCATTTTCTAACTTTTCTGCATATACTGGATTTGTATTAACTTTTTTTCTTTCTACTTCAAAAGTTAATGTTTGTTCACCTCTTAATATTTCAAGAGTTACTTTTGATCCTTCTTCACCTTTTATTGTATTAGCCATTTCTGTCATTTGGTCTGCAGTATATGTAACACCATTTACTTTTGTTATTAAGTCACCTGCTTTTATTCCTGCTTTTTCTGCTGGACTTTCTCTAATTGGTGAAAGTACTTGCACCAAATTTTTTTCTGTATTTTTAACCATATATATTCCTATACCGACAAAATTTCCCATCACACTTTCTGTATATTCCTTCATTTCATCTGCTGGAATATATTCTGTATATTCATCACCTAAAGAATTTATATATCCCTCTATAGCTCCATCTATTGCTTTTGTTTCATCTATATCTGAAACATTTAAATACTTACTTTTAATTATTTTTTCAATATTTTTTAATGACTTTGTTAAACTACTGTCACCTGTCAATCCATTAAGAATTGAAGAGGTTCCTGAATTTGTATTTGTTGACTGACTATTTCTTTCTAATCTTGATATATATATAGTAGTTAATATACTTGTAATAAATGCTGTTAATACCATTAACATTATAATTTTATAAATTCTTTGTTTTTTTATGTATTTATTGTTATCTTCCATTTAATTATACTCCTTTATTATAATTACCTTATTTTATGGTAAATATGGCAATGGATTTACAGGACTTCCCCCAACTCTTACTTCAAAATGTAGGTGTGTTCCTGTTGAATTTCCTGTTGAACCAACAGTTCCTATAACTTGACCTTGTTTTACTTTATCTCCAGGTTGAACTTTTCTTGAATTTGCTAACATATGTCCATATAATGTCATTGTTCCATCTCCATGACTTATAACTACATATTCTCCGTAACTAAAATATTTTCCATTACTTATACGTGCTGTTGATATAACTACTGTTCCATCTTTTACTGCAACAACATTTTTTCCAACAACTCCAATATTAACATCTACACCTGTATGTCCTCTATATGATGGATAATTTTTATTATTTATATTTGCTTTGCTTAATCCTTGTACTGGAAATATGTATCCACTTGCACTTGGTTTTTGAGAAATATTTGTTGTATTTTTCTTTGCTTCTTCTTCAGCAATTCTTTTTAATTCAGCTTGTATTTTTCTTTTATCTTCTTCAAATTTTTCTATTTCTTGTTGATTTTCTTTCTCATCAGCAGTTAATTTGGCTACATATGATTCTTTTTCAGATTTTAATCTTTCTAAAGAATTTTGTTTTGATTGTTGTTGTGAAATAGCATCATTTAAAGTATTTTTATCTTTTTCAAGTTCTGCTTTCTGTTCTTCAATTTCTTTTTTCTCGTCTGTTACTTTTTGCATAAATTCTTTATCCGCATTCATTAATGCTTCTGCATAATAATATTTTGATAGAAAATCTTTTAAATTAGATGATGATAGAAAAATTTCCAAATATGAATTTTCTCCATTTTTATATAATGCTACAACTCTTGCATCTAATAAATCTTTTTGTTTATTATATTCTTCTTCTTTTTGTTCTATGCTTTTTTCAGTAGCTTTTATTTGTAATTGCAAATCTTTTACTTGACTTTTTAAATCATTTATTTCATTTTCAACATCTGAAATTTGATATATTAAATCTTCTACAGATTTCATGGTTTCTGATTTATTTGCTTGTATCTCTTTTTGTTCATTCTCAAGATCTTTTATATGTTCTTCAATATCTGATTGTTGATTTTGTAAACTTGATTTTGAACTTGTTGCATATACTATATTTTGAAAAATTATTATCATAGATATTATAATTCCAATAATTTCTATTATTTTCTTTTTCATAATTTTTTTCCTTTCTTGTGCTTTTTAATTTTTTTCTGTACTTTCTGTTTTATTTTTTTCATTATCTGATGTAGCACTATCTCTCTTTTGATAATAGTCTAATGGATTTACTGTTTGACCATTTATTCTTATTTCAAAATGTGCATGTGGTCCTGTTGAATACCCTGTTGAACCTACTGCTAAAACTGGAGTACCTGCTTTTACCTCATCTCCAACTTGAACTAAAATTTCACTTCCATGTGCATACAATGTTTGTACTCCTCCTCCATGGTCAATTATAACCATATTTCCATATGCAGTATTATATGTTGCTTTAGAAACAACTCCATTTGCTGCTGCAACAAAGTTTGTTCCAATTGGTGCACTTATATCAATGCCTGTATGTAATCTATATGCTCCTGTAATTGGATGAACTCTCATTCCATAAAGTGATGTTAATGAGGTACGTCCAGGCACTGGCCATGTAAAGGCTCCTCCAATATAATCTTCACTTATACTTCCTAATGCAAGCATTCTAATTTCATTTTCAATTTGTGTTACCTGTGTATTATATTCATCTATCTGTGTTTGAAGTTCTTGTTCTTGTTTTGTTAATTTGCTTAGATAATATTCTCTCCTTGTTTTGGAATTTTGAACAACTTGTGTTTTCTTTTGTTGTAATTGTTTACTTTCAACAATTTGTTTTTTCTTTTCGTCTAATATTTTTTTCGTTGTTTCTATTTCCTCTATTTGCTGTTCTGCACTATCTAACAATGCTTTATCATATTTGCTTAATAATACTAATTTATCATATGTTTGAAAAAATTCTTTTACATTTTTTGATGCAAATAAAACTCCTAAAAATTGTAAATTGTCTGATTTATATATTTCTATTACTCTAGCATCTAATACATTTTTTACTTTATCATATTGTTCTTGAGCATTTGATAATTTTTGCTCATTTTCTGCTATTTGATCTGTTAATGTACTAACTTCCACATTTATCTTATTTAGTTCTTCTTCTGATTGTGCAAGTTGAGTATCAAGGTCTTGCAATTGTTTCATATTTTCAGACATCTGCTCTTGAACTGCTTGTAATCGATTATTTGCTTCTGTAATGCTTTGATTTATTTGATTAGATTTTTCTTGTAAGTCTGTAATATTTTCAGCATATACGCAAATACTTGTAACACTAAACGTCACAACTGTTAAAATAATTGTTAAATATTTGCGCATATTTTGACCTCCTAAACTTCCAAATATTTCTTCATAGATATTGTGCTTCCTATTGCACCTACCCCTATTCCTAATCCAAGGTATACTAATATTAATAATTCACTCATACTTGAGAAATCTATGAATTTTATATTAGCTATTTCAAAGAATGATGTTCCTGAAATTTGTCCAACAATATATGTATATGCTAATCCAATAATTCCAACTGATATTGCTCCTGCTATAACGCCTATAATAACACCTTCAACTAAAAATGGCCATCTTATAAAACTATTTGTTGCTCCAACATATTTCATTATAGATATTTCTTTTCTTCTTGCATGTACTGTTAATTTTATTGTATTTGATATTATTGCAGTAGAAATTATTATTAACAATACTAAAATTACCCATGTAACAATTTTTATCCCTTTTGCTAATCTTATTATTTGTTCTATTATAATGTTACTTGAACGTATATCATCTACATTTGGGATTTGTTTTAAACTATCTTGAACATCTGAACTTAATTCCAAATCTGTAAGTGTTACTTCATAACTTGCTGGTAATATATTTTCTTCTGTATATCCTTCAACCATTTTATCTCCTAGAGTATCTCTCATTGATTCTAGTCCTTCAGTATTTGAAATGTATTTTGCATCTCTTACTCCATCTATTTGTAATATATCTTTTCCTACTTGTTCAATTTCTTCATCTGTTGCTCCTGTTTTTAGATATACCATTATTCCTTGTGCATCTGCAACACTTTTTACAAATGCATTAATATTTTCTCCTATAACTAGAAATAATCCAAATATAAGCATTGTTGCACACATTATCATTAAACATGATATTGTTGATTTTTTATTTTTGAATACATTTCTAATTCCTTCTTTTAATAAATAACTTATAACATTAAATCTCACAGTCATACCCACCTTTTTTATCATCTTTTACGATTACACCTTTGTGTATATGTATTACTCTTTTTCTCATTTGATCAACTATATCTTTTGCATGTGTTGCAACAACAACTGTTGTTCCTCTTAAATTTATTTCATTTAATAAATTCATTATATCCCATGCTGTGTCTGGATCTAAGTTTCCTGTAGGCTCATCTGCGATTATCATTGATGGATTATTTACTAATGCTCTTGCTAATGCTACTCTTTGTTGTTCTCCTCCTGATAATTCGTTTGGATACATTTTGGCTTTTCCACTTAGGCCTACTAATGATAATACCATTGGTACTTGTCTACGAATATGTCTTGGTGTAGCTTTTACTATATACATTGCAAATGCTACATTTTCATATACTGTTTTGTCTGGTAATAACCTGAAATCTTGAAATACTATTCCCATGCTTCTTCTTAAATATGGTACTCTATTTTGTTTTAAAAATGTTGTGTCTTTCCCATTTATTATTATATTTCCACTTGTTGGTTCTTCTTCTTTTAATATTAATTTAATTAATGTTGATTTTCCACTTCCTGAACTTCCTACTAAAAATGCAAATTCTCCTTTTTCTATTTTAAAACTTGCATTTTTTACCGCTTCTGTTCCTGTATTATATCTTTTACAAACATTCTTAAATTCTATCATTTTTCTTTCCCTTTCGAAGTTTTTTACTCTTTCTTATCATAACAATAATACTCTTTTTTTGCAATAGTTAAAGAGCAAAATTTTTGCGAAATTTTGCCCTTTTTTCTCTATTTATCTCATATTTGTAAATTCTTTGTAAATTTTTTTATTTTGATTCTTATCCAATAAACTCCTCGACAATTCTCAATATTTTTCCTGTATTTTTTACATATTTATTTGGCTTAAAATCTTTTATTTTGTCTAACGCTTCTCCTAGTTCACTTACATCATGTAAACCTATTATATATCCTTTTTCATTAAATGATTCTATTATTTCTGTTTGATGATCATTAACATGTTCATTATATTTTCTTAACCTTGGAACTGCTATTACTTTTTTTTCTTTTGTTATAGCTGTAATTATTGAACCTACTCCTCCATGTGTAATAACTAAGTCAGCTCTATCTATTAATTTATTAAATTCATCTTGTGGCACTTCATCTAATATTTTCATATTTGGTGATTTAAATTTTGTATATCCACTCTGTACAACAACTTCTTCTTTTATTTTTCCATTATCTATATTTTTTTGAACTTCTTCTAATAATCTATGAAAACTATTATTTTGTGTTCCTAATGTTACTAATATCAATATATTGCACCTCCATATACAGCTTTTGGATATAGTTTTAATAATTCTTCCCATTGTACAATAAATAAATCTGCAATTGGATAAACTAACCTTCCTGTTGCTGTTTTTCTATTTCTATTTGCAAATGTTTCTATATATATTATTTTACTTCCAAATATTTTTCCTAAATAACACATTGGTCCTGCTGTATGTGTTCCTGTTGTTACTATATATTGTGGCCTTAATTTAAAATATAAATATATTGTTTTAAAACATAAAAATGTGTAAATAAAAATATATCTAAATAATTTTTGTCTTGTTCCATATGGTAAATACATTATTTTATCACCATATTTTTCTGTTAATTTTTCTGTTGATTTATCCTTTTCTGTTATTATATGATAATCATATTTTTCAAATAATGGTTGTAATTGTTGTAATTCATTAAAATGTCCACCTGTACTTGATATAAATAATACTCTTTTTTTCTTCATTTTTATCAAGACTCCTTTGTTCATCTAATTTTTTATTTTTGCTATTAATGCTTTTATTTTTATTCCTTGTTCTGAAAACATTTTTTCATGCTCTGTTTCTATATTGTTTTCCCATATTGGTTCACTATGTAAATCATATGTTTTATTTATTATTTCAAAACCTGCTTCTTCAAAATATCCTAAACTTGCTCTAAATAAATCATCATCATCTGTTTTGAAGTAAATTTCCGCATCATTTGCTAAAAATTCTTTATATTTTTCTAATTGTCTTGTATGTGTTAATCTCTTTTTTCTGTGTTTTCCCTTTGGCCAAGGATTACAGAAATTTATATATATTCTTTTAATATTGTCTTCTTTAGATAGTATTAATCCTATTCTTTCTATGTCAAACCTTGTTAATAATACATTATTTATTTCTTTATCCGCTTCATTATATGTTTGTTCAACTGTTCTTTTTGCTAGTCCTAACATTGCATCAACTAAATCTATTGCAATATAATTTATTTCTGGATTTTGAAATGCTATTTGTGATATAAATTGTCCTTTTCCACAGCCTAATTCTAAATGTATTGGATTTTCTTTATTTTTAAATTCTTGTATCCATTTTCCTTTTAATCCTTCTGGATTATCTCTATAAAATTTACTTGCTTCTAGTTCTTGTCTTGCCCATGGTTTAAACCTTATTCTCATCTAATTTCTCCATTCTTACACAATATTTGTCATATACTTCTCTAACATTCTTTTTTGTAAGTGTTTTATCTATTCCTTGTTCACTTACTTGTGTAAATATTTCTAATAAAAATTTGTCTATTTGTGAATGTACTATTGATGTTTCTCTTTCTTTCATATAATATTTTATTTGTGTGTCTTGTTTCCAATCTTTACCATTATATACTATTCCAGCTGCCATTTTGTCACATACCATTTCTGCTGCATATTTATATGGCATTATTATTGCCTTTTGTGGCAATGCCCAATCTACCCAATATTCTGGATGATGTTTGTTTCTTCCTTTGTGGTGTAACCATGCTCTTGAATATCCATTTTTTTGCTTACATACTATTATAGGACTTTTTTTTCCATTATAGTATTTTACACTCTCCCAAAATTCTTCTGGTGAAAATTTTGACCAGTCATGCATAAATCCTCTCCATGGTATTCCTACTTTACATGCTAATTTGAATACTACCCATTTGTGCTTTAATACTAATTTAATATGTTTGAATATTTTTTCTACTATGTTCATTATTTTGTTTCCCTTCTCCTGCCTTATTTTCTACGTATGTTATTATATCAAGTTTTGTACAGATAGTCAATTTGTATTTGGAATAAAACAAAAAAATCAGACCTATTAATAGGTTTGATTTAAATTTTTTTGATTTTAATATAATTTTTGATTATAAATATGTAAAAGATTAATTTTATCTGATTCTAAACTATAGATTATAATATATTTTTTGATTACAAACTTTCTATATTCTATTTTTCCATCTTTTCTTAATAACTTATATGCTCTTGGAAAAATTTTTAAATTTTTAATTTTTATTATTATTTCTTTTATTCTCTTTTGTGCAATTATTTCAGATTTAAACTTATATTTTGTCCACAAATAAATTTCGTTTATTTCTTCTTTAAAATCCTCACTATAATTTAATTGCATATTTTTCTAATAATAATTCCTCCATCTCTTTTTCTGTATAAAACTCTCCGTTTTCAATTTGTTTTTCTGCCTTTTGTATTTTATCAATAAATTCTTTTCTTTTTTGCTCACTTTTAAATGTCATTTTCCATTCTTTATCATATATAGAATTTTTGTTTCTTGTAAACTTTAAATTTTTATCATTTGCTATTTGTTTTAAAAATAATACATTTAACATTTTATCACCTCTCTAAAAATATTCTACACTACTAATTATTATGTGTCAACTAATAAAACAATATTCATTGTTGTTCTTTTCGACAAAATTTGACTATTTATAAAAGATTTTGTAAAATAATTGTGGAGGCTAATATGTACTTAGAATATAAAGTTATAGATAATAAATATACAAATATAAATCAAATTTTAAAACAAGAATTTAAACTTTCAGCAAGATTAATGCACAAAGTAATTAGCAATAAACTTGTTTTATTAAACAATATTCCAATAGATACACGTACAACACCTGACAATGGAGACATCATAAAAGTTGATTTAAATTATGAAGAAGAAAATGATAATATCGTTCCAACAAAAATGGAACTTACTATTTTATATGAAGATGATGGTCTATTAATTTTGAATAAACCTGCTGGAATTGCAGTTCATCCTTCTATTTTACATTTTGCTGATAGTTTATCAAATGGTGTTAGATTTTATTTTGATTCTATTAATTTAAAAAAGAAAATTAGACCTGTTAATAGACTTGATCTAGATACTTCTGGTATTATAATTTTTGCAAAAAATGAATATATTCAAGAATGTTTAATAAAACAAATGAATTTACATATATTAAAGAAAGAATATATAACAATTGTTTCTGGAATTTTAAATGAGAAATCTGGTACTATTAATCTTCCTATTTCTCGTAAAGATGGAAGTATTATTGAAAGATGTGTTTCTAAAGATGGTCAAATAGCAATTACAGACTATTCTGTTATTAAAGAATTAAATGATATATCTGTTGTTAAATGTGTATTACAAACAGGTCGTACTCATCAAATAAGAGTTCATTTTAGTACAATTGGTCACCCACTTATTGGTGATTTTTTGTATGGTTCTAAATCTAATTTAATTAATAGGCAAGCATTACATAGTTACCATATTTCTTTCATTCATCCTATTTCAAATAAAATTATGGATATCTATTGTGAATTACCTGAAGATATGAAAAAAATAGAAAAACATTACGAAAAAATTCCATAATTTGAAAAATTTCGTAATGTTTTTCTATTTTCTTTTTGCTTTTACAATATATCTATGAGAATTAATACGATATGGATGACAAGTTATCAGTGTAATTATATCTTCACCACTTTGAATTTTTAATTCTTCAAAATCATCTGGTTCAATAATTTTAATATCATATACAACATAAGTAAGTTCTTCTTTAAAATTTTTAATAAAAACTTCATCACCAACTTCAAGTTTTTCTATATTTCTAAATAAACTTGCCTTTCCATATCCTCTATGTGCTGCAATAACACAATTTGTATTAGTCCCACCTATTGGATATGATGTTTCTGTAAGATGAACAGCGCCTTTTAACATATTAGATGAATTCGCCCCCAACAATATAGGAAGCTCAATATTCATTTTTGGAACATTTATATATCCTATAACATTATTATCAATTCCATATTTGCTTAAATCTATTGCAGGTTGTTCATATGAAAATGGATCAACTAAATTATTTTGCATATCCTCATAAAGCTTTTTATTTTTTTCTTGTAAATCTTTATATAATTTATTTAAGATTTCTTCATTTTCACTTTGAGTTATTTTCTCTACAAATTCTTCTTTATCTCTTTCAACGCCTTGTTCATATACAAAATTACTTACATGTGGAAAACAAAATAATGATATACCAGCAAAAATTAGTATAATTGAAATTATCACTAAAATCTTTCTTTTCATTTATATAAAATTCCTTTCTAAACTCTTGTATATCTATTATTTTTTTATTTTATAGAGTCTTTTCTTTCTTCTCATTGAAAAAACAATAATTACACTAATAATTAATATAAAAATCAATATTACAATACCTATTTGAGTTCCAGTTAAATAATAATGCTTTCTTCCACTTTCTTTTATAATACTTGTTCCTTCTCCATCAGTATTAGATTTAGTTACAGAATATTCCTCATATTCCACTCTTTCAGCCTTTACTAATAATCTATGTGAATTTACTCCATATGGTGTACATGTTACTAATGTCACATAATCTTTTCCATTTAATATTTGCAATTCATCAATTTTATCTGGCAATATTACTTTTGTTTCAAAAACTTTATATGTTAATATTTCTCCTAAAACATGTATATAAAAAATATCTCCAACCACAAGTTCATCAAGTCTTGTAAATAATTCTGCATTTGGTAAACCTGTATGTCCAGTTAATACACTGTGTGTTGATGTTCCACCAATTGGTACGGAAGTATTCTGAATATGTCCCACTCCTTTTTCAAGTATCTCATCACTAGTTCCATGATATATAGGTAAATATACTAAAATTTTAGGAATTTCAACATATCCCATTACTCCATCACCTGATATATTAAGTACTTCTTTATAATTTTCTGGTAAAGCATATCCACTTCCAATAACAAATGGATCATGTACTGGGTCTCCTGATAAATTCTCATTGTAAACTTGAGCTTTTTCTTTTTCTTCTTTTAGTTTTCCATCATCTGTTTTTACAATAAGCTCATCATATTTTCTAATTATATCTACATGGTTTTTTTCGGCTAAATAATTACTAATACTAGGGTATAGGAAAATTCCTACCCCTAGTATTATAAAGATTATTGATATTATTAATAGTAGTTTTTCACTATTATTTTTCATTTACTTTCTTTCCTTTTTTCATAGCAATTGCAAGTAATGCAATACCTAATCCAACAAATACAATTCCTCCTGCAACAAATGCAACTGTTCCATTTCCACCTGTTACTGGTAATTGGAATCCTTGTGAGTTAGGGAATGTTAATTTATAAATTCCTGTTGTTGAACCTGTTTCATCATCTAACGCTCCATCTAAATTAGCATCTGTTATTTTTATTTCTTTAGATTCTGCAGATTTATTATATCCACTTGGAGCTTTTGTTTCTGTTAAACTATATGTTCCTTCATCTAAACCAAATATGTTTAATTTACCATTACTATCAACTGCTAAAGTTGTTGTTGCTCCTACATCAGAGCTATTTGCTTGATAATATACTCCATCAGCTGTTTTTACAAAATATAATTTGTTTGAATCTTTTGTTAATTCAAATTCAGCACCTGTTAAAGCTTCGCCTGATGTTTTATCTGTTTTTGTAATTTCTGCACCATATGTATATACTTTGTTACTTGTTTCTTGTGTTTGTGTAGAATCTGCAACATATGGGTTGTTACTATATGTTAATTTAGCTGTATTTGTATTTCCAGCTCCACCAACAATTGTTGTTGTTTCTTTTGCAAGTGATGCACTATATGTAATTCTTACTTTATCATAATTTTTTATTTGATCATATTTAAAATCAATTTCAAATGCTGTTGTTCCTGTTACTGAACTTGTATAATCTGTTGTTTTTGTTAATTCAACAGGATCTCCTGAACCTTTTTGTCCATATACTTTAATTGTTGATTCGTCTAATTTTAAACCATTGCTTAATGTATCTCCAACTTTATATGTTTTTGATAAACTTCCTGTTAAATATGTTGGTATATCTGCAACAATTGTAAATGGTATTACATCTTTTGTACTGTAATTATCTTTGTTTTTGGCTGTATCTGTAACAGTTTTTGTAACTTGTGGATTAGTTGCTTTTACTGTTACTACCATTGAATCTGGTAATTTCCATTCATTTGATGTTCTATCAAATTCTGGTGTTAAGTTTATTACAGATGGTGTATACACCTTGTAACCATTTTCAATTAAAATTAAGTATGTTCCCATTTCACATCCTGTGAATGTAACTGTTCCTGTTAATTTTTCATCTGTAACAGGATATGATGCTGTTCCTGTTGCATTTTCTGTTTTTGCTGTTAATGTAACTGTTCCAGCTTTTATAGCTCCTGATAATGCACTATAAAATTCTTTTGCTTCATCAGAATTACTTGTTACATTTTTATAGAAATTTTCTGGGTTTGAATATGCCGAATAATTAGCATCTACCCATGTTTTTACACTACTATTCCATGTATAAGGAATAGCTTGTGGTTGATCTGCTGTGTAATCATAATTAACTGTTGTTAATTGATATGCAGATACTTTTACTCCTGCTTCAATTCCTGAAACAGTAATATTTTTTGTGTTTGTTGTTGTAGTTATTGATGCAAGAGATTGTAAATTTAATCCCATAACTACTAAAATTACTGTAATTGCAAAAGCAATTATTTTAAAACTTTTTTTCTCTTTCATTAGTGTTTTCTCCCTTTCTTTATTTTTTTAGTGTTTTTTATATAACACTTTTTTACTACTATAAGAGCCATCATAACAACCCCTATCGCAATAATAATCATTCCAACTTGATAAACTGTTTTTAATTCTATACTTCCACTTGTTGGGAAATTATAATTTGCTTTATTTGGAAGTAATAATTTTCCATCATCTGTTTTTATCATAGCTGGTGGATTTCCTATTGCATTTATTTTAAATGGTACCCCATTAATAGTAACTATTGATGTATCTGTTGTGTCATATGTTCCAGTAACAAATTTTATTTTCCATTGTCCATCTGGAAGTATTCTTCCCTCTACAGGTCTTGTTTCTATTAATCTATATTCTAAATTAACTGGTAAATTTTCTAATTTTAAAACACCTATATCTGATGTTGTATATATTCCAATTAACTTCCAGTCACTTCCAAGATTATTAATATCTATCAATTCATCTGTAACAGCTAAATCTTTTTGATATTGATATAGTTGAAATTGAGTATTTGCTAATGTTTTTTCATGATCTTCTTCTGCTACTTTAGTTATTCTAATATCTGCTGTTTTTATTTTATAATAATATGTTACTTCTGTATCTTCTTGTATTGTTCCAGTAGCATTTTCTGGTATTGATACTAATTCATAAATTGAATAATCTATTTTTGTATCTCCTGCTTGTGTTGTTGTGTATTCACTATTTTTCTTTAAATCTTCTGTTATTTCATCAGCTACCTTTTCACCTGTTGTTGATCCTTTAAGTGGTACTGATTCTGTTGTACCATCTAAATAGTGATGTACTGTCAACTTATATGTTTTTTCTTTGTAATAATAATTTATTACTTCTTTTGTTCCCTCTGTATATGTTCCTTTATAATTTGCTGGTATGTAATAATCACTTCCTACTACTCCTTCTGGTAAATTATTACCATAATAATCTGAATTTGTAATAATTACATATTCTATATCTGTGTTTGGTGATGTTTCATATGTTGTTCCAACTACTCCTGTACTTGTTTGTGTTTCTGCTACTTTTATTGTAGTTAGTCCATCATCTTTTGTCCATAAATAATGGTTTACTTCTATATGTGACATTGTATTACTAAATTGTACTACAATATGTTTATCTTCTAATACATTATCAAATATTGGTAATGTTACAGTTCCATCTTCTGCTGTTGTAAAGTTAGTATATTCTTTTCCATTTATTGTTATACTGTCTATTACATATTTTGCATTTGGTGTTATTTTTATTGCATTTTTTGAATTTTCTCCATATTTTACTTTTTCTACATAGCGTATTCCATCTTTACTATAATTAACACCATCTATTGTTACACCTACTTGTCCATCTATATCTCCACCTGCTACATTATTGTTTTTCTTTACTTCTGTTGTTATTTTAAATGTTTTAATTTGGTTTTCAACTTCAATTTTTTGTGCTTCTGGTACCTTTGCCCCAACAGAAAGTTGTGAAATTTCAGCAATTACAAACGCTTCTGAATTTCCAACTCTTGTAAGCATTTGTTCTTCTGGTGTTGTGTCATCTTCATCTTTTTCTATTTTACAATTTGTTGCACTAAATGTTGAAGAATTGAAAAATCCTCCAGATATTAATGCTCCATTTCTTGTTTCTGTTACTGTGTTTACACCATCATAGTTGTCTCCATATAATCTACTTGAATATTCAACTTCATTTTTTAAATTTAATTTTATTACATATCCATCACATGCATATTCTCCAGATTTTTCGTCAAATGTTGTTCCATCACTTCCAGCTGTATCTGTTGAATAATACCAGCCTCCAAATAAAATTCCTCCATCTGATGTTACTTGTACATCTGATACATATTCATCATAAGTTCCTGTCAATTCATAAATTCTTGTTGAACTTCCTGTTGTTGTTACTTTATATATTCCTGCATCAAAATGTGTTCCTGTATAATTTACACCTGCAATAATTGTTCCATCTGTATATGTGTCTAAACTTGTTATTTTGCTTGTTCCACTACCTATTGTGAAAGCATTTTTTATTGTAGAACCTGTTAAGCTATAGAAACTTATACGAGCTGATGTACTTGAATTTGATGCTACAGCAATTCCTTCCGAATATTCTGTTAAGTCTGGTGCATCTTGGTTATTTGTTCCTCCTATTGCTGAACTCCACTGATATATTCCTGTTGAAGAATATGATGCTACAAATGCATCTCTTTCTCCAGTATTTGTCATTGTTCCTTTGACTTCTGTTCCTGCTCTATCAAAAAAGTTAAATGGTGAACTATAATAGTTTCCTGTAATTGCGAAATTTCCTTCACTTGTTTCTATTACTGATTGTATTTCATCATCACCTGTTCCACCAATTCTTAAGCCCCATTCATAAGTTCCATCTTTACTTATTTTTAATAATATTGCATCTTTTTGTGATAAGTTCTCTGTTGATGTTCTTGAAAGCTCACTTATTATTTTTCCATCATATTTTATTGAATTACTCTCAGCATATCCTACTGCAACATATCCTCCATCTGATGTTTGAATAACTTTATTTAATGAATCATCACTATCTCCTCCAAAAGTTTTTGACCATACTACTTTTCCGTCTGCATCATAAGATATTATTAGTCCATCATTGCTTCCTTCTGATATTTCATCAACTGTTCCATCATTATCTATATCAATTCCATCTACTGCATTTGCTACAACATCTGTTGAATATTTAGAGAATGACCCAACTGCTATTACTCCTCCGTCTTTTTGTGCAAAAACTGAATTTACATAGTTCCAACCTTCTCCTGTTAATCCTGTTACCCAATCCCATGTTGCTGCTTGTGATGAACCAATTCCAAAATAATATGTTCTATCTGCTTCTTTTTCTGGTAATACATATCTATCATTTGTATATACTTCTATTGCCTTGTATAAACCTTCTGGTAAATTTGCTGTTATTTGTCCATTTGAATCTGTTGTTACAGCATAATATCCTGTTTTTTCGACTTCTTTAAATTTTATATTCTTTACAAATGCTGCATCTAAACCAGTATGTCCTGAACCATCTTTTCTATATACAAATTCAATTTTATACTTTCCTTTTTCTAAATCTACTGAAACTTCATCAAATCTTAGAGAAGAATAAACTGTTCCATTTGCTGTTCCACCAATCTTAGTTGATGTTCCGCCTATTGTTTTATTAGTATCTAAATTTGTGATTGTATAATAAACATAATCCCAACTTGCACTTTCAGATGATACAGACCATTCAAATTGCAATGTTGCTTTTTCTTTAAGTTCAAAATCATTTGAAGTTAATGTGCTTGTAGAACTATTAACATGATAATTTCCTGTACTTTCCCAAGTTCCATCATCTCTTTGTGTCCATTGATATGTTCCAGAAGAAGATAATGTTATATCAGGTACAGGCAACTGTTCTGGAGTTGTATCAAACCATTGTCCAACAGTCTTTCCATCTGAACCTGTAACATAATTTCCATTTAAATCTGTTATTTTAAACCTTGTTCCAGGTATTGGTTTTTTGGCTGAACTTGTACCATCTTGATAATATTTATAAATTGAAAATATTTGTCCATCTTCAACACCAATTTCAATTACTGGAGTTTCAGTAGTTGCATTTTTAATATTTAAGTCTTTTTCTTCTGTTCCATCAACTGTAATTTTTCTAATTACTGTATCACCTTCAAGTATTTGTATTTTCAATGTTCCATTTTCTCTATATGCTTTAAATTTTAATTCTGTAGAGTCTACTGAATATCCTTCTGGTGCATAAATTTCTTTTAATGTATATTCACCTGTTATATATTTTCCATCTACATATTCATATAAATTATCTATTGTAAGAATTCCATTCTCATCTGTTGTATAAATTTTTCCCCCATCTTTAATTCCTTCACCTATTATTAAATATTGAGCTCTTGCTAATTTTTTATCATTTCCACTAGAATCTTTTTCTCCTTTTGCATATTTTGTTAATTGTAATCCATATGTAGGTATTTTTTCATTTTGTAAGTTTAGTTCAAGTGTTGGAATTTCATCATTTATTATAAGTTGTTTAGATTTTGTTGTATCATTATCTGTATAATTTAATTCAAAATTTCCATTATTATTTGTTATTTTAAATTTAATCTTTGTTTGTGGAATATAATATCCTGTTGCTTTTACTTCTTCTAATGTGTATTCTTGATCTAAGTAAAGTCCTAATGCATTTATATCTCCATTTTGGTCTGTTGTTAATATTTCTCCATCTTTTTCTTTTCCTGTTAATGTAAACTTAATATTTTTTAAAGGTACTCCTGCAGTGTCTGTTTTATTTATTTTCAACCTAGCTTTTACTTCATTATCAATTTTTATTTGAATTCTATAATCATTTCCACTTGCTGGAGAATTTACTTGTTCTGCCCTTGTTGTTTTATAAATAAGACTTAATTTAGAACTTTCTTCTTCTTTTCCTGGATATGTTAAATATAAACTTTCTGTTCCATCATCATTTATTTTTGTATATGTGTAAAACCTTATTTCTTCAGTGTTTAATACATAATCATCTGTTGTTTTTATTTCTTTTATTGTATAATATCTTTCTGCATATAAACCTAGCACTAAAAGTTTTCCATCTTTATCTGTTGTTTTTATTGAACTTGATTCTGCTCCATCTTCTGTAATTGAAAATGTTACACCTTGTAGAGTCTTTTCTGTATCTTTCTGATATTTTACAATCTCTAAATCATATTGTTTTGCAATCATAAATCCAAGTTTTGCAGAGCCTGTTGCTGTATAATATAATCCTTCATCTGTTTGTAATGCAAAATATATTGCATGTTCTGAATATGTAATTTTATTATAATCAACACCATTGGGCAAATTTATATCATATCTAAATTCAATGCTTTCTTTTGATGATAATTTATATGAATTATCTAATACTATTAAATAATTTTTTACTCTCTTCCAATCATCAATATCTTTTGCTAGTTTCCAACCATTTGATGCATCTGTTAAGTCTTTATTTGGTCTTTCTGTTGTAGAATAGTATATTGTTACTTTGTCTTTTATTGAACTTGTTAAAACTTCTAATCCACCATCATTCATATATGTTGTGAATGTTGATCCTAAATCATTTCCACTAATTACATATTTGTTTCCTTCAAATGGTACTACACCTAATATTTTTACATCTTGTATATCATATGTGTAGTTATTTGTTGCTGATATTGTAATAGTTGCAGTCCTTTGACCTTTGTCTGTTTTAGCAACTCTTGGTGCAATTGTTACTCCTCCATCTTCTGCATAATTACTTCCAACTTGTGTTGTACTTAAACTTGAACCTGGATCAAATGTTAATGATGTTTCTCTGTAATTTACTAGTTCTTCTGTATTAGAGTTTCCATCGACATCATAAGTATCTTTTCCAGAATAATAGTAATCACAAGCAGTTTCATTTTTGGCCCATAATTTTACTTGTTTTGTTGTTTTAGTAATTCTAGGGTC
Organism: uncultured Clostridia bacterium; assembly: GCA_934141555.1. Taxonomy (GTDB): domain Bacteria; phylum Bacillota; class Clostridia; order TANB77; family CAG-508; genus CAG-269. Next base: position 162,016 of record CAKPCK010000001.1, on the reverse strand, counting down.
TGGTGTTAAATCACAGTCTATTACTATGTCAAATGATTCTTCGTCAGCACTTTCTGTTAATATTTTTATATAATAATTATCATTTTCTTCATATATATCATATGCTGTTATTTTCACATTTGTATTATTTACTGATACTTCATTTATTTCCCCTAAAATTATTTCACTTGGTAATTGTACTAAAAATGTACCATTTTTCCAGCCTTGTTCATTATATCCTGATGTTTCTGCAGTTATTGTTATTTTCTGGTGTTCTGCTGTTACATGTGTTGATATTGTATTATCTTTTATTGATATTTTTGCAACAGATGTTGGTGCTTCATATAATGCTTTATTTATTTCACTTGCTGAAAAACAATATGTTGTTTCTTCATTTTCATCTGTTTTTGGTTTTATCATTTTTCCATCTAAATAACTATAGATATATGATAAATTATCAAAATCTTCTCTAGAGTAATTTGTTGTTATATATTCATCATCTAATTCTTTTAAATTATATACATAAAAATAGCATTGTGGTTTTGTACTACTTGTTTCTATTCTAATATGTTTTATAGAATTTTCATATTTATATGGATTTGATTGTGTATAACTATTCCAGTCTTTTGATGTAAATGTATGTATTAATGTGTTTGTATCTGCATCATATACTTTTATCCAACCATCTGAATTTAAAGTATTATTAACACCACTAAAATAAATTCCTACATTTGTTGTTAAATTTTCCATTGATTCATATTTTGAAGATGTATTCATAAATTGATCTGTTTTTCCTGTAGTCTCATTCATTACTATTCCATCTGTTTCTACATTCTCTCCTGTTGATGCTCTCCATTCTACTAAATATGTATCATCTTTTTCTTCTGTTGATATTCCATTATATATATTTAATGGTTTCTTTTTTTGAATAACATATGTATTATATGGTGAGCCCATATATTTTCCTACATATATTTCAAAATCATATAAATTTCCTACTTTTCTGCTCCATGTTGTTGTTACAATTCCTGTTGCTGTATTTGAAATATATGGATTTACAAATCCATCTTCTTCATTTGTGTTATTATATCCTTTTATTACTGCTTGTATAGGAATTGCTAATTCGAAACTTGCTGTTCCTGTTCCAAGCGCTGTATATGCTTCTATTGGATAAATTACATCAAAGTCAAAATATGTATATCTATTTACAGAACTAGAATAATTATAAGCATTTGAAGTTACTATTCCATTAGTATTTAATGTTGCCGTTTTCTGTGCTGTAAATTTTCCTGTTTCTTCATTATATGTATATGTAATATTTGTCCCTGATATTTTTACAGATTTTGCTTTATATCCATTTAGTTCTGGTATTGTTCCAGATATTTCTGAACTTGACATTATTAATTGATTTTTGTTTTCTACTGTTCTTATTTGAAATTCTAATTCTAAACCATCATCTGTTACTAATTCATCTAATTGTGTAATATTGTTTGTTTGATTTTTAGGATCAATTTCTACATATGTTTCTCCATACCAATCAACTGTAAATGGAATATCTTTTGAAAATGCTGTTTCATTTCCATCACTGTCTACAAATGTTCCAGAAAATGTTACAGAATTTTCTTTACTATATTTGGTTGTATCATTTCCAATTGCACTTGATTTTGAAGATGTACTTGAATAGTCTCCAGAACGTATTGAGCCTATTAATAATTTTTGTGTACCATTACCTATTTCATTAAAATTAATCTCTTTGGTGTTTGCTGATATATAGTTTTCTTTTACTTCAGTGTCTTTTACTATTGATGTATTAAAATAGAAGTTATTAGAATTTATTGTTATTTTTCCATCTTTTAATTTTCCTTGTTCTAATACACTTAATTCCATGTATAAACTTGCTTGACTTCCTATTTCATTACACGTTCCTCTTATTGATTCTGCTATTCCATCTCCATCTTTATCTTTTAAGAAAAACGCATCAAATTTTATTGCTTGTATTGTATTTCCTTCAGCATCTTTTACTGCATTATCACCATCTTTTACGTCATCATATGCTTGTGTTCTTTGTAGTTCTGATGACATTGCAGATTTGTCAATTTTTTGTGTTTTGTTTAATACATATATACCAATTATTATACTTACTGCTATTAGTACAATTATTGTTTTTAATATTATACTTTTTTTCGTAAGTTTCTTTTTGCTCATTTCTTTGGTATACCTCCCCTCTATTTTCTTTATTTGATTTCGTATTTCTAGTACTATTCTTATTAACTTGTGAATAATTTTCTCGCCTTTTATTTCTCTATGCTGTTACTGTTCAAAGTGTAATATGTAAATGATATCAGGATATAGTAATTTAAGATACATTATTTAATATAAAGAATTGCACGGCAACCGTCTAGTGCTGACGTTAAGGCCGGTGTCACCCGAATCGGCATAGGTACAGTACGCCACTGGATTGTAGTTGCCGATTGTAGTAGTAAATGCCACCACGTAAGCCCCTTTCGTAAATAGAGTAGGCCTCTGAAAAGTGGACCTCTGTAGTCCATTCACTTACATTTCCAGCCATGTCATAAATATTATTTGTTTTTGTATATTCGGCACTTCCTGTTGGAATTAAAACACCTTTTTGAAAATTATCAGCTGCTTCTTTTATCTCTGTTGCTGTTGGCATTTTTGCATCTTTTGCTATATATTTAAATGTCGCATCTATATAATTTCCAAATGTTGTTGAATCATTTCCAACTAATTGATATGTTAATGTTGTTCCTTCTGAATTTGTTGCTCCTGAACTTACTAACCAATCTACTGTTTCATCCCATAAGCTTCCTGTTATCATCATTGTTTTTATATTGTTATTATTTCCTTTTAAGGCTAAACATCCTCTATAACCTTTATACCAATTTATACGGTCATTGCTAGTATTCATCTTTTTTACCACTGGCGTTGTATTATTTTCATAGCCTAATTCATATCTTCCTATATAAAATCCTCCATATTTTTTTATGCTTTTTATTATTTCTAAATAATTTTGTTCTAACTCTTGGGCTAAAAGTTCATATCTAGTTTCTCCTAATCCATATCTATGCATATATGAATATCCATCTGTATCAAAAACATATGCACTATTTGTACTTGCATACCATGCTACACCTGGTTCTCTATAACCCGTTGTATCCGTTATACTCATTATTCTATTTGTTTCTGTCCAATCTCTATTTGACTTTCCAGAACTTGAAAAATTATATAATTTTCCCCATACTTTTCCATTTGCATCCACTCCATATATTCTTGATGGATCACTTACTGGCACCCATACATATTGATTTCTTTCCTCTTGTAAATCAAATATATTTTTTGTTTGTTGTTCTTCTAGCGTTAATTCAGTTGAATCTGTTGTACTTGTATCATCTGTTGTATCATCTTCAACTTCCACAGTATTTACTGTTTCTTCTGTTGTATTTTCAACATTTATATCATTTATCTTTTCCTCTGTTGAAGTTGTTACTTTATTTTCTTCAATTATTTCTTCTTTTTTCGTACTTTTAGTACTAGTTGTTGTTGAAGATGTTGCATTTTGTTGTGGCGCTTCTGTTACATTATTACTTTCTTCTTTTTTGGTTGTTTCTGTTATTTTATTTTCCTTTTCATTCTTTGTGTTCTCTGTGCTACTTGTGCTTTCACTTATATGTGTATTTGCTATTACACTACTAGATTTTTCTGCTTTTAATTTATCTATATTTTCTGTGCTCGCTGTTGTATTTTGTGTATTTGGACTTTTGGTATTTTCTGTTGTAGATTCCGTATTCGTACTTTTTGTGCTATTAGTAGACTGTATTTCAATTGCTTTTGTACTTTCTGTACTCATTGTTGTTGACTGTGTTATTATACTTTTTGTACTATTAGTAGACTGTGTCCCAGCTGATTTTGTACTTTGACCATTTACCAATACTGAACTCCAATCAACATCTCCTTCATATATTACAAAGCCTTTATTTAATGATGTTTCACCATCTATTTGTGACGCAGTATATCCTTTGGGTACTGGCACCTTTATTACATTTCCATTGCTATCTTTATCTTCTACTATATTTCCATTATCATCTTTTGTTGTACTTGTTATATATATAGCATATTGATTTATTTCACTCTCATTTACTGCATTTTTGTTTTCATTTGCTTGGATCATTGTTGTTATTACTTTTACTGTTGTTATTGCAACTATTATTGCTATTATTGCTCCTACAATCCCTACTGTTAAACTTAAATTTAATTCTATTACTGTAGGCCCGTCCTGTTGTTTCTTATTTCTAATTTTCTCTTTATTTTTCAACATTTTTCGCCTCTTTCTTTTGTTATTCTCAATCCTTAACTAAGCTACTTAATAACTATAAAATTAATTTAATTATAACAATAAGCATCTGTTTTATCAATATTTTTTCGACATTTTATCAAGAAAATTTTTAGCTAAAAAGTATAAATTTATGAAATACAGAAAATATTTTACTTAATGTATTATCTTTCTATTTTTAGCATTTTTGTCTATAATTCTAAAAAAATTAGCACTCTACTCTTATCAACTATACTCTTTTATGATATATTATTTGTATATATTTTTTATATAGTAACTTTATTACTGTTAATTACAGAAGAAGAGAATCAGATATTTTATATAATTGAATTATAACAAATAAAAAAATATCTAAGTAATAATATTACTCAGATATTTTTTATTTGCTATAATTTTTAATTATGGACAAAGAACTGTTCTAAAAGTGTTATCCTGACTACTCTCACCATTTGAATATATTGAATAAAATATTCCTACTCCATTTTCTTTTGCTCCTCCACTACGAGAAATAAATGGACTTGCAGAATATAGAATATTGATAATTTCATTATGCCAGCCTAGCTCCTCCCATTTTCTTACTTCTTTCGTTGCATCACCTGTTTTTCCATATTGAAATATCACTTCTCTTCCATTATAATCATAACTATCATATGTATTTGATTTATTATTATACTTAGTAGCATATTTTGTACTTGAAGATTTTGTATTTAAACCTGTAGCAGATGTCCACCCCGATTTTACCAAATTTGCATTTTTATCAACAGAATTAAAACATGCAATACTTTCTAATGCTCCTCCACACAAATCATAAATTCCATATACATTTCCTGTTGTGCTTTGATTAATATTATCTAGATATTTTTGACCATTTCCTCCACCAGTGTAATCATCTTCAGTACACTTTTGTACACTTTGTCCATTTTTTCCATATCTGCTCTCTGTTAAATATACAACAGCTCCCCATTCACTGTTTTTAGTCATATGACTATTCATATAACTTGTATATCCATCTTCATCATTTGTACCTATATATCCATATTTTCCTTGTCTTGCCATTGTATATTGATCCCCTAAAGTTTTATATCTAATACTTTTTACACCATATGTTGATTTTATATCATTATTGTCTTGGCTTATTTCAAATTTTGCAAACCATATTCCTGAAAGTTCGTTAGACCATCCTCCCAAATCCAAATTTGTTTCAAATGCTGGATGAACAATATATTTATCTCCATTATAATCAATTACTTTTATTCCATCTTCTATATTTTCTCTAATTTCTCCTGTATTTGATTTCCAGGCCCCTAATCCATCATATAATCCTGTTAATTCCGAATATGTACTATCTGAATAATAAGCTATTCTATAAGCATATCTTGGTATCCATACAAAATAACTATCATTTCCTGTTTTAGCATTAGCCCATTTATTTCTATTATAATCATACCAATTTCTATCAGATTCTTCTGTACTTCTTATCTTTTTTCCATCGTCCCATACTATAGGAAGCATACTTTCTTCATTTGCAGTTAAAATTGGCTTGTTTGGTTCTTCTATTACATTATTTTCTGTATCTAACCATATTATGTCTATTTTGCCATAATCTGTCTGCATAATTAGATTATTATTTTCTGTAATTTCTGTTGGCTTTTTTACAACTGATACAGAATATTTTTTTGTATATCCTCCACATATTCCGAACGCTAGTGTTAATGTATAATTTTGCGGAATATTTCCTTTATCTGTTAATAGTATTTCATGATCTTTGTATTTTACCTCAAGATTGGAATTATTTGATAAAACATATATATTATTTTCATAATCTTCATTAACCTTAATATTACTTTTTAATAATTCTATTTTTCCATTATTTATTGCTATTTCATAATTTTGAGCATATATTTCTACATAATATCTACTTTTAATAGTTATTTTTTTGCTTTCTCCTATTCCTAGTGTTATAATTTCTTGACTTAAGATTATGTCCATTTGTTCTGGATCATTAAATATTAATCTATTAATCTTATATCCTTTCTCTTCTACCCCATCTATTATATCATCTACAGAAATTTCTTCACCAGTTCCAGATTTTTCTATATATTTTTCACTATATATTAAATTGGCAACTTCTTCAAATTCTGATATTTTTCGTTCTACTTTTACTTTATTTGCATTACTTACAATTCCACCATCACCTATTAATGTTGCTATAGACACTCCTGCTAATATAAGCATTACAATTATGGTTACCGCTAATGCAATTATTGTAACTCCTTTATTTTCTTTTGTTCTCATTTTCTCCTCTTTTCTTTTATTATATTTTTTCTCTATCATATTGTAATTTTATTATACCAGTATGCCATTTATTTTTCAATACTTATTTAATCTAAAAAACAAAGCCCACCTTATTAAACTTTTTAGTCTAATAAGGAAGGCTTAACACATATCAATTAATTTTTATTTTCTTCTACTTACAGCAAGTCCATCTCCAACTTCAAGTATTTCAGTTTCAAGAGTTTGATCTTCTGTAACTTCTCTTATATATTCTCGTAAATTTCTTACAGCTGTACGTTGTTTGTGTTTATTATAATCACTCATAACATATCCTTTATATAATATATTATCAGCTAATATAACACCATTAGGTTTTAACATTCTTAAAGATTCTTTTAAGAAAAATGGATATTTTCCCTTTGCAGCATCAATAAATGCTACATCATATTTTTCATTTAAAGTTGGTAGAATTTCAACTGCATCACCTTCATAAATATTTATTTTGTCTTCTACTCCAACATTTTTTATATTTATTTTTGCTTCTGCAATTCTTTCTTCGTCTCTTTCTATTGTGTCTATTTTTCCACCATCTTCAAGATATTCAGAAAAACACATTGCAGAATATCCAACAGCTGTTCCTATTTCTAATATTCTTTTTGGCTTTATTTCTTTTAGGATTTTATCTACAACCTCTAATGTATCATCCATTATTATTGGAATATGCTCTTCTAATGCTTTTTGTTTTATTTTTTCTAATTCTTGTTTATTCATTCTATCTTGCCTCATCATTATCATTTTCTCTTGAAGTCTCACATTTTCTTATTTCTTCAATTTTTTGCATTTCTTCTTTTATCCATTTGCATATAAGTTCTTTTTTAAAACTTTTTTCACCATATACTTTTACAACTTCTTCATAGGCTTTATCAATTTGTCCACTTCTTTTGAATTCATTCCAAGCTAAAGCTCTTGGTCCTTGTTTTTTTACAGGTCCTTTTTGCATTTGCCTTTTAGATTCCATTTCAATTCCACCGATTTATTTGTTTAAACAATTGTCTATTAATTACTGTTCCTCTTATATATCCTCTTCTATCACAATCTCTTTTGGCCATATTAATAAAACCTCTATCTTCTAAAAATCTTATTTGTTTGCGTTTCTTGCTGCTCTTTCTCTTTCTTTATTATCTAAGATTTTCTTTCTTAATCTTATTGATTTTGGTGTAACTTCTACTAATTCATCATCTTGGATAAATTCTATAGCTTTTTCAAGTGACATTTGAATTGGTGGTACTAATCTTAAAGCATCATCAGATCCTGAAGCTCTTGTATTTGTTAAATGTTTTTCTTTACATACATTTATAGCTAAATCTTCTCCTCTTGAATTTAATCCAACTATCATTCCTTCATATACATCAACACCAGGTCCTATGAATAATTCTCCTTTGTCTTGGGCATTGTATAATCCATATGTTATTGATGTTCCTGCTTCAAATGCTACAATTGTTCCTCTAACTCTTGCTACAACTTCTCCTTTATATGGTTCGTAGCAATCAAATATGCTGTTCATAACTCCTTCACCTTTTGTATCTGTAAGGAATTCTGTTCTATATCCAATTAATCCTCTTGCTGGAATCTTGAATTCTATTTTTGTATGTCCTACTTCTGCTGGTTCCATGTTAACCATTTCACCTTTTCTTCTACCTAATTTTTCAATTACTGTTCCAACTGAATCATCTGGAATGTTTACAACTAATCTTTCGATTGGCTCACATTTTACACCATCAATTTCTTTCATGATTACTTTTGGTCTAGATACTAATAATTCATATCCTTCTCTTCTCATTGTTTCTATTAATACTGATAAGTGTAATTCTCCTCTTCCTGATACTATAAATGAATCAGGTGATGCTGTTTCTTCAACTCTTAAGCTTACATTTCTGTCTAATTCTTTAAATAATCTATCTCTTAAATGTCTTGATGTGATAAATTGTCCTTCTCTTCCTGCAAATGGTCCATTGTTTACACTAAATGTCATAGATACTGTTGGTTCATCAATATCTACAAATGGTATTTTTTCTGGATTGTTGAAATCACATATTGTATCTCCAATATGAATATTTGGAAGTCCTGCAACTTCTATAATATCTCCTGCAGATGCTTCATCAACTTCTACTTTCTTTAATCCCATATGTGTATAAACTTTTGCTACTTTTCCTTGTGATATTTTATCATCTTTTTCACAAATACTTACTGGCATACCAACTTTTATTGTTCCTCTTTCAAGTCTTCCTACTGCAATTCTTCCTACATAATCATCATAATCAATATTTGATACTAACATTTGTGCAGGTCCTTCTACATCACAGTTTGGTGCTTGAATTGTGTTTATTATTGTTTCAAATAAACATGTTAAATCTCCATCTGGATCATCTAAATTTAATTTTGCTGTTCCATTTTTTGCTGATGCATATACTACTGGGAAGTCTAATTGATCATCATTTGCATCTAATTCTATGAATAATTCCATTACTTCATCTAATACTTTTTGTGGTTCTGCACCAGGTCTATCTATTTTGTTTATTACTACAATTGGTTTTAAATTCATTGCTAATGATTTTTTTAATACTTCTCTTGTTTGTGGCATTGCACCTTCAAATGCATCTACTAATAAAAGTACTCCATCAACTGTTTTTAAAACTCTTTCTACTTCTCCACCAAAATCAGCATGTCCTGGAGTATCAACTATATTGATTTTTACTCCATTAAACATAACTGCTGTATTTTTAGCTAATATTGTAATTCCTCTTTCTTTTTCTTGGTCATTTGAGTCCATTACTCTTTCTGCTACTTGTTCATTATCTCTAAATACATGGCTTTGTCTTAATAATGCATCTACTAATGTTGTTTTTCCATGGTCAACGTGTGCTATAATTGCTATATTTCTTATATTTTTGTTATTCATTTTTATTTCCTTCCTTTTACTACTTTGATTTTTGCACTATTCATGCATTTGGTGTTACTAACACTCTTATTTTTCTTTACTTAATTTAATTATCTCTTCCATTATTTCTTCTGTTATTTTATCAAGTTCTTCTTTATCATTTTTATCTCTATCACTAAAGTCCATTGGTTTTCCATATCTAATTATCATTTGTTTAAATGGCTTTTCTCCTCCACTTATTCCTACTGGAATAACTTTGGCTCCAGTTCTAACAGCAAAAAATGCAGCACCATCTTTTACTTTTTCCCCTTTTTCTAGCCCATTTCTTGTTCCTTCTGGAAACAATGCTATACTTTCACCATTTTTTAACGCTTTTAATGTTGTTTTTATAGCTGATAAATCTTTTGAATCTCTTTTTACATATATTCCATCAAATACAACTCCAAGAAATGCAAAAAATTTGTTTTTTAGTAATTCTTCTTTTGCTAAAAATCTTACATGTCTTTTAGCTGTTACTACTATTAATGGTGGGTCTTTATATGTTCTGTGATTTCCACAATATATTAATGGTTCTTTTTTATTCTTTGGAATGTTCTCTTGTCCTATAACTTTTACTCTATATATTACTACAAAATACAGCTTTATAGCAAATCTTACTATTATTCTAATTATCTGTTTAAAAAATAATTTAATTTTCTTCATTTTCTTTTTCTGGGACATAGACATTTTTTGCTACTACTTCTAATGATACTACATTCATTGATGTTAATTTATCTATTTCCTTTTTTGCCCTTTCTTTAAATTCTTTTAAAACATCCTTTACTTTACAACCATATATTATTGTTACTTCCATATAGATACTCGGTCCTTCTGCAGAACTTGTTACTCTTGTTCTTTGTACTTTATATATTTCTGGAATTTTACTTGCAACATTTTCCATTATTTGTCTAAATACTGTATCAGATATTGTAAATTTTCCCATATAACTAAATGTTGGTCTTATTATTGTTTTTTCTGATATATATGGTTTTTCTCCTATTCCTTTTGATTTGAATATTTGTAATGGATCTAATAAATATCCTGAAAAATCTTTTTTTAGTTCAAAAGTTGGGACTGGTATTACATGTTTTCCTTCTGTTTCTCTTATATGTCTTGCAGTTTTCATTTCTTCTTCTGTTGCAACTTCATTTATATATGTCGTTTCTGAAATCGGTGGTAATTTTAAATTTGCTGCTATTTTTTCTACCATTCCGTCAGATGTTCCTAATATTAAAATTTTATCTGGCTTATATTTTCTTAATGCTTTTTCTATTTGTTCTTGTTCATCTTCATTTAAAAATAATGCATGTTTTACTGTTTCTATTTTTGTTGGTGCTTTTTTAGCAGATAGTCCTGCAACAATTTCATTATCTTTTATAAGTAGCCCATCATCAATTATAAAATTTATGTTTTTTTCACTAGCTACCATTTGTGCTCTATAGCTTTTCCCTGTTCCAGATGGTCCTACAAATGCATATACTTTGATTTTTTCAAATCCCATATTTTTTCCTTCTATCTTTTATTTTATCTTTTTTGTAATTATACAAGAAAAGTGGATTTTTGTTTTTCCACCTTATGTACATGATAAAGACACGATTGTACGTGTCTTTAGTTTTAAATCTTTTCAGGAACTTCTTCCTCTTTAACTTCTGCTATTTTTATATCTCTAACGTGATCTATTTTTTCCCATGTTGTTTCACGTTTGAATAAACATTTTAAATTTATTATTATCCATGTTCCCATAAATGCTGGATAACATAATAATCCTTTTATCATAGGTTTTATTGGTTTCTTTTCTAATACCATTACAAACATTGCTGTAAATATTGGGAATAATAGTGTTGGTATTAGATAGTTCAAAATATTTACTATAAATAACCATGTTGACATTGTTTGTGCTGCATACATTACACAATTTAATAAGATTATTCCAAATGTTAATACTAACATTGGTGTTGTTCCTGCTATGTATAATAAACCATCAAAGTTCATTAATGTTTTATGTTTTTTTACTGCTTGATATAATTGACCTGTATATACTTTTAAACATTGCATATGTCCAACTGTCCATCTACTTCTTTGTGACCATGATTGTTTAAATGATGTTGGTTGTTCATCATATACTATTGCATCTGTTGCCCATCCTAATTTTCTTCCTTGAATTATTTGTTTTAAAGAAAATTCAATGTCTTCTGTTAATGTTTCTGTTTCCCATCCATTTGGTTTTACTACATCAAATTTTACCATAAATCCTGTTCCATTTAGTAATGGTGATAATCCTATATTATATCTTGCTAAATGGTACATTCTATGCATTGTCCAATAAAATAATGCATATCCTGCAGTTATCCAGTTATCTGTTGGATTTTTTATATCTCTATATCCTTGAACAACTTCTTCTCCTTGGCATAGCTTTTTATTCATATTTATTATAAAGTTTTTATCAACAATATTATCTGCATCAAATACGAAGAATGCATCATAATCTGCATTTTCTTCTATTTTTTGTTTTAAAAACCATTGTAATGCATATCCTTTTGTTTTATGTGCATTATCAAATCTCTCATATACTATTGCCCCTGCTTTTCTTGCTACTTCTGCTGTTTTGTCTGTACAATTGTCTGCAATAACATATATGTCATATAAGTTTTTATCATATGTTTGATTTTTTAAACTTTCTATTAAATTTCCTACGACCATTTCTTCATTATGTGCTGGTATTATTGCCATAAATTTATGATTTTTGTTTACTAAATATGGTTTATCTTTCAATTTAACTAATGCACACAAACTTATTACAAATTGATAACACCAAAATGCTGTTAACACCCATATAAGTGCTTGCTTTAGTATATATAAATATTCCATTTTTTAACCTCTCTTTTTTCTTATATTATATATTTTTTCTTTATATTTACTATATTGTATTTTTTTGCCTTTTATATTATACTATGTTTATTATTATTTTGCAATAATTTTAATAAAATTTCTGCTACTTTTTACTTTTTTATGTAAATTATTTTTGTAGTATTTTTCTTATATATTCTTTTATTTCACCATCTTCAGCATTTTCAAAGAAGTATTTTTTAAATTGATTTCTATTTACTGTTTGGTATAAAAATTCTTGATCTATTTCTTTCAATATTGTCATCATATCTTTATGTGTTATCTTTTTTACTTCATCTAGTATCTTTTTATTTGCTTGTTCTGGAACAACTCTTTCTTTTGGATATCCTCCTCCAAAATCTGATTCAAATAATTTTTCAAATATGTATGTTAATGTTAATTCACTTCCCCATCCAAATCCTTTTGCATATCCTATTGCTACTGCATTTCCAGCATTTATTTGGCTAAATAAATATGCATCTGTTGGATCTTCTATATGTCCACATAATACATTTGGAAAACTATTTAATGCAAGCATTGCACCTTCTCCTGTTCCACAACCTGTTATTATGAAATCTACAGCTTTAGAGTTTATTAATATTGCTGATAATAATCCTGCTTGCACATATGTTAAATTCTCTTCATCTGGATTTTCCATTCCATAATTATATACTTCATATCCTTTTTTATCTGCTATTGGTTTTAATGCATCATATATTATTTTATTTTTTGTTGCTTGACTATTTTCATTTATTATTGCTATTTTCATTTTTATCATTCCTTTTCTATAAAATTATTTTATTGATAAATTCATATTTTTTCTGTTTTTTATTATAATGATTATTAATAAAACTATTACTATAAAAACAATTATTCCAATTCCAATAAAAAGTTTTATATTTGCCATCTGACTTTCATTATTAGTATTTTGAATTATATTATTTGAACTGTTATCTTCATTTTTTATAGTATTTTTGCCAATTGTTACTTTTCCTAAATAATTTCCTTTTGTCTCCTCATTCCATACATTTTTATTAGCTAATTTTATATAATAATTTGAATTATCTTTTAATGATTCATATGGTTCACCTATACTTAAATATACATTATATTCTCCATCTTCAATATTTTCAGGTAGTTCATCAGTAATTTCTAGCACATAATTTTGATCTTTTAATTGTTTTCTAATATCTATGTTCGCATCAATTTTATATGTATTATTAGAATTTTTATATATCAAGCTAATTTTTTTCTCTTTTATTATATTTCCAAATCCTATATTTTGTAAATTTATAGACACATTTGCTGATCTTCCAGCTTCTGTTCCCTTTATTTGTACATCTGTTAATAATAATCTATATCCTAAATGGTTTTGAATATATAAATATCCGTTTTTTCTATTATATGTTTCTTCTTCTCCTGTATATATTGAACTTTTCCATTTTTCTTTAACATTTTTGTCATCATCTTTGTTTAAATATGTACAATGTCTGCTAAACATATCTTTTATAGCATTTTCTAAGTCATTATATGTACTTTTCCAATTTTTAACTTCACCTCCAAATATAGTATATTTGGTTTGATTTTCTTGCCAGTTTAGGCTTTCTGTTCTTTCGAGTTTTTCATAAGTGTCTTCATCTGTTTCTGATGCTAAATATCCATTATTATATATTCCTAATCTTGCTATGGCTTGTGTACTAAATGATTTTTCGTCTGTTACTGTGTTTTTGCTTGATAGGTAATCTGTTATATATGTTGGTCTTCTAAAACTTATTTGAATTTTTTGTGGTACTACATCTAATAATTTACTAATTATTTTATTTTTTTCTTCCATATATTTGTCATATTTTCCATTAGTCCATTCTCCATAACTTCCCAAATAACCAGCTTCAACAACAAATATTATATCTTCATTTGTTGTATATACTTTTTTTAAATCTTCTATATGTTGTAAAATCATATTAAATTCTGGTTCAGGATTTTCTTTTCCTTCACTATCATATACAACTCTAAATATTACTTTATATCCATTATCTCTTATAATTGAAAAATATTTATTTATTTCATCTATCTTTTGAGCTGAAATTGTATTTATTTCAACATAGTTTTTTAAGTTCAATTGTAATAAAATTAATGATATTTCTTTGTCATTTTCATTAATTTCATCAATTTCTCTTTCAAAACTTTCAATATCTTCTTTATCTTTTTGTAATTCTACTTGAATTTCTTTATAAAATCCTCTATCTGGATTTTTTATTATTGATATATCTTCTTCTGTTACATCTGCATATACTATCATTTTTACAAAAACAATTGATATCATTATTATTATAAATAATATTATTTTTTTATTTTTTTTCACTTTAAATCTCTCCTTCTCATTTGTTTTCTACATTTTATCTCTTTTGTTTTTTTATTGTCAATAGTGAATAATAAAAATTAAAAAAATCTAAAATATTTTTCAATATTTTAGATTTCTTTTTTGGTGGACAGAGATGGATTCGAACCATCGTACTCATATGAGAACAGATTTACAGTCTGCCGCCTTTAGCCACTCGGCCATCTGTCCGAAGATTATATGCACTTTTTCAATGCTTTCTTATTATACTATTCGATTTTTTCTTTGTCAATACTTTTTTAAGATTTTTTTGTAAAATTTAATTAAGCAGGAGGAATTATCAATTCCCCCTGCTCTGGTTAAACTTTTTATTCAGACTTTGCCCAAACTTCGCACGTACAACTTCCTTCTCCCGTTTTCATCACAATCATGATGGTTTTGCCTGTAGTATTCGTAAATTTGAAATCAGTGTTTCCAAAGGAAACTGTTGCTTCATCTTCACGACTTGCATAACTAACAGGAAGAGAATGCTGTCTAGCATTAGTTGTGATTCCAGCCGATTTGACAGCCATGTTCAAAGTTGTAGATACCTGACATACACCACCACCAATGCCTTGTGTCTTTTTACCATTACTGTAAACTGTTGCATCTTTATAACCTTTGTCATAAGTGCATTTGCCCACAGTCTCCCAAAAAGAAAACTTCTCATTAGGTTGCAAAATCTTACCATTAATATAGCTAGACGCAATGCTGATATTAACATCTCTGTTACTATTGGTTCCAGCTTTGGTCGTAGAAGAACTCAGAAGATACCATTCATCCCCATTGTCTCCTACTACAATGACATATCTTTTGGCAATATATCCTTCAAGTTCTCCAAATTTTACTTTAATCCGCGTACCAAATTCGTCTTGGTTTTCAACCTCACTTCCTACAATAATGTTGACTTTTGTTCCTTGCGAAAAACTTGCAATTTTCACTGTTTCTCTGGTAGGTCCTTCTCTAAGAACAACATTGTTTGCATTAATAATGCCCTCAATGATATCATCAGTATTTTCACTAGTGGAACTAGCTACTTCTACTTCAGAAGATGGACTTTCTGCAATTGCACCCAAACAAAACATGCTAAATGCAACTACAACCAAGAAAATACTTACAAACCGTTTAACCATATAAAAAACCTCCTTATGGTTTTGGTATGTATTATTATACCACTAAAATATAATTATATCAATACATTTATGTAAATTATATTTTTATAAGTTCTTTAATTACTTTTTTCTGTTCATCATTGAAAAGTTCGTCAATATCTTTTTTATTATTTTTTAATATATCAAAAGCTAAATTATATAGTTCTTTATATTTTTCTTGCATTTTTTCACTTATACTACCTAATAGTTCAATATCATTATGTGCTGTTATTAATGTTTTAGCTAAATAATAATTATTATACTTTCTCAATTCTTCTATATTTTTTTGAGTATATAAATATCTTTGAATTATTATTTCAGTATAATCGAGAACTGTACTCTCTGTAACATTATTTACTAAACTATCAGCTCTTTTTAAGTAATAGTATTCTGGTTCTGATGTAACTACTACTTTATTACATTTTTCAAATATATAAAATGTTGTCCCTATATCTTCATATTTTTTTCCTATTGGATATTTTATCTCATTAAATAATTCTTTTTTATATAGTTTATTACATGCATAACTTTGAATATTTTTGTCTAATAATACTTCTTTTAAAATATCTATTCTATTATATTCTTTTATACCATTTTCTTTATTTCTTATATACTCTTTTCCTTCAATTACCTCATATAGATTACATATACTAACATCTGCATCATACTCTTTGATTAAATTAATTAATATTTCGTACATATCTTCTTTTATATAATCATCACTATCAACAAATCCTATATATTTTCCTTTAGCTTTAGCTATTCCAACATTTCTAGCATCTGATAATCCACCATTAACTTTATGTATTACCTCAATTCTTGAATCTTTTTTTGCATATTCGTCACAAATTTTCCCACAATTATCAGGTGATCCATCATCTACTAAAATAACTTGCAAATTAGTGTATGTTTGTTTTAAAACACTTTCTATACATTTTTCTAAATATTTTTCTACTTTATAAACAGGTATTATTATTGATATTAAATCTTTTTCCATTATTCTTATATCCCTTCAGAAATTTTATTTTTTCAGATACTCTATATCTGCTAATCTAATTATCTTAAATTTGTCATCTTCATATTCTAATTCATTTATAGCAACATTATATTGACAAAATTTTTCTTTTTCATATCTAAATTTTATATTTTCTATTTTTCTTAAAAATGCTTCTATTGCTACTCCATGTGAACTTACTAATATCGTTTTTCCTTCATTTTCTTTTAAAATTTTTAAAATATAATTATATATTCTATTAGCCGTTTCTTCCATACTTTCTTGTCGCGGAATCCCAACAATTTCATTAATTTCATTTTGAGTTTGTTTTATTTCTGGTTGAATCTTGTTCACATCTTCCCATTTCCAACCATCATATTTTCCAAAATACATTTCACATAATTCACTTGACTTTTCTATCTTTAAATTTTGTTTTTGAGCTATTCGCTCTACTGTTTTTATTGCTCTGCCTGATGTACTAGAATATATTTTATCAAATTTTATACTTTCTAATTCTCTAGTTAATTTTTGAATTAGCATTTTTCCTTTTTCTGTTATTTCATAATCTTGTCTTCCTGTTAATCTTTTTTCAACATTTCCTATAGTTTCTGTATGTCTAACTATAAATAATCTTGTTTTCATATTATTTTCCTTTATTTTAATAATTTCAATGTTTCTTCCTTTATTTGTTTAAATTGTTCTAAAGCAAATTGGTTATCATATTTTTCAAATTTATTTGACATTAGATATTTTATATTTTCTTCTATTTCTTCAACATTTTTTACATATTTTATATATCCTAAATGTTCTAAAGTTTTACTACATGATTCTATTTTATGATTATAATTTCCTAGTGCAATACATGGTGTACTTGTTATTGCAGCAAATATCATTCCATGTAATCTATCTGTAATTACTAGCTGACATCTCCTATATTTTTTTAACATTTCTTCTATTTTTTCTTCTCTATATTTTGATAATATTCCAGGCCCTTTAGCAGTGTCATCATATACTACATCTTTAAAGTATTTCATTGTTATTTGTTCTATTTGTTTTATTTTTTCATCATCTAAATTTGCTTCTATATCACTTCTTAAAATTAATAATGCTCCATCTCTTTTTTGAGCAATTCCGTTTCTATTTAAATATGTTACAATATCTGGTGTTTTTATTACATTATTTTCTGCAAATTCTTTTTTCATTGTTTGATATGATACTTCTTCTCTTGCTACCATAACTAATCTCTTATGATTTGCATATATTTTTCTACTTTTTTCAAGCTCTTTTCTTCCTTTTTCTGTATTACTAAAATGCATTGTTTGAGGAAAGAATATTATTATATTATTAGGAAATAATTGTACCACTTTTCTTCTTGCTTCTTCTACATATAGATATTCATCTCCTAAATTTCCTCCTCCATGTAAAAATAATATATCTTCTGGATTAATATGTTTTTCTACTTTTTCTAAACATTTTTCTGCTGTTTCTTCAGATATTTCATAATATTGATATTCTTTAAAATTATCTTCTATATATTCTCTTTCTGCTAATACTATTGCATGATCTCCTAAATTATTGTGATGTGGTACTCCCATTAATATTGCTTTTTTCATACATTTTTCCTTTAATTCTACAATTTTCTACATAAAATAGTATAGCATATTATTTATATAATTTCAATGCTTTTAAAATAATAAAAAGTAGCTATAAAGCTACTCTTCATCATTCAATACATCTATAAATTTATAATTTCTTTTTGGCAATACTTTTGTCTTTCTATTTTCTCTTAAAGCTTCTATTATATTTTCTACTCTTAATGGAATACTATCACTTTCATTTTTCAAGAAACTTAATAAATATTTTCTATCTTCTTCTGGTGTTATTTCATATAAGTCTGTTACTTCTGCAACCATTCTATACCAATCTGAACATTTTTTTATTGTTGGTTTTGTCATAACACTTCCTTCACGATTTCTGTGATATTTAAATATTGCAAATTCACCATATGTAGTTACCTTTGATAAAATATTGCTTTTTATTGAAAATAGCTCATCTTCATAATACATTCCTTCTTTAAATCTAATATTATTATTTCTTAAAAATTCTACATTCCAAACCTTACTTGAAACTGAAAAGCTTTCGTCACAAATTAGTCTTGCTTTTCTTGTTGAATTTTCTTTATTTGAAATTCTATAATAATTTTCTGTATGTCCTACATTTTCATACCCAAAATAAATAATGTCATATTTATTCTCTTTTATATGTTCATCAATTTCCTTCAATGTTTCATTACTATATAATTCATCATCACCATCTAAAAATAATAAATATTCTCCTTTGGCATTTTCTATAGCAATATTTCTTGATGCTGCGGCTGTTCCAGAATTTTTCTTTGTTTGTAATATTTTTGCTTTTTCTCCAACTACTTCTTCTATTACTTTCATTGTTGAATCTGTTGAGCAATCATCTATTACTAACAATTCATAATTTTTAAATGTTTGATTTAACACACTATCTATTGCTCTTTTTACATAATTTTCTATATTGTAAGCACTAATAGCAACTGTAAATCTTGTTTTTTCCATTACCTCACATTCCTTTCATAACGTTTTTCAACGTCTTCTTAATTATACCATTTTTAACATTTTTTGTCAAACTGCAAAAGCATTGTATTCCTTAATATTTGCTTAATTCAGACTTTTTTCGACAAAATTTTAACATAGAAAAGACACATTATTGTCTCCATTATATTAGACAATTTATGTGTCCATTTTGTTTCACTTTTCTAAAAATTTTTACATATTTTTTTCAATTAAAGGTAATACTTGTTTTTTTCTTGAAACAACACCTGGCATTTCTGCTAGATTATCTTTTATTTCATAAGTCTTTGAAATAGCATCTGTTCTATTTCCTAATACAATTGCTGTTGAATTACTGTTTACTATATCTGTAATGACAAATACAAATAAACATAGTCCTTTTTCTTCTATTTCTTTATTCATTTCAGCTTCAATTTTTTCTTTCCTTTTTAATACATCTGGAATGCTAACTGTATTTACTTGTGCAATTATATATTTTGTTTCTTCTTTTTCCATTGTTTTAGCATCTAAATTTATTAATTCTTTTTCTGTATATTTATCAAGATTTGTTCCTGCTTTTAACATATCTAAACCATATTTGCTTAAGTCTACTCCTGCTATATTTACAAGTTCTTCAACAGCCTTTTTATCTTTATCTGTTGTAGTTGGTGATTTTAATAATAATGTGTCAGATATTATTGCACTTAACATTAAACCTGCAATTTTAGGTTCTATTTTAATATTATTTGTATGATATAATTCAAATAATATTGTTGATGTACATCCTACTGGTTGTGCATAATAGAATAATGGTTCTGCAGTTTTAAAATTATTTATTCTGTGATGATCTACAACTGCTTCTATTTTTGCGTTTTCTATTCCTTCTACTGATTGTGTAAATTCATTATGATCTACTAATATTACTTTTTGTCCTTCATCTACTTTTTCTAATAATTCTGGTTCTTCTACTTTAAAATAGTTTAATACATATTTTGTTTCTTCGTTTAAATTTCCTAATCTACATGAAGTAACTTTTTCCCCTCTAATTTTTGTTTGTAAATCTGCCATTACTAAACTTGAACATATTGCATCTGTGTCTGGGTTTTTATGTCCAAATACTAATATTTTTTCCATTTTTCTTCTTCCTTTCTGATTATTATTATATTATATTTTATTTACTTTTTGCTTCTTTTAAAATTTGCTCTAATTCTTCTTTATTAAATTGATATATTTTATTACAAAATTGACATTTTATTTCTGCTTTTCCGTCTTCTTCAATTATTTCTTTTAATTGTTTTTCTCCTAATGTTGCTAAACTTCCTGCAAATTTTTCTTTACTACATCCACATTCATATTCTGGTTCTATTGAACTATCTATTATTTTAACATTTTTATCACCTGTTATTTTTTGCGCTATTTCTTTTAGTGTTAAGTTTTGATCTAACATTTTTGACATTGCACCAGCTTCAAATATAGATTTTTCTATTTTTGTTATTTCTTCATCTGTTGCGTCAGGCATTGGTGAAATTATATATCCTCCGCTTGAACGAACTCCATTTTTGTCTACTAATACTCCTAATGCTACTGCTGTTTGTTTTTGTTCAGATGTTTCAAAATAATTTGCAAAATCTTCTGCTATTTCTCCTGAAATTAATGGACTTATTCCTATATATGGTTCTTTTAATCCTATATCTTTTATTACATTTATAAATCCTTCGTTTCCAATTCCTCCACCTACATCTAATTTTCCAAATTCATTTAATGGTAAATCAGCATGTGGATTTGTTATACATGCTTTTACATGAGGCTTATTGTCAGATACTGCAACTATTTTACCTATTGGTCCATTTCCTTTTATTTGTATTGTTAATTTATCTGTTTCATTTTTCATTTCAGACCCAATTAATGATGTTATTGTTAATATTCTTCCCATAGCTGCTGTTGATAGTGGACTCAAATCATGTAAGATTCTTGCTTTTTCAACTAAATTTGTTGTTGAACAACATACTACTGATATTTTTCCATTATATGCTAAAAATTTTATTATTTGGTCTTTCATTTTTGTTATCATTCCTTTCTTACTGTTTTTTACTATGTTGAAATAATTATTTTAATTATCATTTTTTTCTATTTTTCCATCAATTTTAGGTCTTGCTTCTCGTTCTTGAATAAAGTTTCTATATCCCATAGCTACTGCTGCTATTATTAGTAGTAAAAATGATAATGCTTTCCATATTCCACTGTCAAATAAAATTATTGCAAACATTCCAAGTGATGCACTTAAACCATATAATATTAGTACTGCTTGTTTTGGTGTAAACCCTTTTTCTACTAATCTATGGTGTAAATGTCCTTTGTCTGGCTTAAATACAGCTTTTATTGATTTTCCTTTTACAATTCTTCTTACTATTGCAAATAATACATCAAATATTGGTAATCCTAATACAATTACTGGTAATACAATTACTGCTAATGTATATGTTTTTGCCACTCCTAATATTGATACTATTGCCAACATAAATCCAAGAAAATTTGATCCAGTATCTCCAATAAATGTTTTTGCAGGTGAAAAATTATATGGTAAAAATCCTACTAACGCTCCTGACATTGCTGTTACTATCACTGTTGCAATCATTGGAGATTCATTTAATACAAATATTATTAATAATGATATACATGATATTAATGATATTCCAGATGATAATCCATCTAATCCATCTATTAAATTTATAGCATTTGTTACTCCTACAATCCATAACACTGTTATTATTGTTGAAAATGATTCATTAAACCCTATTTTATATAAAAATGGAATGTCTAAATGTTCTATTTTGATTCCAAATGCTACTACTATTATTGCAGCTATTGTCTGCCCTAACAATTCTTGCCATGGTTTTAATGTTTTTATATCATCTAACGTTCCTGTTATTGCAATTACAATAACACCTAACAATACTCCTAATAATTTTTTTCCATATTGTTGTGTTGAAAATAAATCTAAACTTCCTTCAATTGACATTACTGCAATTAAATATATCATTGATACTAAGACACCTAAAATTACTGCTGGCCCCCCAAATTTTGGCATTGCTTTTGTATGCATTCTTCTTTGGTCTTTTGGTATATCTACTGCCCCTATTTTATTAGCTATTCTTATTGTATATGGTGTTGCTACAAATGATACTATAAATGCTAATATAAAAGCAATTGCTATATTTCCCCACATTTATGTATTCCTCCATTATTTCATATTTTCGTTTTCAATTTCATCTATCATTTGTATTCTTTCTTGATGTCTTCCACCTTCAAATTCTGTTGCTAACCACATTCTTACTATTCTTATTGCTTCATCTTTTTCTATATAATCTGCACCTAATGCTAATACATTACTATCATTATGCATTTTTGAATATTTTGCTTCTTCTTCATTATCACATTTTGCACATCTTATTCCTTTAAATTTGTTTGCAACAATACTCATCCCTATTCCTGAACGACATATTAATATTCCTTTATCACATTGTTTATTTTGAATCTCTAATGCTACTGTTTTAGCTATTTCTGGATAATCTGCTCTATCTTCAGAAAATGTTCCACAATCTTCATATTCTATTTCTTTTTCTTCTAAATATTTTTTTATTTCTTCTTTTAATTTATAACCTCCATGGTCACTCCCAATTGCTATCATAAACACTCACCTTTCCTTATTTAATAGTAATTTTATGATTTGATAAATTCTTTACTAATATATCATATTCTTGTATAAAGTGCAACAATTTTCAAAAAAATCCTTTTTTGGTATTGTCAAAATAAATTTTGTATGTTATAATTGTATGCGTTATAGTTATTTTACTAAGAGGAGGTGCATTTTAAATGCCAAATATTAAATCAGCAAAAAAGAGAGTTAAGATTATTGAAAAGAAAACATTAACAAATAATATGATTAAGAGTGCATATAAATCAGCTGTTAAGAAATTTGAGCAAGCAGTTGCTGCTGGAAATAAAGCAGAAGCTACAACTTTAATGTCTGAAGCTACAAAGAAAGTTGATCAAGCTTGTACAAAAGGTGTTATCGTAAAAAACACAGCTGCTAGAAAAAAATCTAGTATGTCAAAAAAATTAAATGCTATGGCATAGTTAAAATATAAGATAAAATACTTTAATTTTATCTTATATTTTTTTATCTACAAAAAAGAGACTTTATAAGCCTCTTTTTCTATTTTCTTTCCAAATTATCTAAATTATCTAATGCTTTTCCTGTTCCTAAAGCTACACATGATACTGCATCATCAGCTATCATAACATTTATTCCTGTTTTTTCTTGTAATAATCTATCTAATCCATCAATTAGACATCCTCCACCTGTCATATAAATTCCTCTATCACTTATATCTGCTGATAGTTCTGGTGGAGTTTTTTCTAAAACTGAATGAACTGCTTCTACAATTTGCATTGCTGGTTCTATTAATGCTTCTAACATTTCACTTGAATGTACAATAATATTTTTTGGTAATCCTGTTGTTAAATCTCTTCCTCTTATTTCCATCTGTGAATCTTGAATTTTAGGATATACACATCCAATGTTTATTTTTAAATCTTCTGCTGTTCTTTCTCCAATCATTACATTATGTTTTTTCTTTATATATTTTACAATTGATTCATCAAATTTGTCTCCTGCAACTTTCAAAGAAGTACTTTCTACAGATCCTCCAAGAGAGATTACTGCTATATCAGTTGTTCCTCCACCAATATCTACAATCATATTTCCACAAGGTTTTGCAATATCTAACCCTGCTCCAATTGCTGCAGCAATTGGTTCTTCTATTAAGAATACTTTTCTTGCTCCAGCTTGCATTGCAGCATCTATAACAGCTTTTTTCTCTACTTCTGTAACTCTTGATGGTATACAAATCATTGTTCTTGGTGAAAATATTGTTTTTCCTTTTACTTTATTTATAAAATATTTTAACATTTTTTCAGTTACTGTATAATCTGATATTACTCCCTCTCTTAATGGTCTAGTTGCTACTATATTTCCTGGTGTTCTTCCTAACATTCTTCTTGCTTCTTGTCCAACCGCCAAAACTTCTTTTGTATTACTATCAACAGCAACTACTGATGGTTCTCTTAAAACAACACCTTTTCCTTTTACATATGCAATTATTGTTGCTGTTCCTAAATCTATTCCTATATCTTGCCCAAATCCAAACATAAATAATCAATTTCCTTCCAATAATTCAATTTTCTAACTTTTGTATTTTTGTACGTTTTATATTCCCTATTATTTTATGTACATTTTTCCAAATTATATTCATTATTTAAAAATTTATTATTACAAAATATCTAACTTTTATTTTTCTATTTTTTTCTATTTTGAATGTATTTCCAAGAGTCTTTACACATATCTTTTAGTGTTTTTGTTGCTTCCCAATTTAGCTCTTTTTTAGCTTTTGTTGGATCTGAATAACATGTTGCTATATCACCAGCTCTTCTTTCTACAATTTTGTAATTTACTTTTTTTCCTGTTGATTCTTCAAATGCTTTTACCATATCTAAAACACTATATCCAACACCAGTTCCCAAATTGTAAATATATATACCAGTATTTTCTTTTTCTAGCTTTTCTAATGCTTTTATATGTCCTTTTGCTAAATCTACTACATGTATATAATCTCTTACTCCTGTTCCATCTGGTGTATTATAATCATCTCCAAATACAGATAGTTGTTCTAATTCTCCAGAAGCAACTCTTACTATATATGGCATTAAATTATTTGGAATTCCTTGTGGTTCTTCACCTATTAATCCACTTTCATGTGCTCCTACTGGATTAAAATATCTTAATATCGCTATATCCCAAGTATTATCTGATTTATATAAATCTTGTAATATTTGTTCAATAAATAATTTGGTTGTTCCATAAGGATTTGTTGTTCCACCTATTTTACAGTCTTCTGTTAGTGGTATTTTTTCTGGTTCTCCATATACTGTTGCTGATGAACTGAATATAAATTTTTTTACATTATATTTTTTCATGGTTTTTAGTAAAATTAGAGCACCAGATATATTATTTTCATAATATTCTAATGGCTTTTTCACTGATTCTCCAACAGATTTATAACCAGCAAAATTTAAAACTGCTTCTATATTATTTTCTTCAAAAACTTTTTCTAATTTATTTTTATTTAAATAATCTATCTCATAAAATTTAAAATCTTTTCCTGTTATTTTTTTTATGTTTTCCAATACTTCTGGTTTACTATTTGAAAAATTATCTATTATAACAACTTCTCTTCCTGAATTTAATAATTCAACTACTGTGTGGCTTCCTATAAAACCAGCTCCACCTGTTACTAATATTGACATATCATCAAGTCCTTTCTTATTTAATATCTCAACGTTTTATGTCTTACATAATTTCTTCTACCATTTCTAATGCTGCTTTTATTACTTTATCCATATCATAATATTTATAATTTCCTAATCTTCCACCAAATATTACTTTTTCTTCTTTATTTGCTAATTCTCTATATTTTGCAAATAAAGTATTATTTTTTTCATCATTTACTGGATAATATGCTTCATCACCTTTTTTCCAGTCTTGTGGATATTCTTTTGTTATAACAGTTCCTTTACATTTATTAAATTCAAAATGTTTATGTTCTATTATTCTTGTATATTTTTGATCATGACTTGTATAATTTACAACTGCATTTCCTTGATAATTATCTTCATTTTCTAATATTTCATTTTCAAACTTTAAAGAACGCCATTCAAGATTTCCTAATTTGTAATCATAAAATTCGTCAATCATTCCTGTGTATAAAATTTTATCTGCTAATTCGTTATATTTTTCTTTATTTTTTAAGTAGTCTACACCTAATTCTATATTAGCATTTTCCAATAATTTTTCAATAATTATATTATATCCTCCCATTGGAATACCTTGATATCTATCATTAAAGTAATTATTATCATATGTGAATCTTACAGGTAATCTTTTTATAATAAATGCTGGTAATTCTTTGCAATCTCTTCCCCATTGTTTTTCTGTATATTCTTTTACTAATTTCAAATAAATATCTTTTCCAACTAGTGATATTGCTTGTTCTTCTAAATTTTGAGGTTCTGTTATATTATATTCTGCTTTTTGTTCTTCTATTTTTTCTTGCGCTTCTTTTGGAGTTGATATTCCCCATAATTTTGAAAATGTATTCATATTAAATGGTAAATTATATATTTCTCCTTTATAATTTGCTATTGGAGAATTTACGTAATTATTAAATTCTACAAATTGATTTACATAGTTCCATATTTCTTTATCACTTGTATGAAAAATATGTGCACCATATTTATGTACATTTATTCCATTTATATTTTCGCAATAAATATTTCCTCCTATATGATTTCTTCTATCTATTACTAAACATTTTTTTCCTCTCTTATTTGCTTCATATGCAAATACTGCTCCATATAAGCCTGCACCTACTATTAAATAATCATATTTTTTCATAACATTTCCTCCTATTTTACTTTAAATATTTCTCTATGTGAATTATAGTATTCTTTCATAACTGGTGTTTGCTTTCCAAATGAGAAATGGCCTGCAATTGTATTTTCTGCAACAATTATCGCCCTACTATCTGATAATAAATAATTACATAATTGTATCTCAT
Organism: uncultured Clostridia bacterium; assembly: GCA_934141555.1. Classification (GTDB taxonomy): domain Bacteria; phylum Bacillota; class Clostridia; order TANB77; family CAG-508; genus CAG-269. The sequence continues at coordinate 134,772 of CAKPCK010000001.1, read as the reverse complement.
CTCTTCCCATATTATTTCCTATTCCTACTTCAAATCTTCCCATATCTTCCCATAATTGTCTAGAAAATAATATTGCTCCTATACTAAATCTTATTGCACATATTGAATAACAAAATTCTTGATTAGAAAATTCTTCATCTAATTTATCTATGTCTCTTAATTTTTCTTCTGTTTCTCCCCATAAAAATTTAGCAATTTCTGGATTTACAACTACCTTTCCTGTTGTATCCCAATTATGTTGAGCTCGTCCGAATTTTTCTTCATATTTTTCTAATAATCCTGTTTTCTGTAATACTCTAACATGTGCATATCCATTTATTGGCATCAATGGTGCTACAAATCCAACTCTATATGTTGACTTTTCTTCTGCATTTTTATAAGTTATCATTAATTGATTAAAGAAATTTTTTGTTACAAATATATCTTCATCTAGTTTATAAATCATTTTTGCATTTTCAAATAAATTTATAGCAATATTTTGAACTAATGATACTTTGTTTTGCTTTACACTTAAATATGACCAACTATTTTTTTCTGCTATTTGAGCTAATTCATCACTATATAATCCTGATGAAACTATACATATATCCATATCTTTTGGAGCATATTTTCCAATTCTTCCAAATACATCTTCCCATAAAAATTGTTTGTAACCTGCTAATATAATGCATAATTTATCACTATTTTTTTTTCGATTTATAAAAGTATATTTTCCTTTTACTCTTTTCTTTTTATTTGTTTCTTTTCTTTTTGTTCTTACTGCTCTTACTATATTTACACATGTTTGATTTTTGGCTATTTTGTCATATAAGCTCATCTAGTACCTCCTAAATTTTTATTATTTCTACATTCATATTTAGATTTTTTAGTTTTGAATATATTTTTTCTACATCTTCATCTTTTATTTCTGAAAATTTTCTCATTTCTTTTCCTATTGATTTATACTTGCTTTCTGCTAAATTATGTATTTTAAATATTTCTACTTTTTTGTGTCTATATTTTTGAAGTAATTTTAATATTTTTTCTATATTCTGTTCCTCCAAAGTATATTCATTTACTAATGGTATTCTAAATATATTTATTTTGTCTTTTTGTGCTAACATTTCTAGATTATCATAATATAATTCTATATTACCATTTAATATTTCTTTACATTTAATTGGATCTAATATTTTTATATCTATTATAAATTCATCTATATATTTTTGAGCAATCTCTACTAGTTCTTTTGGAACTTGTAGTGCAGTCTCTACACACATATTTATCTTTTCTTCTTTTAATTTTTGTAATAATGTTTCTAATTGTCTCATTTGTAACATTGGTTCTCCACCTGAAAATGTTACTCCTCCATTATTTAGTTTATAAAATTCTTTATCTTTTATTATTTCTTCATATAATTCTAATGCTTCAACTTCATATCCAAAAATTCCTTCTTCTTTTGTATTATCATTTATATATGGTGTTGGCATAAAATCAATGTTTTCTGGGTTTGCACACCAAGGACATTTCAAATTACATCCTTTAAAAAATATTGTTGTTCTTATTCCAGGTCCATCATGTAAGCTAAATCTTTGAATATTAGATACTCTTACCTTCATTTTTTAGTGCCCTTTCTATTAATAAATCTTTATAACTTTCTGGCAAATCATTAAAATATGCACTAAATCCCCATACTCTTACTATTAAATTTTCATATTCCTTAGGATTTGCTTTGGCTTTTATTAATATTTCACTACTCGTAACATTCATTTGCATTTGGAAAAATCCTAATTTAATACTTAGCATTAAAAAATCTACCATTTTACTAAAGTTGTCTTCTATAAATGATGGTGTAATCATAAAGTCTACTACATTTCCATTAAATCTGTGATTATCATAATCAAGTTTTGATGCAAATTGTATTAATTCTGTATATGCTACAGATGGCTTATCTGATGATATATGAACTCCAAATGGTTCTCCATTTTTTCTTCCATCAAATGATGCTGGAGCAGTTTGTGCTTTTATTATATATGTTGGAGCACTAAATCCGAATTTTATTTTTCCTCCAAGTCTATTTCTTTGACTATCTAACATTTTATCCACACATCCTGTTATTTCATTTGTTAATTCTACTATCTCTTCATTATCTGTTCCATATCTATTAGGTTGTTGTTTTAATTTTTTTAATAATTCTTCATTTCCTTCATAATTAGCTTTTCTGATATCATTTATATCTTTTAAAGTATATTTTTTATCTTCATACACAAATTTCTTTATGTTATATATGCTATTTACTACTGTTCCCAATGATACTGATGTTACTCCATAATTATTGTATTTTGCTCCTGCAAATGCTACATCTTGCATTTTCTCATTACAATTATCAGTCAATAATGATAATAATGGCGCTTCTTCCCACTTTATTTCATTAATTTCATTTACAAAATTTATTATATATTGTTTTAAGTATTGCTTATACTTTTCTAAAAATTGCTCATAATTTTTTATTTCTTCTAAATTTTCATTTTCTAGCATTTTTGTTAGTGGTGTTAAATATACAATAGAATCTATATTATTTTGTTCTACAGCTTTTCCAACTACTAATGGTTCCCAACAAGCAGCTGTCACATAATTATATGCGTCTTTTTCTTCATAACCAAATTGAATTAATTTTGGAATTATTACATCATCATTTGAAAATAATGGACAACCTATTCCTGTTTTTATACATCTTAATGATAATTCCATTAAATCTCTTGGTACATTTTCTGTTATTCTTAAAAATACTTTAGGGTCTGGTAATTGTATTTCTTCCATTATTTCTATAAACATATATGTTAATCTATTACAAAAATAAGTTCCATCAGGCTCTTTTCCACCTAAAATTATTATTTGACCTGTATCACCCATTAATACATTGCTTTTATACCAGAATTTTTGATGTAATATTCTAGCAAATTCTTTTAACATTTCTTTTGCATCTTTTTCAGTTATTTTATTTTCTTTTATATCTTTTTCATATAAATCTCCTAATATTTTATCTAATCTTCCAAGACCACTTAATCCATGTCCAACTTGCCATAACATTTGGTTATAAAATAATATTCTTTGTAATGCTTCTTCAAAACTTTCTGCTTTATCTTTTTTTATATTTTTTAAATATTTTATTATTTTTTCTTTATCATTTCTATTTGATTTTTCTAAAGCTTTACATTCTCTATCAATGTATTCTTCTATTCCAATTAATAATTCTGCTTGACTACTTTTATAATCGCAATCTGGCATTTTTTTATTGTTTTCTTTCATATTTTCTAAAGATGTATTCAGGATTTTTGAATAATCTATTGTTATATTATCTAATATTCTTCCATCTCTGTGAGTTGTTTTAAATATATCTATATTATAAATAAATCTATCATTTTCACTGATTTGTATTTTTACCTTATTAAATATTTTCCTTATTTGTTTTCCCTTAGACATTTTTTTATTTGGTGCATAAAACTTAAATGCTGCTTTTATTGCAAATATACCTGTTTTAAATATATTTTTATATTTTCTTTTATATCTATATACTAATATCATATATGCTAAAAATGTTTTACTAACATGACTTACTATAAAATCTTTCATTTTGTTTGTTCCTTTCTTACACCTTTAGATTTTATTCCACCAATTACTTGATTTATTAAATCTTTAAAAAATGTATATTTCATAATTAATAACATAACTATATAAACAATTGCCCCAATGATAATCTCTATTATTGTATTTACTATACTTATTGGTAATACTTTAACTATTATTGTTACAACTGCAAACATTATTAATCCACTTATAAATGTTTTTACTCCAAGTTTTAATATTTCAAATAGTTTAAATTGATCTTTAAAATACATTAATTGTATTCCAAATATTATTGCTTCTGCAATAACTGATGCAAATGCTGCTCCTGCTGCTTTGAAAAAATGTATAAGTATAATATTTAATATAACATTTGAAATTGCTCCAACAGCTACTGATATTGTAAAAATCTTTTGTTTTCCTATTTGTACTAAATATTGTACTCCTGTAATTCCATTAAGTCCTGTTACTATTAATATTGGTGCTGTTGCTATTAATATTTGCACCACTCCATCAAACCCTTCTCCATAATACCATGGTACAAATTTTGGAGCAACTGCAATTAATCCAAACATCATTGGTATTGATAAAAACCACACAAAATTAAATGATTTTTCTAAGCACGATTTTATTTCTTTGTCATCTTTATTTTGATATGCATTTGCTATTCTGGAATTCATTACTATTTGCAAAGCACTTATGACTGTTAATGATGCTTTAACAATTTTCTGTGCTTGTTCATAATATCCTACTTCTACCATGTCATTTGTTAATTTTCCTATCATTGTTTTATCTAATACTGTATATATTTGAATTGCTATTTGTGGTACAAATAATGCTATTGTTGGTTTTATATGTTTTTTTAGTTCAAGTGTTCTTATATTTATTTTTTCTAAATATTGTGGCAAATATAACCATAGTGTTACATTTCCTATTAATTCAGCAGATACATATATTAAAAAATATTTCCATAAATCATTTGGTGTTTTTATTAATACAAATATTAATACTAAACTTAATATTTTTACAATTAAGTTTCTTACTACTGTTTTATCAAATTCTTCTATTCCTTGAAATAACCAACTTATATCAAACAAGTTTGCAAATAATTGTATTACTAATATCCTATAATATATGGCATATTCTCCTGTTCTTCCATATATTAGATAAAAAAGTATAATTGAAATACTTAAACTTATTGTTCTTATTATAATTATTTCCCAAAATGTTTTACTTCTTAATTTCTTATCTTCTGCTTTATATGCAATTTCTCTTTGCCCATACATTGAAACACCTAAAGTTCCAAATAATATAAAATATGTAACTATTGAAATAGTATATCCATATATTCCTATGGCTTCTGCTCCTAAAACTCTTGATAAATATGGAGTTGTTATCAGTGGTAACAATATTGTTAACATTTGATATATTAAATTATATATATAATTTTTCGCTATACTTTTTTTCATCTTTTCTCTCCAATACTTATTTACTTTTGAGGTTTCCATCCTGGTTTATATATTTCGTGTAATCCTGATTTTCCTGATTTTGCATCTTTCACAGCTTCATTTATCATTTGATATCCATATTTTTTATCTTTTCCAAATAAAAATACTGCTATTTTGAATTTTAATGGTACTTCCAAACACTGTTCTTTAAAATATTTTTCGTCAAAATTGCTTTTTATAAAATCTAATGTGTTTCTTACTAGATAATATAATTTCCATTTTACAATTTCACTCATTTCTGAATGTGGTGCATCATGTATAACTTGCATTTTTGGAATTACTATTATCTTTCCTAATTTTGATAATCTATAACTATGTTCTGTATCATCATAATATATAAAATAATCTTTTTTTGTCAACTCTGTTTGTTTTAATTTACTTTTATTTATCATTGTTCCTACATATGAAAATCCATTTATCTCAAATTCTTCTTTTTCATAATCTGATATTTTAGAATATGGTTGTGCAATTCTATTAAATAGTGTAGTATATATTCTTCTTCTATGTGAGCAATCAATTAACTTTCCATCACTTTTTAGTACTGTACCAGAAATTGCAGATATTTTATTTTCACTATCTGGATATTTTTCTATGTATTTTTTAGCAATTTCAAATGCATTTTCTTTTGGATATGCATCATCATCTGCTACCCATATCCAGCCAGCATCCAAGTCTAAACTTGCTTTTAAACCCTCATAAAAACCACCACTTCCTCCTGTGTTTTTATCAAGGTTTAATATTATTTTTTCGATTCCGTTACTTTCATTTTTCCATTCTCTTAAATATTCTATAGTTCCATCTGTACTATTATTATTTACAACTAATATGTATTGTGGTTTTATTGATTGTTTCTCATATGATTTTAATGCAATTTTTAGTTTTTCTAACCTATTATATGTTACTATTACTACTCCTATTTTCATATTGATTTTTCCTTCCTATATTCTAAAATTTTATATCTATTTTTAGTTTATCTACTAAAAACCTATATACTTTTATATATACCATCGGTAATCCTAATCTATAAAATACTGAAACTCCCCATAATGCTAAGTGTTTAAATCCTTTTTTGATAGAATATTTAAATGTTAAAAACGGTGATTTTCTCCAATTTGAAAAATTATCATCTAAATATTTAATTGTTTCTTTTAACATTTCTTTCATATTTACTGTTTCATCATAAGACACTCTATACATTACAGATGTTCCTAAGTGCAAAAATGCAAAAGTATCTAATATATATTTCATTTCTTCATATTTATTGCTTTCTATATACAATTTTTTTACTTCCAATAAATACTTTTTTAAATTTTCTACATCTTGTTTATTAACTGTATGTATTTGTGAATCATATCTTAAGTAATAATGATATAATACGTCTGGAATAAAGGCTATTTTCTTTATTCTTGTATAACAACTAGCTAAAAACATTGTATCATTAAATCCTCTGAATGGTAAAAATCTTAAATCTTTTATTTTGTCTAATTTATATACTTTATTCCAAGGTGCTGGATTTATAAATAATAAGTAATCATCATTTGGATCTATTTTCTTTATTGCATTTCCAAAATTAGTCATATTTGTTGCTATCACTTTATTTGTTTTTAAGTCTATCCTTTCAAAAGCACATATTGCCAAATCCGCATTGTTTTGTTTTGCTGTATTATATAATTTTTCTGCCCAATTTAATTCCACATAATCATCTGTATCTACAAATGTTACATATTCTCCATTTGCTCTTTCTAATCCATAATTTCTTGATGTAAATTCTCCACCATTTTGTTTATGAAATGCTTTTACTTTACTTGGATATTTTTGTTCATATTCATCTATTATCTGTGGTGCAGAATCTGTTGAACCATCATCCACACATAATATTTCTATTTCTTGGAGTGTTTGATTTACTAATGCATCTAAACATCTTGGCAAATATTGCTCTAAATTATATACTGCTACAACTATTGAAAGCTTAATTTTTTTGTTTTTCATTTTTTTCTCCATTCAAAATTCTTCTTAATTTTTCTGTCAATAATCCAAATATTACTGGCACAACACACCCAACAATTAAATATATTATCCACAATTTTTCTGGATATGTACTTACCCAATTAGATATTATTTTTGGATTAGTTTCATGTATAATCTTAGAATAAATTACATCTACTCCTTTTATACATGCAAAATGTAATGCCATTATTGCAAATGACTGCTTTCCACATAATGATACTGCATCTTTTATTCCTGGTATTTTTTCTATTATACTTGCAAGTGATATACAATACATTATCCCTACAAAAGAAACTAAATAAAACATGTATCCATTTATTATTTGTTGTGTAGCAAGTGCTATTATCATTCCATTTTTTACTATCATATATAAAAATATCCCTGAAATTATGAATATTGGTATTGTTATGTATAATTTATTAAATTTTTTAAAATCTTCTACATATTCATGAAAAAAATATCCTAACATACATATTGGTATTACTAAAAACGATGTATGTATATAATAAATCAACATAAATTCATTTTCATTTAGATATACTCCAATATATCCCAAAAACATTGATAATAATATTATTAATATATACTTTATATATTTTCTCTTTTCCTCATCTATATCTATAACACTTCTACTTATCCTTCTCGCACAATATACTATTCCTCCAAATAAACCTGTAGCAAACAATAATGTTGGTACAAACCATAAAGCTCCTCCAAAACGTTCTGTACACATAAATAACATTGATCTTAATATTTCAGCTAATATTGACGCTTTATCTAAAGGTAGTATTGGGAAAAAATACATATTAAGTTTATAAAATAAATTATGCATTAAAATTAATATTAGTGTATAAAAGAAATATCTACCCCATGTTTTTCTTATTTTATTTCCAAAATATGCAAATGGTTTATCTCCATATTTTCTTTCATCATAAAAATATATAGAAACAAAATAGAAAATTGCTAAATGATATGTATATACAAATTCATGCAAATTTGATATTGGAGTAGTGTGTCCTATAACTATACTAATAATTCCTATACCTTTTACAATATCCCATATTTTTTCTCTTTTTTTTACTTTATCTTGATTTTTTTCTTTCACTTTATTCTCTTTTTTTTCTTCTGTTACATTAGTCATCTTTTTTCTCTAATTCCTCTACTCTTTTTTTCAAAATTGATATTTCTTGTATAAGTAATGTATTTTTATTATATTCTTTTGTTATTAATATTGTTAAATCAAAAATCAAATATAATATAACAAAAATTGCAAAGCAGACTATCATATTTATTGGCATTTCAAAACCTAATATATTTGATATGTTTTCTACTAAATTTGGAATCAATAATGATATAATAAATACAATTCCAATTATCATCCAAAATATAAGATATCCAATTCTCATATTTTTTCTTTTAACTGCTTTTAATATACAAAATATATAAAATAAGACAATTATAATTAGTGCTATTTTTTGCATTATTTCTTCCTCCTTTTTCTAAAACTTATACTATCAATAATTATTGCCAATACTACTTTTATCATATAGTCAGCTGTCTTCCAAAGTCTTATTGATGATACTCCTCCATCTCTTTCATTCATACTTACTGGTACTTCTGCTACTCTATAATTATTTACTAGTAATGATACTGTAGATTCGGGTTCTGGATATTCTGTTGGATAATTTTTAGCAAATTCCTCAATTACTACTCTATTAACTGCTCTAAATCCAGATGTTGGATCTGTTATTTTTTTACCAGTAAATATTTTTATAACAATTGAAATTATATTTGATCCTAATCTTCTCATAAATGTTGATTGAAATTTGCTTTCATTTTTATCCAAATATCTTGTTCCTATACACATATCTGCTTGTCCATTTATTAATGGTTCACATACTTTTGATATATAATTAACATCATGTTGTCCATCTCCATCAAATTGTATTGCTATATCGAAATTATTTTCAAATGCGTATTTATAACCTGTTTGTACTGCTCCACCTATCCCTAAATTATTAACTAATTTTATATGGTTAATATTTTTTTCTTTTAAGATTTCTTCTGTATTATCTGTAGAACCATCATTTATTACAATATATTCTATTTCTTGATTACTTTTTTCTATTTTTTTTACTGTTTTTTCTATATTTTCTTGTTCATTATATGCTGGTATTATCAATAATACTTTCATTAGATATTCTCCTTAACCTATTACTTATCACTATTTATATTTTAACCCTGTATTAGTTTTTTTAAAAATTCTTTAACTTTTGTTTTTAACTTTTTTGGAAATGGTTTTAATATTACATAATATATTTTTCTTTTTTTACTTATTACATCTGCTTGTTTTTCTATATTTTCTTCTTCTTTTGAAAATATACTATCTTCTGAAACAATCCATTTCTCTGAAGCTTCTTTCTCTTGAGAAGTTAATTCTATTTTTTGTTTTTTTACACTTTTGAAATATTCTATATATTTTGGAATATTTGTGTCCATATCAAATTTTAATGCTGTTTCTTGTGCATTTTTGCTCATATCTGATAATTTTTTTGAATCTTTCAATAATATTTCTATTTTTTCAATATATTTATCTACATTATTGATTTCTTTAATTATAAATGAATTTTCATTGTCTTTTGCATATTCATCTATTCCAAATGATTCTCCAACAATAGGCACTGCTCCTGCTGCCATTGCTTCTAATGACATTAGCCCAAATCCTTCCATTAAAGATGCATCTATAAATATATCTGTGTCAAATAATATATTGCTTACTTCTTTTCTGTTTAATGGTCCTTCATAATAATTGATTTTAATATTTTTATTATTATTTATTGGGAACATCGTCTTTTTTACATATATAACATTTATTTCTATATTATAGTCTTTTAATGTTAATTTTTTTAATATTTCATTTAATAAGAAATCTCCTTTTGGAAATGAATTACGTAAATCCATAGTTATAGATACTTTTTCTTTTCTTTTTTTATTTGTATTATATATTAAATCTGTATTTATTGCATTTGGAATTACTGTAGCATCTTTTCTAAAATTTGTTTTGCATTTTTCTTTTAAAAATTGTGATATTGCTAAAATATTTTGACTATTTCTACAAGCTAATTCAGCCCAACTATAAATTTCTCCATTATCAAAACATGGCTCATATCCTTGCATAAAGTTTACTGCTGGTATATTATAATGTTTTGCTATTGTTTCTACAAAGAATATTGTAGGATATATTGTTCCAACAATGCATTTTGGTTCAATATCTTTTACATTTTTCATAAAGCTTGGTGAAAATATCATTATTTCTTTATATTCATGAATTCTTTCTGTTAATATATTTGCAAAATATCCATTAATATTTAAATAATTTACAATATCTACAACCATATGAACTCCACCAGCATTTTGATGAATATCTGGCAAAAAGAATAATACATCTGGTCTAGGCTTTTCTTCTATTTTCAAATGTGTTTTTATATATTCTATTGGATCATTTTTTACATATTCTTGCATTTTTTTATTATATTCTTCACCCCAACGACTAAAAAATATTTCTCTATTATGTTCTAGTCTTTTTTGCTTTTCAGGACTTGTTCCAAAAGAGACCTCTGATTTATGGAAAACATATGTGTCTATTGCAACTTTAGCTTCAAACCCTTGTTTATGTGCTTTAAATTGATAGTCTGTTTCATCACCATATCCCATTCCATATGCTTCATCTAAATATCCTGTTTTTTCCATACATTCTCTCGAAATCATTAAGCAATTTCCTACAACAGTACATGCATCAAAATTCATTCCTTTAAAATTTTTATAAAACATATCATTTACTTGCATATAACTATAATTTTCAAGTATATCAAATGATAAATTTGCAGCATTACTTGATATCGGACAAATTAACCCTATTTTATTATTTTTTTCCATATGTTCAATTAATTTTGGAATTGTATTTTTGGATAATAAGCAATCTGTATTTAATAACAAAATATAATCTTCTTTTGTTTTGTCCATACCCTTATTAACATTTTTTATAAATCCAAGGTTATTTTCATTTTTATAAACTTCAATTGATTTATATTTAATTTTTAAATTTTCTATACAATTACAAGTTAATTCATCTGAATTATCATTCATTAAAATTACTTTACCAATATATTCTTTTGGGGTATTTTTATATAATGCATATACACACATTTTTACCCATTCTGGTGAGTTATAAATTGGGATAATTATATCACATTTTTTCATCATTTTTCTCCTTCTTAATTATATTTTGTACTTTTTTCTATAAATAACTGCATATATACTTAAAAATATTCCCATAAATGTTGTTACCAAAGCCGGAATTGTATATCTATCTATTGTTGATCCTAACATTGAATGTAATAATATATGCATTAAACTAAATGAAAATAAAATTGTTATTATATCAATAATTTCACAATATTTCTTATCATATTTTCCATTGGTTCTAAAAACAGATATAATAGAAACTATTGTTAATAATGGTAATATTAAATAACTAATTTTCATTATAATCGTATCTGGTATGATTAAACTTGTAATTATTTTATTTACTATTGTTATTGGTTTATTTATGCTTTTATATTCTTCTGCATATCTACTTACAGTTTCTAACAAATAAAATACATTTTCTTCTCCATATTCATAAATTTTGTATCCTATTTTTCTTATTTCTTCAGTGTTTGTCCAATCAAATTGTTTTTGAACAATTATTCTCATTTCATCAAAATCTATTGGATATATACTAATAGTTGCTAAATAATTTGATATATATACCTCAAATACTGCTTTAGGATCTTTTTTTATGGAATCACATAAACATTTAATTGCTTGTCCAACCGTTATATTTTCTTCTTCATTTGTTTCTTCTGTTAAATTATCTTTTTCATTTGAATCCTCTTCTATATTTTCTTTTGGAATTCCATTCATTATTCCTGATGCTAAAAATCCTGATGAAGTTCTTGTATTATCAATTTCAACATTTCCAATTTTTATCACAAAATTCCATATTTGTACGCCCACAAAAATTGCTATACAACATATTAATATACTTATTGCTCTTTGAACAAAATTATAAAATTTTGGATTTCTTATAAATGATATTATAGATGCTGTAATAAGTGGAAATATAACTGTTCCAACATATGGTTGCTTTAAAAGCCACATTAACATCGATAATATTGCTAAAAATACTGTTTCTAAAATATATTTTTTCTTATTTTCTTTTGCATCAAATTGAATTAATTTCCATGATATAGAACAACTTATAATAGCAACTGTTATCCCTATAAATTCTGTTAATAAAGTATGATAATATCCAAATATCATTGGATTTATTAATATCAATATTACAAAACCAATTGTATAAAATATTTTCATTTTCTTTCCAAAATATTTTTCATTTTTTAATGTATCTTTATATATATAATAACATCCAATTAACATCATCACATAAAACACATACATACCTATTAATAAACCATTAATATTTTTTCCAAATAATTTATTACATATTTTTATAAATAAAGGAAAAACTGGTCCTCTTGCAATATCCCAATATTGAAATATCCCTTCTGATTTTGTTAACAAACTTGTTAACCACAAATAATGTGCAGAATCATGTGTTATTGTTACACTGTATGTAAAAAACATTATTGTAATTAAACATGCAATTATTACTGCAAAAATACTTTTTTTATTTGACTTTACTTTTTTTTCATTTTTTTTTTCGTTTATTTTTACTCTCATAGTTCCAACATCTTTTCTAAAATTTGGATTAAAATATGGATCTTCTTTTTCAAATACATCTTTCCATTTATTCTTTAATCTTTGACTATCTTCTTCCAATCTTTTTATTTTTTCTGCTGATATTTCATATCCTCTAGTTTTAGATTCAAAATGATATGCCACTACATTTGGATTCATTACTATTACTTTATTTTTTGCTCTAATTTTTAAGCATAAATCTATATCATTATATGCTACTGGAAAATTCTCGTCTAATCCTCCGACATCTTCATAGTCTTTTTTTGAAATCATCATCATTGCACCTGTTACAGCACTATAATTTTGAGAGATTATATTCCTTGCCATATATCCAGGATCATTATAATCTAATCCTGAATTAATATGTCCTGCAATTCCAGTTAGTCCTAAAACTACTCCTGCATGTTGTACTTTTCCATTTGCATATAATAATTTTGTTCCAACTATTCCGACATCTTCTCTTTGGCAATTTCCTACCATGTTTTCAATCCAGTCTTCTGTTACAATTTTTGTATCATTATTTAATAAAACTATATATTCTCCACTTGCATTTTTTACACCAAAATTGTTTATTCTAGAGTAGTTAAATCCTTTTTCTTTATATTCAACAATTTTTATCTGAGGATTTTTCTTTAATTCTTTATAATATTCTTTTATTTCTTTTGTTTCACTATTATTTTCAACTATTACTATTTCATAGTTTTTATATGTTGTATATTCAAGAATTGATTCTACACATGTTTTTAAATCTTTTTTATGATCTTTATTAGCAATAATTATAGAAACTTTTGGATTTCCTTGTACTTCATATTTTATTTTATAAATTCCTAATATAGCTGAATCTTCAACTTTTCCTTTTATACCAACTCTTTTCATATGGTCTGCAATTACTCTCTTTGCAGCTTCATATGCATATGGTTTTGCATCTGAACTTAATGCTACTGAATTTTCATTCATTCTCCAATGGTATAAAACCTTTGGAATATGAATTATTTGATTTGCTTGTTCTGTTGCTCTAAATATTAAATCATAGTCTTGACTTCCATCAAATTCTTTTCTAAATCCCCCTAACTTGTCCATTAATGATTTCTTAAATATTGAAAAATGGCATATATAATTGTAACTCATTAATGTGTCTGGTGCAAAATCTTGCTTAAAATGTGGACCTAATCTATTTTCTTTATCTTCAAAGATTTTATCTTCATCTGTATAAAGAAATTCTGCATCTTTATTTTTATTAATTACTTTTACAATTTCGTATAATGAAAATGCTGGTAAAATATCATCATGGTCTAATAATGCCATATATTCACCTGTTGCTAATTTTAAAGCCTCATTTGAATTTTCTGAAATTCCTTTATTTGCATTTAAAAATTTATATTTTATTCTCTCATCTTTTGTTACAAGATTATCAACATAATCTCTTTTACTATCACTTCCATCTGCTAAACATAATTCCCAGTTCGCATATGTTTGTTCTATTAATGAATCTATTAATTCTTTCAAATATTTTTCTTTTGTATTATACATAGGAACAATAACACTAATTTTAGGCTCATATTCAAATTTTGTTTTTCTTTGTTCATCAAGTTCTCCTAGTGTTGGTTCATTTTCTTTAATCCAAATCTGATAGTTTTCTCTTTCTTCTTTATCAAATTTTCTTTGTTGTGAATTTTTTGTAAGCATATAGAAAGCTTTTGTAAAAACTTTTCTTATTGTTGATATTAAGCCATTTCTTTTATAAAAATCTATTGCCCTATTTATTTGAAATCTTAAATTCATTTTTTTAACTTCCTTCCCAGCTATTTTTTTCTTGCTACTTTTCTTATTGTTTTTATAATTTTCCAACCTCTTGAAGTATTATATTCATTAAGTAATCCTTCATATTCTTTAGTTATCTTTTCTTTTTCATTTTTTAATATATTATATTTTAATTTTTCTTCATTAATTTCCTTATCTTTATTAATTATTATTTCTTTAATTTCTTTTTCTTTTCTTTCTAATTCATTTTGGATATTTTCTATTTTATTATAATATTTTTTCATTTCATTTTGATATTGACTTACATACTCACTATTCAGTATGTCTGCTTGTATTTTTCTTTCTAATTTTTCAAAATATGTTTCATATTGTTTTAATTCAAATTCTTCCATTATTTCTTCTCTAGAAATTTTGCTTTCTAATTTTATATTGTTATATGTATATAAATTATTTAAAGCTCTATACAAAATAAATTCTATTGGAACATCCTGTAAATACCATTCTTGATCATATAGTAAATATCCATCATTTTTACAAAAAACATTTTCAAATGCTAGATCTATATATCCATCTTTTACAAATCTAAGATTTTTCTTCTGTTCTTGAGAAATATCAATATCATATTTTTTAAAAATATCATCTTCATATTCTAATTCTACTGGTAATTTTTCTAATATAAAATTATACCATTTTCTTATTTCTTGTTTAAATACTTCTTTTCCATATTGTTCTAACGTTTCTACTAATTTTTTATCTAATTCTTTTTCTTTTTCAAATGGACTTATTATTTTATTTTCTTCTATTTTCTCTAATACATCAAATCCTAATTCTCTTAATTTATTTGTATTTCTTTCTATACATTTCACATGAGAAATTGCTTCTTTACTTTCAGGAATTTTTTCTACTTCATTCTTTTTTATTGTTAATAACAATTTATATTTATCTTTTCTAAAATTATTATAATTTACAAAGCAAATATCATTTTTTATTTCACTATTTGATATTTCAACTATATATGAATTTGTAAAATTATCAAACTGACCTATATCACAAATTTGTTTAAATATATTTATTTCATTATATAATATAGTGCTTCCATAATCATAATTAACAGGATATAATATTTTACTATGGCTTGATTTTGGCATAAA
Source organism: uncultured Clostridia bacterium (assembly GCA_934141555.1). Classification (GTDB taxonomy): domain Bacteria; phylum Bacillota; class Clostridia; order TANB77; family CAG-508; genus CAG-269. The sequence continues at coordinate 118,940 of CAKPCK010000001.1, read as the reverse complement.
ATCATCTGTAAATATCGAATTTATAAATCTATAATCTGGTAATGGATAATAAAATTTAAAATTTTCAAATTCCGCTTCTCTTATAAATTTTATTATTTCTTGTTTTGTTAATAAATTTGCTTGTCCTTTTTGAATCTTTTTTTCCATCCCTTCAAATATATAAGAATAATTTTTGTATTTTCCTCCTGTAAGATATTTTACTCCTAATCTATTATCAATTGCTATCAAGATAGTTCCATTAGGTGTTAAGTGTTTTTTTAGTCTTTTTAAAAATTCGGAATAACATTTATAATCATCTAAAATTGTTGGGACATATTCAAATGTTCCTATTAGTGTAATATAATCATATTCACCATTTAATGATAAATTTTTTATATTACATTTATCTAACTTTATATTTAAATTCACATTTTTCAGAATGCTTTCTTCATCATAAATTTCCAATACAGATGCATTTTCTTTAAATGGATACCATTTTAATATATTTTGTTTTATATCCATGTTCTATCTCCTTTTATATATTTGCTTTGCTATTATTGGAACATTTAAAATTATGAAATTTGCAATTTTATAAATAATATTTTCATAATAATATAATTTTCCAAAAAACAACCAGTTTTTACAACAAATATTTTTTACATTTTTTAATTCTTTAAAATATTCTAATGCTTTTTGATTCATTTTTCTTTCATTAGTATCAAACAATTCATCATGTTTACAATATATATCAAACAGCTCTATTTTGACATCTATAAACATATTCCTTATTTCATTGATATTTTTTAATTCTTTGCTTTTCATTTTATATCCAACTTGATTATCTTGATGTTGTCTATATTTTACAAGTGGTTCTTCTATATAAGTAATTTTTCCTTTTAGACTTAATATAATAGCAATCCAATAATCATGAATTAAATATTTTGTATCTTTCGGAATTGGTAAAATATATTTTAAAAATTCCTTCTTAGATAAGATTGTACATCCAGTAATATAATTATTTAATCTTAACCCTTTTCTGCTTTTATCTTTTTTTATTTTATTATAAAATTTTTTTTCTTTCCAAAATGAATCAGATATTTTTTCACCATTCTGATTAATTAACATTAAATCACAAAATACTAAATCTGCATTTTCTTGTTTTAGTGTTTTCATACTTTTTTCAATTTTGTTTAAAATCCAAATATCATCTTGGTCTGACAACATATAAAAATTATTTTCTACTTTATTTAAAAGAAATTCAAAATTCTTTATATATCCTAAATTTTTATCTTGATAATATATTTCTATTCTATTATCTTTTTTTTGATATTCTTCTAATATCTTTCTAGTATTGTCTGTAGAACAATCATCAGAAACGATTAATCTAAAATTAGAATATGTTTGATTTAAAATACTTTCTATTTGTTCTTTCAAATATTTTTCTCCATTATATGTTGCCATTAATATGTCTATTTTATCCATATTTAATCTACCTTTTTTATACTCATCTTTGTATCCAATTTTACTAATCCAACATTATCTTTTGTTGATACAATTTCAATTAATAATGCTTCATATTTTCTATTAAGTACTTCTAATTCACCATTTGCATTTATATGTGTACAACTAAATGATAATGTATATTTATTTGGTGCTAATGGTAATTTTTGTTTGAATTCTGCTTCTACAATATCACCTTTATGAAATTTACCTGGATAAACTTTTTCAATCATAGAATTTGTTCCAGCTATATCATTTCCCTGAAAATCTTTTACAGTCATTGTGAAAATTGGATTATCTACTTCATCATTAAATTTTACTTTTGATTTTAAAACTACTGTTTTTTCATTATCAATTACATTTAAATAATTGTTATTTTCATCAAAAATACCATAATCTATTACTTCTGCTCTTAAATTTCCATATTCGATAAGATTTGGATTTTCATTAAAATGTGATTTCCATGTATTAGGATCTTTTTCTTTTATAGTCTTTTTTTCTTTTTTATTTTCTTCTTTTGCTTTTTCTTGTTTTGGATTTTCTTTTACTTGTGATGGTGCATTTCCTGTTATAATTTTTTTATATAATTCAACACCATCTTTTACATCACCATCAAATGTTTTTTTACCATTTTCTAATATTATTGTTCTAGTACAGTTTTTTAGAACATCTCCTATACTATGTGTTACAAATAAAATTGTTTTTCCTCTTTCTTTAAATTGTTGGAATTTTTTGAAACATTTTAATTGAAATGCCATATCTCCAACAGATAAAACTTCATCAACTATTAAAATTTCTGGATCAACATTTATTGCACAAGCAAATGCAAGTCTTGCAAACATTCCTGAAGAATATGTTTTTACTGGTTGATATAAATGGTCTCCTATGTCAGCAAAATCTATTACATCTTGTTTGGTAGCTTCTATTTCTTCATTAGTTAAGCCCATTACTTGTCCATGTTGATAAATATTTTCTATTCCTGTTAATTCCATATTAAATGCTGTTCCTAATTCTAGTAAAGAACTAATTTTTCCATTAACTTTTACTTCACCAGAAGTAGGTACTACTACACCTGTGACAATTTTTAACAAGGTTGATTTTCCAGCCCCATTTTTTCCTAATATTCCAAGAATTTCTCCTTTTTTTATTTCTAAGTTTAAATCATCTAATGCTTTAAAAGTACTATGTCTTTTAATACTTGGAAAAATTGTTTCTATTAATCTATCTTTTTTTCTTGGATACATTTTATATTCTTTTGTTAAATTTTTTATACTAATTACAGTTTCTGGTTGTTTATTTTCTTCCATTACTTATTTCATTCCTTTCTTAAGGAGCAACTTTGTTTAGAGAAAAAATTTTATTTTACTTTTATAGTAATATCTCCATCTTTTTCAACTATATTTTTTTTGACCCCTAATTTCTCCATCCATGCTCTAGTTTCTAAGGTCTTCCATTGTCCTGAATCTTTTCCTCCACCATTATCATTATCCCAAAGCCATTTTGGTGTTGGCCACAAACATATAGTTGGTTTTATTTCTTGATATAAACTCTCTTTTGCGCCTCTTTGTCCATGATGTGCTACTTGTACAATATCTGATTTTAATTTGTCTTTTTGAGTATTTAATAATTTATCTCCACTTTCTTCACCAGTATCTCCTAAAAATAGTATTGATGATTTTTCTAAGTTCATTTTTATTACCATACTTGAATTATTAAATGCATTATTTGTTATTTCAGGATTTTTCACACCTAATATTTCACATTTTATAAAATCTATATTTATAATCTGATTTAATTTAACTTCCTCAATATTATCTTTTATTCTTTCATTTTGTAGTGCATTATAAAATCTTTCTGCTTCCCCTGCTCTTTCTTCAGCATAATTTTTATACCATTCTAAATCATTCATTGTATAATAAATTTTTTCGATTGGAATATCTGTTTCTTCAATTACTCTTATAATTGCACTTGCATGATCTCCATGTGGGTGTGTGATAAACCATACATCAACTTTATTTCCTAATGCTTTAATATGTTCTACTAAATTAGGCTCATCTGCATCATTTCCTCCATCAACTACTATTACTTTTCCAGTTGACGTTTTCATTATATATCCCATCATTTGATTTGCACTATTATCTTTTAATTGAGTTAATTCTATATATTTTTCATTTTTTTTAATTATCTCTACAATTCCTATAAAAATAATTATCATAATTAAAATTATTATTAATATTTTTTTCTTTTGAGTTTTATTTTTTTTATTCATTCTAAAAAGCTCCAAATTCATTCATATTTTATAATACATCTGCAAAGTCTTTTCTTGTTCTCTTAAATATTGAGTTTCCCCATATAAATAAAATTATTGTTATCGCCCAAAATATTATTGTATATATACCATATCCAGCAAATATTATATTTTCATCCATAAATACTTGTCTAAATGCTGTTACTAAATACGTAAAAGGTACACATTTCATTATTTTTAAAATAGTTTGATGTTCTGCTAATTGGCTTAAATTCCATATTACTGGTGTAAACCAGAAAAATAATTGCATTACTATTCCTAATAAATTTGAAAAGTCTGGTACTATTGTTGTTACTGCTGATGTGAATCTTGTAAATGCTATAATAAATGCATATACAGCTATTATTACATAAATTAATAATAAAATATTAGGCATATATCCATATATAATACATATCATTGTTGCAATAGCTATTAAAAATAATCCTACAAAACTTGATGCTACTATTGAAATTACTGGAATTATATTTACTGGAAATACTACTTTTTTTACTAAATAACTATATGTTCTAATTGAATTACTTGCTGACATTATCGTATCATTTATCCATTGCCACATTGTCATTCCTGGGAAAAACCATACCGCATATGGATAGTTTCCACTGCTTCCTGTTTTTAATATAAATTGGAATACAATTGCATATGTAAGCATAAATATGAATGGCTGTAAAAATCCCCAAATTGCCCCTAAACTTGTATTTGCAAATCTATTTTTAAAATCATTTTTTCCTAATTGCATTATTAATTTTTTATTTTTTATTACGTCTTTAAAAAATTCCACTTATCTTTCATTTCCTTCCTAAAAATCAATCTATTTTTTCTCGTATATTCTATATTAAAATACTATTAATGTCAAGAAAAAAAGGAGAAAGACTCTCCTTTTACATTAAATCTATTATGCTTTGAATAATTTCTTTTTCTTCTAGTTGTTTTTCTTTATTTTGTGTTATAAATATTATCATTTTATCTTCATCTTTAAAATATTCATATGTTTGATACTCATCTATTTGTTCAAAATTATAATCCAAAATTTCTCCTGTAATATCATCAATAATATAACATATACTTGAAATTCTTATTACAAATAATTTGTCTCCATTTATAATTTTTTGTATTTTTTTATCATTTTCATTAGTGCTTTTACTATCAGTTATTTTTAAATATCCATCTGAGGTTATTTCGTATTCACTTTTGGTTATGTTTTTCAATAAATTTAAGAAACTTTTTCTGTCTTTTTCATATATCCATATTCCTGCTTTTTGAGGATGATTTTCCTGCATTATTTCATCTAATTCATTTTTATTAGGTTGCCCATTTTTTATTATTCCAGCAAATGCTACTTTATATTTTACACTTGATTTTATTGAAATTGTTTTTTGATTATCATATCCTTGTTTTACTTCATATAAAGCATTATCGCCAGTAGCACCTACATTTTCTTTTATTTCTTCTATAATTTGTTCTTTTTCTGATTCTGGAATATTATAATTTTCTTTCTCTTCAACATTTGGAGTATTTTCTTCAATTTGCTTATTATCATTTTCGTTGACATTTTTGATTTTTTTCTTATTTGCTAAAACAATACTTCCTATAACAATTAGAGCCAATAATATTAAAATCAATATAATTTTCTTTAAAATTTTTTTCATATTCTACTCCTAATTTATATTTTTCAAAACTTTTAAAGTTGCTGTTATATATTTATTAGCAAAATCTTTATCTATAACTGATTGATGATTATCTACTCCTACTTTAGGTAATTCTATTAATGCAGATCTTGCAACTTTTCCTGATGAGCCCAAATGTTTTCTTGCCCAATCTATTAGATATCCTGTTCCATATCTTCCATATGATGGTGCATTTTCTGGAAATTTTTCTTTATAAATTGAACAAATTTCTGTATCTCCAATTACTTGTTGAGTCCATCCATGTAAATCGATTAAAACTGTTTGCCCATCTTTTGATTTATTTTCTAGTAAAAATTTTCTTAATGCTTGAGCTTCATATGCTTGAAATGGTTCTGTACCATTATAATTTCTTGAATCTGTACGTTTTTGATATTCTTCTCCTTCTTGCCAACATCTATTTAAATCTATTCCTTTATTTCCAGGTGCTTGACTATATAATGTTGTTCTTCCTGGTCCATTATTTGTCCAACCATTTGTTAATCCATCTTGATTTACTCCTGGGAAAATATATATTGTCCATTTTTCTGCTAATTCATAATCTTTATCAGAGATTAATTTATTATAAAATTTATTTGCAATTTCTACTAATTCATATCCGTCTTTGTCCCATTTGTCTTCATATCCATGTATTGCAAATGTAGCAAACATAACATTTTTTCCACTTCCATATTTTAAATATTTTAAGTCACTACCACCTTTTCCTGCTACCTTTAATCCTGATTGTCCATATACGCCTGATCCATATTGTATTTTTTTCTTAATACTTATATCTACAAATTCTTCTTTTATGATTTTTTCTTTTTCATCAATTACTTGCACTTTTATTCTTTTTTTGGTATTTGCAAAACCACTTAAGTCTATAGTTGTTTCAAACCCTGGATGTGGATTGTTCTTTTCTCCACCATATCCTTTTGTTTCTTCTAATACATCAGGTCTTTCTATTCTTATTATGTTATCATTTTGAAGTTTATCATCTAACAATACTCTAATTTTTGTATTTTTTATATTTGTCATTACCCATCCAGATATTTTTGTTTTTTCTGCCTCTACTATTTCTTGTGGATTATCTATACATATTTTTATTTTATCTTCTTTTTTTGATTTATCTACTTTTACTTCTATAGCTTCTGCCCTTAGACACTTTCCTTCTGTTCCTGCTGTTTCTCCATCATTTGCAGTATCTTGCCATCCTATTTTTTCTACATGTAATTTATATTTTACACTATATTCTGGCATATTCTCTAATTCTATTTTTATTGCTTCTAATCTTAGGCATTGTCCTGTTGTTCCTGCTATCTCTCCATCATATTTCCAATCTTGCCATCCTATTTTTTCTACATGTGCTCTATATTTTATTTTAGCTCCTTTTGGTGCATTTACAAGTTTTATTTTTATAGCTTCTGCCCTTAAATATTGTCCTGTTGTTCCTGCTATTTCTCCATCTTCTTTCCAATTTTGCCATCCTATTTTTTCCACATGTGCCTGATACATTATATGTATTTGGGTATCATAGTTTATATTTGTTTTTTGAGATTCTATTACTTTTCCAAGACTATTTACTACATTTATTTTTATTGTATGTTTTCCATCACTTAAATTTTCTTTTATAATTTTAAAACTAAAACCTGGTGTTGGATTTTGTTCTTCTGTTCCTATCTCTATTTGTTTTATTACATCTGGTCTTTTTTTATATTGTATTTGTTTTTCATCTATTTTTTTATCATCTAAATATGCTTCAATTTTTGTATTTGATATATTTGCAATTTTCCAACCAGATATTATTATATCATCATTTTTATAATATTTGCTTCCATCTTTTCCTGTATCTATGTTTATATTTGCTTTTTCTTTTTTTGGAACTATTTTTATTTCAATTGCTTCTAGTCTTAAACATTGTCCTGTTGTTCCTGCTATCTCTCCATCATATTTCCATTCTTGCCATCCTATTTTTTCCACATGTGCTCTATACATTACTGAATATTCTTCAGTTCCATCTAACTGAATTTTTATTGCTTCTAATCTTAGGCATTGTCCTGTTGTTCCTGCTATTTCTCCACTTTTTTTCCAGTCTTGCCACCCTATCTTTTCTACATGTGCTTGATACTTTATTTTCACTGTATTAGGCATATTTTCCGTTTTAATTTTTATTGCTTCTAATCTTTTACATTCTCCTGTTGTTCCTGCTGTTTTCCCATTTTCTTTCCAATTTTGCCATCCTATTTTTTCCACATGTGCCTCATATGAAATATTTTGCCCAGTTTTTTGAGCTTCTTTCGCAAATGTTTCACTTGCAAATACAGTAATAATTATTTGAACTAAAAATATTATTATTAAAGATATTTTAATTTTTTTCATTTGATAAATTCTCCCTTTTATAAGATTCTATTTTAATTACATTTTACATTAAAAAAAGTTACATATGATATTATAGGAAAATGAAATAACATTATTTCTTTTACCATTTTTTTAAACTCATTTTTTCCTGCTAATATATCAAAATATGTCTTTACATTAAAATAGATACTTTTTACATTTAAAATAGTTTCATAATATTTAATATTTTTTTCAATAAATTTTTTGTCTTTTTCATTATTAACATATTCAGAACACATCATAATTCCACCTAAATATGCTCTATTTATTGCATCTTTTCTATAATCTAAAAATGATTTATAACTGCTTCCATTTTGCTTTTTCCATCTTGAAATATTTTGTGAAAAACTTCTTCCTCCAAATACATTTGTATTATGTAATCTATAATCAAAAAGTGGTTTCTCAATATAACTCATTCCTTTTCCTTCATTTGCAATAAATCCTGCAAGCCAGTCATGTGCTATTACTTTATCTTTAAATGGAATCATCTTGTTTTTTACTTCTTTTGTTATTATTTGTGAACAACCTATTCCTGCACATCTTGATATAGCCAATTTACTTTTTCCTCTTATTAATGGTACATTTTTATATTTAAAATAATTTTCCTTTATTACAACTCCATCTTCATCTATTTGTCTACAATTACAATATACCATATCAACATTTTCTTCTTTTAATTTTTTTAGACTTTTTTCTACTTTATCTTTATGCCAAATATCATCATGATCTGAAAACATTATATAATCTGATGTTGATTGTTGTAGCAAAAATTCAAAGTTTTTATTATATCCCAAATTTTTAGGTTGTAAAAATAGTCTTATTCTTTTATCATTGTCTGCATATCCTTTTAAGATTTCTTTTACTTTTAAATCTGTTGAATTATCATCACTTATATATATTTTTATATTATTATATGTTTGTTTTAATATACTTTCTATTTGCTTCCTTAAATATTTTTCATTTGTATTATATGTTGTTACTAATATATCTACTAATTCTTCCATTTTTATCACCTATTTTTATTTTACTTGAATTCTAGCATATCTATTTTATAAAGTCAATCACCAATTTACATAATTCAAATTGACTTTTCCATATATTTGCAGTATAATATAAAAAGATAGGTGATTGCCTGTCGGTAATATTTTTGAGAGCCAATGGAGGGCTACTAATATGAGTTTGTATGATGATAACAGTGAGTACTATTCTACGTACTCAGCCCGTGAAATCTCCTTTACGGATCGCAGAGCAACTCAGGCCGAGTTTGATCTGTACTGGTCGAATCGCGAGCCTTCTCACCAGAAGGTTTCTGCATCTATCAGTGAAGAACTGAAAAAGATGCCGTCGGCAAAGCCTGCAGGTGCTAACTATTATGCCAACCTGAATGGCCAGCTGTTCGACAAGTTCTGCCATGATGTTGCTCAGGCAATGATCTTGAAGGAACGTCACCCTGAATTGGTGACCGTTGGTCCCGCAGTTATCTGATTGCTTTCATGTAATCACAAACTAAATCTCAAAACCCGCGGATGTTTTATACATCCGCGGGCACTTTTTTATCTTTTAATATCTTTCTAATTTTTCATCAAAATATAATTTTGAAATAAGTTTTAACTCTTTTAATGATTCATCTTTTAAAGAAAATGAAAATAACTTTTTAGCAGGAGCCATAACTATATATCTAATTGCTGATATTGTACTTTCTGAAATTGAAATTGCTCCTTTATCTAATTTACCACAATTTTCACATTTAAACCCTTCATTTTTTATACTAAAATATTTCAAGTTGTTTTTTTCTTTACAATTTACACATTCTGTAATTCTTGGTGTAAAACCAAGAAAGCATAATAATTTTAATTTAAATGTACTTATTACTAAGTCTATATCTTTATCTGTTTCTGATAATGTATATAATGTGTTTAATAACATTTGCAATATTTTATAACAATTTTCATTTTCATCTGTTACATCTCTTACAATTTTAGTAATTTCAATTGCAGAATTAAGTTTATCTAAATCTGTTCTTAAATTATAAAAAACTTCAATTGTATCACAAGAATTTATATTATATGTATTTGCACCTTTATACATCATGTATTCTCCAAAACAAAATAATTGTGTACCTGCTAGCAAGGCGCTTCTTGGACGCCTTGCTCCTTTGGCAACACATGATATTTTTCCTAATCCTGGAGTTAACATTGTAAGCATTTTGTCATAATCTCCCAAATTGCTTTCAGAAATTATTATCCCACTTGTTTTTATTGTCCCCATATTTTTCCGCCTTTTGTTCCATCTTATTATTTTGCAATTGTTCTTCTATTCCTTGAAATTGCTTTAATTCTAAAAATGTATTAACATCTCCTGTATTTTTAAATGTGTCCCATGCAATTTTTTTAATCATAAGCTCACTTCCTTTAACATTATCTTTTGCATTTTATTATTTTTTATTCATAATGGTGATTATTATTGTAACTTAAATTTTTTTACAACTGATGTATCATCAAGCCAATTTTCTTTGACTTTCACCCATGTTCTTAAATTAACTTTTATTCCAAAATTCTTTTCCATGTCTATTCTTGCAGATTGTCCAATTCTTTTTAGCATTGCTCCATCTTTTCCAATTATTATTCCTTTATGTGATTCTCTTAAACAATATATTGTAGCTTCAATGTCATAAAATTCTTCTTTATTTTTAGTTTTCTTTAATTTCATCTTTGTGACTTCAACATATATTCCATGTGGTACTTCATCTTGTAAATACATTAATGCTTTTTCTCTTATTGTTTCTTCAGCAAGTTGTCTCATTGTTTGATCTGTATATTCTTCTGTATCATAATATGCAGGACCTGGTTTTAAGACTTTTTCTATTTCATCTAATATAATATCTCTATATTTAGATTTTATTGAAGAAACTGGTATTACTGCTTCAAAATTATATTCTTTTTGATATAAATCGATTAATTTTAATAAACTTTCTTTTTTTACTAAATCAATTTTATTAATTATTAATATTGCTTTTTTATTAGATTCTTTTATTTTCTCTAAGATTCGCATATCGCCTCTACCAATTTCATCACTTGTAGCTTCTATAACAAATAATATCAAATCAATATCTTTTATTACTCCAAAAGATGTTTCAATCATTGTTTCATTTAATTTTGTTTTTGGTTTATGAATTCCTGGGGTATCTATAAATATAATTTGTGAATTGTTTCTATTTACAATTCCTCTAATAGCTGTCCTTGTTGTTTGAACTTTATTTGCTGTTGCAGCCACTTTTTCTCCAACTAGAAGATTTACTAAAGTTGATTTTCCAACATTTGTCCTACCTAACATTGCTACAAATCCTGATTTAAATTCTGCCATTATTCTTCCTCCATTTGCTTAACTGAATATTCTAAAACATTAATATTTTTAATTATTAATTTTGCTCCAATTTCATCATCATCTAATTTTCCTATTCTTATAACCTTTTTTGACTCTAATTTTATATCAGTATCACTTAATTTGGCTATAATTCTAGTATCATTGTCCATTCCTATTGGTAATGTTTTATTTTGATTATCATAATATACACAATTAGAAAATGCTATAGCATTTGAACCTTTTTCTAATTTTATTTTGTATAAATTTATTTTGTTGTTTTCTGATTTTTCCATTGCATTTTTTACTTCATCTTCTGCATTTAGATTAAATACATTTATCTTATTTGCATCAATAGTTTCATCATCTTCAGTCCACATATATGCTATAATATCTTGGCTAGTTGTCATTTTACTTAATGCCTCATTTATTCTCCAAATTGATTGACTAAGATTTACTTTATAATCAACAACTTTATATTGCTTAGCTAAACCTAATATTAAGAATTTATTTTTTGGATTTTCTCTGTGAGATCTATTAGCCAACTTTTTTATTTTTCTTGTATCTTCTTCTAATCCTCCAAAAATATCAATTTCATCATCTAATTTACCATTTAATTCTTTTTGTTCAGCTTTTAAAGTTTTCAAATATTTATCAAGTTCCTTTGGTTCTAAAGAATTAGTTTTTATCTTATTTAATGGTTCTATCTGATCTGTAGATGCAATATATATAGCATCTAATTCTTCTTTATTAAGTTTTTTTCTTTGCATTTGGTCTATAGTTGATCCAAAATCCTCAAAATCTTCCTCAAAATTAAATGTTTTTGCATGTGGTCTTACATTAACAATTTCTTCTTCTCCTTCAGCTAATGATTTCACTTCATCTTTATTACTATATTTCCAAAATTCAAATATACTTCTTTTATGACTATCTATTTCTTCTATAAATGCTGATGCATTTTCTATCTTTTTTGTTAAATTAACTTTCTTTAACTTCATAGCATTTATATCCATTTTTGTATTATTGAATTCTTTTTCCTTACTTGCTGCCATTTTTCCTTTTTCTAATAAATCATCTAATGTATATTGCCTTTTTAATTTTTCTTCTTCATCTATGCAGTTCGTTTTTTCCAATATATCATCTTTTGGTACTTCTATTTCTTTTTTATCATCTCTTTTTTTCTTTTTTCCACTATATTTAAAGAAATATTTTACTTTACCAAAAAATGTTTTTTTACATTCTAAAAATGTTGAAATTTGTTTTTCTTTTTCTATATATTCAGCCTCTAATTTTTCTGTTTCTATTTTTAATAAACTTAGTTTTTGCTTATATTCAATATTATTTTTTATATTTTCTTCTTCTTCTTTCATTAGTCTTTTATATTGTTCATTAACAAAATCTGATAATTCATCATATTTTAATATTTCGTCTTTATATTGAAATTCAATTTCTCCTTGTTTATCTATTTGAACTTCAAATTTATAATATTCTGGAATCTCAGTTTGTAATATATATAATGCTTTTACTAATTTAAAAAATTTACTTGCATCTATTTTATTCGCTAATTTTACTTTATATTCAGACTTTATTGAACCTAATACTTGTGTTTGTCCAACTATTTGTAATGAAATTTTTCCTGTTTTATCATATACTTCATATATTGATGGCCAATCATTTGTAAATGTCCATAAATAATTTTCTAAACTTTCTATTTCTGTTTTGTTTAATATTTCTTTTGAATAATCTATATTACTTATAGGAACAAATATTTTTCCAGCTTTCTTTTTTTCTAATTGTTTTTTCAAAACGTAGAAAAATGTTGAATAATCTTGATCTTCCGTAGTTACAATCATAAAATATTTATCATCATTTTCTGAATAATATATTTGCCACAAATAATTTTTTGGATATCTTACTTTAAATGGTATTTTTTTATTTATTATTTGTTGCTGTTCTTCTATCTTTTTTATCTCGTCAATGTCAACTTCTTCTAACATTTTTAAAAATTTTTCATGAAATTTTTTCTCTTCATCTGTTTTTGGGTCTAAATATGAAACTAATGGTTTTGCTTTAGAATATTTTGTCTTAGTATCTTCTAATCTATTGCAAGGTGATAATAATATATCTAATTCTTTTGGAGAAACAAATCTATATTGTCTATATTTATTTTCTTCAATTCCTGTATTTGGCTTAAAATTTATATTTTCAACATATTTTAGTGTTTCTGGTATTTGTTCTAAATCTAAACATATATATTCTAATTTTTCTGATATTTTTTGTGCTATTTTCTTCTTTTCCAAAACTAGATTTTCCTTTCTCTTTTTTTCATATTTATTTTACTATTATTTATTGAAAATATCAATAAAAAATTCTTGAATTTTTGACATAAGAATATTTTCATCTGTTATATGATTTATTTCATCTCTGAACTTTGATGCTTCTGGCATGTTCTTAGTATATGCAGATATGTGTTTTCTCATTTCATTAATCCCAACTACATTTCCTTTTTCTTTTATATTCAATTCTAAATGCTGTTTTATAATTTCATATTTTTCTTTATTAGTTGGTCTTGGCATTTTTTCATTATTTTCAAAAAAATATTCTAACTGTTCAAATATCCATGGATTTCCAATTGCTCCTCTTCCAATCATTATTCCGTCAACTCCAGTATATTCAAACATTTTCTTTGCAGATTCTTCGTCAATTATATCTCCATTTCCTATTACAGGTATTTTCACAGATTCTTTAACTTTTTTTATAATATCTAAATCAGCTTTTCCTGAATAGTACTCTTCTCTTGTTCTTCCATGAATTGTTATTGCTGAAACACCACATTTTTCTGCAATTTTAGCCAATTCACAGGCAACAATATTTTCATTATTCCACCCTTTTCTAAATTTTAAAGCCACTGGTTTTGTTGAATTTTTTACAACAGATTTTATTATTTCTTCTGCTTTATTTAAATCTAATAATAATTTACTTCCATCACCATTTTTTACAACTTTAGGTGCTGGACATCCCATATTTATATCTACTATATCTGCTATTTTACTTACATATTGTGCTGCATATCCCATTGTTTCAGGATCACTTCCAAATATTTGCATACTTACAGGAACATTTTCTCCATCTCTTTTTAATAATTGTCTTGTTTTTTCATCTCCAAAATATAATGCTTTTGAACTTACCATTTCTGTACATACTAATCCTGGATTAAATTTTTCTATAATTATTCTAAAAGGCAGGTCTGTTACACCTGCCATTGGAGCTAATATTAAATTATTTTCTAATTCTAAATTTCCAATTTTTAATTTTTTTAAATACATCATTTACTCCTATTTATTAAATAATCCATTTCTTCTTTGACTACTAATATTTAATAAAATTCCAATTGCTATAAAACTTGTCATCATAGAACTTCCGCCATAACTTACAAATAATAGCGGTACACCTGTTATAGGTAATAATCCCATTGTCATTCCTATATTTTCTAATGTGTGAAATAAAAATATCCCAGCAATTCCTATTGCAACATATGCTCCTGCTTCATCTTTTATCCCTTTGGCAATTTGTACCGCCTTTACAATAATCATTATATTTAATAATATAACAGAACATGCAATTACAAATCCCATTTCTTCACCAATTACTGCAAAAATAAAATCTGTAGTCTTAGGATATAAATATCCTAGTTGTGTTTGATTTCCTTTTAATACTCCCATTCCTGTTATTTGTCCTGAACCTATTGCTAATTTTGATTGTAAAACATTATATCCTGCACCAGCTGGATCTGATTCTGGATTTAAAAACGTGTCAATTCTATCTTTGGCATGTTTAGGTAAAAGAAAGTTATATGTTACAGGCATTGCAATTGCTACTATTAAAATTGATGCTATAATATATTTTTTATCAATTCCCGCTACAAATATCATTAATAGAAATGCTACTATATATGCTGCTGCAGTTCCATAATCTGGCTCTATAATTATAAGTCCTAAAGGTATTGCTATTGTTAGTAATATTAATAATAGTTTTGATATTTTATTTATTTCATCTCTTCCATGTCTAATTTGAATAAATGATATAACATATGAAACAAATAAAATTATAAATATTTTTGATATTTCTGCTGGTTGAAATGAAAATAAATCATCTCCTATTACAAACCAACTTTTTGCTCCATTTATAGGCTTCGTAAATAATACTGCTATAAGCATTATTATTGAAATCCCATAAAATATTGGCGATATTTTTACTAAAAATTTATAGTCAATTAACATAACAATTAGCATAAGTATTAAACTTACGCCAATCCAAACTGCTTGTTTTTTAAATTCTTCTAAATTTGTATCATATGATGCAGAATATAAAGCAATTAATCCTATTACACATAATACTATTGCAAACAATGGTATTAACCATTCTATTTTTCTTAATTTTCTTATATCCATCAAATCACTCTTTATTTTTTATAGTTTTATTTTTTTTGCTTTTTTTACCTTCTGTCTGTTTATTTGTAGGGCTTTCATCCTTTTCGCTATGTTCATCTGCATTTTCTTCAATAACTGTTATTTCTTCTTTTTTCTCTTTGGGTTGCTCTACTTTTGGTTTATTTTCAGTACCTTTTTCAATATTACTTTCTTCACTTTTTTCTACCTTAGCATTTTGTCTTACTTCATCTTTTATATTTAGAATTGGTATATTAGCATATAATGCTGGTGCTCCATTTGTTCCATCACCATTGTCTTTATTCGTTAGCTTTACATCTATAGCACTTTCATCTATATCTATATATTTTTTTATTACGTCTATTATTTCTTGTTTCATCAAATCTAAAAAGTCTGCTGATACATTTGCTCTATCTTGCATTAATACCAGATGTAATCTTTCTTTTGCGGCATCTTTAGATTTTAATGTTTGATCTTCTTTTTTTGTTATTTTTCTAACTAATTTCATTATGCTTTCAAACATTATCCTTTCTCCTTTATTGTTTTATTTTTTAAAAATACTCTTGATTTTTGCAAAAAATCCTTTTTCTCTTCCTGGTATTGTTACTTCTATATCTTCTCCAAGAACTCTTTTTGCTATTTCTAAATATGCTTTTCCTGATGGTGCTTTTCTATTTTGAATTACAGGCTCACCCTTATTTGTTTGTGTTATTATATATTCATCATCTGGAACAACTCCTATTAAATCAATAGATAATAAATCTACAATATCATCAACATCCATCATTTCTCCTCTTCTTACCATATTAGGTCTTATTCTATTGATTACTAATTCTGGATTTTTTATTTCTGATGCTTCTAATAATCCTATTATTCTATCTGCATCTCTTATTGATGATATTTCAGCTGTTGTTACTACTATTGCTCTATTAGCTCCAGCAATTGCATTCTTAAATCCTTGCTCTATTCCAGCAGGACAATCAATAAGTATATAGTCAAATTCTTCTTTTAATTTATTTGTCAATTCTCTCATTTGTTCTTCATTTACTGCACTTTTATCTCTTGTTTGTGCAGCAGGTAATAAATATAATTCTTTAAATCTTTTATCTTTTATTAATGCTTGTCTTAGTTTACACTTTCCTTCAACAACATCTACTATATCATATACTATCCTATTTTCTAGACCCATTACTACATCTAAGTTTCTTAATCCAATATCTGTATCTATTAAAGCTACCTTTTTTCCTTCTAATGCTAAACTTGACCCTAAATTTGCTGTTGTTGTTGTTTTTCCTACTCCACCTTTTCCTGATGTTATTACTATAACTTCTCCCATATTTTTCCTCCTTAGGATTTTTTGTTTTATAGTTTTTTGGCTTACTTATTTATCCTAAAATTATGCTTATATCATACACTCAAATTAGAAAAAAGTCAATAAAAATATTGACTTTAATCATAAAAATAATCGATTATTCCATTGTATATTCCCCATGCTAATCTGTTTTGATATTCATCTTCTAAAAGCTTCTTTTCTTCCGTTGGATTTGATAAAAATCCACATTCAACAATTGTTATCGGTATTTCAACATGTTTTATAATATATATATTATCTATTGTTTTAGCTACTCTATTATTTTCCTTTTGAATTGCTTCATTTAAGTTATTTTGAATTGATACTGCTAGTTTTTTTCCTTCTTCACTTCCTTGTTTATAAAATGTTTGCCAACCATCATATTGTTGCTGGGGAATTTTGTTTAAGTGTATTGATACAAATAAATCAGCAGAACTTTCATTTCCTATTTTTACTCTATTATGTATATCTGATATTTTTTTCTGTTTTAACGTTTTAGCATCTATATCATATATTGCATTTTCATCTGAACGTGTTAATATTACTGTTGTTCCACTCTGCTCTAATAAGTTCTGTAATTTTAATGCAATTTTTAGATTTGTTGCGGCTTCTGTCGTTCCTGTACTACTCTGTGCCCCCTCATCTGGTTTTCCATGTCCTGCATCTATTACAATTGTTTTTCCTGATATTGGTAAAGATACTGTTGGCACAAGCTCTTTTCTATCATTTACTAATGTAAATACTAATATAGATAAAAATACACTTAAAACAATTAATGTTATTCTTTTTTTTCTTAATAAAATCATAAATAAAACTCCCATACTTTTTTTATAATTGTATGCGAGTTTTCTATTTATATGTAATAAATTACAATTCCTATTAAAATTAATAAATTGCCAATTATTTTCTTTTTAGTTATTTTTTCTTTTAAAATTCTATTACTTAAAATCATTACAAATATATATCCTAATGATTCTATAATTGGCTCATTCTTATATGGTACTCCTTTCAATCCTAATACAACTAGAACTGTAGATATTACCATTAACCCATAACCAACTATAACATATATATTTAAATATTCTCTAATCACTGAATTATAAGTCTTAGAAGCACTTTTTTTCAATATTATTTGAGATATTGAACTTACTAAAACTGCTAATATTAATAAAATTATATATTTACTCATCTTCACTATTTACTATAATTGTACCTGCTATTACAATTATTACTCCTATTACATTTTTTATTGTTATTGTTTCATTAAATATTAAAATTGCCCATACAATAGACCATAATAAGCCCATTGCTTTATTTGCATATGCAACTGATATATCAAATTTTTTTATTAATTGTTGCCAAATTATCGCATATATACCTAATATAAGCATTTCTATTCCATAAAATAGTATAAATTTAAATGATAAAAATTCTTGACCTGATGCAAATTTTGCAAAGACTGTTGATAATGTGTATATTGCAATAACTATTTGAAGTATACAAATATCTCTAATTTTATTTTTCTTTTTATTCTCCTCTTTATTCATTTTTTATTCCATTCCTTAAAACTATAATTATTTTAAAAGATCTTGAACTACATTTCCTATTATTTTATTCACATCTGCTATTAAAACATTGAATTTTATTTCAGCATCAAAATATTTACTTGCTTCTTCATTTTGAATAAGTTCTCCATACAATTCTTGAACATGTTTCATTTTTTGTTCGTCATCTTTTCCTGTTTGTAATGCTATTATTTGAGCTTCATATCTTGCATTTTCAAATTCATCAATTTTCCTTTTTAACTCATAATTTAAATTTATAGCATCTTTGGCTGTTCTATATGTTATATATTCTTCTGATTGTTTTATTTCATTTGCTAAATCATTTGCTAAATCATAAACTTTCATTTATTTTTTAGTTCCTTTCTCACCCAAAATCTCATATTCTTTCTTTACAAAATATAAATTAATATTCTTGTATTGTCCATTTTTCTGTATCTACTTCATACCATTTTTGAACTTGGTCATTTAATCTTACTGCTACATAATAAATATTATCTTCTTTTTGTTCAACATTATATGTAACATTTGAATCATTTTCTCCCCATTCTTTTTTAGTAAGTTCTATTGCTTTTTCTTCTTTTGTTTGTATTACATTTTCTACATCACCATTATTATTTTCTTTTTCTTCTTCTCCTACATATCCATTATTTGTAGAATCTGTTTTAGTATTTTCCGTATTTGTGTTAGACGTATTTGCAGTTGTACTTGTAGAATCTGTTTTTGTTAAAGTTGTATTTGTGCTTTCTGTTTTTTTCGTACTTTGACTATTTGAGATAGTATTTATTTTATTGTTTTCTTTAATTTCTGGATATATTATAAAACCAACAATTAATGCTATTGCTAAAAATGCAACAATTATTATCATTGTTAATAAGTTTTGTTTTTCTCTTGTTTCCATTTATCTTTCCTCCTTACACAACTCTTTAGTAAGCTTTACTTATAAAATCTCTGCACTTTTATCTCCATCAGAAAATTTTATTGTAACTATATCACCTTTTTCTATTTGACTAGATTTTTTTATTATTTTTCCATCTTTTTCTGTTAAACTATATCCTCTAATTAATGTTTTTAATGGACTAATTGAATCTAATTTTGTTACTAATTCTATATATTTATTTTTCTTTTCTGTCTTTATCTCTTTCATTGCGTTTTCTAATCTTTTCATATAATCATCTAATATTATAGAATTATCAATAATTTTTCTCATTGGATCTGTAAAAACTCTAGATTTCATTACTTTTTCAAATCTTAATTTCATTATTTCTATTTTTTTCTTTAATGCTAATTTACTTCTATTTTGATAATTTATAATTTTTTGCTTAACTTCAAAAATGTCTGGTACTGCCAATTCTGCTGCTGCAGATGGTGTTGGGGCTCTTAAATCTGCTACAAAGTCTGCTATTGTAAAATCTGTCTCATGTCCAACTGCAGATATTACTGGAATTTCTGAGTTATAAATTGCTCTTGCTACAATTTCTTCATTAAATGGCCAAAGGTCTTCTAATGAACCTCCTCCTCTTCCTATTATTAAAACATCTGCCATTTTTTTTTCATTCATTATTTTAATTTTATCAGCTATTTGCTCTGCAGCACTCGGACCTTGCACTGGCACAGGCAATAATCTTATATATACATTTGGATTTCTTCTTGTTGAAACATTTATTATATCTCTTATAACTGCTCCTGTTTGAGAAGTTAAAACTCCTATTATTTTTGGATATAATGGTATTGCTTTTTTATGTGATTGTTCAAAAAGGCCTTCTTTTTCAAGTTTAGCCTTTAATTGTTCAAATTTTTCATGTAAATCTCCCATACCATCTTCCATCATTGATTTTGCATATATTTGATATACTCCATCTCTTTCAAACACAGATACTGTTCCAAATACCATGACTTTCATACCATCTTTAGGTTTAAAATTCAATTTTTCTGCATAACTTTTAAACATTATACATTTTATTAAAGAATTTTCATCTTTTAATGTAAAATATAAATGTCCTGTATAATGATTTTTAAAATTTGATATTTCACCTTTTACAAGTATTGCATTTAAATTTTCATCTTCATCAAACCTATCTTTTAGATATTTATTTAATTGTGTTACTGTTACTGCATTATACTTCATTTGTTATCTCCTTACCTCTATTCGGCAATCTGTTCCTTAACAATACTTGCAAGTATTCCATTTATAAAATTCTTTGATGATTCTTCACCATATTTTTTTGAGATCTCTAATGCTTCATTTATTGCAACTTTATATGGTAATTCTTTATATTTTATTTCATAAATTGCAAGTTTTAATATACTAAAATCTACTTTAGAAATTCTTTCTAGTGTCCAATCAGCTTTTAGATTTTTTTCTATTAAATTATTTATTTCATCTATATGTTGTTTTATTCCATTTATTGCATCTACAATATATTCTTTTGCTTCTTTATCTGTTATTTCTTCACATTCTAAATATAAATCAATTTGTTCTTCTAAATTTTCTGTTTCTTGAATTTCTAAACTGTAAATCAATTTAAATGCTGCTTCTCTAATTGCTGATCTTTTCATATTTCTTATGCTAGACTTTTCTTCTAGCATTTCTCCCTTCTAAATTTTTGTATATTTTAAAGTCTATCTATAAAGTTTTTTAACTTTTCTTTTACACTGTCTTTGTTTTTTTGTACATAACTTCCAACCATTGCACCTAATATTATTACAACACATCCAATTATAAGATTATATAGTTTTGTACAAAGTATTAATATAGCAACAACTATTCCTATAATTGCACCTTTATATTGGTTCCAAAAGTTTTTTAATTCTTCCATGTTATACCTCCATTTATTTTGTTATTGCTTATTCTTTTGTTCCTTCTTGTTTTTTACTCATATCTATAATTTTAATATTAACATTTTTTACATCTAAATCTGATGTTTTCTTCATTTCTTCTTTTACTTTATTTTGTAAACTATTTGCTAAATCTTTTATTATAACATTATCTTTCACTACAACTTGTAATGTTATTGATATTTCATTTTGTTCATCTATTGATATTTTTGGTATACAATTTTCAATATTATCAAACTTGTAAACTACTGATTTTATCATATTATCTAATGTTTCTTTTGTTATTAAAAGTTGTCCATTTTCATTTTTTAATAGTATACCTTGTGATTCTTTTATTTTTTCTTCTGTCTCTGAATCAAAGAATATGCATTTTATTGATAATAATATAAATATTGCACTTACTCCTAATGTTATTTTTGATGAAATATCTCCTTGTGTTATCATTGATATAGTTTGTGTTACAATTCTTACATCCATCCAATTAAATACTAATAAACACATTATTACTGCTAAAATCAATACTATATATGAATACACTGTTAGTGCAAATTTTTCTAAAAACTTCATTTTTTTTCACATTCCTTTCTCAAAATAGTTTTTACAACTATTTTCTCTTTTATTTTAAATGAAAAAGACATGATTAAATTTTAAATATATCCTTTATTCATGCCTTTTTTCACTCTATTGTTGTTCTTCTGTTACTTCTTCATTTTCTTCTTTTTCTTCAACTTCTTTTTCTGTTTTTACACCTTGTACATGTACATTAACTTCTGAAACTTTTAATCCTGTCATATTTTCAACTGATTTTTTTACTCTTGTTTGTATTTCATAAGCTACATCTGGTATTCTTGATCCATATTCTACAATAATGTTTACATCTATTCTTACTTCTTTTTCGTCAGCATCAACTTTTATCCCTTTGCTAAGATTTTTCTTTCCACTTAATACTTCTGTAATTCCTCCTGCAAATCCTCCTGCCATACTTGCAACACCTGGCACTTCTGATACTGCTACACCAGCAATTACTGATATTACATCATTTGCTATTTTTATACCATTGTTTCCTTCTTCAATTTCTTTTATTTCATTATTTTCAACATTGTTTTCTTCCATATTCTTCACATTCCTTTCATGTTTTTTTAGATATTTTATATCTTTTCTCTATAAGTATATCAATTTTTATATTTTTTTACAACTATTTTTTGTGATTTATTATATTAATATTGTCTTCCCCATATAACCATTTTTGTTGCTGGTTTTCCGCAACATACACATGTATCTCCAATATGTTCTTGTTCAAATGGCATACATCTTGATTTTGCTGCTGTTAGTTCCTTTATTTTTGCCTCACATTCTTCGCTTCCACACCACATTGCTTTTATAAAACCTTGTTCTTTGTTAATATTTGCTTGGAATTCTTCTAAATTGTGTGCAATAGTTGTTTTTGCTTCCATTCTTTTTTTACAAGTTTCAAACATATTTTGTTGAATTAACTCTAGTATTTCGCCTATTTTTGAAGATAATTCATCTAATTTTACTTCTATTTTTTCATTTGTATCTCTTCTAACTAAAATACAAATTCCATTTTCTATATCTCTTGGTCCCATTTCTATTCTTAATGGAACTCCTCTCATTTCCCAATCATTAAATTTATATCCAGTAGATACTTTTTCTCTATCATCTAATTCTATTCTGTATTTATTTTTTAACTCATCATATATTTCTTTAGCCTTTTCTTTTACACCTTCTTTATGCATTGCAACTGGTACTAATACAACTTGTATTGGAGCTACTCTTGGTGGTAATTTTAATCCTCTATTATCACCATGTGCCATTATTAATGCTCCTATTAGTCTTGTTGATATTCCCCAAGATGTTTGATATGCATATTCTTGTTTTCCTTCTCTATTTTGGAATGCTACATTAAATGGTTTTGTAAAATTTTGTCCAAAATAATGTGATGTTCCTGATTGTAATGCTTTTCCATCATATGTCATTGCTTCTATTGTATATGTTTCATCAGCTCCAGCAAATTTTTCTGATTCTGTTTTTATTCCTTTTATAACAGGTATTGCTAAAAGATTTTCAGCTATATCTGCATATATATTTAACATTTGTAATGTTCTTTCTTGGGCTTCTTTTGCTGTTTCATGTATTGTATGTCCTTCTTGCCACAAAAATTCTCTTGAACGTAAAAATGGTCTTGTTTCTTTTTCCCATCTTAATACACTACACCATTGATTATATACAAATGGTAAGTCTCTCCATGATTTTAACCACTTTGAATACATTGTCGTAAATATTGTTTCTGATGTTGGTCTTACACATAATTTTTCGTCTAATTTTTCTCCTCCTGCTTCTGTTACCCAAGCTACTTCTGGTGCAAATCCTTCAACATGATCTTTTTCTTTTTGTAATAAGCTTTCTGGTATTAATACTGGAAAATATGTATTTTTTACACCTGTTTCTTTAAATTTTTTATCTGCATAATTTTGTATATTTTCCCAAATTGCATATCCATATGGTCTTATTGCTATACAACCTTTTGTATCTGTATAATCTGCAAGTTCTGCTTTTAATACTATGTCTGTATACCATTGAGCAAAATTTTCATCTATATTTGTTATTTCTTTTACAAAGTTTTTATTATCTTCCATTATATCTCTCCTTAATTTTATTTTTCTTCTATTTCTTGCTTCTCTCCTTCACTCGGCATTGGAGCCTCTTTTTCTATTAAATCATCTATTACAATTTGTCTATTTGAATCTAACTTATATCTTGGTAATTCTGGTAATTTACTCAAATCTGAATATCCAAACATTTTTAAAAATTCCTGTGTTGTTTTATATGTTGTTGGCCTTCCTGGTAAATCTGCTTTTCCTGCATCTTCTATTAACCCATATTCTAACAATTTATAAATTGTTCCATCTGAATTTACTCCTCTTATCGCTTCAACTTCTGGCCTTGTTGCTCTTGGATTATATGCTATTATTGCTAATGTTTCTAATGCTGCATTTGATAAATTAGGTTTATTTCTCTTATCTATTATTGGATATATATATTCATAATATTTAGGATTACTGCACATTTGATAGCCTTTTTCAACTTTGATAATCAGGATTCCACTCTTTTCATATCTCATTTGCATTTTATTTATTATATTCTCTATTTTTTCTTTACTTATTTCTAATGCTATCATTAATTCTTGTTCTGTTACAACTCTTCCTGCTGCAAATAGTATTGCTTCAATTATTTGTTCATAATTATTATTTTCATTTTGATTATCTGTCACTTGCATTTCCTCTCTTTCATATGTTATATATTTTACTATATTATAGTTGAAATTGCAAGAAAAAATTCAGATTTTATGTTTATATATTAATGATGTTTTTAATATTTTTTCCTTGCTTTATTACCTATTTTATGATAATATAAAAAATAAATAAAAAACTTTATTTTATGAAAGGATTAATTATGGCAGATGAAAATAAAAAAATAAAAATTGTTGATGGCGATGGTTCAACTTTAGATATTTCTCGTGTTTATAACCATATTAAAGATGTAACTCCAAAGCCAAAAAGCAATAAAAAAATCATTGTTCCTAATGAAAAGAAAATTAATAAAAATTAATTAAAAAAGCCTAAAATTTAAAATACTTTTAGGCTTTATATATTTTGAATATATAAAAAAGAAGATTTATAGTAATGAATTTCAATTTACTATAAATCTTTTTTTGTTAATTTCCTGAATTATAAGCTCTTAAATTAATTCCATATGTTTTATATACCCAATCATAATAATCCCATACATCTAATGTTTTTGGTTTTCCATAATCAACTCCATATGTTTCAACTGTAACACTTGATATTATTACATCATTTACTGGTGTACTTACTTCTGTATTTGAACTTGAATCAGAATTTGAATCTGTTGTTTTTGCTGTTGCCTTTACTTCAACATTTTCAATAGCATGTACTACATCTAATCCTTCTATTACTTTTCCAAATGTTGCATAACTTCCATCTAATGAAGAATTTGATGCTGTATTTATAAAAAATTGTGAACCTGCTGAATTGTAACTTTCTGTTGTTAATTGTGATGAATATGATGTATAATCAGCTCTTGCCATTGAAATTACTCCATCAGTGTTTTTTATTTTGTTTTCATATCCGTTTGCAAGAAATTCACCTGTTATACAATATTTTTTATCTGAATCTGTTCCAGCCTCTGCTAATCCTATATCACTTAATTCTGGTGATCCTGTTCCATCTCCATTGCTATCTCCACCTTGAATCATAAATCCTTTTACAATTCTATGGAATTTTAATCCATCATAAAATCCATGATTTGCTAATGCTATAAAGTTAGCAACTGTATCTGGAGCCATTTCTGGATATAATTCTAATTTTATTGTTCCAAAGTCTTTTACTTCCATTGTTACTATTGGATTTTTTACTTCCATTGTTATTTTTTTGTAATATCCAAATGATATTGTTCCTATTAATACTAAAATAACAATTAATGCTATTATTGTTAAAATGTTTGATATTTTTTTCATTTTTTTAATCCTTCCTTTTGTGTTTTACGAAGCTAATTATACATGTTATTTATTTAAATTGCAACATTTTTCAAAAACATTTCACATTTTTCTTTTAAACTAAATTATCAAAAGCAAATTGCTCTTGCATTTTTCTTAAATATTGCTTTATTGCTTCTGCTCTTACTTCTCCAATTCCATCTACTTTATCTAAATCATTTATATCTGCAACTAAAATGTGTTGGAATGATTTAAATGATTTTACCAAATTATCAACAATCGAACTTGGCATTCTTGGTACTTTATTTAATATTCTATATCCTTTTGGATATACTGCTAAATCTTCATAGTTTTCAAAACTTTCATATCCAAGTAATTTTGCTATAGTATTTTGTTTCATCAATTCTTCATGATTTAAATTCTCAAAATGTTCAATTATTTCCTCTGGTGTTGGCTCTGCAACTAAATAATCTTTAACTAATTGCATTTCTTCTTTTTCTAATCCTCCAATTAGCTCTTCTAGCTGCATACTTACAAGTCTTCCATCCTCACCTAATTCATAAATTTTCTTTTTTATTTCTTCAACAATTCTCTTTACCATTTCTGCTCTTTGAATTACAGATATTACATTATCTAATGTTACAATATCATTAAACTCATATTCATTTAAAATACTTAATTTACTGTCATATACTTTTCTGTATTTTTCTAATGTTTGAATTGCTTGATTTGCTTTGTTTAATACTACATCTGTATCTTCTAATATATATCTATAATTTTCTTTGAAAATTGTTATTATATTTCTTCTTTGAGATATACTTATAACTAATTCTCCTGTTTGTTTTGCTGTTCTTTCTGCTGTTCTATGTCTTGTACCTGTTTCAACTGTTGGTATTTGATATGATGGTATTAATTGTGCATTTGCAAATAATATTTTTTTCATATCTCCACTTAATATTATTGCACCATCCATTTTGGCTAATTCATATAATTTTGATGATGTATAATCTTCATTTATATTAAATCCACCATCAACAATTTCATCTATTACTTCTTGCTTATCTGTTATTAATAATAATGCTCCTGTTCTTGCTTTTAATATATTGTCTAGTCCTTCTCTTATAGGTGTTCCTGGTGCTATTTTCTTTAAAATTTCTGCAATTGGATCTTCTTTTATTGCCTTCATTGAAAAACCTTCCTCTCTACTATAAAGCCTATTTTTCTAATCTTTTGTTTTTATTTTATTCCTAATTTTCTTAGTGCTTCTCCAATATTTTTCACACCTATTATATCTAATTTATATTCATCTTTCAAGCTTTTTTTGTTATTTTCTGGAATTATACATGTTTTAAATCCTAACTTTTCTGCTTCTTTGAGTCTTTTTTCTATCAAATTAATTCTTCTTACTTCTCCTGTTAAACCTACTTCTCC
This sequence comes from uncultured Clostridia bacterium, assembly GCA_934141555.1. GTDB lineage: Bacteria > Bacillota > Clostridia > TANB77 > CAG-508 > CAG-269. The sequence goes on along the minus strand of CAKPCK010000001.1, from coordinate 91,565 downwards.
CATTACAACTGTACTTTGTGGAATTGGTACATTTTTATATGCAGACGCAACTGTTGCTATTATTCCTAAATCGACTGCTGGTTCATTTAATTTCATTCCACCTGCTATATTTAAATAAATATCTTGCCCTCCCAATGCTAGTCCTGCTCTTTTTTCTAAAACTGCAATTAATACTGCTAATCTGTTATAATCAAATCCATTTGCAGTTCTTTTTGGTATTCCAAATACTGATTGTGATGTTAATGCTTGCATTTCTACTAGTATTGGTCTTGTTCCTTCTATACTTGCTATAATACATGAGCCTGATGGATTATCTTCTCTTTCTGTTATTAATATGTCTGATGGATTTGTTACTTCACACATTCCTTCTTGTCTCATTTCAAACATTCCTATTTCATTTGTTGATCCAAATCTATTTTTTACTGCTCTTAATATTCTATATGTATTATATCTTTCTCCTTCTAAATAAAGTACTGTATCTACCATATGTTCTAAGACTCTTGGACCTGCTATGTTTCCTTCTTTTGTTACATGTCCTATTATTATTGTTGTTATTTGTTGTGCTTTACATATTCTCATTATTTGTGCTGTTATTTCTCTTACTTGACTTACACTTCCTGCTGCTGCAGTTATTTCGTCTGAATACATTGTTTGTATTGAGTCTATTATTACTAATTTTGGTTGCATTTCTGATATTGCTTCTTTTACTATATCTATATCTGTTTCTCCTAAAAACATTAATTCTTCACTTTTTACATCTAATCTATCTGCTCTTAATTTTATTTGCTCTGCTGATTCTTCTCCAGATACATATAATACCTTTCCTTCTCCTTGTACTTTTTCACATAATTGTAATATTAATGTTGATTTTCCTATTCCAGGTTCTCCTCCTAATAATATCAATGAGCCTTTTACTAATCCACCTCCTAGAACTCTATCTAATTCTGAATATCCTGTTGAGGTTCTATTTGCTTCTTGTCCTATATATGTGTTTAATGGTTTTGGGGTATTATTTATCTTTTTTTCTATTTTGTTTTCTTCTGTGTATTTCTCTATTTTTTGTTCATAAAATGTATTCCAACTATTACATGCTGGACATTTTCCTAACCATTTTGGTGATTCATTTCCACATTCACTACATACAAATATTGTTTTTGCTTTTGCCATTTTTCATCATTCCTATCTTATTTTTCTTTTTGAATTATATATTTTTTGTTTTTATTAGTCAATATATTTTCGAAAAAATGTTTGTAATTATTTGTAATTTATTTCCTTTGATTTCGACAAATTTTGATGTTATTATTAATTATAAGAACTAATTTTATTTTGCCTTTGTTTTAAGACAGAAAGGACTGAAATTTATCATGAATAAAATTATTATAGGATTAAAAAATTTAGATAAAGATACTTATAAAATTATAAAATATGGTATATTATTTTCAATATTTCTTGCAATTATTGCATCTGCAATATTAATTTCTTACATATTACTTGGAATTAACTTATTTTATCATATTGGTGAAGTTTTAATTAAGTCTAGTTTTACTTTTGCTACACAATTTGTCATTTGTGGTATTATTGTTGATTCTATCAGGAAACAAATTATATAGATATAAAAGAAAGCCCCTTAATTGGGGCTTTAATAATATTTATATATTATTCTGCTGATTCTTCTGTTTCAGGAGCGTTGTAAGCTTCTAAAATAGCTTTTTGAATTTTTTCTCTTGTCTCAGCATTGATTGGATGAGCTATGTCTTTGAATTCTCCGTTTGGAGTTTTTCTGCTTGGCATAGCAATGAATAATCCATTTTGACTTTCGATAACTTTGATATCATGGATAACAAATTCATTATCGAATGTTACAGAAGCAACAGCTTTCATTCTGTTCTCTGAATTTACTTTTCTTAAACGTACGTCTGTTATTTGCATTGTGTGCACCTCCACTGTTAAATTTTTTGTACTAATAAGTTTTATATCTTATGTACTAGTCTATTATTCTCCAATATTTTCTTTTTTCCCTCTTTTTTTTCAAAAAAATTTTTTATTTTATTTTTTTTTAGATTTATTGTCTCAAAAAACTTGAAATTTGCATTATATAAGTATATAATGTGAACTAATAATTTAGACATATATTTTGAAAATACAAGGAGAGATTTTATAATGCCAAATATTGAAAATATTAAAAAATATCAAAAAATACATATGATAGGAATTGGTGGAATTAGCATGAGTGGAATTGCAGAAATACTTGCTAATTGGGGGTTTTCTGTTTCTGGAAGCAATAATGTTGATTCAGAAATTTTACATACTTTAGAAAATGCAGGAATCAAAGTGTTTGTTGGTCATGATGCAAAAAATGTAATTGGAGCTGATTGTGTTGTTTATACAGCCGCAATTCATCCAGACAATCCAGAACTTGTACATGCAAAAGAACTTGGAATTCCTACTATAGAAAGATCTGATTTCTTAGGTGAACTTACAAGATGTTATAAAAATACTATTGCAATTTCAGGAACACATGGAAAAACAACTACAACATCACTTGTTTCTTTATGTTTCTTAGAAGCATTAAGAGATCCAAGTATACAAGTTGGTGCAATAATAAAAGAACTTGATGGAAATTATAGAGTTGGAAATAGTGAAAATTTTATAATAGAAGCTTGTGAATATGTTGAGAGTTTTTTAAAATTTAGTCCAAAATCTGAAATAATTTTAAACATTGATAATGATCATTTAGATTATTATAAAAATTTAGAAAATATAAAGAATGCTTTTATAAAATATGTAAAATTACTACCTGAAGATGGACATTTAATAATAAATGCTGATGATAATAATTGTTTAGATCTACCTGTTTATTCAAAAGCTCAAGCAATTAAATATGGTATCGAAAATGATGATGTTGATTTTCAAGCAAAAAATATTAAATTTGATGATGAAGGAATGGCTGAATTTGATGTTTATAAATATAATGAATTTTATGAACATATTTCACTTTCTATACCAGGAAAACACAATGTTTTAAATGCTTTAGCTTGTATTGCGTTATGTGATACTTATGGAATTTCAAAAACTGATATAAAAAATGCTATTCATAAATTTAAAGGTGCTGATAGAAGATTTGAATTTAAAGGTATGTTAAATGGTGCTAGAGTTTATGATGATTATGGTCATCATCCAACAGAAGTTAAAGCTACTGCAAAAGCTTTAAAAAATAAAAAATATAATAAATCTTGGGTTGTATTCCAACCACATACATATAGTAGAACATTTAATCTTTTAGATGATTTTGCAAATGCTTTACTTGAATTTGATAATATTATTGTTACAGATATTTATGCAGCAAGAGAAACTAATACTTATAATATTTCTTCAAAAGATTTAGTTAATAAAATAATTGAATTAGGAAAAAATGCTATATATCTTCCTTCTCTTGAAGAATGTGCTTCTTATCTAAAAGAAAATGTAAAAAAAGATGATATTGTTCTTACTTTAGGAGCTGGAACTGTTACAAATATAGGACCTATGATTGTTGAAAAGAGATAGTTATAAAACTTTCTCTTTATTATTTATATATGAATTTATTTTCTATCTAACAAATATTTCTTTTATTTTATTAATAATTTTTTTAAATATACTTTCTTTTACTTCGACAAGTTGTAATTCTTCTTTATTTTCTTCTTGAACATTCTCTTTTTTCTTAAAAATATTATCTGGGTTATATTTTTCTCTTATTTCATCTTCAATTCTTTTTAATTCTTTTTCGTCTTCTAATTCTAATCTCTTTTTTTCTTCTTCACTACAAAAATAGCTTCTATACATTATTGATAATAAGACTTTAGTTTCTCTTAATATGTTTTGATCTTTTAGTTCTTTAGAATCATCATATTCAAATTTATAATTTTTATCTTTTTTATCTTTTACAAATTCTCTAAAACTTTCTGGTACTTTATTTTTTATTTCTTTTTCAAACTTATCAAATATCCCATCAAGTTCTGCTAAAGCCTTTCTATATTCATTTATTTTTTTCTTTTCATTTGTTGTCATCATTTTTTCCTCCTATATATTTTAACGTCTCATTACTTCTTCCAACTTAGCATGAAAGTCATAATCTAATTCTTCTTCTGACATTTCTCTAACATCTTTTGTTGTTTCCAGCATATCTCTTCTTTCTTGTGGTGTTACTTCTTCGTCAATTGTTTCTATCGCTTTCATAATATCATCATCCATATCTTCTGGCATTTCCCCTAAAATGTCTCTAACAGATGTTAAATCTTCTTCTTGTGTTTCTTTACTATAACCGTTTTGAGAAGTTCCATATCCACTTAAAATTCTTCTTCTATCTCTATCTATTCCTTCTAAATCTACTTGATCTATATTTCTTTTTCTATGACTTGTCTCCCAACCCATCTTATATTCTCCTTTGTACAAATATATATTAATAATTTCATTAAAGCATTAATTAATTTTTTTGTCAATAAAAAATAAACATATCAATAAAAAATTGATATGTTTATTTCATTATTCTTCACCAAAAATTTCCCCATCTGATTCAACAATTTCAATATTCATCTTATTTTCTTTTTGAGAATTAGCTTCATTTTGAGCAATTTTTTCATCTTGTTTTTTCACATCTTCACCTTTTCCCTCTTGATTCTTATTACAATCCGATTTTTTACAATTCTTCTTTTTTATATCTTCTAAAATTCTTTTTGTTCTTTCATCTTTTTGACAAATAGATTTATTAAACATTTCATTAATTTTTTGAATTAAATCTGGAACATAATCAATAAGTCTATCAATACAAGATTGATGGTCAACAGGCATTAATTTTACATTATCTCCTTGTACAACTAAAAATGCAACTGGATTTATTGAAACACCTGCCCCTGCTCCACCTCCAAATGGTAATTTATATTCAATTTCTTCATCTTTATCTTTCATTCTGTATTGTTTTATAGTTTCACCAGAAAATTCACTTCCACCTGCTGCAAATCCAAAAGATACTTTAGAAATTGGAATAATTGTAATTCCATTCATTGATTGAATTGGTTCACCTACTATAGTATTCACATCTACCATGTTTTGAATACTATTCATTGCTGTCATCATTAAATTTTCAATAGGATGTTCTCCCATAATATCACTTACCTTACTTTAAAATTTAGATTTTTATTTAAGGATTTATCCATAAACCTTTCCTTTATATTGTCTTTTATAAATTTATATATATAATGCATCAAATATATTGTAAATATACCATTTAGATTAATTTTTAATAAATTTCTATTTGCATAAATTGGCAAAATCTGATATTTCGGCTTTTTTATAATTATTCCCAATATTCCAGCAAAAATTCCCACTAATATTGCAGTTACTCCTGCATCTTCTGTTCCAATCTTAACATTCAAATCTATATTTTTTATATCTATATTAATATTCCTAATCAATTCAAAATAATTTATTTTTATATCTTTATTTTTAAAAATCTTTATATCAAAATCACTTGCTTCGAATTTCACATCTTTCATTGGTATATTTCTTACATTTTTCCTAAACAATTTGATTTTATTAAATAATAATAAATAAACATATATTTTTCCATCTTCATTTATTTTTTCTTCTGCATCTGTATCAATTATAAGATTTTCTATATCTATACCAATTTTACTTGTATGTATTGCAATCATCAAAATTGTAAATATTACTAATATAAAAAGAAAAAACAATATTATCAACTCTTTTCTTAAAAGTTATAATATTATTTTTTCCTATTTTTTCTTTTTTAATCTTCAATTTGTTTTGGGTGAAATTTTGACTTTTCTACTTCTATATCTCCAAACAACTCATCTTGTTCTGTTACAACTTTATTTCTACGTGACATTTCTAAAAGACCTGTAAATGCTGTAACAACTTCATTTTTACTATGTTTTTTTAGTGTAAATAATTTATTAAATGTAAATTTCTTATATTTTATTAGTGCTCTATACATATCTTTTACTTTATCTCCAACAGAAAATGTTTCTGTAATCGCTATTTTTTCAATATTTGCAGCATTTTCATTTATTTTTTCAGCATTTGTTTGCAACAATTTTTGATAAATTTCTGGGATTATATTTGGTGTATATTCTTTTTGAATTTTTTGTTTTGGTAATTCAATTTCTTCTGTCATTCTAAATAATCTTTTTGAATTTACTAAAAATGCTTCTTTTAATTTTTTAGTTATTTCTTTATATTTTTTATATTCAATTATTCTTCTAATAAGTTCTTCTTCTGTAATTTCTTCCTCTTCTGATTCTACTTTTGGTAATAAATGTTTTGATTTTAAATATAATAATGTTGATGACATAACTAAAAATTCACTTGTTATATCTAAATTCATTTTTTCCATTTGATTTATATAATCTATATATTGATCTGCTATTTCACTTATATTTATGTCATAAATATCCATTTTATTTTTGTCTATTAAGTGACATAATAAATCTAATGGTCCTTCAAAATTTTCTAATTTTATAGAATATATTTTTCCCATTGTAATTAAATTTTGCATTTGTTTTTCCTTCCTTTAAGCTACAACTCTATCCAAAATTAATTTATTCATATTTGCTTATTGGATATCCTTTTCTAAACAAATATTGATTAATTTTTTCTTCTTCCATATTTCCTGCTTTTTTTCTTCTTATTTTTTCTATACATTTCTTTTCATATTCTTCAAGTTCTTCTCTATTATCTTCTATATATTTTTCGACTAATTTTTTGTCTAATCCTTTTTCTAAAAGTTTGTATTTTAATTCTTTTATTGATAATGTTTTTAACATCATATATTCATTTACTTGTTTTTGAATAAATTGATAATCATCTAAATAGTTAGCTTCTTTTAGATATTCAATTATTTCATCAAGTAATTGTTCATCTATTTCATTTTTGAATTTTTTTCTTACTTCTTGCTCTGTTCTTTTTTTATATGTTATATATTTCATTATTCTTGTTTTAGCTTCATCTTTTCTTTTTAAATCATCAATTTTAGTAGTTTTTATATCTTCTAAATCTATTGATTTTAATGATTTAAAATCATCTACATTGTTTATAATTTTCATTATGTTTGCTCCTTTTGATTAATTTTATATGATTTTTTATTTTTTTGCAAGATTTTTCAAGTATATTTTGTTTTAATAAATTAATACTATAAATAAGGTTTTGTTTTGAAACCTTTAATTGTAATTTTTAGAAAGGAATTTAGACATTATGAGTAAAAAATTGTTTCTTGCAATTGGTTTGGCTATAGCAATAATATTCTCTTTTTCTGTTACTTTAAGTTTTGCTACTGAAAATACTATGCAAAATGCTGGTAATGATGTTGTTAATGGTGTAAGAGATGTTGTTGGTGGAGCTGAAAATGCTGTTAAAGATGCCGTAAAAGGTGTTGGAGATGGAATAAATGATATGACTAATATGAATAATAACAACAATAATGCAAATACTAATACTACAAATAATACTAATAATAATGATATTATGACTGGTATTGGTAATGATGCTAATACAGCAGTTAGAAATACTACAGGTTATAATGCTACTAGAACAGCAACAGATGCAAACACAGCTAATTTCTTAGGTATGAATTCTACTATGTGGACTTGGCTTATAATTGCTGTTGCAGCTGCTGTTATTATTGCTCTAATTTGGTATTATGCTTCTTCTAATAATAGAAGAACTAACTACTATGATGATGACAATAATCATTAATATCATATAAAAATCCTATGCAAATCGCATAGGATTTTTTTGTTATTAAATTCTTTCATGAATTGTTCTGTTAATTACATCTAATTGTTGTTCTCTTGTTAATTTTGTAAAGTTTACAGCATATCCTGAAACTCTAATTGTAAGTTGAGGATATTTTTCTGGATGTTCCATAGCATCTTCAAGTAAAGCTCTATCAAATACATTAACATTAATATGATGTCCTGTTTCTGCAAAATATCCATCTAACATACTTACAAGATTTGTTTCTTTTGTCCACATATCTTGACCTAATGTTGAAGGTGTAATTGCAAATGTGAATGAAATACCATCTTCTGATTCTTCAAATGGTAATTTTGCAATTGAGTTCATTACAGCTAATGCACCATTTGTATCTCTTCCATGTAATGGGTTTGCACCTGGTCCAAATGGAGCTCCTGCTCTTCTTCCATCAGGTGTATTTCCTGTTGCTTTTCCATATACAACATTTGATGTTATTGTTAATATTGACAATGTTTGTTTTGCTCCTCTATATGCAGGATGTTTCTTTAATTTTCTTAAGAATTGTGTTACAACATCAACAGCTATTTGATCAACTCTGTCATCATCATTTCCGAATTTTGGATAATCTCCTTCAATTTCATAGTCAACTGCTAATCCGTTTTCATCTCTTATTACTTTAACTTTTGCATATTTGATTGCTGATAATGAGTCTGCAACTACTGAAAGTCCTGCTATACCACATGCCATTGTTCTTATTACATCTTTATCATGTAAAGCCATTTCTATTGCTTCATAAGAATATTTATCATGCATATAGTGTATTGCATTTAATGCTTTTATATAAATTTTTGCTACATAATCCATCATTTGATCAAATTTTACCATAACTTCATCATAATCTAGATATTCAGATGTTATTGGTTCAAATCTTGGAGCTACTTGTTTTCCAGATTTTTCGTCTTTTCCACCATTTATTGCATATAATAATGTTTTGGCTAAGTTTGCTCTTGCTCCAAAGAATTGCATTTGTTTTCCTATTTTCATTGGTGATACACAACAAGCAATTCCATAATCATCACCTAATGTTGTTCTCATTACATCATCATTTTCATATTGAATTGAAGATGTTTTGATTGATAAGTTTGCTGTATAACGTTTAAATCCTTCTGGTAATCTTGTTGACCATAATACTGTTAAGTTTGGTTCTGGTGCAGGGCCTAAATTTTCTAGTGTGTGTAAAACTCTAAATGAGTTCTTTGTTACTAATGTTCTTCCATCAACTCCCATACCACCAATACTTTCTGTTACCCAAACTGGATCTCCACTGAATAATTCATTATATTCTGGTGTTCTTAAGAATCTTACTAATCTTAATTTCATTACAAAATGATCCATTAATTCTTGTGCTTGTTCTTCTGTTAATGTTCCATTTTTCATATCTCTTTCTATATATATATCTAAGAATGTTGATGTTCTACCAATACTCATTGCAGCACCATTTTGGTCTTTTATTGCTCCTAAATATCCAAAATATAACCATTGTATTGCTTCTTTTGCATTTCCAGCTGGTCTTGATATATCAAATCCATATTTTGCTGCCATTGCTTTTAATTCGTTTAATGCTTTTATTTGTTCATAGATTTCTTCTCTTTCTCTTATTACATCTTCTGTAAATTCATCTACATCTAATTCTTCTAAATCTAATTGTTTTTCTCTAATTAATTCATCAACACCATATAGTGCTACTCTTCTGTAATCTCCAATTATTCTTCCTCTTCCATATCCATCTGGAAGTCCTGTAATTAAGTGTGCACTTCTTGCAGCTCTTATATCTGGTGTATATACACTAAATACTCCATCATTGTGTGTTTTTCTTACTGTATGGAATATTTTATCAACTTCTGGGTCTACTTCTCTTCCATAAGCTTCACATGATTTTTCTACTATTTTGATTCCACCATAAGGCATTATTGCTCTTTTTAATGGTGCATCTGTTTGTAATCCTACTATTTCTTCTAAGTCTTTATCTATATATCCGGCTTCATGTGCTGATACTGTTGATATTGTTTTTGTATCTATATCTAATACTGAACCATTTGAATTTCTTTCTTTTTCATATAATTTTAATACTTCATCCCATAATTTTTTTGTTTTTTCTGTTGTTCCTGTTAAAAATGTTGCATTTCCTTCATATGGTGTATAGTTCTTTTGAATGAAATTTCTTACATCAATTTTTCTTTTCCATTCGCCTTTTTCAAAGCCTTTCCATTGTTCAAAATCCATTTTTTATTACCTCCATTTTTATTTTTTCCATATTTGTTTATTGTATTACATTTTTATTCTTTTGCCATACTAATTATAAGGATAATAATTTGAATTGTCAATGAAATTTTTGTGATTTTTTCTTTCTATAAAAACATATATAAAAAGGACCCAAGCAATGCTTGAGTCCCCGCCAGGGATTAATTTGCTCTGATTTCTCTCAACTTGAGAAGGTTCTTGTTCAAATTGCAAACGACCTTTTGCCATTTAAAGAACTCTTCGATAGAAGCTGAAGTGTCAACACAGTAGAAACCAGACTTTCTGTCATATACAATCATGATTTTTTTACCTCCTTGGCTTTTGCCATCATGATAGAACTATTATACCATATTTTTACTTTTTTTGCAAGTTATGTATACATACAAGTCATTTTTTTATATAAAAAGCAACAAAATTAATTTTGTTGCTTTTTTCGACACTTTTGTATAATGTTTTATTAATACATTCCGTTCATTCCATTATCCATTTCATGATTATTTCCACATCCACATGTTTTTGGTTCTGGAGCATCTGTTACTAAACTTTCTGTTGTAAGTACCATTGCTGCTACTGATGCTGCATTTTGTAATGCACTTCTTGTTACTTTTGTTGGATCAACTATTCCAACTTTTTTCATATCTACATATTGTTCTTTATCTGCATCAAATCCAAACCCAGATGCTGATTTCTTTACATTGTCTAATATAACAGCTGGTTCTAATCCTGCATTTCTTGCAATTTGTTTAACTGGTTCTTCTAATGCTTTTAATACTATTTCTGCACCTAATTTTTCTCCACCATCAAGTGATTTTGCAACTTTTTCTACTGCTGGTATAATATTTACATATGCTGTTCCACCACCAGCTACAATTCCTTCTTCAACTGCTGCTTTTGTTGCTGATAATGCATCTTCTATTCTTAATTTTTTATCTTTCATTTCAACTTCTGTTGCTGCTCCAACTCCAATTACTGCAACTCCTCCAGCAATCTTTGCTAATCTTTCGTGTAAGTTTTCTTTATCAAATTCACTCTTTGTTTCTTCGATTTGAGCTTTTATTTGTCTTACTCTTTCAGCAATTTTTTCTTTATCTCCTGCACCATCAACAATTATTGTATTTTCTTTTTGTACTTTTACTTGTTTTGCTCTACCTAATTGTGTAATTTGTGTATCTTTTAATTCCATTCCTAAATCTTGTGATATTACTTCACCACCTGTTAGAATTGCCATGTCTTCTAACATTGCTTTTCTCTTATCTCCAAATCCAGGTGCTTTTACTGCAACAACATTTAATACTCCTCTTAATTTATTTAATATTAATGTTGATAATGCTTCACTTTCAATGTCATCACATACTATAACTAGTTTTCCTGATGATTGCATTAAGTTTTCTAGTAATGGTAATATTTCTTGAATATTGCTTATTTTTCTATCTGTTATTAAAATATATGGATTATCTACAATTGCTTCCATTTTCTCTGTATCTGTTACCATATATGGTGATACATATCCTTTGTCAAATTGCATTCCTTCCACTACATTTAATTCTGTTTGTGATGTTTTTGATTCTTCAATTGTTATTACACCATCTTTTGATACCTTTTCCATTGCATCAGCTATTAATTCACCAACTTCTGTATTATTTGCTGATATACTTGCAACTCTTGCTATATCTTCTTTTCCATTAACTGGTGATGTAATTTCTTTTAATTCTGTTACAGCTCCATCAACGGCTTTTTCTATACCTCTTTTTATTGCCATTGGATCTGCTCCTGCAGCTACATTTTTAACTCCTTCTTTAATCATTGCTTGTGCTAAAACTGTTGCTGTTGTTGTTCCATCTCCTGCAACATCATTTGTTTTTGTAGATACTTCTTTTACAAGACGTGCTCCCATATTTTCAAATTTGTCTTCTAATTCAATTTCTTTAGCTATTGTTACACCATCATTTGTAATTAGTGGTGCTCCAAAACTTTTATCTAATACAACATTTCTTCCTTTTGGTCCTAATGTTACTTTTACTGTATCTGCTAATTTATTAACTCCTTCTAATAATGATTTTCTTGCATCTTCTCCAAATTTAATTTGTTTTGCCATAATTAATCAACCTCCTAAAATTATTTGTTAATATAATTTTTTTATTTTACTATTGCTAATATGTCTTCTTCTCTTAATATGATGTATTCTTCTCCTTCATATTTTACTTTTGTTCCACCATATTGGCTTATTACTACATTGTCACCTTTTTTTACTTCTAATTCTTCTCTTTTTCCGTCAACCATTCTTCCTGGTCCAACTTCTATAACTTCTGCAATTTGTGGTTTTTCTTGTGCTTGACTTGACAATATTATTCCACTCTTTGTTGTTTCTTCCTTTTCTTTCATTTTTATTAATACTCTATCTGATAATGGTTTTATCATAATATTACCTCCTCTATGAGTGCTATGTTTTAATAGCTTTTATACTTTAGCACTCTTTTTGTTTGACTGCTAATAATATATACCCTATTTTTTCCTTTGTCAATACTTTTATTTATTTTTCACAAAATCTTCACATTCACAATAATTATATTCATGTTTACTTATAAATAGAACTTTCATCAGCAAAAAAAGTAAAGAAAAATTATATTTCTTTACTTTTTTGCATTATATTTTATTATTTATAATATCTACTCTTTTATTTTTTAACATTTTCATTTCTTTTTCAAATTCAGATACTCTCCAAGTAGAAAATGTATAATTCAAATCATTATTTTTCTTACTTGCTTCTATATCTTCTATTTTTACATATTTAACTTCTGCAACTTCTTCTTTTTGTAATTTATAATCTTCGATATTGTAATTTACTACAAATATAAAATTATATGCAAATCTTTTACTTCTTTCATCACCTTTATATGTTTCTACAACTTTCAACTGATTTTCTGGAATGTCTATTCCTAATTCTTCTTTCACTTCTCTTTTTATTGCTTCTTCAACACTTTCTCCACTGTCAACCTGTCCACCAGTTTTTGCCCATTTATTTGGATTTCTTTTTTTATTTGCTGTTCTTTTTTGTAAAAGTATCTCACCTTTATAATTCATTATCCAACACGATACTGTCCTTCTCCACATTCCTTTATTGTATGCTGTCCATCTTTCTTCCACTTGTCCTGTTAAATTATTATTTTCATCAACAATATCAATTAATTCCATATTACTCTCCTATTTTTTCTCTTATGTTATATAATTTTAAATATTAATCTCTTTACATTCAATTTGTTTATATTTTATTTTACATGTGTCAAATAATCTTTTTGATGCAATATTTTCATCTGTTCCATTATACTTATCTGACAAATATATTACTTCTTTTATTCCTGATTGAATTATTAATTTTGCACATTCATTACATGGAAATAAGTCTACATATATTTTTGCATTTTCAAATTCTTTTTTTGATCCCCTATAATTTAAAATTGCATTCATTTCTGCATGACATACATATGGATATTTTGTATATATTTTTTCTCCATCTCTTGCCCATGGAAAATTTTCATCTTCAAATCCATTTGGTGCTCCATTATATCCTATTGATAATATTCTATTATCATTACTTACAATACATGCTCCAACTTGTGTATTAGGATCTTTACTTCTTTTTGATGATAGTTTTGCAATTGCCATAAAGTATTCGTCCCAAGTCAAATAATCATCTCTTTTATTTCCTGATTCTTTACACTTTTCTTGCCATTTTTCAAATTCATTATTCATAAAAATTTATTCCTTTCTTATATTAGAATAATTTATTTTATATTTTTTGCTGATCTAACTAATCCTATAAATAATGGTGCTGGTCTATTAGGTCTTGATTTTAATTCTGGATGGAATTGTCCTGCTATAAAATATGGATGTTCTTTATATTCTACTATTTCAACTAATTTTCCATCTGGTGATGTTCCAGAACATATTAAACCTGCTTTTTCTAATCTTTCTTTATACTCATTATTATATTCATATCTATGTCTGTGTCTTTCTGAAATTTGCTCTTTTCCATATAATTCTTTTGCTAATGTTCCTTCTTTTAATATACATGGATATGCTCCTAAACGCATTGTTCCACCTTTTTTATCTATTCCTATTTGATCATCCATTATATGTATAACTGGATTTGTTGTTTTTTCATTAAATTCTGCCGAATTAGCATCTTTTAATCCTAATACATTTCTTGCAAATTCTACAACTGCCATTTGCATACCTAAACATATTCCTAAGAATGGAATTTTATTTTCTCTTGCATATCTAATTGTTTCTATTTTTCCTTCTACTCCTCTATTTCCAAATCCTCCTGGAACTATTATTCCTTGCAATCCTTTTAATTTTTCTTGGGCTGTTTCTTTATTTATTGTTTCACAATCTATTAATTTAATATTAACTTTTACCTTATTGGCAAATCCTGCATGATGTAAACTTTCTATTACTGACAAATATGAATCTTCTAATTGAATATATTTTCCTACTATTCCTATATTTACAGATTCATCTCCTATGCTTCTTATATTATCTATCATTTTTTGCCATTCTGTGTTATCTGGAACATATCTATCTAACCTCATATGGTTGCATACTTCTCTTGCTAACCCTTCTTCTTCAAGCATTAGTGGTACTGCATATAAATTGTCTGCTGTTTTATTTTGTATTACACTACTTTTTCTTACATTACAAAATAGCGCTAATTTTTCTCTTATTGTGTCTGGAATATCTTGTTCTGTTCTACATACTAAAATATTGGGTTGTATTCCTAAACTTTGTAATTCTTTTACAGAGTGTTGTGTTGGTTTTGATTTTATTTCATTTGAACCAAATATGTATGGTAATAATGTTACATGTATATATACTACATCTTCAGGATTTTTCTCTAATCCTACTTGACGGATTGCTTCTATTATTGATAATCCTTCTATATCTCCAACTGTTCCTCCAACTTCTGTTATAACTATGTCTGTATCTGTATTTTCAAAACTATATATTCTTTCTTTTATTTCATTTGTTACATGTGGTATTACTTGTACTGTTTTTCCTAAATAGTCTCCTCTTCTTTCTTTTTCAATTACTGTTGAATATACTTTTCCCATTGTTACACTTGAATGTTGTGTTAAGTTTTCATCAATAAATCTTTCATAATGTCCTAAGTCTAAATCTGTTTCTGCTCCATCATCTGTTACGAATACTTCTCCATGTTCATATGGACTCATTGTTCCTGGGTCAACATTTAAATATGGATCAAATTTTTGAATTGTTACTTTATATCCTCTATTTTTTAACAATCTTCCTAGTGATGCAGCTGTTATTCCCTTTCCTAATCCTGATACTACTCCTCCTGTTACAAATACATATTTTGTGTTCATTTATTCTTCCTCCTATATTCCCATTTTTGCCATATAAAATCAAATAAAAAAAATAGATTAAAATAAAAACTGCAAAAGTGGTTTTTTTTTAATCTATTAAAACTATATTTTTATATTATCATACTTTTATAATTTTTTCAAGATAATTTGCTCAATTGCCTCAACTTTCTATAAAAAATCATACAATATATTCTATACTATTATCTGGAAAATACTTTTCCATTTGTTCTCTTAAGTAAACTTCCGCTTCTTTTCTAACATCTTGTTTATATGAATATTTACCTTTCCCTCTCCCTGTCATTATTTCAGTATTATATAAATTTATAGCATTTGGGAATGCTTCTTCATTTATCTTTGTGTGCACAAAACTATATGTCATAAATATTATTTCAAAAAATGCTTGTTTTTTTACTTTTTCAGATAATTCACTATTTAATCTTTGAATTAATTCTGTATATAATTCTTTCCAATTTTCTACTAAGATTACTGGTGCAATTAATATTCCAACTTTATATCCTGCTTCTGCTAATTTATTTATAGCCACTATTCTTCCTTTTAATCTTGATGTTCCAAATTCTACTTTATTTATGATTTCTTCTGGATTCATACTTACTCTTATTGTAACTTTACCATTATGTTTTAATGGTAAAATTGGATCAACCATATCAAATTTTGTAGGTAGTGTTAATTGTCCTTTTTGTGTATCTGCAAAATTTTCTATTGTCCATACTAAATTATCTGTTATTGTATTTTCTAATATTAAATCACTATTACTTCCTATTTCAAATGTTAAATCTTTTTCACTTTTTTGTGCTGTTTTTATTATTTTTTCAAGCATTTGCTCTCTGTTTACAAATAATCTTAAATATGCACATTTATTATAATTACATACTAAATAGCAATATAAACACATCGCAGTACATCCTGATGATGTATATGGTACTAAATAGTCTGATGTTTTATGATTTTCTACAAACTTATGTGTTTTTCTTATTCCTATTATTAAATTTTGTTTTATTCTTGGAAATTCACTATTTTCTTTTTTTCTCATTTCTTCTATATTATTATGATTTTCTATAAGTATTTTGGGTATTTCTTTATATTTTTCTAATAGTTCTTTTCCTAATTGATAATTTTCTATTTCTTTTTCATAATATATTGATTGTGGTTTAAACATAACTTTTTCTCCTTTTAGTTAGTTTAACCTTTATATAAATATTAATACAAAAAGAACTTCAAATTGAAGTTCTTTTTAAGTTATTTTATTAAATTATTTTTCTTACTCCCTTCACTCTCCATTTACTCTGTTCTTAATGCCTCAACAGGATCTCTCTTAGCAGCAAATTTGGCTGGAATTAATCCTGCAATCATTGTTAATCCTACACTAATTGCAACTAATATAATTGCACCTTTTGTTGGTAATTTTGAAATATTTGATATTCCAACCATTGATTTTATTACCATATTTATTGGAATATTTAATAATATTGTAACACCAATTCCTATTAATCCTGCTACTAATCCTATTATAAGTGTTTCTGCATTAAATACTCTTGAAACATCTTTCTTTGATGCTCCTATACTTCTTAATATTCCAATTTCTTTTGTTCTCTCTAAAACTGATATATATGTTATAATTCCAATCATTATTGATGATACGACTAATGAAATTCCAACAAATGCAATTAATACATAACTTATTACATTAATTATTGTTGAAACAGAACTCATCATAACACCTACAATATCTGTATATGTTATAACATTTTCTTCTTTTCCGTCATTTGTTTGTTTATCATTGTATTCACTAATTCTTGTTGTAATCATATCTTTAGATTCAAAATCTTTTGGATATATATTTATTGTTGACGGCTTATTTAAGTCCACTACTTCAAGTGTTGATAGATTTGAATCATAAGTTGCTGTTGAGTTTTCTGCATAATTTTTCATAAGTTCTGCTAATTCTGTTTCTGACAATGTTGCCATATACATTCTTTGTTCATCTGTTAATTGTGAATAATCAAATGAACTATTTTGATTTTCTGGGAATTCTATTCCTGTAAATACATTTATGTTTGGATTTTCTTTTTGTTCTTTTACAATTTCTGTTTCATTAATTTTATTTATTACATATTCTTTTAATTCTTTTGTATATCCAATCATTCCTGCACCTGATGATGAAACTGTTTCTTCATTTGGTTTTATTATTCCTACTATTGTTATTTCTTCTGCATTATCTACAACATTCTTCATATATTCATCATCATTTGACATATCTTGCCATGCATTTCCAGATTTTTTATAATAATCAGTATTTAATAATATTTTAAATTTATAATTTAATAAGTCATCATAAGAATAACTTACTGATTCACCAGCTTCAACTTTTTCTTTGTTTTTTATTTTTTCCATTGATTCATTTAGTTCTTTGATATCTTTTATTCCTAAAGAATATAATGTGTAATCACTAACTTCATTATTTTCATCAACTATTAAAACAACTTCATTATATTTTGTTGGCCAGTTTCCTGCAAGTACATCATATTGTGACTGTATCAAATTTTTATTATCCAATAGTTCTTCCCAGACATCAGTTTGAGTCATTGTCATTGAACCTGACATCATTGATGATGCACTTTGTCTTGATTCCATCATTTCTCCAAATCCTAGTTCGTCAAATACTATGCTTGGATTTACTTGTTGATATGTTTTATCATCATTTTGTTTATATATATTTAAATTTAAATTATATTCATATTGAATAGCATTTATATAATCTTTTATATCTGTATCTCCACTTTCTAAATATTTTTTAAATTCTTCTAAATTATTTGTTTGAAGTTTAGTAGATACTGTTTCTAATATATTATTTACTATTGGTCTTGAATATATTTTATTATCATTATGTTCTTCTCTTTCTCCATTTCCCATCATTGCTTCTAACATACTTGTTACATCTATACTAGCTTCTTGAATTGTTAATGGATATGATGAAAGTGTATCTTCTTCTACTCTATTTATATAACTTTGCATTCCATGTGATAATGATAATATTAATGCAATTCCTATTATTCCTATGCTTCCTGCAAATGATGTTAAAAATGTTCTTCCTTTTTTAGTCATTAAATTGTTTAAACTTAATCTTACTGCTGTTGTAAATTTCATTGATGCTTTTCCAGATTTATCTTTTTTATTTCTAGCTTTTTTCACATCTTCTTCACTAGATTTATAAGGATTTGAATCATCTATAATTTTTCCATCTAATAATTTTACTATTCTTGATGAATATTTCTCAGCAAGTTCTGGATTATGTGTTACCATTATTATTAATCTATCTTTTGAGATTTCTTTTAATATTTCCATTACTTGTACTGATGTTTTTGAATCTAATGCTCCTGTTGGCTCATCTGCAAGTAATATATCTGGATCATTTACTAAAGCTCTTGCTATTGCAACTCTTTGCATTTGCCCTCCAGACATTTGATTTGGTTTTTTATTTATTTGATCTCCTAATCCAACTTTTTGTAATGCTTCAATTGCTCTTTTTCTTCTTTCTGCTTTTCCTACACCTGATATTGTAAGTGCTAATTCAACATTTGCGAGTACTGTTTGATGTGGTATCAAATTATAGCTTTGAAATACAAATCCTACAGAGTGATTTCTATATGTATCCCAATCTTTGTCTTTAAATTCTTTAGTTGATTTTCCATTAATAATTAAATCTCCTGATGTATATCTATCAAGCCCTCCTATTATATTTAACAATGTTGTTTTTCCACATCCACTTTGTCCTAAAATTGAGACAAATTCATTTTCTCTAAACTCTATATCTATTCCTTTTAATGCTTGAACTTCGTTATCTCCTGATAGATAATTTTTTGTTATATTTTTTAATTGTAACATATCTATATCCTTTCATTTTTTTGTATATTTTATATTATTATTGTGAATATCTTGTGAATATTCTAATTTTTTATTTATCGTTGCATTTTATTAAATATTATGTTATAATTAGTTAGTTCGTAATTTTTTGAACCAAAAAACGGAGGAAATGTCTAATGAAAATTTGTACTGTAAAACATCATTTTCATCTATGGTTTCTTATTCATCACATGGATGTTTTGCCTTTTGATGGAAACTGGAATAATTATGTTGCTTTGTTTGATAATAATGGGAATTTATTGTCAGAAATTCGGAAACAGGAAAATTCTATTTTCATTGATGGGTATGGATTAGAGCTTACTGTAATCGATTTTGAAAAAATCCTTGCAAATCCTGACTGTTTAATGTTAGATTTTGTTAAATCTAGCCAAAATATCATCAAGTTTTCTGATGATGAATATCAAATCGCCAAGTTTGCAAAAGAAAACAGAATGAAATATGGATATGTAACTGATCGAACTGGTAAATTATCCTATTTTATCGTCAATCCATCACATTCTTGTCCATTGGACTCTAGGGTATTTATTGACCCGAATAATCCATTCGTTTAAAGCCAAGGGAGCTCCACTATGGGGCTCCCTTCATTATTACACACAAAAACACAGATAAACTTTTATGTCTATCTGTGTTTTAATTTTATTCAGCATCATCTTGTGTTTCAACTTGTTTATTTGCATCAATTTCTTCTGCAACTGTCTTTTCATCTTCGCCTTCAACTTTAATAGTAACATCTTGATATCTCTTCATACCAGTTCCAGCTGGGATTAACTTACCAATGATAACATTTTCTTTTAATCCTATTAAATCATCTTCCTTACCTTTAATTGCAGCTTCTGTTAATACTCTTGTTGTCTCTTGGAATGATGCAGCTGATAAGAAACTATCTGTTGCAAGTGAAGCTTTAGTAATACCAAGTAATGCTCTCTTTCCTGTTGCTGGACGTTTACCTTGTTCAACAGCTTCTTTATTTTTATCTTCAAATTCATACATATCAACTAATGATCCTGGGAACATATCTGTATCTCCACCATCATCAACTCTAACCTTACGAAGCATTTGTCTTGCAATTACTTCAACGTGTTTATCATTGATATCAACACCTTGGTTTCTATATGCTTTTTGAATTTCAGATATTACATATTCATAAACACCTTCTGGGCCTTTTATTGCTAAAATTTCAGCTGGGTTTATAGAACCTTCTATTAATGGATCTGCAGCTTTTACTTCATCTCCATCTTTTACTTTTAGTTTTGATCCAAATGGAATTGTATATGTTCTTGAATCATCTTTTGATGTAACAATTACTTCTAATTTCTTCTTATTATCAGAAATTTTAACTGTACCATCAATTTCTGTTATTACAGCAACTCCCTTAGGTTTTCTAGCTTCAAAGATTTCCTCTACTCTTGGAAGACCTTGTGTGATATCTGCTACACCAGCAACACCACCAGAGTGAATTGTTCTCATGGTTAACTGTGTACCAGGTTCACCAATTGATTGTGCAGCTATAATACCAACAGATTCACCAATTGATACTAAATCTCTTCTTGCTAATCCCATACCATAACATTTTTGACATACGCCATGTTTTCCTCTACATGCAATTACTGAACGTACAACAACTTTTGTAATTCCAGCATCTACAATACGTTTTGCTATGTCTTTATTAATCATTGTATTTGTATCTACAATAACTTCGTTTGTTTGTGGATCTAATATATCATTTAATGGATATCTTCCTTCTAGTCTTTCAGCTAATCCTTCAACTATTTGATTTCCATCTTTAATATCTTCAACTGTTAATCCATCTGTTGTTCCACAATCATGTTCTCTAACTATAATATCTTGTGATACATCAACTAATCTTCTTGTTAAGTATCCAGAGTCAGCTGTTCTTAAAGCTGTATCTGAAAGTCCTTTACGAGCACCATGTGATGATATGAAATATTCCAATGCATCTAGACCTTCACGGAAACATGATTTGATTGGTATTTCAACTGCTTTACCAGTTGTACTAGCCATAAGTCCACGCATACCTGCGATTTGTCTTAATTGGTTCATGTTACCACGGGCTCCAGATTTAACCATCATATATATTGGGTTTAAGTCATCAAAGTTTTCTTCCATTGCCTTACTTACATCATTTGTTGCCTTTTCCCAAATATTAACAACTGATTGATATCTCTCATCATCTGTTATTAAACCTCTTCTATATTGGTTTCTTACTTTTTCAACTTGTTTGTCTGCATCTGCTAAAATGTCTTTTTTAGAATCTGGTACTTTTACATCTGCTACTGAGAATGTAATACCTGCTAATGTTGAATATTTGAAACCTAATGCTTTGATATAATCTATAACTTCTGCTGATTCAATTAAACCATGTTTATCAATTGTTCTTTCAATTATTGTTCCCATTGATTTTTTCATAACTGGGAAATTAATTTCATATTGGAATGGATCTTCTTTTCTGTCTATAAATCCTAAATCTTGTGGAATTCCTTGGTTAAATATAATTCTACCAACACTTGTTTCAACTTTCTTTGTTTTCATTTCGCCATCAATTTCTTTAGTTACTCTTACAAAGATTTTTGCATGTATTGAAACTGCTTTATTTTGGAATGCCATTAATGCTTCATCAGGATCTTTGAAGTATTTTCCTTCTCCTAATTCTCCATCTAATGTCATTGTTAAATAATAACTTCCTAAAATCATGTCTAGTCTTGGTACAGCTACTGGCTTACCATCTTGTGGTTTTAATAAGTTATTTGTTGCAAGCATTAAATATCTTGATTCTGCTTGTGCTTCTGGTGTTAATGGTAAGTGAACAGCCATCTGGTCACCATCGAAGTCAGCGTTGAAAGCTTCACATACTAATGCATGTAACTTGATTGCTCTACCTTCTACTAATACTGGTTCAAATGCTTGTATACCTAGTCTGTGTAGTGTAGGAGCACGGTTAAGCATTACTGGGTGATCTTTAATAACTTCTTCTAGAATTCCCCATACTTCTGGGCTTAATCTTTCTACCATTCTTTTTGCACTTTTTATATTATGTGCTAAATGTCTTTCAACTAATTCTTTCATTACAAATGGTTTGAATAATTCAATTGCCATTTCTTTTGGTAGACCACATTGATATATTTTTAATTCTGGCCCTACTACGATTACTGAACGTCCTGAATAGTCAACACGTTTTCCTAATAAGTTTTGACGGAATCTACCTTGTTTTCCTTTTAATAAATCTGATAAAGATTTTAATGGTCTGTTTCCAGCACCTGTAACAGGTCTTCCTCTTCTTGAGTTATCAATTAAAGCATCTACAGATTCTTGTAACATTCTTTTTTCATTTCTTACAATTATTTCAGGTGCTCCAAGTTCTAATAATCTCTTTAATCTGTTATTTCTGTTTATAACTCTTCTATATAAATCATTTAAGTCTGATGTTGCAAATCTACCACCATCTAATTGAACCATAGGTCTTAAATCTGGTGGAATTACTGGTACAACATTCATTACCATCCATTCAGGTCTGTTTCCTGATTGTAAAAATGCTTCAACAGTGTCTAATCTTTTTATTAATTTTGCTTTTCTTTGTTCACTAGCATTTTCAATTTCTTTTTCTATTTGAGCTGTTAATTTTGCTAAATCAATTTCTTCTAATAATTTTCTTATTGCTTCAGCACCCATTTCAGCTTTGAATGATTTTCTACCATATTTTTCTTCTGCTTCATGGTATTCTTTTTCAGTTAATATTTGGCATTTTTCTAGTCCAGATGTTCCTTTATCTGTTACTATATATGATGCAAAATAAATTACTTTTTCAAGATTTCTTGGTGAGATATCTAGCATTAATGCAATTCTACTTGGAATTCCTTTGAAATACCAAATATGTGCAACTGGTGCTGCAAGTTCAATGTGTCCCATTCTTTCACGTCTTACTTTTGATTTTGTAACTTCTACACCACACTTATCACAAACAATCCCTTTATATCTTACTCTTTTATATTTACCACAATGACATTCCCAGTCTTTTGTTGGTCCAAATATTTTTTCACAAAATAAACCATCTTTTTCTGGTTTTAATGTTCTATAGTTTATAGTCTCTGGTTTTTTTACTTCACCTTTTGACCATTCTCTTATTTTTTCATCTGATGCAATTCCTATTTTTATTTTGTTGAATACTTCTAATTCATCCATCTTTATTAGATGTCTCCCTTCTCTTTTTATTTGGGCATTTCAAAACAGCTCAAGAGGCTATCCCCCGCTCCTGCAAATTTTACTGTCGCCTCTTATTGCTTTTTGAAATTTTATTTAATTAATTATTCTATAATATCTTCATCATTATCATAAATGCTTTCATCATCATCTAAATCGTCTGTATCAAACAATTCATCGCTTTCTTCATCTTCTTCATCAAGCATTTCTTCATCTTGTTCAGAATATCCATCTTCTAAATCTTCATGGATTAATACATCATCTTCAGTTAAAGATTTTCCATTAGATGTCTCTTCATAATCTATACCATCTTCGATATTTTCTTTTAATTCTAATTCTTCATTATTATCAGAATATAATTTAATATCTAATCCTAATGCTTGTAATTCTTTTACAAGAACTTTAAAGCTTTCTGGAACTCCTGGTTCAGGAATATTTTCACCTTTAACAATTGCTTCATATGCTTTAACACGTCCTACAGTATCATCTGATTTTACTGTTAAGATTTCTTGTAATGTGTATGCAGCACCATAAGCTTCTAGTGCCCAAACTTCCATCTCTCCAAAACGTTGTCCACCAAATTGAGCTTTACCTCCTAAAGGTTGTTGTGTTACTAATGAGTATGGTCCTGTTGAACGAGCATGTATTTTATCATCAACTAAGTGATGTAGTTTTAACATGTACATTACACCAACTGTAATTGGACTTGCAAATGGCTCTCCAGTTCTTCCATCATATAATGTTTGTTTTCCATCTGGTGATAATCCAGCTTCTTGTAATAATTCTTCAATTTCTTTATCAGATGCACCATCAAATACTGGTGTTGATACTTTCCATCCTAATGCTCTTGCTGCTGCTCCTAAGTGAACTTCAAGGATTTGTCCTAAGTTCATACGAGATGGTATACCTAATGGGTTTAATAAAATGTCTATTGGTGTTCCATCTGGTAAGAATGGCATATCTTCTTTTGGTAATATTCTTGAAATAACACCTTTGTTACCATGACGTCCAGCCATTTTATCTCCAACTGATATTTTTCTCTTTGTAGCAATATAACATCTAATTACTTGATTTACTCCAGGTCCTAATTCTTCTGAATTGTCTCTTGTAAATATTTTTACATCAACAATTGTTCCAGCTTCACCATGTGGTACACGAAGTGATGTATCTCTTACTTCTCTAGCTTTTTCTCCAAATATTGCACGAAGTAATCTTTCTTCTGCTGTTAAGTCTGTTTCTCCTTTTGGAGTAACTTTACCAACTAATATATCTCCAGGCCTTACTTCTGCACCTATTCTAATAATACCATTTTCATCAAGATCTTTTAATGCGTCATCTCCAACATTTGGTATATCTCTTGTTATTTCTTCTGGGCCTAATTTTGTATCACGACATTCACAATCATATTCTTCAATATGTATTGATGTAAATATGTCTTCTTGTACTAATCTTTCATTTAAAAGAATAGCATCCTCATAGTTGTAACCTTCCCATGTTGAGAATGCTACTAACATGTTTTTACCTAATGCCATTTCTCCATCTTTTGTTGCTGGTCCATCTGCTAACGCATCACCTTTTTTAACTATTTCACCTTTTCTAACTATTGGTCTTTGATTGATACATGTTCCACCATTTGTTCTTTTGAATTTACGTAGTTTATGTACAACTGTTTTACCATTGTTATATTTCATTGTGATACTGTCACCAGTAACTTTTTCTACAACACCATCATCTTCAGCTAATATTAATATTCCTGAATCTTTTGCTGCTCTATATTCAATACCTGTTGCTATAATTGGTGCTTCTGATGTCATTAATGGAACTGCTTGACGTTGCATGTTTGATCCCATTAAAGATCTTTTAGCATCATCATTTTCCAAGAATGGAATCATTGCAGCTGCAATTGATACTAATTGTTTTGGTGATACATCAACATATTGTACTAATTCTTTATCAACTTCTATAATTTCATTTCTATGTCTTACACGAACACGCTTATTTATGAATTCATTGTTTTCATTCATTGGTTCAGATGCTTGTGCTATCATGTAATTATCTTCAACATCTGCACTCATATATTCAACAATATCTGTTACTCTATGTGTTTCTGGATCTACTTTTCTATATGGTGTTTCAATAAATCCATATTCATTTATATTAGCAAATGATGATAATGCTGAAATTAATCCAATGTTTGGTCCTTCTGGAGATTCAATTGGACATAATCTACCATAATGTGTATAATGAATATCACGAACTTCGAATCCTGCTCTTTCTCTTGACAAACCACCAGGTCCTAATGCTGAAATTCTTCTTTTATGTGTTAATTCTGATAATGGGTTTGTTTGATCCATGAATTGTGATAATTGTGAACTTCCAAAGAATTCTCTTATTGATGATGTTATTGGTTTTGTGTTTATTAATGATTGTGGTGTTATAACATCTAAGTCTTGAATTGTCATTCTTTCACGAACAACTCTTTCAAGTCTTGCTAAACCAATTCTGAATTGATTTTGTAATAATTCTCCAACACATCTTATTCTACGATTTGCTAAGTGATCTATATCATCAGCTTTTCCATATCCATGATACATATTTAATAAATAGTTTATTGATGCTATCATGTCTTCTGTTGTTATATATTTTGGAACTAGTTCTTCTTCTCTTTGTTTTAATGTTTTAACTAATTCTTCTTCAGAAGTATTTTCCATTATATTTTTTAATACTTCATAATTTACATATTCTTTTATATGTAAGCTGCTTAAGTCTACATTTGGTAATACTGAATGAATATTTACTATTCCATTACCAATTATTCTTAATTTTTTCTCTCCAAACTTAATATCTACTACATTTATACCTGCATTCTGGATTGCTTCTGCTGCTTCTGCTGAAATAACTTCTCCTGCTGCAACAAAAACTTCTCCTGTTTCTTTATCCATAATATCTTCAAATGCAACTTGATTTTTTATTCTGTTTGCGATACTTAATTTTTGGTTAAATTTATATCTTCCTACTTTTGCTAAATCATATCTTCTATTGTCAAAGAATAATCCATTAAATAAGCTTTTTGCAGCTTCTACTGTTGGTAATTCTCCAGGTCTTAATTTTTTGTAAATTTCGATTAATGCTTCTTCACCTGTTTTTATTGGATCTTTTTGTATTGTTGTTTCTAGTAATGCTTCATCTCCGAATAATGCTCTTATTTGGTCATCTGATACTAATCCAATTGCTCTTAATAATGTTGTAATTGGAATTTTTCTTGTTCTATCAACACGTACCCAGAATATATCATTTCCATCTGTTTCATATTCTAACCATGCCCCTCTTAATGGCATAATTGTTGATGTATATGTTTTCTTTCCTGTTTTTGTATCAAATATTTCATCATAGTAACATCCTGGTGAACGTACTAATTGACTAACTACAACTCTTTCTGCACCATTTATTATAAATGTTCCACTTTCTGTCATTAGTGGGAAATCACCTAAATAAATTTCTTGTTCTTTGATTTCACCTGATTCACGGTTTATTAATCTTACTTTTACGTGTAATCTTGTAGAATATGTTGCATCTCTTTCTTTTGCTTCTTCTTCTGTATATTTTGTCTTTTCTTCCATGTAGTAGTCAAAAAATTCTAATACTAGATTTCCTGAATAGTCTATGATTGGTGAAATATCTTTTAATACTTCTCCTAATCCTTCTTCAATAAACCAGTCATAAGAATCTTTTTGAACTTTAATTAAGTTTGGCATTTCTATAAAATCGCCAACTTTTGAGAAATCTTTACGGGTTGTTCTTCCGAATTTAACATCTTTGATTTCCAAAAAAATCACTCCTTATAAAATATTAAGCAGCTTTTTGTTTCGTTTGAAATTCTGCCATTTAAAGAAAAATGCCATATTTAAGTAATGGCTTGGCTAGTTTTCTTACGAGAATAATATTTAATTAGAAAAATCCCCTCTTAAAATATAGTTTCGTAAAGTTTTGATCATTGTCTGCTCTACAATTTTCTCCCTTTATTTTACTTATATTTAATTCTTATTTTTCTAAATTTTATCATTTTGAATTAAATCTGATAATTTCTAAAAATTACCAATTTGCAAATTTATACGCATATAATTATATCATATCATAATTATATTTGTCAATATTTTTTATATATTTTACATATTTACTACATGGCAGATTTTACATAATATATTGACTTTTTAAAAATAGTGTGCTATAATACATATATATCGTACATTGAAACACATATAGGGAACTTTACAAGGAGGTTTCTATTTTCCCCTATATTATGCATTTTTTATTTATCGACTTTGGAGGAAATATATTATGAAAAGCTTTAATCAGAATTTTGAAGTCCGCATCGCAGAAGGCACTATGGATGCACTCAAGCAGGCTCACAACATCGACTTTTATGATTGTGCTCTGGTAAGAGCACATATCGCCAAAATCAATGAGAAGATTTCCGCAAGTGCCAAAACTCGTAATGAGGTTTATGGTGCTGTTTTTGCAGCACAGCTCGTTTCGATTTTCCGTCGGCATTGTGCCAACGGCAATTGGACTGTATCCAATAAAATGACCTACAATCGTAGTGCCGGAACGTACAGTTTCGACCTCGCGAACAAGATCAGCTCTGGATACAGCATCGATCACTTGGGGTTCAAAACCAAAACATTTGTCAAATTCATCATCAATGTCACCGTAGCCTTTACAGGCCAGGCCGTTAAGGTTGTAACTGCTGACTCTTATGAGTTTGACAAAAAGACCATGATTTCTGGTGTCACTCTCAAAAACATTTCTGTAGTACCTGTTCCTAATACTTCGCTTATCTTTGGCGAAGTTCACTATGGTATTGACAAAGAACCTGTTACCGAAATGGTACAGAAAAACTTCGTTTTCGAAGGAAATGTTCTTCGAGTATCTAACACCTATTATGGTAAGATGCTCAACAGCTTCCAGGCTGCCATCAGCGAGGTGAAGGACTATCTGGCAAACTTCAAGTTGGCCAACGGCAACTTTCTGAATGCCCTGAACTTCTGCTATCCGCGGAGTTACTACTCAGCAAACAGCTACCAGATCATTTCTGCAGTATGGCGGAAGGCTATCGTTGTCTTCCCCATGTTCAAGAAGCTTTCCAGCGAAAAGCAGGCAGAGCTTCTGGAGAAGGCCTTTTCCGAGGTAAAGAAGGAAATTGGCTCTAAGCAGCTTAATGCTTTGGCATATGCTCAGGCCATTTATTACCAGATTGTTGACAACAATCTGGATAACCTTTTGGCAGTTCCTCGTGGGGCTGGCGCACTTCCCTTCCCTGCAAAGAAGAAGGTTTGTGCAAGATGGGGTCGTGAAGACAACATCAACGCAAAGGCAACTCTGCTTACCTCCGATGAGGAATTTGAGCAGTTTGATCATTCCAAGATGGCCCCTTCTGAACTGGTGTGGGTCCAGTATGGCTCTCAGGAAAACCGCACCACCTATTTGGTGGGTGAACTTTGGCATATGATTGCCGAAACTTTCACCCCCAATTCCGCATTCAACATCGTTTCGGTAAACATTTACTCTTCGCTGGATGATACCAACGCTGACGATGATGACACCGATGGTGGTGATGATTTCGAGTAAAACAAAGTTCCCCTGTTAAACTGTATTCTTATGGTTTAACAGACTAACCAAAAAAGCTATGAGAATAATTTCTCGTAGCTTTTTTGGTATTTCATATTTTTCTATCTTTCTTATAATCATTCGTCATATTCAATTATATTGCTTTTTTATAATAATATGTTATAATATATCTATCGTACATTGAAATATAAAGAACTTATAAGGAGGTTTTATTTTTGGTATACTACTTTTTTTAAACACATACATTATAGGAGGATATGTTTATGAAAAACTTCAATCAGAATTTAGAAATTTCTATTACTGGTAACCCTTTGAATTCTTTAATTCAATCTCATAATATTGATTTTTATGATTGTCCACTTATTAGAGCACATATCAATAAAATTGACAGTCAAATCAAGTCGAATTCGAATATTCGTAAAGAAGTTTATGGTGCTATTTTCGCCTATCATCTGAAAAGTTTTCTTCGGAAATATTGTGAATGTAATTCTTGGTTCGTTTCTGATGAAATTGTATACAATTCTAATACAAAATCATATAGTTTTAATATTTGGCATAAGTTAAATCATGGTTATCGCATTCCTGATTCTATTCGAAAATTTTCTACTTTTTGTAAGATTATCATTACTTTTAATATTTCCATTAACGGAAATAATGTTAAAGTTATAACAACTGATTCTTACGAATTTGACAAAAATGTTCTTACTGAATCGGAAAAAAATATTCTTAATTCTACTGCAATTTTCAGAAAACTGCAGGTTGTTTCTGTTTTAAAATCTACATTTCCATTTCTTTGGGACTCTTCTAATGAACCAATAAGTTTCTTTTTTGAGGGCTCTGTTCTCAAAATTGCAAATAACTACTATGATAAGATGACTTCCAATTTTTTGGATATTATCGATAAGCTTCAGCTTTATGTTACTGGTTTTCATGTACTAAATGGAAACTTCCTGAATGTATTGCATATTTGTTATCCACACTCTTACCATACTGCTAATTCTTATCAAATTATTTCAGCAGTATGGAGAAAAGCAATTATCGCTTTCCCATTGTTCAAAAAAACTTCAAGTGAAAAACAGAGTGAGCTTTTAGAAAAAGCATTTAAAGAAGTAACTCATGAAATTGGTTCTAAACCAATTGAATCTTCTCAATATGCTCAAGCACTCTATTACCAGATTGTCGACAATGGTTTGGATGATATTTTAGCAATACCTTATGGAACTGGCTCACAACATTATCCACCAAAAAAGAAAGTTCGTGCAAAATGGGGACGTAAGCATTCTACTAGTTTTTATCATTCCAAAATTCCACCCACTGAATTAGTTTGGGTACAGTATGGGACACTTGACTCGCCTACAACTTATTTGGTATGTGATATTTGGAATATGATTGATTCATCTTTTACTAAAAATTCTCCATTTAACATTGACTTTAATTCTGACTATCTTGATTAATAATCAAATGTCACCTTCTCATAAGTTCAATTATTAGATCAAACTATAAGTTTAATCATTCAAATAAAAGCTATAAGAATAATTTCTTATAGCTTTTTATATATTTTAAACAAAAGACTTGCACAAATATTTAATATATTATAATATAATACAGAAATTGAAATATTAAAAAATAAATTAAGAAAGGAGTTATTTATTAAGCGCCAGAGCACAAATGTGTTGACGAGGTCTAGAGTTTATCGAATTTTCGGCGGATGCTCTAGTGGCTTAGCTTAAGCCAAAGTATTATAACAAAAAACAATGTAATGTTGTAACAGAAATTAATACATAAGTATATTTCAATTCCGCATATAAGGGACTTTTGACTTTAATAGCCCCTATCAAACTATTTTAAGGAGGATTCACAAATGTGTGGAATTATTGGATATATAGGACATCAAAAAGCTAGTCCTATTTTAATTAATGGTCTTTTAAGACTTGAATACAGAGGTTATGACTCTGCAGGAATATCAACTATAGAAAAAAATGGTCTTTCAGTTATGAAAGATAAAGGAAGAGTTAGAAACTTATATAATTTAGATGGAATAAATTCTCTTGAAGGAACAGTCGGAATTGCTCATACAAGATGGGCAACACATGGAAAACCTTCAAAAGAAAATGCACATCCTCATTTAGATAATAGTAATAGTTTTGCTGTTGTTCACAATGGAATTATTGAAAATTATAATGATTTAAAAAAATTATTATTAGATAATGGTTATACATTTCATTCTCAAACAGATACAGAAATTATACCAAATCTTATACATTATTATTATTCAAAAGATAAAAAAAATGATAATAAAAAAGTTTTACGTGCAGTACAAAAAGCTTGCAAATCATTTAAAGGAAGCTACTCTCTTGAAGTTATTTCAAAATATATGCCAGACAATATGATTGTTATTAGAAAAGATAGCCCTCTTGTTATAGGAAAAGGTGATGGAGAAAATTATATTTCTTCAGATATTCCTGCAATTTTATCATTCACAAAAGATTTTTATCTTTTAAATGATAATGAATTTGCTCTTATTTCAAGAGACAATGTTGAATTTTTTGATATTGATTTAAATAAAATAGACAAAAAATTAACAAGTATAGAATGGAATGCTAGTGCTGCAGATAAAAATGGTTTTGAAGATTATATGTTAAAAGAAATATTTGAACAACCAACAGCAATAAGAGAAACTATTGGTTCACGTTTACCTGAAAATGAACCTTGTAATTTTGATGATTTAAAATTCACAAAAGGATTTTTATCAAAAATAAACAAAATATATATAGTTGCTTGTGGGACTGCAATGCATGCTGGGCTTTCTGGAAAAATTGCAATTGAAAATTTATGTAATATTCCAGTTACTGTTGATATAGCTTCAGAATTTAGATATAGAAATCCTATTATTGATAAAAATACTTTATGTATTTACATCTCTCAATCTGGTGAAACAGCAGATACTATTGCAGCATTAAAACTTGCAAAATCAAAAGGAGCAACAACACTTGCTGTATCAAATGTTATTGGTAGTTCTATTACAAGAGAAGCTGACTACTCTATTTATACACATGCTGGCCCTGAAATTGCTGTTGCTTCAACAAAAGCCTATACATCTCAAGTTATGCTACTTATAATTCTTGCAATTTATTTTGCTGAAATATTAGGAACTACTCCATCTTCAGAATTAGCAAAATTGAAAAAAGATATTTTTAATCTTCCAGATAAAATTGATGAAGCATTAAAATCTTCTGAAAAAATTAAAAACTATGCAAAAAATATTTATCAAGAAAAAGATGTTTTCTTCTTAGGTAGAGGTATTGATTACAATACTGCTCTTGAAGCTTCTTTAAAATTAAAAGAAATTTCTTATATACATTCAGAAGCATATGCTGCTGGCGAATTAAAACATGGACCTATTGCATTAATTGAAAATGGCATATCTGTCATAAGTATTATTACAGATAAAAATTTAGTTGAAAAAACTATTAGTAATATTCAAGAAGTTATTACTCGTGGTGCTAAAACATTAGTTATTACAAATCAAGAATTGCCAAGTAATAATATAGATACAATTATTAAAATTCCAGATACTAATATTCTTCTTTCACCTATTGTTGCAATTGTTCCTTTACAATTACTTTCTTATTATATTTCTAAAGAAAAAGGATTAGATGTTGATAAACCAAGAAATCTTGCTAAATCCGTAACAGTCGAATAAAAAAACGAACTATTAAGTAATTTATTTACTTAATAGTTCATTTTTTAGTTATATAGATATTTTTGGGGATTAATTGCTACTCCATTTATTCTTATTTCTAAATGTAAATGTGGTCCTGTTGTGTTTCCTGTCATTCCTACTTCTGCAATTATATCTCCTGCTGATATTTGTTCTCCTACTTTTGCATATAATTTGTTACAATGTGCATACCATGTTTCTACACCATTTCCATGATCTATTTTTATAAGATTTCCATAAGATCCATTATATTGTGCAAATACAACAGTTCCATCTGCAACTGCTTTTATTTTTGTTCCAAAGGCACATGCTATATCTGTTCCTGTATGTGCCCCAGATCTTATTCTACTTATATTTCCAAATCTTGAACTTACATATCCATTAACAGGAAGTGATGCTAATAAAACTCCATTTATTGATGGTAATTTTGTTTTTTCATCTTCTTCTATTAATACATCTACTTTTTGTTCAACTTCTTGTTTTGCTATTTCTACTGATTGTATACCTATTTCATTAATATTTTCTGTATAATTTGTTGTTACAGCTAAATCTAATTGAATTGTATCATCTTTATGTTCTTCTTTTATTTGTTCAACAGCTTCTTCTGCTTCATCTATATTATCAACATAAGTTACTGTTTCATCATTTAAAATTACAGCATAATATTTATACATTATTTTTGCTTCTTCTTTTAATGCTAACATTATCTCATCTTCATTTGTTGTTAAACTTTTTTCTACTAATTTTAATTCATATTTTGGCATATTATCTAATGTAACAAAATCTATATTTTTTCCATCCATATCAATTATTTCTGATTGAATTCTATTTTGTAATTCTGCTGCATTACTTACATATCCTATTTGTTCTCCTGACAAACTTACTACATATGTTGGCTTATACTTAAATAAAATAATCGCTATTATTAAGCCTAATCCTAACGCCATTATTGTGAAAAACTTACAGCTTTCTTTCGTATAGTATTTTAGCTTTTTCTTAAAAATAATCTATCCTCTCCTTTTTATTGCTTATTTTATAAGCTGAATTTTTAGCGACCAAGATTTATTATACCATAATTTTACTCATTTGGCAAATTTATAATTTTCAATTCTTCTTTATTAACTATTTTCAGATCTTTCTTAGTCTAAAAAATCACTTTTTATTATATATATTACTCATTTTTCCTGCATTTTATTCACTTTTTCTCTGTTTTTCTCGTTTTTTTGTGTTGAAAAACTTAATAAATTATGGTAATATATTTATATCTTTTAATTTGGAGGTTATTTTGAAAACTTTAATTGTTACTCACAAATATAATGGAAAAAAACTTTGCAACTTTATTTTGACATCTTTTCCAAATTTGTCTCAAAATACTTTATATAAAGCTCTTAGACAAAAAGATATTAAAATAAACGGAAAAAGAGTTAATAAAGATTGTACTATTTTTGAAAATGATGAATTAAATATATTTATTGCTGATTCTTTGCTTTTCCCTAAAGTTGATATAGATATTGTTTTCGAAGATAATAATATTTTAGTAATTAATAAACCTATAAATCTTGAAGTTGTAGGTGAAAATAGTTTAACAACTCTAGTACATCAAAAATATCCAGAACAAAATCCAATGCCATGTCATAGACTTGATAGGAATACAACTGGATTGGTTTTATTTGCAAAAAATGATACTGCATTAAATATTTTATTTGATAAATTTAAAAAACATGAAATAAAAAAATCTTATACTGCTCTAGTTTATGGAATCCCAAAAATAAAAAAGGCTAGACTTGAAGCATATTTATTTAAAGATAATAAAAAATCTCTTGTATATATTTCTGATGATTTTAAACCTGGTTATCAAAAAATTATAACTTCTTATTCTGTAATAAAAGAATTTGATAATAATACTTCTCTATTAGAAGTTAATATTGAAACTGGGCGAACTCATCAAATTAGAGCACATTTAGCTCATATAGGTTATCCTATTGTTGGTGATGGCAAATATGGTATTAACAAAGTAAATAAACAATTTGGATATAAATATCAACAGCTTAATAGTTTTAAATTAGAGTTTAATTTTGTAACAGATGCTGGTATTTTAAATTATTTGAATGGTCTGATTATTGAACAAAAAAATTCTTAGAATATTTCTAAGAATTTTTTATAATTTATTTATCTTTAAATCTCTTGTTATTTTTTATAAATTGTGTTATATTAATTTAGTATTTGCCACTATAGCTCAGTTGGTAGAGCGACGGATTCGTAACCCGTAGGCCAGCAGTTCGATTCTGCTTGGTGGCACCATTACAAATTTCGACATTTTTTTACCTAAAGTATTGTAAATTTATATTTCTTATGATAATCTTTCTAATATAATTTGTTTCTTAATCACCCAAATAACTATTTAGTGAAACATTTAATTTTATTAACAATTTTTCATTTGACAGGAGGTTTTTATGGAAAATGTTAGCTTTTTTTCCGTACTAATTAGTAATCTCAAATGTGCATTTTGTGAAAAAAAATTTTGTCAAGTAAGATATTTTCCAAAAAGAATGAATTATTATTTTTATAATGGAAAAAAATTTTTTGTTCAATGTGAAAAAGATGTAGATAAATATTATGATAAAATGTTTAAGTTATAACTTTACAAGCAATTCCAAAAGGGTTATACAATCATTTTTATGACTGTATAGCCCTTTTGAAATTGTTTAATTATAAATTAGCTCTATATTATGCAAATATTTTATTAAATTCATTTTTTTGTAATTATTTACCTAATTTACCTTGTATATTGGGAAAAATTGTGATATAAAATATGTATAACTTAATCGGAGGTCTTATATGGAAAACAATAATTTTGATGATGAAAAGAAAACAATATTAATAGTTGATGATGAACAAAAAATTGTCGATTTATTAGTTCATAATTTAACTAGAGAAGGTTATAATACAATTGAAGCAAATGATGGACAAACAGCAATAGATTTAGCAATTTCTCAACGTCCTGATTTAATTTTATTAGATGTGATGATTCCTCGTGTTGACGGTCTTACTGTTTGTAAAAAAATTAAAAATTATTATAATGTTCCAATTTTAATGGTTTCAGCAAAAGATGATGAATTAGATAAAATTGTCGGATTAGAAATTGGTGCAGATGATTATATTACAAAACCATTTAGTGTAAGAGAAGTTGTAGCTAGAGTAAAAGCTAATTTAAGAAAATCTGAAACACATTATGATAGTTTAAAATCTTCACATGATTCTGAATCTCATAAAGAATCTAAAAAACAAAATACTATAAAAATTGGTGATTTAACTTTAGACCTAGAAAAATATGAAGTTAATGTTAATGGAACAATTGTAAATTTAACTTTAAGAGAATTTGAGGTTTTAAAATATTTAGCTCAACAACAAGGTCAAGTTGTTACAAGAGAATCTCTTCTTGAACAAGTTTGGGGATATGAATATTATGGAGATATTAGAACTGTTGATGTTACTGTTAGAAGAATTAGAGAAAGAATTGAAAAAGATACTTCTAATCCTAAATATTTAATCACTAAAAGAGGAATTGGATATTATATTCCAAATTTTGAACAATAATATTATAAAAGCTATGTGAGATATCACATAGCTTTTTGGTTTTATTATAATTATTTTAAATTTGACAATGCTTTCATTATTCCAAGTTTACCATATTGATATGTAAGTCCACCTTGCATATAAGCAATATATGGAGCCCTAATTGGCCCATCACAACTTAATTCTATTGTTGAACCCTCTGTAAATGTTCCAGCAGCCATAATTACTTGATCATCATATCCTCCCATTGCACTTGGTTCTGGAATTACATTTGAATCTATTGGTGATCCCATTTGAATTCCTTGGCAGAATTTTACTAATCTTTCTGCATCACCTAGTTCTATTGTTTGAACAATATCTGCCCTTTTTTCATCATATAAAGGATCTACTTTATATCCTAATTTCTCTAATATTCTACTTGCAAATACAGCTGTTTTCACTGCACTAGCTACTACACTTGGTGCAAAAAATAATCCTTTTATAAATGGAATATTTTGATTTAATGATGGTCCTATTTCTTTTCCTACTCCTGGAGCAGTAAGTCTTTCTGCACATAATTCTATTAAGTCTTTTTTTCCTACAATATATGCCCCACTTGTTGCAATACCTGCTCCTAAATTTTTCATTAAAGAACCAACTATAATATCTGCTCCAACATCTGTTGGCTCTTTTTCTTCAACAAATTCTCCATAACAATTATCTACCATTATTATAACATCTTTATTTACTTCTCTTATTGCTTTTATTGCTTTTTCAATTTTATCAATTGTTAAGCTTTTTCTTGTTGAATATCCTTTTGATCTTTGAATTTCTATTAATTTTATATCTTTTTTAGATACTCTTTCTTTTATTGAATTAATGTCAAAATCATTATCAATTAATTCTATTTGTTCATATTTTACTCCAAATGCTTTTAATGAACTCTTGCTTTCTTCTTTGCTTATTCCTATTGCAGTTTGTAATGTATCATAAGGTGCTCCTGAAATACTTAACATTGTATCTCCTGGACGTAAAATTCCAAATAGTGTTATAGCTAAAGCATGTGTTCCAGATATTAATTGTGCTCTTACTAATGCATCTTCAGCATTAAATATTTTTGCATAAATCTCTTCTATTTTATTTCTTCCAATTTCATCTATTCCATACCCTGTTGATGAATGTAAATGCATTTCTGATAATCCACATTCCTGAAATGCTGATAAAACCTTTAAACTATTTATTTCTTCTATTTTCTCAATATTTTTAAATATTGGTTGTATTTCCTTTTCAACTTCTTCTGATAAATCTAAAATTTCTTTTTTTATTCCAAATTTCTGATACATATAATAATATCCTTTCTATTTCAAGTATTAATCTTGACCATATTATTATAGCATTTTCTTTTGGATAAGTCTACTATTTATCATATATTTATGTAATCTATCCTGTTTTACTCATTATATCTTTTCTCATTTTTCCTATTATTTTTTTCTCTAATCTTGATATGTAACTTTGTGAAATTCCTAATTCATCAGCAACTTCTTTTTGTGTTTTTTCTCTTCCACTAATAAATCCAAATCTCATTTCCATTATATTTTTTTCTCTAGAATTTAATTTTCTAATTGCTTCTTTTAAAAGTTTCATATCTACTTCATCTTCTAAATTTCTATATGTAATATCTGGATCTGTTCCTAATATATCTGATAATAAAAGTTCATTTCCATCACTATCTTTATTTAATGGTTCATCAATAGATACTTCTGTTTTTATTTTATTATTTCTTCTTAAATACATTAATATTTCATTTTCAATACATCTTGATGCATATGTCGCTAATTTTATTTTTTTCTCTGAATTAAATGTATTTACACTTTTCATTAAGCCTATTGTTCCAATTGACACTAAGTCTTCTATTCCAATTCCTGTATTTTCAAACTTTTTGGCTATATATACAACAAGTCTTAGATTTCTTTCAACTAATGTTTTTCTGGCATATTCTCTTTCATCTGTTTCTAATTTTTTTATCATCTCTTCCTCTTCTTTTGGGTCTAATGGTGCTGGCAATGTTTGACTTCCTGCAACATAAAATATCGGCAATATTTCATCATTTAAATTTCTTTCTATATATTTTGCACATAAATTATTTATACTATTTTTAATAATCTCTAAAAAATTCATTTAAATTTCCTTTCCTTTA
This sequence comes from uncultured Clostridia bacterium, assembly GCA_934141555.1. GTDB lineage: Bacteria > Bacillota > Clostridia > TANB77 > CAG-508 > CAG-269. Next base: position 52,873 of record CAKPCK010000001.1, on the reverse strand, counting down.
TTCTTTTAATTCCTCACCTCTCTTCTTGATTTTTATTGTACAACTCTAATAATAAAAAAGCTGTCTTTTCTTATTGTAGAAAAAAAGAAATAATCGCTATTGTTCGATTATTTCTCTTTTATTTATTTACTTTTCTTCTAATTATTTTAAGTATTTTTATTATCTATAATAAATCTACACCAACTAATGCTCTATATTCGCCTCTTTTCGTCAAACTTCTTTCATATATACCAATTATAATATTAGAAGTTTTTTTCTCCTCATCTTCGCTTTTCACTACAATCTCAGATATTTTTATTCCAACTAACATTCCATTTTCTTTTCCTAATGATGAAAACGGTATACATCTTAATTTAGGCAAATATTTGTCTTGTATCTCTTGTGGTAAATTTTCTAAGTTTCCACATAAAATATTTTCTAAGTTTCTTAATATTTCTTTTGGAATAATTCCTTCTAGTAAGGATCCTTCAACTATTACAACTGGTGTATTAGTAATTGGTTCTTTTACAAGATTTCCTGTATCTATCATTGCTTTTGTTTCTATTTGTTTTTCATTTATTTTCAACTTTATATCACAATACATATCTTTTGTATTAAATTTTGTTTTTATTATTTTAATTGATATTTTTATTATTATAAATGCCATAATAGCTCCTAACATTATTACTTTTAATGCATATTCTCCTGTAAATAATCCATTTTTTATACTTATATTTTCTGGTCTTAAAAAATATATTAAGTTTAATGCTACACCACCAAATACAAATGATGTTAAATAAAAAATTATAATCTGTTTAAACATTTTTTTAAAATCATTAGGTTTAAATGCCACATAAACCATTACTACTGATAATATAAATTTTGATATTATTGATGAATACATAGTCAATTTGGTTATATACATTACTATTGAATAAATTGAGCCAATTGTTGATGATATTATTAATCTAATAATTTTTATTTTTTGTTTTAATATAATTGATGTTGCATATAAAATAATTGCATTCATTATTATGTTTTCAATAAATATTATATCAATATATATTGTCATAATAGCCTCCAAATATAATATATTTTTTCAAATATTAATTATACTATATTAAAAACAAAAAATTTGTCATTATATAATTCCAGACATAAATTTCATAGATTTTTATTCAAAAGAAAAAATTCATATACTATTTCTAGTACATGAATTCTCTTATTACATATTTTTTCCTTTATTTTTACGTAAAAATGCTGGAATATCTAAATCACCTGAATTAGAATTATCTGTAGATGTTGGAATTGAATTTATTTTCTTATCCCATTGTTTATTTACAAAACTATCTACACTTGAAGCAACTCTTGCTTCTGGTTTCTCAAATCCTGTTGCAATAACTGTAATTTGAATATCTTCTCCCATATTTGGATCTGTAACTGTACCAAATATAATATTTGCTTCAGGATCTACACTGCGTTGAACAAGTTCAGCAGCTGTATTAACTTCATGTAATCCTAAATCTTCTCCACCTGTGATATTTATGATTACTCCTCTTGCTCCTTCTATTGATGTTTCAAGTAATGGACTTTGTACTGCTTGTTTTGCTGCATCTTCTGCTCTATTTTCTCCAGATGCTCTACCAATTCCCATATGTGCCATTCCTGTATCTTTCATTATTGTTTTAACATCTGCAAAGTCTAAGTTTACTGTTCCTGTAACAGCTATTAAGTCTGATATACCTTGTACACCTTGTCTTAATACATCATCTGCCATTCTAAATGCATCATTTATTGATGTTTTTCTATCTATTATTTGTAATAATTTATCATTTGGTATTACTACTAAGGCATCTACTTTACCTTTTAAACTTTCTATTCCGCGTTCAGCTTGTGAAAGTCTTTTCTTTCCTTCAAATGTAAATGGTTTTGTTACAACACCTATTGTTAATATTCCCATTTCTTTTGCTGATTGTGCAACTATTGGTGCAGCACCTGTACCTGTTCCACCACCCATTCCGGCTGTAACAAATACCATATCTGCTCCGCGTAAAGTTTCTGCAATTTCTGATTTATTTTCTTCTGCTGATTGTGCTCCTATATCTGGATTTGCACCAGCTCCTAAACCTCTTGTTATCTTTTCTCCTATTTGAATTTTAGCACTTGCTTTTGACTTTTGTAATGCTTGTCTATCTGTATTAACTGCGATAAAGTCTACTCCTTTTATTCCCGCTTCAATCATTCTATTTACTGCATTGTTTCCAGCGCCACCAACACCTATTACTTTTATTGTTGCAGCACCATCCATCATTGTTTCTTCTTCATACTCTTTCATTAAGTTTTCCTCCCCATAAAACTAAAATATTTTTTTATTTAAGAATAAAAGAACTCTTTTACTCTATCTATTATTGTTCTAAATATGCTTTCATTTGGCTGTCTATCTATACTGCTTGATACAGATTTAACATAAGGTCTTGCAGCAATATATCTAACAAGTGCATAACTAGTTCTAAATTCTGGTTTTATTGTACTTATTAGCCTTCCTGTTGACATTTTTACAGGTATATTTAAATTTATCTTTCCTGCGACATCACTTTTGTTAATTGTAGTAATTCCTCTTCCAGTTAATATAACAGTATTTATATTTTGCTTTACATTATTGTTTGTAATATCTTTATTTATTAATGTAAATATTTCTTCAATTCTTGCTTCAATTATTTCTATTAATTCTGAACTTTTTATTATCTTATTTCTATTCTCATCTCTACAAGTATTTAACATTATTTCATTATCATTATCTATAAATGATTTTAAAGCAAGTCCATATTGTTTTTTTAGTTTTTCTGCTTCTTCTTCTGAAATATTTAATACTAATGATATATCATTTGTAATATTATCTCCTCCTAAAGGAATTGTATTTGTATAAGTGAAATTGTTTCCCTCAAATACACCAATTTCCGTATTTCCTGCTCCAATATCAAGTAACATTACATTATCATATAATTCATTAGTATCTAACATTAAATTTTTTTCTGCTAAAGCTGTTGGAACTATTCCATCTACTTCAATTCCAACTCTTTTAAAGATTGACGTTAATTGTCTTACATAATCTTTATTTGCTAAGATAACTTGTGCTTTTAGTGTAAAATTTGAGCTTAAATTGCCAACTGGGTCTGCGACAATTTTTCCGTTATCAAGTATTACTTCTGATGGTACTATATCTATTATTGTTTTCCCTTCTGGTATTTCAATATCTTTAGCTTGCACAATTGCACTCTGAACATCTTTTAATGATATACCAGCAAATTTATCTTTTAATTCTTTTACAATGCTATTTTGAACTATTGTAACTTCTTTTCCTGGAATTGTTACATATGCTGAGTTTATTTTAAATTCCGCTTCTTCCTCAGCATCTTTTATAGTTTTTGCAACACTTAAACTAACTTCTTCTTCATTAATAATTTTGCCCTTTTTTATACCATTACATTTACAAGATGTGCTACATAGTGTTTCGATTTGTCCAAAGTTATTTACCTCTCCAACAACTGTGCAAACCTTAGATGTACCTATATCAATACCAACTATGATATCACCTATTGCCAAAATGATTCCTCCATTTATTTTGTTTAAATTTCTATATTATATAGATTGTTTTCTTCTTTGTTATATATATTACATTTTCATAAAAAAGTCAATATAAATTGAAACATTTTTGAAATATTTTTGTAATAATTTTGATATTCATGTAATATGTTTGTAATATATTTTGTGCTTTATTTTTCACTATTTTTTACTGCTTTATTTCTTGCCTTTTCTCTCCATAAATCTATATAATATCTTCTAATTATTGTTAAATTTGTGAACATTCTTCCAACAAATACTACTAATGCTGCTAAATATATATCTATATTTAATTTTTGTCCTAAATATGTTAGTGCTATTGATAATATACTATTACAGAAAAATCCTGAAATAAAAATTGTTAAATCAAAATTTTTCTTCAAAACAGATGTTATTCCTCCAAAAACAGAGTCTAATGCTGCTACAACAGCTATTGCTAAAAATGTTGAATATGTATATGGTATCATAGGAGCATTTATTCCTATAAGAGCTCCTATAATACATCCTAAAATAATTGCTATTACTATCATTTTACATTTTCCTTTCTAATTATTCTTTGTCTTTTATATATTTTGTATCAATAGTCCCTGTATATGCTTTTATTACAACTGGTCTATTATATCCTGATGTTTGAATTTCAACGTCATGTCCTTCTTCTTTTAATGCTTGTAACATACTTGAATTTATGCTTACTGCACTTTCAAGATATGATTTATTTCCTATAGCTTTTATTACATATGGTGATGTTATTCTTTGACCATTTACCTGTACAAATGGTGTACTACTTGATCCTATTAAAAATATATCACTATTTCCTATAATTCTTTGATCATTTATAGAAATAGCTTCTGCTCCTGCTGCTAATAAATCTCTAATAACTCTTAATAAGTCTAAACTTGAAATTGAAACTATTTTTTCATCAGAATTCTTTAATTCTTTTCCACCATTATCTGTTAATATTATTGTTATCCCTTCTCCTTGAACATCTGTCATACCAAGGTAAGTATTTAATTCATCTAATTCATTTTGTAATAATTTTGCTGTCTTTTCATCAGATTCTTTTTCTGTCTGATATTCTGTTAGTTTATTCATTGTTTCTTCATATTTTTCTTGTATCTCAGAATATTTTTTTCTGTAATCAGAAAGTTCTGTTCTTAATTCTTCTTCTCTCATACTTTCTATTGATGTTATATCTGTTTGTTTAACAACTTTAAATTGCATAAACATTACTAACATTAAAGCTAAACATGCAATTCCTATCGTTATTGCCATAACGATTTTCTCTCTACTTAGATTAATTTTTTTCATATTAATTTCTCTTTTCCTTAATTTTTTATTTGTTATTTATTGTTTGCGCATATTCAAATTTATATGTTCCAGTATACTTTGGAATTGTTATATTATCAGATGTTTTAAAATCTACCTGAATTCTATCTCCTTCTAATACTTTTAAATATCCACCATTTCTATATGTATTTTTTAACAATTCAGGCATTCCTATAGCCCTTATTGTAAATGGTGCACCTACTCTTTGTCCATTAATTTTAATAACTGTTCCTATACATTCTATAACTGTATTTGATACAATTCTCTGATCATTAATTGATATTGCTTCTGCCCCTGCATTTTTCAATTCATTTACTATACTAATAAGATCTGTATCATGCACTATTGTAGAATTAGGGTCAAATGTTGATTGTACAACTGCATCATCTACTTTTATTATTACTCCTTTTCCAGTAACATCTGTTAATCCTAATTGTGTGCTTAATTTTTTTATATTTTCTTGTATTTCTGTTAATTCACTATTATTTTCTGTTGCACTTTTTCTTTCATTCTCTAATAATTTTTCTGCTTTTTCTTCATCTGCATACAGATTATCATAATTTTCTTTTGTTCTTAATATTGCATCTCTTAATTCATTTTCAGTTGAATTTCTGCTTGTAGTTGTCCCAATTTTTGATATTGTTCTAACTTGTATTGCAATTCCACAAGATAATGCTACACACATTCCACCTAATATTAAACTAATTTTCATTTTCTTATTCATGTGCATTCTTCCTCTCTAAAATTATTGATTTTCTGTAAAATATGGTTCAAACCCTTCATTCAAATTTCCATTAACATTTATTATTCCTGATTTTCCATTTTCTCTTTCAATAATAGATTTAACATAATCCATTCTATCTTTTATATTTGTTGCATTTCCTAAATTAATAGTTAAATTTAGACTATCTAATTTTAATATATATTCATTTTCTACTTGCATCTCAGAAATTTTATCATATATTCCCTTTTCTATTGCTTGTTCTTTTATATGTAATATATTTTCTAATTTTATATTAAGATCATCATCTTCTAGTCTTTTTTTATTTTCTATATTTTCTTCTGTTATATCCATTCCAGCTATTGTTATTAATTCTCTTGGTTCTTGTGAATATTCTATTATATATCCTTGGTCATCAATATATATATAATATCCACTTTCTGTTTTTACTTGAAAACTTGCTATTCTTTCTTTAACTTCTATTTTTATTGTGTCTGGCATTTTCTTACTAACAACTGCATCTTCAATATATCTATTTTGTTTTACTTTTACTTTTGTTATTATATTAAAATTAGCAAATATACTTTCTCCAATTTTTATTTCTGATTGTTCTATAATTTTTTCACTATCTAATTGTGCATTTCCAGTAACTTCTACATTTTTTATTTTAAATGTTGGAGAATTTAAAAAATATAAAATAGTTCCAAGAATTATTGCTAATAATATAAAAATTATTAATCTTTTTTTTCTGTTTTTGCGTCTCTTTTTTTCTATCTCTCTTTGTTTATTAAAACTACCACTTTTTTTACTTGATGGCATATTATCTATTCCTCACATTCAAATATATTTTTATTGAATTCCTAATATTTTTTTTGCTCTTTCTTCATCTTCTATTGTTGCATCTCTTACACCTTCTAGTTCATATTTTAATCCAAGTTTTTCCCATTTGTATTTTCCCATACTATGATACTTTAAAATTTGAACTTTTTCTACTGTTTTTAATGTTGACAAAAAATCTTTCAATCTTAGTAAATCTTTTTCATCATCTGTATACCCAGGCACTAATACTTGTCTAATCCACATTTTCTTTCCATTTTCACTTAAATATTTCGCAAATTCTAATTCTTTCTTATTTGAAGAACCAACTAATTCCTTACATTTTTCATCATCTATATGTTTTATATCTAATAATACTAAGTCTGTATATTTTAATACTTCTTTAATATCATCTGTAATATTAAACATTCCAGATGTATCTATACAAGTATTTATATTTTCTTCTTTTAGTTTTTTGAAAAATTCTATTAAAAACTTTACTTGTAATAATGGTTCTCCTCCTGTAACTGTTACCCCTCCTCCAGATAAAGTCATATATGTTTTATATCTTTTTACTTTTTCTACTATTTCTTCTAATGTTTTTTCTTCTCCTAGTGTCATGTCCCATGTGTCTCTATTATGACAGTATTTACATTTTAAACTACAACCTTGTAAAAACAATACAAATCTTATTCCTGGTCCATCAACTGTTCCAAAACTTTCTATTGAGTGTACTTTTGCTATACTATTTAATTTGTTTTCCATGTAAACCTCCATTATTCTTTGTTTTTTGCTAGTATATATTTTACTCTATGAATGTGAAAATATCAAGATATTATTATTATTTTTTATTGTAAAAAATAGAAAATTATAACAATCTTAATAGAACAAAAAAATCAACATTAATAAGAAAAAACTTATTAATATTGATTTTTATTACTTATGTCTATAACTTCTAACACAAGAATTATTATCATTTTGCTGAGATGTACATGTAATATTATCTCCATTTATTCTTGCTACAATTTCTCCATCACTATTTAAAATTGTTAAAGGTTGTGATGATGAACATGTGCAATTATTACTATTAGTATTTATATTTGCACTTGTAACACTAACATCATTATTACTATTATTGCAATTACAATTATCAAAGAAATTGCATCTTGATATTATGCAAAATAGAAATGCAGATATAAAAGCTATTATTCCTAAAACTACTGCAACTATAATAAAGTTAGTATTTCCTGTAATTGCCGCAACTAATATAAATACCGAGAAAAATAATAATCCAATTAATAGTGGACAATTTACTAATTTTTGAAGAAATATTGCGACTATTATTGTAAAAAATATAAGGGCAAAAATCAAAAAGAAATTCATAAAGACCTCCCTTTTTATAAATATTATTTATATATCTTATGAATTTTTTTTTTACTTGTTACTCATATTTTACATCAACTAAATATAAACCATTTGGAGGAAGTGTTTTCCCTGCCATTTCTCTTCTTCCTTCTTTTATTATTTCTTCTATTTTTTTAGGTTCTATCTTCTCTAAGCCTACTTCTACAAGTGTTCCAGCAATAATTCTAACCATATTATATAAAAATCCATTTCCTGTTAATTCAATATAAATTTTATCTCCATTTTGATATACTTTTGCATCATATATTGTCCTAACACTACTTTTACTACTTGTTCCACTTGCTTTAAATGCTTTAAAATCATGTTCACCTATAAAATATTTAACTGCTTCTTTCATTTTTTCTACATTTAATTTTTGTGGAATATGTGTTTCCAAATATCTATATATAGCTGTTCCCTCTGGTGAATTATTTATTATATATCTATATGTCTTTCTTTTACAATTTAGTCTACTATGAAATCTTTCGTCAACTTCTTCTGCTTTTTTTATTACTATAGATTTTTTTAATCTTGAATTTATTGCTATAGCAAATTTTTCAATTGGGATTTGTGAATTTGTCTTAAAATTTGCCACTTGTCCAAGAGCATGAACTCCTGCATCTGTTCTCCCAGATGCATTTAATTCAATATCTTCACCTGTTATGCTTTTTATCGCTTGTTCTATTGTTCCTTGAATATTTAATTTATTAGGTTGTTTTTGCCATCCATTGAAGTCTTTTCCATCATATTCTATTGTTAATTTAATGTTTCTCATTTTTTTCCCTTCTTAGAACAAAGAGACAAAGAAAAGGTGGCAATAAGCCACTTATTTTTCTTTTTTCTTTTTGCTTTTAAATAAATTCTGAATATTACTTAATATTTTTTTACTATTATTCTTTTTTTCTTCAATATTTGTAAAACGTTTTGTAACAACATTGTTTATCAAAATCTTTTTTAATACGTCTTCTCTTACATCTGCAATTAATGTTCCATCTTTTGCAACAGATACCTTTCCTGTTTCCTCTGAAACAATTATTGCAAGAGCATCAGATTCTTTCGAAATTCCAATACCAGCTCTGTGTCTTGTTCCTAATTCTTTAGCAATGTCTTGATCACTTGCAAGTGGCAACATACAAGCTGCTGCCGCTATTTTATTTTCACTAATAACTACTGCTCCATCATGTAATGGTGTATTAGGTACAAATATATTTACTAATAATTGTGGAGATACTTCTGAATTCATTGGAATTCCTGTCGCAATAATATCACTAAGTTTTATATCTCTTTCTATTACAATTAATGCTCCTGTATGTGTTTTTGCAAGTTCAAATGCTGCAATTACTATTTTATATATATCTTCTTTTGTCCTAGTGATTATATCTTTATCAAACCCAAAAAATCTTGAAAATCTATTATTTCCTCCTAATTGTTCTAATGCTCTTCTTATCTCAGGTTGGAAAATAATTATAACAAGTATTACTCCCCAGTCCATTATCATTGATAATATATAATTTAATATATATAAATTTAATAATTTACTTACACCTGTTGCAACAACTAAAAATGCAATACCTTTTATTAATTGCCATGCTCTAGACCCTTTTACGATTTTTACCAATTCATATGCAAGAAAAACAACAATTGTTATATCTAATATTAATGAAACAAATTTTATTGGATATTCTTGCAAACTTTGTATATATGCTAAAATATTTTGTTCATAAAATGCATTAATTAAATTACCTATATTTTTCACTTCTTTATCTCCTTTACTTAAAGGTATTATCATATTTTAAGCATAATTATTTTTGAATGTTTGATACAACATAATATATGCATGTTGAACATGATGCGAATACCATAAGTATAAGCATCACAAATGCAAATATTTTTGATATTATTTGTTTTTTATCTACTTTATTTTTTTCTTTTATTACTTTATTTTCTTTATTTTTCATTATAATCTGTCCTTTCTTAATTTATCTACATAATTATTATAGCATAAATTTTCACTTTTTCAATAGCTATATTTTACATATAGTTTGAATTTTTTCTACTGCTTCATTTATAACATTTTTATTATTAGTATGAATATATGCTAATATCTCATTTTCTTTAGTATAATCTCCTACTTTTTTATTTAATACAATCCCTGCAGTATAATCTATACTATCTTCTTTTCTTATTCTTCCAGCTCCCAATAAACATGCAACTTTTCCAATATCTTCTGCATTTATTTCAGAGATTATTCCAGATTTTAAACTTGTTACAGGTATTATATATTTTGATTTTTCAAATTTATCAATATTATTTAAATATGAAATATCTCCACCTTGATTTTGAACCATTTGAAGAAATTTTTCATATCCTTTGCCATTCACAATATTTTCTTGAATCTTTAATTTATTTTCTTCAAGATTTTCTCCTAACCCAGCTAACTTTATCATATTAGCACCAAGTTCAAAAACAACATCTTTCAAATCTTTAGGCATATAACCTTTTAAGAATTTTATTGCTTCTATTACTTCTAAATTATTTCCTATTGAATATCCAAGTGGTTCATCCATTTTTGTAAGTACACATACTACTTCTCTTCCTGCAAGCTCGCCAATTCTTATCATTAAATCTGCTAATTTTTGTGCATCTTCTTTATTTTTCATGAATGCACCTTTTCCTACAGTAACATCTAATACAATTTTATTTGCACCACTTGCTATTTTTTTACTCATAATGCTTGAAGCAATTAGTGGTATACTTTCAACACATGATATTGTATCTCTTAAAGCATATAATTTTTTATCAGCTGGTGCTAAATTCATAGTTTGTCCAATCATACTTATTCCAACGTTTTGTACATTTGCAATAAAATCTTTTATTTCAACATTAGTTTGATAACCAGGAATTGACTCCATTTTATCAACAGTACCACCTGTAAAACCAAGTCCTCTTCCAGACATTTTAGCAACTGGAATTTCTAATGATGCAATAATTGGTAATAATATTATAGAAACTTTATCACCTACTCCTCCTGTACTATGTTTATCCACAATATTTTCTCCTAATAGTGATAAATTTAATATTTCTCCTGAATGTGCCATAGCTAAACTTAAATTCGTTATTTCTTGTTCATTCATTCCGTTTATATATATTGCCATAATAAGTGCTGCTGCTTGGTAATCTGTTATATTTCCATCAGTATATTCTTTTACAAAATATTCAATTTCCTCTTTTTTTAATTCTTTTTTATCTCTCTTTTTTGCAATTATATCTAATATATTCATGAACTCTTCCTTCTAACTATAATAATTCTATTCTGCTTAATGTATAATTTCCTAAATAACCTTTAGTATTTATTACTTCAACTATATTTGAATATGTTGGATTCATACTATATGCAACAATATAATAACCATCTTCTTCATCACTTTTTACATCATTTAATCCTATTTGTTTCAATATACTGCTATCTAAATAATAATATTCAAATTCTCCATTTACTTTTTGATAGTCTTCATTTACTTTTTTCTCAATTTGTGAATTAGTATTTATTTTATCAAATGCTGTTTTTGCCTTTTCACATAATGGATCAGATAACTTTTTTCCTTTTAAATATTCTGATTTTTTACTTTCTTTTTCTTCAGCACTTAAATTATTAGTTTCAAAATGATATTTTTCCAAATCATTTTTTAAATTTGCTTGAATTAATAACATATTTGTTTTTAAATCTTGTAATTTTGCTTCTTTTATTGCACTATTTCCATAATACATTGTAATAGTAGCAATTATCATTAATATAACAAGCATTGCTGCCAATGCTATCATGGTAATTCCTTTATCACTTTTCATAATTAATCTCCTTTTTATATAAAATTTTTTATAAAAGTTTTTCTATGTAATGGACATGGTCCATACTCTTTTATTGAACTAATATGTGCAGATGTCCCATACCCTTTATGTTGTGCAAATCCATATTGAGGATATACCTTATCCCATTCTCTCATTATTCTATCCCTAGTAACTTTTGCAATAATTGATGCAGCAGATATTGAATAACATTTTGCATCCCCTTTTATTATTGATTCATATGGCGTTCCAAGTGTATCAATATTAGTTAAAGCATCTACAATTATTAAATCTGGCTTTTGTGTTAATTCTTTTAAAGAAACTGTTAAACCTTTTTTGGTAGCATTTAAAATATTTATATCATCAATCTCATCTTGCCCTATTATTCCAACTCCATAACTAATAGCTTCTTCTAATATTAAATCATATAATTTTTCTCTTTTTTTCTCTGAAACCTTTTTAGAATCATTTACTCCTTCTATCATTGAATTTTCAGGCATTATAACACTTGCAACTACAACTGGTCCTGCTAATGGTCCTCTTCCAGCTTCATCAATTCCACATATATATTTATATCCTTTATTTCTTAATTCATTTTCATATTGTTTTAAATTAATTAATCTTTGTTCTTCTTTTTCTTTCATTTTTGTATTCCTTTTTGTCATAATTATATTTTAATTCTATAATAATTCGCTAAAAATATCAATATAAATACAAAATAATTTTACCTGTTTTTCACAGAATATTCACAATAGTTGTGTATTCTTATAATGAACAAAAAGGAGGTCTTCATTATGGAAGAAAATAATAATAATTTTGAAGTAATTTCAAGTAAAACTTCAAATGCAAATTTTAAACAAGGTAAACAAAATAATTTTGGAAAAATGGTATTAATTCCATTCGCAAGTGGCGTTGTTGGATGCTCTTTAGTTTTAGGAACTTGTTTTGGAATACCATCTATAAAAGAAAAAATAATAGGTAAACAAAACTCATCAGTTCAAACTTCAACTCAAACTGCTTCTGGAACAACTACAAACTTAGTTTCACTATCAAATTTTTCAAATACAGCTGTTTTTGCTGCAAATAAAATTTTACCATCTATTGTAGGGATAGAAGTTTCATATAATGTAACATCTAATTCTTTTGGCTCATTTTTTGGATATAGCCAACCACAAAGTTCAACTACAACAGCAACTGGATCTGGTATAATTATTAGTGAAGATGGTTATATTGTAACAAATAATCATGTTGTTGATAGTTCTTCATCAAATTCATATTATGAATTATCAAAAGCAACATCAATAAAAATTAAATTAAATAGTACTACATATGGTGACGATGCAACATATGATGCTACTGTTGTTGGTCAAGATTCACAAACAGATCTAGCTGTATTAAAAATCGAAAAAACTGGTTTAATTGCTGCAGAATTTGCCGATTCTGATCAAGCTGTTGTTGGTGAATTTGTTATGGCTGTTGGTAGTCCTCTTGGCTTAGACACAACTGTTACTCAAGGTATTATTAGTGCTGTTAATAGAGAAGTTGAATCAGATGGTACAAAATACACTTGTATTCAAACAGATGCAGCAATAAACTCTGGAAACAGTGGTGGTGCTTTAGTAAATAGTGATGGTAAAGTAATTGGTATAAATACTTTAAAATTATCTGGAACAGGTGTTGAAGGTATAGGATTTGCTATTCCTATTAATTCTGCAACAGATGTAATTAGTCAATTAAAAGACCATCAAAAAGTATTAAGACCATATATTGGAATTACTGGAATTAATCTTGACGAACAAACTGCAAAAAAATACAAATTAGAAGTTGGAGTATATATAAAAAGTGTTGAAGATTTCTCTCCTGCTGAAAAAGCTGGACTAAAATCTGGAGACGTAATTGTTAAAGCTGATGGAAAGTCAATTACTACAATGGATGAATTAAATGAAATTAAAAATTCTCATCAAATTGGTGATACAATAACATTAACAATTAATAGAAATGGAGATAACAAAGATATTACTGTAACTCTTGCAGAAACTCCTTAATATAAAATTAATAATTTATTGTTAATTTTTCACTTTTAATTCACACAATGAACAAAATTAATTGGTATATTATAAACATAGTCAGTAAACAAAACTGATTACAACAAACATCCCCTTTTATTTTCGAAAGACCTAAGTAAAAACTTAGGTCTATTTTTATAAATACATACTATAATTATATACAAAAAAATGGCATGTAAGATGTTTTGACATCCACATACCACTTTGGTGAAGACATTTGTCCACCGACTTCTTAGCCATAATCAAAGATTAGGCAGCTGCTTTGGGGATGTCCATATAGACGATATAATCGCCACGGCCATTCCCCGTGAACAGAGTCCACAGGATATCGCGGTCAACAAAATGCCGCCACTTCTCCTGCTGTTCGCGTTTTGCCGACGGCTCACCATCAGCAGAGAACTCCCCTTTGACCACGAAAAGGCTTTTGACCTTCCGATTAGTGGTAAGGGCATCTGCGAGCCTAGACACCTGATCAAACAAAAAGTCATAATCAGGCACTTCCACCGCGAGAATGCCATTGAGTTCCTCGCAAACTTCCTTGGGAAGCTTGGTCATCTTTTGATCCAACTTTAATTGGAACATTATTTTGCACACTCCTTTACTCTGATTACTCAAAGAACTATATGAGGGCTTTCCTCATTCGATAATTTAATTATACTATACTTTACATAATTTGTCAATTTTTTTTAATCTATTGTTTCCTATTTTAATTCCCAATAATAACTTTTCTATAATAAAAAAGTAGATGTGAAAAAACATCTACTTACATTACTATAATATCAATTTCACTTGTATTACTTTGATTTCCATATGCAAAAATAACATATAAAACATTATCTTCACCAATAAAATATTCTGTAATATTATCTAATTTATATATATCACTATTTGAATCTCTTGAATAAACTTTGTATCCTGCTTTAGAAAGTTCATTTATTTTATTTTCTATACTCTTTATCTCTTTTCTTATTGTATTTCCTGCATCTTGTCTTGATATTCCTTTAAAATTCAAGAAATCTTCAAAAGAAAGTTCCTTTTTTTCTGTTAGATCATAATTATAGGTTTTTACCATAACTTTTTCTGGATTTTCACCTTCTTTTAGTGAAGATCTAACTACAATTGACAACATATTATTTGTAACATATGCACTATAATTAACTGTATAAATAATATTTTGCCTTTGAGTACTTAATATATCTTTTGCTTTTTGCTCAAATGTATCTTTTATACTTTTATTAAATCTTTCTATTGTAGTATTTTTTATATTAATATATGGTATATTTACATCTAAATTGTAATCACTTACTTTTATATCTTTATTACTATACCCTGTATAAACAATTGCTTCTGAATCATCTATTCTATCAATTTTATATTCATTATTTTTCAAATAATTTACTTTATTAGTAAAAATTTTGTCAAAATCTGCTTTATATTTTTGTAATATACTTGTATCAATCTCTGGCTCTTTTTCCGGTAAATTCTTAACAATTTGTATTACTACAGCTGTTATAACTGCTATCACACAAATAGCTATTATACTAATATATACAAACTTCATTTTTTTATTTTTTTCACTTTCATCTTCTAATCTTAAATTCATTTTTTCTTTTATTATTAGCTAAATAGCTTCTCCTTTCTTTAGTAATTATTTTTATTTAACTATATATAAATCTTATAATATTAATTAATTATTGTCAATAGTTATGCAATGACTTCTTTCATATTTTGCCTTTGTCGCTAATCCTCCTCTTATATGTCTTTCAGCCTTATTTTCGTCTAATATTTTTCTAACCTCTTTGGCTAATGCTGGATTTATTTTCACAAGTCTTTCTGTCACATCTTTATGTACTGTACTTTTACTTATTCCAAACTTTTTTGCAGTTCCTCTAACAGTATCTTTTGAATCTATTATATAATGTGCAAATTGTATTGCACGTTCATCAATTATTGTTTCTTTCAATTAATTGTACACCCCCATGAGAATACTTTTGTTTAATTGTATTCTCATAAGGAGTTTTTAGAACGTTAAAATTTTCATTTATTATATAGTTTAAATATTATCTTTTATTAATTTTCAATTTTTAATCTCAAATATCCAAGTTCTTCCCATTCATTATAAGCAAGATTTAATTTAAATAAAACTCTTGGTTTTGCTCCTGCCCTATTTTTATCAACTATACAAGCATAATATCTTACATCTGGATTTTTTGATCTCTCTAATTCAAATGTTTCTGTTGGAACTTCTTCTGCAGAATATTCATATAATTTTAAATCATCATTATGTATTTGTTTTATTAAACATAATGTATCTAACACCTCTTTTACTGTTCTACAAGCAGCTAAATCATTAACATCAAGATTTAGTGGTGATTTGTTACTTTCTGTTAATTGTAAAGAAGAACCTATAAATATATTTAAATTTTGTGCAAGATTCGATAATATTGTCGCTGTCTTTTTCAATTCTTCACTATTTCCTATATTTTCTGTATCTGGTTTTAATGTATCATAAAACATATATTCAATTTTTTCTTTATAATAATAATTTAAAATTATCTTTTCTAATTCATCATTCGTGTGGTCTGTAATATTAACAAAAAATATTTGATTATCTTTTTGAGTTTGAATCCAATTTGTAACCTCAATTACCTCTTTAAACTGTGTAGAACATTCTAATAATCTTTTCGTAAAATCTGATAAACTTTCATTTTCTGCTCTTAATACATATCCATTTTCATCAACATCCACACCAGAATTTTCATCAGCTTTATATTTAAACTCTAATATCTCTCCTTCAGTTATTCTTAATTTGTGCCCATGTAATTCTTGGATCTCTTTATTATTTACAATTGTTGTTATTAAACATAGTTTCATCTTTTCTTCTGACATCTCATTTGATACTATTAATACTTTCTTTTTATGTTTATATGCTATATATGCTGCAATATCAATTGTAAATCTACTTTTTCCTGAGTTAGATGGCATAGCATATGACATTGTTTCTCCTTTTCTTATTCCTTTAAAAACACTACTTAATATTGGAAATGGTAAACTTAAACCTGAATTTAAATTATTCTCACCTGATAATAAGAAATCTGTCATATTATTACTTAAAACTGATCTTTTAAATTTTTCTGTTGTTGTTATTTGAACTATTGCGTCTTTTACCTCTTGGATTGTCATTCTGTCATACAATTCATAATCAATTATTTCTTCAATTTGTTTTTGAGTTTCTTTTATCGGACTAGTTGTATATCCTTTTCTTATTTCAAATAATTTTCTTAATTCTACATATATTTTTTCGAAATTCTTTTTACTCTCTTTTCCCTTTTCTAATAATCTTTTTTTGCTTTGAAATATTTTATAATTTTCCTTTGCATAGTTAAAATCATTTTTGGCTATTTGTGGTGCATATGCCTCTCCTTCTGTAAATAATATACTTTTATATATATTTAACAATAATGCACTTTCAAAATAACAATCTTTCTTTTCTATATAATACATTGCTATTGCTTTAGGATTAGCAAGTAATAAACTTATATAATTTTCTTCAAGTGCTCTATTTGATAGTTTGGCTGGATATTCATAGTCTTCTTCTTCTTTTTCTTGTTCGATTTTTTCCATCATTTTTTCTAATTTAGCTTTTTCTTTTTCTTCTTCTGTTTGTTCATCTTGATTTAATTCTACTTTTTCTTCTTTTGGAGTTTGCTCATCTTTTCTTTTTAATACTATTGTATCATCCTCTTCTTTTACTTTTGTTCCACTTTTACTCGTAACTTTTTTCAATACTTCCAACATTTCAGAATATTTTTTTTGTTCTATTAATTTTTTTATTTTAGCTATATCATCTTTATTTTCTTCATTTATTTCAAGCATATCAACTAGTTTTAATATTCTTTCTATTTTTTCATCTTCCATATCATTTCTCCTTTTACAAATTACTATTTAAAATATCATCAATACCTGTAATTACATATGCTCCATCTTTTATTAGTTTATTTGTTCCTATACTTTGTTTTTTTGTTATATCACCAGGTACGGCAAATATTTCTTTTCCCTGTTCAAGTGCTAAATTAGCTGTAATAATTGCTCCACTTCTTTCTCCAGCTTCAACAACTACTACCGCTTCTGCTAGTCCACTTATTATTCTATTTCTTTGAGGAAAATTAACTTTATTAGGTTTTGTCCCACTTGGATATTCTGAAATAATACATCCACCTATTTTTAATATTTGTTTAGCCAACATTTTATTTTGTTTTGGATATAATTCATTTATTCCACACCCTAATACTGCTATTGTTTTTCCAATATTTTTTGTTTTCCTATTATTTAGATTAATTTGAACATTCCCTAAATGTGCATATGTATCTATTCCTAAAGCTAACCCACTTATAATATTAAATCCTTTTTGGGTTAACTCTTCTGAAAATTTGAATGAAATATTTTCTCCATATTTAGTACAATCTCTAGTTCCAACTATCGCAATACCTTTATTGTTCAATATAGTTTTATTTCCTAATACATATAATTTTAATGGTGGATTATATATATTTCTTAACTTTTGTGGATATTCTTTTGATTCTATTGATATTTCTTCTATTTCTATAAAGTTTCACTCCTTCTATTTTGTAACTTCGTAGCTTTTATAACATTATTCATTAACATTGCTATTGTCATAGGTCCTACTCCTCCAGGAACAGGTGTTATATAACTTGCTTTTGAACTTACATTTTCAAAATCAACATCCCCAACTATTTTTCCATTTTCATTTCTATTTATTCCAACATCAATTACAACTGCCCCATCTTTTATCATATCTGCTGTAACAAATTTGGCTTTTCCTATTGCTGAAATTACAATATCAGCATTTTTCGTATGTTCTTTTAAATCTTTAGTTTTTGAATGGCATACTGTTACTGTGGCATTTTTATTTAAACAACATTGTATTAATGGTTTTCCAACTATATTACTTCTCCCTAAAATTGTTACATTTTTTCCTGTTAGATCAATATCATATTCTTCAAACATTTTTATAATTCCATATGGTGTACATGATACAAATGTTTCTTGATTCAAACATAATTTTCCAACATTTATAGGATTAAATCCATCAACATCTTTTTCTGGTAATATAGTTCTAAATGCTTCATTTATATCTAACGATTTTGGAATAGGGCTTTGCAATAATATTCCATTAATTGATTTGTCACAATTTAGCTTTTGAATCAATTCAATTAATTCTTTTTGTCTTATATCATTACCTAAAAAATATTCTTCAAATTCTATTCCAATTTCTTGACATGCCTTACTTTTGTTTTTTACATATATTTGTGATGCTTTATCATCTCCAACCATGATAACTGCAAGTTTTGGAAGTATTCCTTGCTTTTTTAAATTATCACATTCTATTTTTAATTTTTCTCTTGTTTTTCTTGCTAATTCTTTTCCATCTATTATCATAATTTTCCCTTTCCTCAGTCAATTACTATTTAGATTTTATCTCATAAAAGTTTATTTGTAAATAGTAAATTTCTACTTTCAAAAAAATGAGAGCAATTATTAATTGCCCCCATTTTTACTATTTAATATCTAAATCTAGTGAATTTGAAATATGATATATTCCATTTTGATTATTTACTATATTTTCGAATTTATAATTTCCATCAAGTGTTACAATTAAAGGTATCTTTATGCTTGAATATCCTTTTTGTTTGTATACTGATATATAATCAATTGCATTATTCATTATCCAATATCCTTTTAAATTTTCTGTATTTGCTAATCTTAATGAATTTGGTAAAGCTATTCTTAATTCTTTAGCTTCTGTATCATTACAATTGATTTGTAAATATATTGTTGAATTCTTCTTCAAATTTCCCGTAATTTTTATTGACATATCTTCACTTACATTTTCTGATTCTATATTTTCTAATAATGTTTGATAATAATATCTTACAATAATATCATTACTATTTGTTTCAAATTTTATTGTATCTAAGTCTTTATTATTTATAATATATGTTTTTACTGTCATTCCATTTAATTTTATTGTTTCATTTATATTTGAAGATATTATTTTTATTTCTTCTTCATTTGAAATATTTGTTTCATTATTTTGGAAGAATGATAATATTGCAAATCTTAAATATTCATCTTCTGGAGAATTTGCTATTAATTCATCAATAATTTTACTAGAATTGTCTTTATTTATAAATGTTTCAATTATTGCAGTGATTGATTTATATTCTTCTTTTTCTTCACCATTCAATTCTATTTGATTATATAAATCTTTAGCATTTTGATAGTCACCTAAAAATTCTAATGATAATGTTACTAATAATTTATTATAATTTTCAATATCTTTTTCTTCTTTTAATTGTAATAAATCTGTTAATACAGTTTTTTGGTTAGCAGATGCTAATAAATATTGTTCAAATAAATTATTATCATCATTTATAAATGGATCTATATTTAAGCCTGAAATATAATCTTTTGCATAATATTGAATTAATGCTGTTAATACAATATCTGTATTTGCATTTTCTAGATTTTTTAAATAATCTGTATAATTTTGAGTATCTTTATATTTAGTCATATTTATATTAACTTGATTATTTGAACTTCCATAATATTTTGTTCTTATTTTTTGAACTTCATTATATGCTATTTGTGTATCTAATCTATCTGTTAATGTATTTTCTATAAAATCAATATAGTCAATATATTTTTCCATATTTCTATTATAAATTTCTAATACTACTGGATTTTTTGTTGGCTTTATTTCAGGAGTTTCATTAATATTTATTTTTGTATATTTCTTTACTTCTTGTGCAGATTCTATAATATTAATTGGATATGTTATTGCATCTTCCTGATTATTTCCATTTCCTCTTATTACAACATGATATGTTCCATAATCTAATTTTCCAAAGTTTACTGTTGTAATTGAATTTGTTGTTCCTTCAGTTTCTAATGTTTTATTTAATTCTTCTATTGTAAATTGATATTTTACATCATATTGTTCTGAGGCTATACTTGTTGCATTTAAAACTAAATCATCTGTTGTTTTTACATTTCTTGGCTCTGTACTTTGAATAAAGAAATCTAATTTTGATGTTATATCAATTTTATTAACACCAACATATACATCTTCATTTGCTGAGTGAACTGTTACTCTATATGTTGTAACATTATCTGGTAGTTTAAATTTTACATTCGCAATTCCATTTGAATCTGTATATACTGTATCAAAATATGCTGTATCTCCGAAATTTCCTCTTGTATCTCCATCTCCTCCTCCAAATCCATCTGCATCTTTATTTATATAATCAAAATAACTTGAATATGTATAAATTGGATATTCTGGATCTTGGTATATTGATGAAAGTATTTCTGTTGAATCTTCTTGTACTGCAAATACTGCTTCATTAACAACACTTATATTTACAAATGTCTTTATAGGTTTATTATTATTTGTTGTTTTTATTGTTAAATTTACTTCATCACCAGGTTTATATTCTGTTTTATCTGATTTTATATCTATATCAACTTTTCTTGTTTCTTCATTAAAATCATAATAATATATTGGCATTCTATAAAATTTACCATTATAATAATATGCTGATGTTATTTTACATCCTGGGAAATCTTTTTCTTCAAATTTATATTCAATTTCACTCTTATCTGTTATCTTTGTAGTTAAAATATTTTCTTGTGCTGATATTAATAATAATTTTCCATTATTATCTATTTCTTGATTTCCTTTATTTGCTATACTTTCAGATAATATAAATTTAGCTGAATCTCCTATATTGAAGTTTGTTACATCTGCCTTTAAGAAATATCTAAATACATCATAGTATTGTGAAATTTTTTGTTTATATGCTAATTTTCCCAAATTTGAGAAAAAGCTATATGAATATCCTAATTCTACATCTTTTTCATCTCTATATATGATTTTTTTGATTTCTATTTCTTTTCCGCTTCTATCTTGTAGTCTGAATATTAAAGTATATGTATAGCTATAAATTTCTGTATTATCCTTCATTTTCAAAGAACTTACATCATAACTCATTTTACCATTTTTCATGGTTATTTCAGTAATTTTTTGTGTATTTTCTGTTATTATGTAATCATATACTGGTTTATTTGTTTTTGTATATTTATCAAGCTCATATTTTACAACTTTCTTTTCACTTCTACTTTCTTTTAAGTCTATCTCAACTGTTGTATTATATTCACCATCATATAATTCTTTTAGATCATAACTTACTTCCATTTCTTTATCTTTTTGTAATTTATATGCACTTAATTCATAATTACTTCCTGTATTATTAACTGTTGTATATATATCTCTATAAATTAATTCTACATCTTTTGTTGTAGCTGTATCATTATATTCTTCTAAATCTCCATTATATACTTCCATATACATATATGTTGTTATATATGTTTTTTCATCATCTTTTTCTATATCTACTGAAAAATGTGCAATACCATTTTCATCTGTTTTTTCAAGTAATTCTTGTCCATTAAATCTTACAAGAACTTTTTTATTTGGTACAACAAGTCCTGTTATATGTGTTACTTTAACATCAAAATCATATTTTTCATTATTATATACATAATTTTTATTTGCTATAATTTCATATGTATAATTTTGAAGCTCATAATTTTCAATTGTTACATATCTTCCTGCAATTTCTTTATCTTTATAGTATAATGAAATCATTGCATATTCTACATCATAATGATTTTGTAATTCTATTTTATAATTATAATTTCCATCTTTTCCAACATTTATTTTTTCTTTGCTTTCACCATTAAATGATATATAAAACTCATCTTGTAAATCATTACCATATATTGCTTTTGGAACAAATCCCCATATATTTATTGTATCTGTACTCTTATATAATGTTCTATCTGTATAAATATAAGAATTTGAATAATATAATTCTTTATTGTAATTATATACACCTACAATTAGTTTGTTTTCTGTATTACCAATTTTCAAATATTTTATTGTTTCTGTTTTATCAGAAGTAAATTTTGCAATTCCTTCTGAATTTGTTACTTTTTCTTCGCTTTCATATTTTACCTTAATATTTGAAGCAATTCCGTTTTCATCTGCTACCCATACAAGAATATCATTTTCTGTATTTGTAATATATGCATTCAAATTATTTATTTGAATTGGAGTATTAAATAATTCTGAACCATTTTTATTTTTTATTATTGCAACATAATATCCATCTTGTAATGTTCTTGTTAATTTTATTCCATTTTCTATTAAATTAAAATCTACTTTTTGTAAATCTGTTGCTTTTGAATAATCTTTAGTTTGTAAATATTCTATAAAACTATCTGAATTATCAAATTTACCAATTTCAACATTTGTAATTTCAATATTTCCATTTGTTTGATAATATAATGATATATTTTCATTTGAATTATAAGTATTTATATTATCAATTGAATTTGATATATTTTCATATTTTTCTGTAATTCCTGTATCGTTATTTACACTAAATGAAAAAGTATAATTATCTTCTAATTCTTGATTATATATTTTTAATCCTTTTTTTACTGTTACAGTATATTGAGTTTGGTCTACTAATCCATTACTTGGTATAAATCTGTAAACTTTTCCTTTTTGTTCCCATGTTCCTTCAACTTCTGGTACTATTTGAACATATTTTTCGAAATTCTCTATATTTGAATAAGACATTTCAATTTCTATATTAGAACTTGTTAACACTCTATCTGCTCTATTGGCTGGATATGTATTTGTTACACTTAATTTGTTTGATGTTTGATATGCCCAACTATCTTTTGTTATTTTATCTTTTACATATTGTAATTTTAAAATTGTATTATCTGGTATATTTTGTTTAAATTTTAATTTATATTGTCCATCTTTACCTGTCTTTTCTATAGAATATTCTAATGCTGGTTCTATATACAAACTTTTCTTTACACTTTCTATATTTGCATCTTTATCTGTATATATTATAAATTCTGAATCTTCTGATAAAATTTGATCAGATATTTTCGTTGGTTCTATTTTTGTTATTGATATTGTTTGAATTTGAGTAGAATCAAATTTTATAAAATTCATTCCTAATGCAAATATAATCACAAATACTGCTGCAATAGATGTAATAGCCATTATCTTTTTATACTTCTTATTCTTTTTACTTTTTTGTTCATTTATTATTTTTTTCATATTATTTTCAAATTCTTCTGAAGGTAAAATTTTATTTTCAAATTTTTGCTTTAATATTTTATCTATTTCATCATCTCTATCCATTCAAATCCTCCTTTCTTGTATTTTCATCTAAGAAAATACTTTCTAATTTTTTTCTTGCTCTTGATAATCTTGATTTTACTGTTCCTTCTGGTAATTTTTGAATTTCTGAAATCTCTTTTATGTTAAAATCTTCAAAATAATATAATATAACCATTGTTTTCAAATCTTCATCTAGTTTTTTTATGGCTTGTCTTACTCCAAAATCATCATATTTATCATTATAAACTAAATCTGTTTGATTATAATTTTCTAAATATATAATTTTTTTGTTTTGTCTATGAATTTTATTACATTCATTAATTAAAATTCTAATAAGCCATGTCTTAAAAAATTCTGCATTTTTCAATGTATGTATTTTTTCAAAAACAATTACTGTTGTATTTGAAATTGCATCAGATATTTCTTCTTCTGTTTTTAAAATACTGAATGCTACTCTATACATAGATTTCATATTTTCCATTAAAAGATTACCAATTTCATCTACATTGCCATTCCTGGCTTTTTCTACTTTCTCAGTATCCATGTTAATTTCATTCCTTTCTCAAGGCACCAATCTGATTGGAAAAGAATTAAATTTTGACAATAAAAATTTTATTTAAAAGGCAAGGGCGCATACTATTGTATGTAACCGCGTTTTAAATGAAATTTGAAGCAGTCAAAATTGTAATTATTTTTCAATCATTCCCCTTTCTATATCTTTATATACTCTTTAGATGTTTTTCAATATTATTTGGTTCATAAAAAATAAAAATTTCTATATAATTTTCATCACATAGAAATTCTTATTAATGCTTTTACGAGTTAAATTCATCCAGTATTCCAACTTTATATTCAATGTCCTCCATGTGTGGGAATATTTCTTTTACTCTTTTTAATGTAAGCATTGTCATTTTTGGTTGTGGATTTTTAGGGTCATCTGACAATAATTTTTGTGTATAGCAATTTTTTGCAGTTCTAAATAATACATATCGATTTCGTACATATGTATAATAAATCTGATATCCATTTTTTAAATCTAACCACATATCTTCAAATGTATAATTTTCCACTAATTTTCCTCCTTGTTATTTACACATTTCTTCAAATTCATTTTCACTAATAATTTGTACTCCTAAACTTTGTGCTTTTGTAAGTTTACTTCCTGCATCTTCTCCTGCCAATAAATAAGTTGTTTTTTTAGATACAGAACTTGATGTTTTTCCTCCAAATTTTTCTATAATATTTGATGCTTCTTCTCTTGAATATTTTTCAAGTGAACCTGTTAATACAAAAGTTTTTCCTGCAAATCTGTCATCTTCATTTTCTTCTTTTTGTCTTTCCATGTTTACACCTGCATCTTTTAATCTTTTCAACAAGTCTTTTGTTTGTTCTTGAGAGAAAAATTCATTTATACTATTTGCTACAATTGGTCCAACCTCATCTACTTGACTTAAATCTTCAATTGATGCATTTGATAAATTATCCATATTTTCATATGTTTTCGCTAATACTTTAGCAGCCTTTACTCCTACATGTCTTATTCCTAATGCTGTTATCAATCTATATAAATCATTTTGCTTACTTATATTTATACTATCAATTAAATTTTGAGCAAACTTTTTACCATTTTTCTTTAATGATGCTAAATCTTCAAATTCTAAGTCATATATATCTGCAATATTTGAAATCATTTTCTTTTCAAGTAATATTCCTATAATATTTTCACCTAATCCATCTATATTCATTGCTTCTCTTGATACAAAATGTACTAAATTTCTATATAATTTTGCCGGACACTCTATTCCTGTACATCTTACAGCAGACTCTCCTTCTTCTCTTACTGTTTCTGCACCACATACTGGGCAATGTGTTGGCATGACAAATTCTTTTTCTGTTCCATCTCTTTTTTCTACAACTGCTCGTACTATTTCTGGTATTACATCACCTGCTTTTTGTATTATAACTCTATCACCTATTTTTAATCCTTTTTCTTTAACAAAATCTTCATTGTGTAATGTTGTTTTTGATATAAGTGATCCAGCAACTCTAACTGGTTCTAATATTGCAAGTGGTGTTATTACACCTGTTCTTCCTACTTGAAATTCTATATCTTTTAAAATTGTTTCTTTTTGTTCTGGTGGATATTTATATGCAATTGCCCACTTTGGAACTTTTGATGTAGTTCCTAAAATTGTTCTTAATTTTAAATTATCTACTTTAACAACTGCCCCATCTATTCCAAAAGTTAAATTTTCTCTGTCTTCTCCTATTTTATTTATTGCTTTTTTTACTTCTTCTATATTTGAACATGGTATACGAACAGGATTTACATTAAATCCTAATTTTTCTAAATATTCTAATTCTTCAAAATGTGAATTAAATTCTTTTCCTTCTATTTTTTGAACATTAAATATATAAATATCTAATGGTCTTTTTTTAGTTATACTACTATCTAATTGTCTTAATGAACCTGCTGCTGCATTTCTTGCATTTGCAAATAATTCTTCTTCATTTTCTTCTCTTTCTTGGTTCATTTTTTCAAATTCTTTTTTAGATATAAATACTTCTCCCCTAACAGTTATATTTATTTTTTCTGGTAATTCTTGAGGTATTGTTTTTATGGTTTTTAAATTTTCAGTTACATCTTCTCCAACTAGTCCATTTCCTCTAGTTGCTCCCCTTACAAGTTTTCCATCTTTATATTCTAATGCTGATGATAAACCATCTATTTTTGTTTCAACAACATATTTTACTTCATCTATTCCGTTTTCACTTGCTACTTTTTTTACTCTTTCATCAAATGCTTCAATTTCTTCAAAATTAAATACATCTTGTAAGCTTTGAAGTGGCACTTCATGTTCAACTTTAGTAAAACCTTCTTTTACATGTCCACCTACTTTTTGTGTTAATGAATCTTTTGTTATGAATTCCGGATTTTGACTTTCTAATGTTCTTAATTCTAACATCATCATATCATATTCAAAATCAGTTATTTCTGGGTTATCATCATCATAATATTTTTTCGCATAATATTCTGTTTTTTTTCTAAGTTCTTCTATTCTTTCTTTTGCTTGTTTTTTATCCATGGCTTCAATTTTCCTCCTAATGTAAAATTTTCATTTTGATTATATCATTGTTAATAAAAAATTTCTATATTAGTAACATATTTTTATCAAATAAAAAATAGGATAGAAACAAAATTTCTATCCCATATTTATTATCTTTATTTTTATTATACATCTGCTTTAGCTAAAATAATTAAACGTGCTTTACTATCATCTGTACATGTTGTTAATGAAATTTCAACTGCACCTTGTGTATCTCTTGTCATATATTCTGTATCTGTATCATCTGTTTCAAATTTATTATAAATTGTATATGTCATTCTCTTTCCTTCTAAATCTGTAATATAAATTTTATCACCTATATTTAGCTTTTTATTATTTGAGAAAAATCTACTATTTCTATAGTTATGACCTGCTATTACTGTATTACCAGGTTTATTTATTCCACTTCCTTGTGTATTTTCTTCTCCTGTTGTTGAATAAACTACACATACTGATGTTTCTAATGATGATTTAGAATATTCTGAATATGATATTATTGGTGTTTTTAATCCTGTTACTGGTATTTCAATTTTTCCAGCAGTTAAAAATCCGTTATATTTCATTCCTTCGCCAGTACTTGATGTAGATTCTGTCTTTGTTGTTTCTGTTTGTTCAGGTTCTGTCACATCTATATTAGTATCAGTACTTGTTGTTGGATTGTCTTTTTTATCATCTTTGTTTATATTTTCATTCCAAGAATCTGCAAAATCCTCTGCTTCTTTTTTGCTATTTTCACTTGATATAAATTTATATCCTAAAAATCCAATTATTCCGACTATTGCAACTATAATAATTATTAATAAAACTGTCAAAAATGTACTATATTTACTATTCATATGTACCATCCCTTTCAATTATAATTTTCTTATATAATAAATTTACGTTTTAACCTATAAATTTATTATACCATATTTACTAAAAAAAAGATAGCCATTTTAGTAAATTTATACTATTTTTTCTCCAAGTTTTTTACCTGCTAACAAATGAAAATGTAAATGTCCTACTTCTTGTCCACCATCTTCACCACAATTTACAATTACTCTATATCCTTTTTCCTTAAATCCTTGCTTTTCTGCAATTTCATTAATAACTTTGTATATTTTTGAAATTACTTTTTCATCTCCATCTTCCATTGTTGCAAGTGATGTTATATGCTTTTTTGGTATTACTAATACATGTATTGGTGCTGCTGGATTTATATCTTTGAATGCTAATACATCTTCATCTTCATATACTTTGTTTGATGGTATTTCTCCTTTTATAATTCTGCAAAATAAACAATTTTCTTCCATTGCTTTATCTCCTTCTTATAAAAAATTACTTTTGAAAATATAACTATTTCATAGCAAAAACATAGCTATGGTCATTCCTATAGGCCTTTGCTTTATTCAATAGTTATATTTTTAAAATCTTATTATCTTATAAATTAGTCTAATATAGCCTTAATTCTTCTAATTCCTGAAGAACTTGATTCTTCTTTCTTTATTTTGAAATGTCCTAATTCAGATGTATTTGAAACATGAGGTCCTCCACATAATTCAATTGAAACATCTCCTATTTTGTAAACAGAAACTATATCACCATATTTCTCAATAAACATTGCTTCTGCTCCCATTTTTATTGCATCATCTTTTTTCATTTCTAAATGCTCTACTGGAATTGCTTCTTTTATCCATTCATTTACTAAGTCTTCTGTTTTTTGTTTTTCTTCATCTGTCATTTTTGCTGGATGTGAAAAGTCAAATCTCATTCTTTCAGCAGTTATATTACTTCCTCTTTGATGTACATGTGCTCCTAATACTTGTTTCAATGCTGCATTTAATAAATGTGTTGCTGTATGATATTTTGTTTCCATTTCTCCTGTTGATGCTAATCCACCTTTGAATTTTTGTTCTGAACCAGCTCTTGATTTTTCTTGGTGTTCTTTAAAGAGTTTATCAAATCCTTCTTTATCTATTTTCATTCCATTTTCTGTAGCAAGTTCTTCTGTAACTTCTGGTGGGAATCCATAAGTATCATATAATCTAAATACAACTTTACCTGGTACTATGTTTTCACCTTGTTCTTTAACTTGTCCAACTTCTTTTGCAAATTCTTTTTCACCTTTTTCAAGTGTTTTTACAAATTTATCTTTTTCTTCTAAGATTACATTTTTTATTATTTCTTTATTTGCTTCAAGTGCTGGATACATTTCTTTTAAGTTTTCAACATTTATATCTATTAGTGTTAATAATTCATCTAATGATATTTGAAGTTTATTCATATGTCTTACCATTCTACGAATTAATCTTCTTAATATATATCCTCTGTCAACATTGCTTGGTCTTCCACCATCACATATTATCATCATACTTGAACGTAAATGTTCTGCTACAATTCTTCTACTTGCTATATTATCTACTTTTTGTAACTCTACTAGTTTGTCCATAATTGGTGCAAACAATTCTGTTTCAAATGGTGTTTCTTTTCCCTCTAACAACATTGTCATTCTTTCTAGTCCTAAACCTGTATCAACATTGTGTTGTTTTAATTTTGAATATTTACCATTTTCATCTTTATAGAATTCCATAAATACATTGTTCCAAATTTCAACATATTTTCCACATCCACATGATGGATTACATTCTGGTGAACATTTTGGCTTTCCTGTATCAAAAAACATTTCTGTATCTGGTCCACATGGTCCTGTTTCACCTGCTATCCACCAGTTGTCATCTTTTCCAAAATAATATATTCTTTCTTCTGGAATTCCTGCTTTTTTCCAACATGATGCTGTTACTTCATCTCTTGCACAATCTTCATCTCCAGCAAAACATGTTACTGATAATTTTTCAACTGGTATTCCTAATTCTTTTGTTAAGAAATCATAACTCATTTGGATTGATTCTTCTTTAAAATAATCTCCTAATGACCAATTTCCTAGCATTTCAAAATATGTTAAATGTCTATTATCTCCAACTTCATCAATATCATTTGTTCTTACACATTTTTGATAATCTGTAAGTCTTGTTCCTGCCGGATGTGGTTCTCCTAATAGATATGGTACTAATGGTTGCATTCCAGCTGTTGTAAATAATACTGATGGATCATTTTCTGGTATTAATGGTGCTGATGGTATTACAACATGTCCATGTTTTTTAAAAAAGTTTAAATATTTATTTCTTATTTCTATTGCTTTCATTTTATTTTTCTCCTATCTAATTCCACTTTTTACGGATTTTATTATACTCTAAAAAGTGTGAAAAATCAATACTTTGATTCTATTTTATCATTCTATCTCTTATATATTAACATCTCTTAAAATACACCAAGTTCCATTACTTTCTGGCAAACATTTAAATGTCATTTCTTCCTTTGTTATTGGATGTTCTATTGTAAGTTCATAAGCCCATAATGCTATTTGTTTTCCTTGCCCTCTTGTTCCATATTTTTGATCTCCAAATATGCTATGTCCTGCATGTGATAATTGTACTCTTATTTGGTGATGTCTACCTGTATGTAAGTTTACTCTTACTAATGATAAATTCTTCACTTCATTATATGCTAAAACTTCATAGTCTAGTTTAGCTAATTTAGCATTTTTCTTATCTTTATTTACAACTTTACTTATATTATTTCTTTCATCTTTATATAAATAATCTTCTAAAGTCCCTTTATTTTGCTCAAACTTTCCATCTACAACAGCTAAATATTTCTTTTTAAATATTTTTTCTCTTACTTGATCACTTAATCTTGATGCCGCTTTTGATGTTTTTGCAAATACCATAACTCCACCAACAGGTCTATCTAGCCTATGAACTAATCCTAAATAAACATTTCCTGGTTTATTATATTTTTCTTTTATATATTCTTTTATAATTGTAAGCATATCTATATCTTCTGTTTTGTCTGCTTGTGATGGAATATTTGGTTGCTTTTCTACAACTATTATGTGATTGTCTTCATATATTACATTTAATTTATTCATATTATTTCTCCCAACGACCATATATTCCACAAGGTAACACCAATTTTGAATTTTCCATTGGCAATCCAATTTCTCCTGAAGAAACTTTTCCATTATGTTCTTTATTAACAGTTAAATTTAATATATTTTCTAGAACTTTACTTGAAATTCCTGTAGTATATGAATTTATCAAGAAAAATAATGGATTATCTGATAATACTTTTGTACATAATTCTACCAAATCATAAATATTATTTTCAAATTGCCAAACTTCTCCATTTGCACCTCTTCCATATGATGGTGGATCCATTATTATTGCATCATATTTATTTCCTCTACGTATTTCACGATTAACAAATTTCACAACATCATCTATTATATATCTTACTGGTCTTTCAGCTAACCCTGATGATGCTATATTTTCTTTTGCCCATGTTACCATTCCTTTTGAACTATCAACATGACAAACTGATGCACCTGCTGCACTACAAGCTACTGTTGCTCCTCCTGTATATGCAAATAAATTTAATACTTTTATTTCCCTTTTCGCATTTTTTATTTTATCCATCATCCAATCCCAATTAACAGCTTGCTCTGGAAATAGACCAGTATGTTTAAATCCCATTGGTTTTATATTAAATGTTAAATCTTTATATTTTATTTGCCATTGTTGTGGCATTTTTTTATTGTATTCCCAAGCTCCTCCACCTGTTTTACTTCTATGATATGTTGCATTTATATTTTTCCATTTTTCTGGGTATGATTTGTCTTTCCATATTATTTGTGGATCTGGTCTTGATAATATTACATCTCCCCATTTTTCTAATTTTTGTCCGTCTGCCATGTCTAATATTTTATAATCATTCCAATTATTTGCTATATTCATATATTACCTTCTCTTTCTATTTTTTCTTTTGCAATTATACTATATTTTTCCTTATTTTTCAAGGTATTTTTTTGCTTGCATATATCCTTGTTTATATAATTCATAAATATTTTCAGAATCTAGCAAAGATGTTTTTTTCAAATTAATTGTTATTAATTTATCAATTCCATTTTTTTCATATGCTGATAATTCCCTTCCTTGTAGTTCCATTGCTCTAGTTGCAACTTCTATAATATTTTTACAACATTCTTTTTTATGAATTGTTTCAAAACATATTCCTATAATTTCATCTGCACCAATATCTCTCAAACATTTCCAAGGTAGATTCTCGCGAGTTCCTCCATCTATTAATTGTATATTTTCAAATTTACAAGGAGAAAATACTACTGGAAAACTGCAACTTGCTCTTACAGCTGTACTTATAGGTATATCTGTTATATATTGAGTATCATCTAATAATTGTGTTCTATTTTCATTAGATGATGCAATATATACAGTTCCTGTTTGTAAATCTACCATAGAAATAAATAATGGCATTTTTATTTGATTTATATTTTCAATATGACTCTTTCTACATATTTCATTCATTATTTTTTCAATACTTTTTCCACTATTTAAACCATCAATTACTAATTCACCTTTAAATAATAACCCTAAAATCAATTTGAATATTTGCTTCCATTCTGCATATTTTATTCTTTTATAATATTTTTGAAACATTTTCCACATTTCATCACTATTATATCCAAGTGCATATAATGTAGCTATAATACTTCCAGATGATGCACCAGATACACAATCAAATTTTATATTTTTTTCTTCTAATGCTTTAAGTGCACCTATGTGTGATGCGGCTTTTATACCTCCTCCACAAAAACATAATCCTCTCATTTTCAACCTTATCCTCCTAAAATATTTTATGATATAGAAAAATAAAATGAGCACTATTTTTCGATAAATTTTTATCAAAAAATAATGCTCTTATATTTATGTTTTGTGTACACGGTGGCCTAATTCATTAGTAACACATTCTCTGCTTTCATTGATTTTTTCTTTTCTTTCAATTTCTTTTTGAAGATCAATGCCTTTCATTTCAGCAATCCCCAACATGAAAATTGCTACATCTGCAAGTTCTTCTGCAAATGTGTCTTTTCCTCTGAACCAAGCATCATATGCTTCTCCGACTTCTGCAATAAGATGACAAAATTCTTCATTCATATCTGTTGTGTTAAAACCATGCCGTTTTTTGTTTTCGAAAATTTCTTTTTGCAGTTCTTGTAAAGTCATATAAGTTACCCCCTTCAAAGACTTAGTGGAACTTCCAACTTACATATTTAATTTATCACTTTTACTTTTTAATGTCAATCTAATTTTCATAATGTTGCTAATTTTACTCCAATTTTTACTAATTCATAAATCATAATAAAATTAGCACCTGATAGAACAATAAATGTTGCCATAATAAAAGAAAGCATCTTATGTTTTTTCAAAAATTTCATATACAAACCTCCCAAAATACTTGTCCTTAATATTTATATGTGAAATTTTTCTAAATATTCATAATTTACTTTCTATTTTCATCGCAATATATTACAAATTTTTATTAATTTAATTGTTCTAATATATTTTTGGCTAATTCTTTATTAATTCCATTTACTTTTATAAGTTCTTCTATTGAAGAATTTCTAATTTTTTCAACACTTCCAAAATATTTTAATAATGCTTTTTTCTTTGCTTCACCAATACCTTTTATATCATCTAATTCTGATTTTGTTATTGATTCATCTCTTAATTTTCTATGATAAGAAATTGCTGTATCATGTACTTCATCTTGAAATTTTGTAATTAAATTCATCAAATTTTCTGATATTTCAAATTCTTGTCTTTGTTCATTTATTAATGCTCTTGTTTGGTGTTTATCATTTTTTACCATACCAAATACAGGAATATCTAATTCTAATGATTTTACAGCTTGTTTTATTGCTCTTATTTGTGTAATTCCTCCATCTGCAAATATCGCATCTGGTAACTTTCCAAAGCCTGATGAACTACTATTATCAATTGAATGTTTTAACCTGCGTGTTACTACTTCTTGCATACATTTTGGATCATCTTGTGTTAAAACTGTTTTTATTTTAAATCTTCTTGACATGTTTCTTTTTATTGTTCCATCAACCATTACACACATTCCAGCTACCATATATTCTCCTGAAATATTTGATATATCAAATGTTTCAATTTTTCTTGGTAACTTATCTAATCCCAATACTTCTTTTAATTCAACTAAAATCTCACTTCTATCTCTTTCTTTATTTTCAAGCGTAATTTTAGCATTATTATCAGCCATCTCTACAAATCTTAATTTTTCACCTTTTTTAGGTGCTTTTATTTCTACTTTTCTTCCAGCTTCTTTACTTAGCCATTGTTCTATTGCTTGTTGATCTTCTAGTTCTTCTCTTACCATTATTTTATTAGGTAAATTTTGACTATCTATATAATATTGTTTGATAAACCCTGAAATTATTTCTTTGTCTTCCATTTCTCTTATGTCTTGAAAAAAGTAATGTTCTCTTCCTACCATTTTGCTTCCTCTAACAAAAAATATTTCAACACATACCTCAATTTCAGATTTTGCAATTCCTATTACATCTATATTATTTTCTGTTATATTTGATACTTTTTGTTTTTCATTAACTCTTTGTATCGCTAACATTCTATCTCTTATATATGCGGCTTGTTCAAAGTTCATTTTACTTGACTCTTCAATCATTTGTTTTTCAAGTTCTTTTAATACTTTATCAACTTTTCCATCAAGGATGTCTATTATTTCATCAATTTGTTTTCTGTAATCTTCTTTTGAAACATATCCCATACATGGACCTAAACATCTATTTATATGATAATTTAAACAGGCTCTTGTTTCAGACCTGAAATTTTTACATTGTCTAATTTTATATTTTTGTTTTATAAAATCAAGCATTTCTTTTGCTGCTCCAGGATTTGCATATGGTCCAAAATATTTTGAACCATCATTTATTATTTTTCTTGTTATTGTCACATTTGGATAATCTGATTTTATATCTATTTTTATATATGGATATGTTTTATCATCTTTTAATAATACATTAAATTTAGGTCTATTTTTCTTTATTAAATTACATTCTAATATTAATGCTTCTGCTTCATTATCAACAACTATGTATTCAAAATGGTCTATTAATGATACCATTCTTTTTATTCTTTCAGTTTTATCTGTTTTTCTAAAATAAGATTTTACTCTTCTTTTTAGATTAACAGCTTTTCCTACATATATTATTTTGTCATCTGCATCATGCATTATATATACTCCAGGTTTATCTGGTAACATTTTTAATTGTTCTTCAATGTTAAACATAACTTTCCACTTCCTACCATATATTCATTCTGATTTCAATTATATCTAATAATAGTTAACATTAATAATATTTCAATAGTTACTGACAATGCTATTATTTCATTCTTCATATTAACTGAACTTTAAGCATACTTTTATTTTACTATATTGCCATTAAATTTACAAGTACTGCATTTAACTTTATAAATTATTGTATGTATCAACTAAATATAGACAATTTCTTTTTTCATTTATATATCAAAAAAGAAGAAATTTTATATAAAAACTTCTTCTTTCTCCTAAATTGTTGACATTTAGTCACACACTTAGCTTTCTTTTATAAATTAATTTTCATTTAAATAATTTTTTAAGTTTTGATAATATCTATCATGTACTATCTTTTTTTGTTCATCAGTTACAGAATCATATTTTGATTGGCCTTCATTTAATTTATATGTTACGCCACTAACTTTCGAAACAACTTCTCCATCTCTAGTTTCTATAAGTAATGGTATTCCCCATGAATATTTCATATCTTCCCCAAAAGTTACAATTTCTTTATCTTCTA
The DNA here is from genome assembly GCA_934141555.1 of uncultured Clostridia bacterium. Taxonomy (GTDB): domain Bacteria; phylum Bacillota; class Clostridia; order TANB77; family CAG-508; genus CAG-269. Next base: position 16,926 of record CAKPCK010000001.1, on the reverse strand, counting down.
GTTTTTTCATTAATTCATCATAATTAGCAATACTTCTTTCCTTAAAAGCATCATAATAATATATCTTTTCTATATTTAATTCTTTTGCTGTCTCTAATAAAATCTCTACTGTTGCTCTACAATATGGACATGTTGGACTACTTATATAAATAATTGCATTTTCTGTATCTATAACATTAACTAATTTTTCTAGATCAACATATTGAATTGGATTATTTATATCTATATTTACGGTATTATATGTATTTCCTGATGAATTTTGGATGCCGTTTAAATCCTCATAGTCATACTTAAATTGAAATGCGTCTTTAGAGAATTCCTGATTCAAATTAGTTTTGTTATTTTTATTCATTTTTAAAATTAGAAATATTATTGAAATTATGCTTATAATTAATAATATTGTTAATATAGTAATTATCGTTTTACTTTTTTTCATTTGATTTTCTCCTTTTATTATTTTATTGTCCATGTATATAATGTTACATTTGAATCTTTATATACTAATGTAACACTTCCTTTAGCATAACTACTAGAATCATTATACAATGTAAAAGAATATTTTGTACCACTCTTTGATAAACTGCTTATTGAAACTGAATTAGATCCACTCCAAGATAATTTTAGTTTACTTGTATCTACAGAAGTATTTAAATTAAATGAAATTCTTGTATAACCACTGTGCCATATATCTTCTTCATCTACACAATCATCATGACATACTATTTCATGTTCTGTACATTTTTGATCCCAAAAATGACATTTAACAGCTCCCCAAAAGTCTTCTTCATACTCAACACATGTTCTATCCCATGCAATACAATTTCCTTCTACACAATGTTTTTCTTCTTCATGACATACTGTTGTAGTATATCCACCTTCTAGTGAATATGATGACTTAGTACTATTACTAGCTACAGCAACAGAAGTTTTTACTGTTATACTACAACTTGCAGAAACTTTACCACTTGAACTTACTGCTTTAATTGTAACACTTCCATTTGCTTTACCTGTTACATATCCACTATTACTTACTGATGCAACATTTTGGTTTGAAGTTGTCCAATGATATCCTTCTGTATGACTTCCTGGATTTATAGTTGCTGTCAATTGCACTGTTTTTGTTCCAACTAAATCTAACGTTACACTAGTATGGTTTAATGAAATACTTGATATTGATGTTTGTACAGCTACAGAACAACTAGCATTTTTTCCATTTTGTGTAGTTGCTTTTATTGTAGCACTTCCATTTGCCGTACCTGTTATTGTTCCTCCACTAACTGTTACAATTCCAGCATTACTAGTTTCCCATGTAATATCTCTATAAATATCTGATGTTACTGGTTCATAATTAACAGTTAACCTTTCAGATTTATTTCCGTTAATCCCACTTATATCTAATGCTGTTTTTCCTGATATTGTTATTTTCGTTGGACTTGTATGTACCGTTACTTCACATGTTGCTGTTTTTCCATTTTCTGTTGTGGCTGTTATTGTTGCATTTCCATTTGATTTTGCTGTTACTTTTCCTGTTAAACTATCTACTGTTGCAACTCCTGCATTATTACTTGACCATGTTATTCCTCTCTTTATATCTGAAGTATCTGGATTATAACTTGCTACAGATAATGTCTCAGCATTATTAACTGAAATATCAAGCATCAATGATGATTTATTTAAAGTTATTGATTTTGGAGTTGTATGTACTATTACTTCACATGTTGCTGTTTTTCCATTTTCTGTCTCAGCAGTTATTGTTGTCGTTCCATTTGATACTCCTGTTACATTTCCTTGTTGGTCTATTTGAGCTACATTCGTATCACTGCTTGTCCATTTTATTATATTTCTATAATCTGATGTTATTGGATTATATACAACATTTAATTTTTCAGTATTATTAGTACTTAAATCTAATTCAAATGTTCCACTTATTGATATAGATTGTGGAGTTGTATGTACTGTTACTTCACATGTTGCTGTTACTCCATTCGGTGTTGAAGCTGTTATTGTTGCTGTACCATTTGATTTTGCTACTATTGTTGCTGTAGATTTTAATTGTCCATCTGGATTTCCACTAGAATTTACTTCTGCAACACTTGGATTACTACTTGTCCATGTTATTTCTGTATTATAATTTGTTGTCGTTGGTTCTATTGTTGCTGTAACTTGATGTTCTTTAATATTTTCTGATAAATCGAACATTATATTTGTAACATCAAGGGTTAATTTTTTTGGTTCTTGATGTACTAATACATAACATCTTGCTTTCTTTCCATTTTCTGTTTCCACAGTTATTGTAGATCTTCCTATTGCTTTTGCAACAAATGTTATTTGTTTATCAGTTTTTTCTGTTAATTCTATAACAGAATCATTTGAATTTGTTATTTTCAAATCTTTAGCATTTGTCGTTATCGTTATTGTATGTGTTGTTTCATTATTTACTTCCATAGTATCATTTGATAATATAATACCATCTCTTTTAGCAATTTCTTCACTTATATTACCACCTGTATCTTTATGTACGTTTCCATCTGTATCTATAATATAAATGTTTTCTGATTCTTTAAATTTAACAACAAATACATCATTTGTTAAACCTATATCTTTTCCTTCAACTACTTCTCCTGGTTGGTATATTGTGTAATCTAATTGATCTGAAGCTTCTGCTTTTTCATCAATATATTTTTTTAAATATTTATCTATTAAATCTTTTCCATTATCATTAGTTAATATTCCTGCTTCATTTTCTTCATCTCCTGTTGCTTGTGCTGCAGCCCATTTTACTGATTCTATCTCTTCACTTGCAACTTTACTTTTTTTTGCATTATTAGCTTGATTTATTATTCCATTGTCACTTCTCAATATTTGTATTGATACTACTGCTAAAATCATTAAAACTATTATAGTTACAATTAATGCTATCATTGAAATACCTTTTTCTTTTTTATTTCTCATATAATTCCCCTCCTTTGTAAAAATCTCTTAAATATATTATAACATTTTGGCTTTATTTTTGTAAATAATTATTCAAACAATTTTTCTAAAATTGTCATAATTAGTCTTTTTATCTATAAATTTTTTCTAATTTAAAAACAAAAAAAAGAAGCCTAAGCCTCTTTCTTTATTTTCTTTTTTATATCTTCTAGTTTCTCTTTTAAAGTCCATTTTTTAAACTGAACTTTTTCTTTTATATTAGGGAATGCATTTACCAATCTTCTATATAGTCTAGATTTACTATGTATAATATTCTTAACTTTTTCTGAAATTTCAATTGTATCATCTTTAATTTCATTTGATACCTTTTTCAAGTTAAGTATAATTTTATATGATACAATATTATCAACCAAATGAATTGCTACTAGTGCTCCTATTAATACATTTTGTACAACACTTGGTATCATTCTTAAATATTTAATAATAAATGGATTTGTAACATATATTATTACACAACTTGCTATTCCAAATAATGCTAAATTTTCTAAACAAACTCTACCATTAATATTAAATTTTCTTTTGCTATAATCCCACCATCTTGCTTTAAATATTATTTCCATAAAATAGCTTGTAAAATACTCTAAAAAACCACAAATTATTATAGACATAAAAAATGTTACTATAATATCATTTTGATACTTCTGTAATAATAAACTTACTAATACTACTCCATATCCATAAATTGGACAAACAGGCCCAATTAAAAATCCTCTATTTACAAACTTTTTGTTTTTTATTGATATTGATGTTGTTTCCATTACCCATCCAGCAAATGCATATATAAAAAATATTAGTATATATATTTTTATTTCTTCAATATTCATTTTTTATTTTTCCTTCCTTGATTTATTATTTTATTTAATTCTGCGCCTAAAAATAATGCATAAAAACATGAATATGTCCACATCATTATTAACATTAATGTTGTTAAACTTCCATATGTTATTGAGAAACCTTTAAATATTGTTAAATATCTTGAAAATATAAATGAAATTATATTAAGTGCTATTGCACCAAATATAGCTCCATATACATGATATTTAAATGATACTTTATGTCTAGGCATAAATTTATATAATAATAAAAATATTATAAATGTTATAAATATAAGCCCAATTTCTGTAAAAATTGATGATATTATATTATAATTTTTTAATGTTCCAAACTTTTCCTTTATTATACTTATAATTCCATCTCCAAATACTAATACTGTTAATCCCATCACAATTAATATAATAAATACAATTGTTTCAACTACTGCTTTTATTCTATTGTATATGTATGATGTTTCTTTTTTACTTCCCGTATTATACACAACTTGTAATCCATTTGTCAATGCATATAATCCTTTTCCTGCTGCCCATATTGTGAATATTACAGATATTGAAATTGTTCCTATTGATTTTGAATAAACTTCTTGAACAATTCCCAATATCATTTCATTCATACTTGATGGTACAATTTTTGATATTGCATCAAATAATGTTTGAGGTACAATTCCTGTATACTGTATAAGTGTTATTACTAACATTATAAATGGTATAAATGATAATATTGTATAATATGCACATTGTGCTGAACTTTCATTTATATGATCTTTTTTCATATTTTCTGACAATTCACTAATTTTTTCTTTTAACATAATTTTCTCCTGAAATTTGTTTTTTTAATTATTTTTATTTTATAATAAAAAGTGACCTAATTGGTGATTTTTTGTACAAAATAAATATGTGAATTTATTATATATTATTGTCTTGGTTTTTTCAAGTTTTTGTGCTATACTATTTTTATTATGGAAAATTTAGAGAGATATAAACATTTAAATAAATATTTGAAAGATAAATTTGGTGAACGAACTTTAAAAATCTGTATTGATGGAGGTTTTTCATGTCCTAATAGAGATGGAACTATTAGCAAGGGTGGCTGTATTTTTTGCAGTAACCGAGGATCTGGTGATCATATAAAATTTCAATCTAATTCATATAGTATTAAAGACTTTATTTCTAGCCAAGTCAAAAATTATTTTACAACATACAAAGCTAAAAGAGCAAATAAATTTATTGCCTATTTTCAGAATTTTACTAATACTTATGATTCTATTCATAATTTAAAACTTAAATATGATTCTGCTTTAATTGATGATAAAATTGTTGCTTTAGCTATTGCTACTCGTCCTGATTGTATAAATGAAGATGTTTGCAAACTATTAAAATCTTATTGCAATAAATATTATATTTGGGTTGAACTTGGTTTACAGACTTCTAATTATGAAACTGGTAAATTAATTAATAGAGGTTATTCTTCACAACAGTTTTCAGATGCTGTTTCTTTACTTAATAAATATAATATTGATATTGTTACACATATCATGGTTGGATTGCCAAATGAGTCTTTCGAAGATATAAAAAACACTGTTACTTTTATTAATAAACACAATATTCAAGGTTTAAAAATTCATTGCACTTATGTAGTTAAAAACACAGTTTTAGCTAATATGTATTATGATGGAACATATTCTCCTATTTCTCTTGAATATTACTTAGAATGTGCAGGATATATTTTATCACATATTAATCCTAATATTGTTATTCATCGTATTTCAGGTGATGCTCCTAAAGATTTGCTTGTTGCTCCTGATTGGAATTCTCACAAAAAATGGATTATGAATGGTCTTGATAAATATCTTCGCGATAATGACTTATGGCAAGGAAAATATTTTAAAAATTAATAAAAGGATTCAAAATCCATTATACCAAAAAGTATTTTGAATTTTTGAATCCTTTTTTATTTTACACAATTTTCCAACAATTTAATTGGTAATTTCATAGCCGTGTCTATTTGAGCATTTGTTCCTATTGGAACTACTATTTTTTTCTCGATATGCCCAAAATTATCTGATTTTATAATTGGCCCTTTAAATTCATCACCTATTGTATCTAACAAAATTTGTTCTAATGTTATTTGACTTTCGTGTGTATAATTTCCTAGCCATATACCTTTTACTTTTTTAAATACTTCATTTTGTTTCATATAATATAAATAATTACTTATAAGAGCAGGATCTGTTTCAAATCCCAATTCCTCTAGAAATAATATTTTGTCTGTGAAATCTATATTATATTTTCCTGATACCAAAGCTCTTGTCAAACTTAAATTTCCGCCAATTAGTTTTCCTTCTCCCCTTCCTTTTTGAATTATTTTGTAATCTTCTGATTCCCCTAATTGCAAATTTCCTTCTACAAATCTGCTTAATACTTGTTTTAAACTATAATCTGTTTCATCTGTTGCAATTGTTTTAAAATTTGTACTACTATATGTAATTAAACCTGTTCTTTGAGTTATTATATTTGTTAATGATGTTATATCACTATATCCACAAATTATTTTAGGATTTTGTTTTATTAATTCAAAATTAAGATATTCAAATGTTGAATTACTATTTTCTCCACCTTTAGCACACCATATCATTTTTATCATTTTATCTTCAAACATCTCATTTATATCTTGTGCTTTTTCCTTGGCACTCGAACTATATTTATTTGTATTTGAAAATAAATTTGTAGCAAATTTCACTTTAAAACCTAAATTTTCAATTATTTTTTTTGCACTTTGAATTTCTTCTATATTTTCTCCAATTATGGGATTTGATGGTGCAACAACTCCTATCAAATCGCCTTTTTTTAATTTCTCTGGGATTATCAATTCTTCCTCCTTATACATATAATTTTATGTCCTCTTGTATCTCTCTAATCTCTTTCAATTTCTATTTTTTGTTTTTGAATTTCATTTACTATTTCATTTCTCAAATCCATCATTTCAAAACTTTCTACAGCTTTACCATCCTCAAATACAACCATATTTGAAAATGTTGTATTAAATATTGCATTGTCTATACTTTTTATTACTTTTTCTTTGCTCATTCCTTCTCTTAATTGTTTTGAAGCATAATTTATTAAAAAATCATACAAATTCTGTTTAACATTCATTTCTGATTTTATACTCATTCCTTTTTGTAAAGCTGTGCATAACATATCACAACTAGATATATTATCATAAACATTTTCTACTCCTACTTTTTTAGAATTTTGAATAAATCGAGTTGTACCTTTATTCACAAAATCTGTTGAATTCATTTTCGTTACATTTAACATTACTTCTAACTGCTCACTTATTGGTTGATAACTACCATTTTGAATTCCTTTGTCACCTAATGCTTTTTGAGCAATAATATCTGCAATTCCCTCTGAGAATCCACTTCCATATATTTCTAATTGTTCACTATCTTTAAAATAAATTATTGCTTCAGTTCCCATGTATATATTTTTTCCATATTTTTGCATTATAATTCCTGTAATTGCATGTGCTAATTCATGTAACAAAGTTTCTTCATTAACATTTTGAGGATTTACAATCATTGTACTGTTTGATTTGTCAAATGCTGCTATAGAATTTTTTCCTTCTTGCTCAGTAATTTCCTTACCTGTTTTTTCCACAATTTTTAATCCTCTATTTAAATGTTGATTTAACACAGATAAGTTTAAATTAGGCATTGTTTCTTTTAGATTTTCTAAGCCTTCTATTAAAATCCCCTTATACTTTTGTGGGATATTTTTACTTTGACGAATTTTATTTTCAATTTCTTGATATGTTACTTTTTCTCCGCCTAAGTAGGTAGAAAACTCATCTACAGAGTCAAAATATAAATCTCTTCCAGAATTTCCTGTTAATAACTTATACTCATTTGGTGCAAATCTTTGAATCGTTACTAATTCATTGCTTGAATTTTCTTGATTAATATCTTCTCTTCCTATTAAATCAATTTGATTCTGAATCTGGTCTTTGTTAATTATCTCTTGATTATTCCACTCAGCTTTTACACTTTGTCCAGCATTTAAAATTGCAATTGCTGTTACTAGGGAAACTAAAGTCTTTTCTAAAATAATTTTAGGTTCAAATTTTAACTTTTTATGTTTAAATTTTGAATTGTTTTCAGCTTGTTGAAAACCTTTTTGATAACATTTATTTCTTATTTCATTGTTTTCAAAAATACTATATAATTCTGTAAATTCTTGCATTGTTGGATACATAAATTTTTCATCATCTAATATTTTTAAAAAATATTTTTGATGTTTTGTATTTAATAAAATTAAATATTTGTTTTCTTTATATAATATTTGCATTACAACTTTAAATTCTTCCATTTTACAACATTTCCTTTTCTACTATTTTAATCCAATTATTGCAGTTGATAATCCATATTTTTCTTTTTCTACTCTATATGAATGTATTAAATCGGAATTACAAACACTACAAATTCCACAATCTACAATATTTTCTTTTTTTAGTCCTGCTTTTTGCAAAATTTCTTCATTTATCTTTACTGTATCTATTAGCCATTTACTTTCTGATTTTCTTTCTATAATTTCATCTAATTTTAAATCTTTAAACTCATTTTCAAATAAAGTTTGTACATCTTTTTCAACTTCAAAATGACATTTTCTTATACTTGGACATATGCAACAAATAATATCTTTTGGATTGCTTCCATATTCTTTTTGCATTTTTTCAACTGTTTCCACTGAAATTCTTTGAAGTGTACCTTTCCATCCTGAATGTACATTTGCTATTGCTTTTTTTATTGGATCAAAAAACATTAATAATATACAATCTGCATTTGTTGTTGCTAATAAAATATTAGATTTGTTTGTTATTAAACCATCTGTTAAATCATATTCCTTTAAGTTAAAGTCTGGTTTGTTAATGTTTACATGTTCATCTACTTTTTTTACATTTTTAGTATGTGCTTGATTTGGTTTTACTACATCTATATAGTTCACTTCAATAGCATTACATAAATCTGCATAGTCTTTACTGGCTTCTTTAAATTCTTCTTTAGTTATTTGTTCTGCAGTTTTTGCTCTTGCAGTCCTAAAGTTTTTATCTATTCCTAAACTATAGGCATGTACTAAAATATCACTATATTCTAATAATCTTCTAAATTGTAAATATTGTACCCCATCTTTAACGATATGAATTACATTTTCATTAGATAAGTCTTTCATTATTTTGATATTCCTTTCCTGAAACTTAACTTTTTTTGGCTTCTGTCATTTCTTTCTTACACCTTATAAGCCAAGCCTTTTCTTATTCTAAGCTAATTAGACTTTTCCTGTTTTATTTTTTCTAATATCTCTTTTTTACTCTTTTCATCAATGAAATTATATTTATTTTGACAAGCTCCATTATTGAAATTACATATACTTCTATAATCACAATAACTACATGGTGTTTTTTTATTTTTATAAAATGGTTTTAAATCTATTTTTCCACTTAAGATTTCATTTGAAATTTGTTTTATTACTTTATACATATAATCTTGTAAATCTTTAAATTCTTCTTTACTTACACAACTAGAATTTCCTTCACTTATATCTCCAGTTTTCTTTGAAATATATGCTGGAACTAAATTTGAATATCCACTATCTAGATTTTTATCATGTAATTTTACTACTTTTACATCTGCTAATATTAGTCCTTTCATTTTAAAACCTTTTCTTATTTGTTCTTCTATTTTCTCAATTCCGATATTTTTTTCTGTTTTTACCATTTGCTCTATTAAATTGAAATATAAAATTCCTGCTGGTAATAAATCTTCTTCTTTACATGCTGCATCTAAATATGTTAATAATTGTATTTGTAATCCTGCATATACTTCATTTAAGTCTATGTTTTTTATTGATGATTTATAGTCAATTATTCTTAAATATTTTCCATCTTCATTTTGTGCTGTATCTATTCTGTCTATTTTTCCTATTATTTCAACATTTTTTCCATTATCTAATGTTATTCTAATTGGTTTATATTTTCCTTTTTCATCGAATTCTATTTCTGTTCCAAATACATTAAATTCACTTAATGTTAATGTTTCCACTATATATTTTAGTGCTTTTTTTACTAATCTTTTTAATCTTACAACTAATGCTCTATATTTTGCTGTTGATGTAAATATATAATTTTTATTTTGTAAAAGTTTTTCATCAATTATTTTGTCTATTATTTCTGATATTTGTTCTTCTGTTAGTTCTGATAATTGATATCCATTTTCTTTTACAATTGAGAAAAATTCATCAATTGTCTCATGCATAAATGTTCCTGTGTCGAAACTTTGTACTTTTAATTCTTCTTGTGGTTTTATTTTTAGCCCATATTGTAAAAAATATGAGAATGGACATCTTCTATATTGTTCTAGTTTTGATATACTTGTTGTTAATTTATTTCCATATAGTTTATCTATATTTTCTTGTTTTATTTTTTCTGGTAAATTTGAATAGTCTAATCCTTTTAAGCTTTGTTGTAATTTATTGTTCCAATTTTCGTCTTTTTTATAATAGTCATATACATAATACCACATTTTTTCAATTTCTGTGTCTTTTAATTTATTAATATTTTTTATTAATTGTTCAAATGTTGTATTTTGATTTAATATTTCTGATTTTTCTTCTATTACATCACTTTGTTCTTCTATATTTTTATAGATTTTTTTGATTTTATTTATTAACATTGATGGTCTTAATGCTTTTCCCTGCATATCTGATGATGGATATGATAAATACAATCTTTCTTCTGCTGTTGTAAATGCTTTATATATATTGAAATTATCTTCATATAATTTGTCTATTGTTCCTTTTGCAAGTTCTATTCCATCTTGTTTTAAAATCTCTCTATCAGCATCATTCAAAAATCCTTCATCTTTTCTTACACTTGGAAATACTCCATCATTTAATCCTATTATAAATATTGCTTTTACTTTATGACTTCTTGATCTGTCTATATCTCCCATCATCACTTGGTCTTGTGTCCCTGGTATTTTTGTTAAACTACTATTTTTAAATCCTACTTTTAAAATTTGAGCATATTTGTCTAATGTTATTTTGTCATCTTTAAAAACAAGGACTATTTCATCTAATATATCTATAATTGTTTGTATACTGTTTTGATATTCATTTGATAAATCTATTAATCCTTGCTCTTCTAATTTTTCTTGTTTTTGTTTTATTTTTTCTGCTATATTTTGCTCTATTAGAAAATTATATATTGTCCTTGATATTCCTTCTGCTGTTTTATTTTCGTCTAATTTATTTTTTAAGCTTATTAATGGTTCTATTATTTGTTTTCTTATTTCTTCTAATCTTGCTATTTCTTCTTTATCTTTTTCTTCGTAATTACCATATGTAAATTCTTTTTTCCACTTGTTTTGTTTAATTCCCCATTTTAAACAATATTTTTCTAATCTAAATAAATCATCTTCATCTATTTCTGAAAATCCTATTTTTATATAATTTAGTACTGCTTCTTCTGTCCAATTTTTTGTAAATATTTCTAATATTGAGAGTACATATTGTACTAAAATGTTTTGACTCAAGTCTCTATTTTCATCTATAAATATTGGTATGTTATATTTGTCAAATATTGCTCTTGCTAAACTTGAATATATGTCTATATTTTTCGTAATTACTGCTATATCTCTATATCTGTAGTTTTCATCTCTTACTAATTTATATATTTTTTTTGCCACTTCTTCTATTTCTGAATATTGATTTTTAGCAAGAAATATTTTTATATTTTGTGGAATTTGTTCAAAATAGTCTATTTTTGAATTATATAAATTTTTCTCTAAGTGCTTTAATTCTGGTGTTTTAAATTTATATGTTTGCTCTAATTCTACTTCTTCTATTTTAATATCATTTTCTGATGCTAATTGTAATAATTTATTTATTGTTATTTGATTTGAATAAAATATGTCTGTATCTACATTTTTTATTTCATGTATTGTGTCTGTACATATTGTTATTGTTACTTGTTTTGCAATTTTTACAAGTTTTTGAATAATATCATATTCTTGACTTGTAAATCCTGCAAATTCATCTATATATATCAAATTATCCTTAAAATCAGGTACTTTATCCACATTTTGTGCTAATATTGTTAATAAGTCTGTTTCATCTATATATTTTCCAGCAATTTGTTCTTGGAATTTTTCATATATCATATTTATATCGTTTAATTTATTTTTTAAGTATATATCACTTTGTTTTTCTGTTTCTTGCTTTAATTGTTCTACACTTATTCCGTGTTTTTTGAATTCTGTTATTGCTGTTCCTGCCATGTCAACATTTTCGTCTGTTTTTCCAAGAAATTTTAGGTCTTTTTTACAATTGTTTAATATTGAGTATATTAACATTGCTTTTCCACATTTGCTTAAATTTGTTTCTGTTCTTCCTCCTATTTCTTGTATTACTCTATATGCCATTCTGCTAAATGTTACAACTTCTGCATTGAATACTGCTTCTGTTTCTATTGCTTCCATTAGCTTTTTTTCTGCTGTAAATGAAAATTGCTCTGGTGTTATTATTAATATTTTGTTGTTTTGTTTTATTTTTTCTGATATTTCTTTATAACATTTTTCACTTTTTCCTGTTCCAGCTCTTCCATATATTAATCTTAACCCCATTGTTTAATTCTCCTTCTTTTTATTTTTGTTCTTGTTTCTTGTGATTTATTTGTTCATCTAGTTCTTGTCCTTCTTGTATTGCTCCTTTTATATCTCCTATTATTTTTTTCTTTTCTTCATATTCTTTTACCTTTTTTTGATATCTTTTTTTGGGCATTCCAAATATACGATTAAATTTACCATCTATTACTATTGTTTCACCTATATTTTTTATAAATGCTTGTCTTTCTTTTATTTCTTCTAATGTTAAAAGTAAAATCGATGCACTTGTTTTTGTTGTTTCTAATGCTCCTATACTTTGTAAATATGGTAATGTTCTTTGAAGATGTTTTAAATTTTTAGATACTATTAAAGTTGTTAAATATTCTTCTCCATAATTTTGTTTTATATATTCAATATTTTCTTTTAATTGTTTTGAATTTTTATTAAATATACTCCCTGTTATTTCTATTCTGTTTTCTTTACATACTTCAACTATTCCTTTTATTTCAGTTGCTGTTCTATTAAATACACTTCCTGTTGCTTCTATTCCGTTTTCTTTACATACTTCCACTATTTCTTTTATTTCGACTGCTGTTCTTAAAAATACACTTCCTATTACTTCTATTCCGTTTTCTTTACATACTTCTACTATTTCTTTTATTTCGGCTGCTGTTCTCTTAAATACACTCCCTGTTACTTCTATTCCGTTTTCTTTGCATACTTCAACTATTTCTTTTATTTCGGCTGCTGTTCTCTTAAATACACTTCCTGTTACTTCTATTCCATTTTCTTTGCACACTTCCACTATTTCTTTTATTTCGGCTGCTGTTCTTAAAAATACACTTCCTGTTACTTCTATTCCGTTTTCTTTACATACTTCTACTATTTCTTTTATTTCGGCTGCTGTTCTATAAAATACACTTCCTGTTATTTCTATTCCATTTTCTTTACATACTTCCACTATTTCTTTTATTTCAGCTGCTGTTCTTAAAAATACACTTCCTGTTACTTCTATTCCGTTTTCTTTACATACTTCCACTATTTCTTTTATTTCCTCTGCTGTTTTTAAAAATACACTTCCTGTTACTTCTATTCCATTTTCTTTACATACTTCTACTATTTCTTTTATTTCGGCTGCTGTTTTTAAAAATACACTTCCTGTTATTTCTATTCCGTTTTCTTTACATACTTCTACTATTTCTTTTATTTCGGCTGCTGTTCTCCTAAACACACTTCCTGTTACTTCTATTCCGTTTTCTTTACATATTTCAACTATTTCTTTTATTTCGGCTGCTGTTCTCCTAAACACATTTCCTGTTGCTTCCATTCCGTTTTCTTTGCACACTTCCACTATTTCTTTTATTTCGGCTGCTGTTCTTAAAAATACATTTCCTGTTACTTCTATTTCATTATCCTTACATACCTGTTCAATTTTCTTTATTTCATCAACATCTTTTCTCGAATTTGCTGCACTTAATATATTTTCTTTTGTTAATTCTGAACATTTTTCTTCTGTCTCTTGTATTCTTTCTACTGGCACACTTAAAATTGAAGTTCTTTGTTCTATGTACTTTTTTCCATATCTATTTTCATCTGATACATATTCATATGTTTTATTTAACTGCTCTGGATCTGTACTTAAAATATGTAAACATGTTTCTACATCTCTTGTATTTATTTTCTTTTCATTTAAAAAATTCCAATTTTCTTTTATTGCTTCAATTTTTAAATATAATATACTTGGACATTTTTCTATATTATTTGGTGTTACTTTCAAAGTATCTCTTAAAAAATCAAGTACATAACAAATGCTATTATAATCTGCTTTTTCCAATACATTTTCATTATTTTTTATTAATTTCTTACTATCTAATCCATATCTATTACATATTTCTTCAAATTGTTTTCTATTTACCATATTTATTCCCTTCTAAATAATGTTTTCTACTACACTTGTATCGTTTTCTATTATTTCAACATAATTTTCTCCAAGTTGATCTTTAAGTTTTAATATTTTTTCTTCAAATTTTTTTGGAAAATTCATAAATAAATCTGGATACATTTCAAATATTCCTTCTGCATCTTCAAATTTTAAATCATTTAAAAATCGTATGTTTTTTTCGATAATATCTATATTTTCATTTATTATTTCTTCTATTTCATCTCCATATATTTCTTTCATTCTTTCAAAATCTATATTTAATCTCATTTTATTTATCCTCTCTTTCGTAATTAATTACTTATCTTTTTTAGTCTTTCTCTTTTCTTGTTATTTTCATCTAAATAATATTGTAATATAACTTTTAATCTGTCATTTGAAAATTTCTCTAATAATTCTTGATTATTTTTTAATTGTTCCATAAATTGTTGCTTTTGATATTCATTATTAAATTCTATATTTTCAATATCTATTTTTATATCATTTTTAAATTGATTATTAGAATTAACTATAACTTTATTACTTTCTAAATTTTCTTCTTCATATTTTTTTCTCCTAAAAATTTGCTTTATTTTTAGAAGAATTTTATAAAAAATTCCATTTTTTTGTTTTGCTGGTAATTTACTATTCATTATTTTTTTCATATAATATACAAGTATTATATGAACTCCTTTCTTTACTTTTGTGATTGTTTTTTACTATTTATTTGTTCATCTAGTTCTTGTCCTTCTTGTATTGCTCCTTTTATTTTTCCTATTAATTTTTTCTTTTCTTCATATTCTTTTACCTTTTTTTGATAATTTTTTCTTGATAATCCAAATATAGAATTAAATTTATTTCCTTTTACTATTGGTTCACCTATATTTTCTATAAATGCTTGTCTTTCTTTTATTTCTTCTAATGTCCATGCTAAAATTGATGCACTTGTTTTGATTGTTTCCAATACTCCTATACTTTGTAAATATGGTAATGTTTTTTGAAGATGTTTTAAATTTTTAGATACTATTAAAGGTGTTAAATATTCTTCTCCGTAATTCTGTTTCATATATTCAATATTTTCTTTTAATTGTTTTGAATTTTTTACAAATATACTCCCTGTTATTTCTATTCCGTTTTCTTTACATACTTCCACTATTCCTTTTATTTCAGTTGCTGTTTTTAAAAATACATTTCCTGTTACTTCTATTCCGTTTTCTTTACATACTTCAACTATTTCTTTTATTTCGGCTGCTGTTCTCTTAAATACACTTCCTGTTACTTCTATTCCGTTTTCTTTGCATACTTCAACTATTTCTTCTATTTCTGTTGCTGTTTTTAAAAATACACTTCCTGTTATTTCTATTCCGTTTTCTTTACATACTTCAACTATTCCTTTTATTTCAGTTGCTGTTTTTAAAAATACACTTCCTGTTACTTTTATTCCGTTTTCTTTACATACTTCAACTATTTCTTTTATTTCGGCTGCTGTTCTTATAAACACACTTCCTGTTACTTCTATTCCGTTTTCTTTGCATACTTCAACTATTTCTTTTATTTTGGCTGCTGTTCTCTTAAATACTTTTCCTGTTGCTTCTATTCCGTTTTCTTTACATACTTCAACTATTTCTTTTATTTCGGCTGCTGTTCTCATAAACACACTTCCTGTTACTTCTATTCCGTTATCCTCGCACACTTTCACTATTTCTTTTATTTCGGCTGCTGTTCTCATAAACACACTTCCTGTTACTTCTATTCCGTTTTCATTGCACACTTCCACTATTTCTTTTATTTCGGCTGCTGTTCTATAAAATACACTTCCTGTTACTTCTATTCTATTTTCTTGGCATACCTTCACTATTTCTTTTATTTCTTCTCCTGTTCTTAAAAATATGCTTCCTGTTACTTCTATTCCGTTATCATTGCATACTTTCACTATTTCTTTTACTTCGGCTGCTGTTTTAAAAAACACACTTCCTGTTACTTCTATTCTATTTTCTTGGCATACCTTCACTATTTCTTTTATTTCAGTTGCTGTTCTATTAAATACACTTCCTGTTACTTCTATTCCGTTCTCATCGCACACTTTCACTATTTCTTTTATTTCGGCTGCTGTTCTCTTAAATACTGTTCCTGTTGCTTCTATTCCGTTTTCTTTACATATTTCCACTATTTCTTTTATTTCGGCAGCTGCTCTCTTAAACATAGTTCCTGTTACTTCTATTCCGTTTTCTTTACATACTTGCTCTATTTTCTTTATTTCATCAACATCTTTTCTAGAAATTGCTGCACTTAATTTGTTCTCGCTTGTTAATTCTGGACATCTTTCTTCTATCTCTTGTATTCTTTCTACTGGTACTCTTAAAATTGTAGTTATTTGTTCTATGTACTTTTTTCCATATCTTTTTTCATCTGATACATATTCATATGTTTTCTTTAATTGCTCTGGGTCTGTACTTAAAATATGTAAACATGTTTCTACATCTCTTGTATTTATTTTCTTTTCATTTAAAAAATTCCAATTTTC